>NZ_JADKCX010000083.1 GCF_016718685.1 Haliscomenobacter sp. | reverse complement strand
AAAATCTTGGCTAGCGCCAAGGTCGAAATGCCTATGTGCGGTTTGAGGCAGCGAACGCTATTTCACTGTTGCCAGGTTTTAGCGTCAGCAATGGTAGCGTATTCAAAGGCATTATCGATCCTTGTTTTGTTAGATCCACCTTGGTTGCTACCAATGATGTTGATCTCGCACCAGAAAACCTGGAGGTATTTCCGAACCCTTTCACTGGCAAGTACCAAAATCAGGTACAGCCTCTACACTAGCCAAACCACTTCGTTAAGTATACAGTGCCACCGGACAGTTGACGGCTACTCCTTTGCCAGCACAAACCCAAACTGCAGGGGAACATGAACTGAATTTTCAGGCCGAAAAGCTCCCGGCGGGCTAACCTCTATTTTGTTTCCGCAAACGGGGCAATCCGCAGTACAAAACGAATTATAATCCATCATTAACCCACTTTAAACAACCCATTGGTATGAAAAACAAATTGCATCCATGCATTTTTTTATCGCTCCTTTTTTGAGCGCTTTGATGGCACAAGAGAATACAGCCTCATGCTTGTTCTTGCTTGATGGCTGATCAACGCCTGACCGTTTTTAAACGCAATAATGCTGGCACCTTGACCCATCGGTTTTGGGATGGCTCTGCCTGGACAAACTGGATTGATCTAGGGACTGGAGCAATCAGTTCAGCGCCGTCTGCGGTGGTGGCCAATGGCCGCCTGGTGGTTTTTGCCCGCACGGCACACCGGACACTTACCCACAAATTCTACGACAATCAGGCCGGAAAATGGTCGGATTGGGTACACCTCGGCGCGGGTGAAATCAGTTCTGCGCCCTCCGCTGTCTTTGCGGATGGTAGATTGGTTGTTTTCGCCCGCACCATGCACGGTACGCTTACTCATAAATTTTGCCACAATGGCGCTGCAAAATGGTCGGATTGGGTACATCTCAGCGGGCTGAAATCAGTTCAGCACCGTCAGCGGTAGTTACAATGGCCGCTTGGTTGTTTTTGCCCGCACTGATGCATGGCACTTACCCATAAGTTTTATGACGCTGGTGCCGGGAAATGGACGGATTGGATTCATCTTGGCACAGGTGGAATCGGTTCTTCCCCTGCTGCGGTAGTGTTGGCCAACAATCGACTTACCGTTTTTGCCCGCACCATGCACAATACCCTACCCACAAGTATTACGACGATAGCGCGGGTAAATGGACGGATTGGGTACACCTCGGCGCGGGCGAAATCACTTCATGCCCTCGGCGGTTGGCGCATGATCGATTAACGGTTTTGCCCGTACGATGCAGAGGCGCCCTTACGGCATAATTTTTGACAATGGCACTGGAAAATTGGACGGGTTTGGTACATTTAAAGAATAAGCCTTGGCGGCGCGAAACGGCGAGCCGATTCAACAAATTTGACGAATCGGCTCTTTCTTCGCAGAGAGGAAGAGATTCGAACCCGATACCTTGCGGTATATACGCTTCCAGGCGTACCTCTTGAAACCACTCGAGCACCTCTCTGGGTAGTGCTTTACTAAAGTGCGGCAAATTTACAGCCTACAAACGGTTTTATCAACAAAAACGCAGATTTTTTTATAAAGTTCCAAAAAGCTGCAAGGCGTTTTGGGTGGTGATGGTCGCTACTTCGCTCGTGCTCATCCCTTTGACCTCCGCCAATTTTTTCCGCTATCTTCAATACGTAACTGCTTTCGTGTTGCGTTTGCCCCGGAAGGTGGCGAGGTAGGTGCGTCGGTTTCCAAACCAGTGTTGCAGCTCGATTTCACTCAATACGGCATCCAGACCTGATTTTTTAAAAGTCAACACCCCGCCGATGCCTAGCAGAAAACCCCGACTTCTGATGGCCGCTTCCGCTTGTTGGCACTGAGCCTGAAAACAATGGAAGATACCCGCAGGCGGGCGTGGCGAACGGCCGCAAGAGTTCCAAATCAAATCCATCGACTCGCGGGAGTGGATCACGATGGTGGTAGGTCATATTGTTTGGGCCCATTCCACCTGGGTCAAAAAGGCCTCCTCTTGTTCTTTGACGTGGGTTTTGTCCCAGTACAAGTCAATGCCAATCTCGCCAATTGCCGGAAGCTGCGTTTTTCCAACCAGGATTTGACCAGTGCCAATTCTTCCTGGTAATTGTCCTTTACGTAACAAGGGTGCAGGCCCATCATGGCCAGGCATTGCCCGGGATATTGCGCTTCCAGAGCCAGCATACCCTCAATCGAACTACTGTCGATATTGGGTAAATACATCCTGGTGACGCCTGCCTCTAGTGCGCGTTGAATCATCGCACGATCTTCGTTGAATTCTTCGGAATAAAGGTGAGCGTGGGTATCGATCAGCTGCATGTGTTTTTTGTTTCGGGCGCAAAAGGGCGATAAAAAAGAAGTGTTCATTTTGCCAAAGGATTAGCGCGAGTAAACGGTTCATTTCAAGTGTCTTAGCTAATCCTGTGGCTTAAGAAAAATGAACAATCATTTTTTGCCCCACTACAAAGGTAGAAGAAATCAGACAAAACGGTTAATGCCCTTGCCACTATCGCTCCAGTACCAGTTTTGTACCACCTTACTTTCTCCAGCCCGCACCTGTACCCAAAAAATTCCTACAGGCAATGGCTGCACATTCAGCGGAATTTGTTGTTTGCCCGCCGCCATCTTTTTGCTTGCCGGGTGTGCAAACGCCTAACAGGTCGTAAACTGCCACTTGAACATCCGTGGACTCAGCCAGGAAAAGGCTACTTGCAACCTGTTTCAGCCGTTGGATTGGGGAAAAGTTGGACGTCATGGATCAAGGTCGGATCCAATTCGAGCAGGCTAGTCGTAGTCGTTTGGTAATATATGATGGTGACCGCCCCAAAACTCAGGTAGTCGCTTTGTTTGTTGTAATTGTGGTACCTCAGGTAATGGTGATCGGTAAACCATTGACTGGCCAGGCGGCGTGTCGTAAGTTCCAGGATTGAAGAGTTCGCTTGGGAAAAATGACTGCTTTGGCTACCGCATTCACTGTTGTAACCGGACTAAAAGCCGCGATTGGTTTGCCATTCACACTGGCTTTTAATTGCATACTGGCACCCCATTGGCCATCAAAGGGTTGAGGCCCGTGATGCCTGTTATGGGCACGGAGAGAATGGCAAACTGGGGCAGCGGTCGTGGTGGAGCTGGTTTAGGCAACTAAACGGTGAATTGAGTTTGTTTATCCACTGTATTCGAAGCACTATAAAAATCTCCCGCCGTCAATTGGCCGGCCACTAGCATTATCAGAACTGGTTTGTAAGGTTGATTTTTCCAACTTGGCACCTTGAAAAATACTGAAACTGGATTGGGCACGCAGCACTGGTGCAAGATCCCCAGGCACCTGCCGAAAAACACTCAAGGTGTATTCACCCACTGGGAGGTCTTTCAATTGGGTAATGTTGGAGGTCAAAGCCCGGTCGTTGGAATTCGAAAAGGAGCACCAGCGGTACTCCCGTGGGTTTTTGCACAAAAATTGCCATCTGATTGCAGTAAGGCATAAAAAGTACCCGTCCCCAGGTCAGGTCAACTGCACCAAATCACGGAATCCTGGACTGGGCGTTTCACCATACACACAAGGGAACCCGTTGTATTCAAGCACGCAGGTAGTATTGGGCATTGGGGATGGTAGACTTGGGGGCGTGCTTGTCCAACGTGGGTTGGCACTGCCCGATCCCATATCCCTAGTTGCCCGTTGGGTTGGAGGCGTAAAAATTGCCATTGCTAGAACTTATGGTTTGGCCGGGATTGAACACAACTCCAGCTTTAAGGTATCCGTACCATTGCCAAAACTGATGGTCTCGGTATTCGATTTGATTTGAATGGTATAGGTTCCCTTTGCACCTGAAATGGTGGGCGCAACGTAAAGCGGATAACCCTGGGGCACCGCACTGACGTTGGGGGCGGAGTGGTGGAGTTAAAAGAGTGGCAGCCAGTGCCAGGTCAATGACTTCCAGATTTCGACTTTCCGGGGTTTGTACACTTCAGGATAAGGCCTTTCCACATGTTTTGACTTTGCCTTGCACCGTTTCTTCATAAAAGGGCAAACAAAATAACCCCAGGGTGTAGCCAAATAACCCCTTGAAGACTGCGGTTGCTGCTGGGGATGGTCACCCCAGCTTTGGTAGATTGAGGCCCTGAATAAACCCCAAAATGGAGTGCGATCCACCTCGAAGCCCCCGAACTGGCCATTACACCGAGCAGCACCTTGGGAATGACATCGCCAAGTTTGTATTTTTTTCCAAGACAGCTAGCCCTTGTTTCATATGTGCATACTGAGTCACAAACCCATTGTCGTGTTGTAAATAAACCACATTGCCGCTGCCATCTGGAGTAGTTTGAATGTTGAAGCCCGTGTGGGTGGGAGCGAGGTTGGTTACAGTCACTTTATCGGCAGGGATGATTTTATCCCAGGGATGCCACCCGTAGTGCGGTCAGGTATGCCATCGCGGTAGGCGACTAAAACCCCTTTAGCGGCCGCGTAAATTTTCGCTCCGTTATTGTCAGTTGGTCGAAAGGGGAATTCAAGCCAATGTCGATGCCATTGGTGCCCTCCGGCACCTCCTTTGTAGTCAGTATCATCGGTTTTTAGCAGAGTATAGCGCAGCGGATAGAGGTAGGGGTTGCTGTTGGCATAAATGGGTAGGACACTTGGGTCAAAGCGGACTGGCCAGATCAGTTGGAGCTCTTGCCAGTTGAAGGAATAGGTTTGGGCTTTGAGGTCAATCGAATGACTGAGTGCGTAGCAAACCAATAGGGAAATGGTAAGGCTACGGGAAAAAAACTTTAGGCTTGTCATGTTCAATCGATTTTGGGGAAGATGATCCCTAAAAATACATCATGCCAGCCATGCTTTTGCGCTTTTGAGCGTGATTTTCGACTATTTTTGTTCGGAAACAGCAGCCCATCCAAACTCCATTTTCCTGGCCCCGTAAAAAAAACAACGCCCCAAACAGCACAAACATAAACGGATGTTGGTCTTCATACCAGAACTTGCCATGCCCGACAAAAAAGGTGATGTAGGCTAGTGTTCCAATACAAATCAGCGCCCCACCAGGTTAAAAATCCTAAGGTAAGTAGAACACCTGCTACAAATTCTGCCCCCTTTCCAGCATAGACTAAGAAGGCACCCAAGGGGCTTTTAAAATCATCCCATTCCAGATAACCTTTCATCGTGGTAGCATCAAAAACCTCGTAGCCGTGATAGATCAAGAGTAAGCCAATGATGATGCGTAAAATGGCCAGGATGTTTTCTCGGTAAAATTGTGTAGTTGAGAAAAAGGAATTCATAATTCGAAGCATTTATTCGCAATAAGTTAATGCGCGGTTAAAGGTACAAGATTGCCGCATACACTGGCTTGAACCTTAGTAGTGGGGCAAAAATAAGTGCTCATTTTTCCTGAGCCAAAGGATTAGATAAGACACTTAAAATGAAACGTTTACTCATCTAATCCTTTGGCAAAGGGAGCCCTTATTTTTTTATTGCCCCTTATCCAAAATTCCTGTACATTTCAATAAAATTCGCCACATGACCCACGCCAAATCAAACCCGTTCAGCTTTATTTTATTCCTGTTTTTTAGTGCCAGCATCCTGAGCAGTGCCGAAAAGTGCAGCCAATCCGACGCAGCAGTCAGCAGTACCGACCTCGCCGAACCCGTGGATGAACTCCTCTTCAGCCACATCAAGGGACTGGGCGACATCTATGCCAAAGACGAAATCTGGAAGGGATATGTCTATAACAGCTACCGCCAATACCTCGTGCATTTTACCGAAAAGGGTCCCGACCGCGCCTTTGTGATCAATCCGCCAACTCCACCCAAAGGAGCGATCCGACTGGATGCCAACGAAGGCAAAGGGCTGGCGATTTACCGCTACGACCTGCACATGAAAGAGGCCTACGATCTCGTCTTCGGCCCCGATGGCAATGGCACCTTTGAATTTACTTTCGACATCGCGGGCAACAACTATTACCTCCAGGCCTATTCCGATGACCTGTCCGAAGGCTCGGGCGACACCTCACGGGCAGTGTCTTTTTCCACCCATGAATTGTTTCACCGCTATCAGGACAATTGGGAGAACGTGCCCGATTCCAAACAGGATTTTGACAATTTCCCCCTGACCGTGGAGTTATTGGAGCTCCAAATCCTTTGCCAGGAAATCATGAAAGAATTGCCCAGCTATCCCAGTGAAATTTCCGATTTAAAAAAGATTTTGCGCCAATACGTGGCCATCCGCAGCAAAGAAATGGAACTGGACCCCACGCCCGATCAGCTCATCCGCAACCATGAATTGTACCAGGAACAAATGGAGGGTTCACCCAAGTACATCGAAACGATGGGCAACCTGCAGTTTTTTACCCAATCCACCGCGCCTGTCCATTTCAGCTATTCCATTTTTGAGTTTTCCATCGAAACCAAAGCCGAGGTCAGGGGCATGATGGGGCAGTCGGTGTATTATGGCACCGGGCCGGGCGCCATTTATATCCTCGATCGGCTCGGTGTAAACATCGAAGCCATGGAACAGGGTAAAACGCCTTACGACCTGGCCAAAACCTACCTGAACATGAGCAAATCGGAGCGTGATCAGGCCTTGCGGGAAGCAAAAATGATCAAAAACTGGCCGGAGATTCAAGCGAAAGCGCGCGAATGGATGGCCTTGGAGTAGGTATAAAATTTCCCAGAATTTTTTTGTCCCCATTGAACTTTTGTAATTTCCGGAATCAGCACCTGAGAATCGCACCTGATATCTAGGGTTCCTTTCGACTTGTTCCTATTACTTCAAAAACCTACACCATGAAAAGACGCGCTGCAATGAAAAGCCTCGGAGTGGCTCTCGGCGGCTTGGTAGCACTTCCAGCCTGGGCAAACAGCTGGACACCCGATTCCGTTGGCAACAGTACTTTATTGGCCCTCAATGATGAAATTTTATTGGCCGAAATTGTGGAAACCTTCATCCCGGAAACCAACACGCCGGGGGCAAAATCACTCAAAGTACCGCCAAAAACACCTTTACACAAGGCTTGCTAAAAACCGAGGAGCTGGCGCTCAAAGCCAACAACAAACCTTTTGTGCAATGCAACGCCAAACAGCGCAGCGATTTATTGCTTCAAATGAGCAATGATACGGCTACTAAGCCTTTCATCGGCCTGGTCAAAAACCTGACGATCCGCGGGTACACCAACTCCGAGTATTACCTGGTCAATATTGCGAAGTACAACATCGCGCCAGGGTTTTATTGGTCCGTGGTTGAGTAGGAGTAGGCACCCCATTGGCTGGCATTGCAAATCGGTGCGCAGTAGCTCAACTTTCAACCATTTTTCAACTTTCAACTCTTTTTCACCCAAATCAGACGCAAACAATGTCTAACCTCACCATAGATTCCATCAAAAAGCGCAGTTTCGACGCCATTGTGATTGGCTCGGGCATCAGCGGAGGATGGTCAGCCAAAGAACTGACGGGCAAGGGCTTGAAGACCCTCTTGCTGGAGCGCGGCCCCAACGTAGAACACATCAAAGATTATCCCACCACCAATATGAACCCCTGGGAGTTTGAACACGGCGGGCAAATCACCAAAGAAATGCGGGATGCCAATCCCGTCGCCAGTCGTTGTTACGCGTTCACTGAGAGCGCGGCTCACTTTTTTGTCAAAGATGCTGAGCATCCCTACATCCAGGAAAAGCCCTTCGACTGGATTCGGGGTTATCAGGTGGGCGGAAAATCGCTCATGTGGCGCTGGGGTACGCAGCGCTGGTCGCAATACGATTTTGATGGCCCAGCCCGTGATGGATTTGCGGTGGAATGGCCGATCACCTACGCGGAATTGGCCCCTGGTACAGTTATGTGGAGATTTTTGCGGGTATTTCCGGCAACAAAGATGGCTTAGCCCAATTGCCCGACGGGGAGTTTTTGCCACCACACGAGCAATCCTGCGTGGAAAAACACTTCACCCAAACGATGGCCAAAAAATACAACGGCTCTCGACCCATCATCATTGGCCGCTGTGCGCACCTGACTCAGCCACAACCCATCCATTTGCAGCAGGGCCGGGGCAAATGCCAACACCGCAACATCTGTGAGCGCGGATGTCCTTTTGGCGGGTATTTCAGCAGCAACTCCTCCACCATTCCCTGGGCGAAACAAACCGGGAAATTGACCCTGCAGCCCAACTCGGTGGTGCATTCCATCATTTTTGACGAAAAGAAAAACAAGGCGACGGGTGTACGGGTGGTAGACGCCAACACCAAACAGATGACGGAGTACTACGCCAAAATCATCTTCGTCAACGCCGCCACGATCAATACCAACCTCATTCTGTTGAACTCCAAATCCACCCGTTTCCCGAATGGTTTGGGCAACGACAATGGGCTTTTGGGCAAATACATCGCGTTCCACAACTTCCGCACCACCATGTCCGCCGAATACGAAGGCATGCTGGACAGCACTACGGCGGGCAGTCGCCCCAATGGCAGCTACATCCCGCGTTTCCGCAACGTGTTCAAACAGGAAACCGACTTTTTGCGCGGGTACGCCGCCGGGTTCAGCGCCAGTCGCATGACCTACAACGATACTTCGGGAATAGGGGAGGACTTGAAAAACAGCTTGTCCAACCGGAAATTCGGCAACTGGCGCGTAGGCTCTCACATGATGGGCGAAACCATTCCGAAGGAGAGCAACTACGTGGCCCTCGATGACAAACAAACCGATGCCTGGGGTGTTCCCCTGCTCAAAGTCTCCGTGGCTTACGACGACAACGACGAAAAGATGATCAAAGACTTCCACGAGCAATTCACGGAGATGTACACAGCAGCGGGTTTTACCAATATCCGCACCCACGATAATCCGAATAAGGCTCCAGGCCTGGACATCCACGAGATGGGCGGCGTACGCATGGGCAAAGACCCCAAAACTTCTTTGCTCAACAAGTGGAATCAATTGCACGCTTGCAAAAACGTGTTCGTGACGGATGGCGCTTGTATGACCAGCAACTCTACTCAGAATCCATCACTGACCTTTATGGCGATTACGGCAAGGGCGGCGAATAATGCGGTGGAGGAGTTGAAGAAGCGGAATTTGTAAACTAAAGGCTTGCCACCCTGCCTCCAACATTGGCTAATAGGGCTGAGTAAAGGAGGCAGGGACAGCAAGCTCCAACTTGATACTACTCGCTCATTTTAACACTAAAGCCAAGCTCTAAAGCAAAATACCAAATGCCTTTGCCCGCATTGGGCACTGCATGCATCAACTGTGGCTTGGCATATATAGACAAGGGGATTCCTTTTTGACACTAAGGTCTTTGCCAAAAGTTGCAAAGTAATTGCTGATGAAATAATCGTAGCCTGCGCCAATTTGCTCGATTTCGCCGCTTGTATCAAAATCATATACCCGGGGCACCCGAGTGTGCATGTAGCCTGCACCAATGCCCAACGCAGTGTAATTTCCCTTGGCATTTTGCCGGATATAGCTGAGCTCTGGCAGCACAAAAAGCCCGGTTTGGTAATCCTGGTGGTAATAAAACCCCAGTTGCGGACTCAAATCGATCCTTTTATCCAGCAATTTTTCCTTGCCATTGCGCAGCATTTTATGTTGCTCCCATTGATACAACGGGAAGCTGACCCCCACTTTTAGTCCAGGGTGGGTGATCGTTTCACCAAAATAGGCCAGCGAAATGGCACTTTGAGCTCCAAGTACACCCGCGGTGGCCAAAAATGCGATTACAATCAGGTGTTTCATTGGATGAAGGATTTAAGGGTTTGATTGAATTCAGCAGCCTGGTGCAAAAAAGAATCATGACCAGCTTCATCGATGATTTTGATCTGTTTTTTAGCCGAAGTGATTTTTTCAAAAACGTAGCTCAGTTCTTCCGGCACACAGATGTCATCATAGCGGCCGGTGATGAGCAAAACTGCTTGCTGATCGATTTTTGACAAACGATTGATCAGCACATAATCCTCTTCTTCTTGCAAAATGAGGCTGCCAATTCCCTTGTCTTCAAAATCCTTGCGGAGGTAAGCTGGAATGGGGTTGTAAGGAGAAAAAAAGAAAGCTTTTAAATAGTCTCGGACCTTCACGGTTTTTTCAGGATAGTTGGGATAAACCAATTCTTCCACGTATTCATTCCACTGCTGCATCAGTTGAAAAGGGGCATCGCCGGGTATTCTTTCGATCACGGGCGTTTTTCCAACCATTGCAATACCTCGTTCCAGCGCTCGACTTTGCGGTTGCGGCTGATCTCCAGTTTTGCGGTATTGAACAGGAAGGCGCGACGGAATTGCCAGCGCAGGTCGGCAGTACTGACATCGGTTGTTACTGGCGCATTCAAGGCAATGTATTTTTGAGGGATTCCAGATTGCCCATATTCAATCATGTACCGCAAGGTCAAACCACCTCCAAAACTGTGGCCCATCATGATGATTTCAGCACCATAGGCCTTTTTTAAAAACGCAGCGACCTTGTGCAGGTCTTCGATGTAGGTCTGCAGGATGTTTTGGCCAAAGCCAAAATTTCCCTGACGGTTTCCGGTGCCCCTTTGTTCGTAATAGGCAATGGCGTAATCCTTTTCAAGCGTGTTTTTCCATTCGGGATAATCTACCGTGGCAAAATCCATGGTGTTGCCAGCCGGGCCACCTTGAACATACAGGATGATTTTTTTGCTGGCCGTGTTGCCCCTGAGCATTACCGGAATGAGGTAGTCCCCATTTTTTACATGGAAAAAGGTTTTTGAAGCAGTATCCACTTCAAATGTTTCTTTGGAACAGTTACAACAAAGGAAAGCCAGGATGCTCGCCATTAGTATGAATTTCTGCATTGACTGTTGATTTGACTATTGATTGAGTAAATCGAAGCTACCCACAGCCCGAGGGCCATGGGTACTCCGCAAAAGCGTTCATAACGCGACTATTCATGGGTTAACCTAAAACTGATGTCCAGCACCTTTTTCCCTTTTACGGGAATGCCAAAATTGGATGCCGGAGTCCAGCAAGGCATGGCATAAACCAGGTTTATCGCCGCCTCATCACAGCCAAAACCGAGCCCTTTGAGCAACCGGGCTTTGGTCACCTGGCCTTTTTCGGACACATAGACCAACACGCTGACCGTTCCTTCGATGCCGTTTTCCCGAGCCAATTGTGGGTAAATGGACTTTCCTTTTACATAATTGTCCCAATCATCAAAGCGCGGTGGGTGTTGACCTGCAGCTAAATTAACTTTCAGCGAATCCACGGTACATTTCCTTGGGCAATGCCGATCGGTGCAGCTTTTAGCGTACGATTCAGGTAGCATTGGAATAAAATCTTGCCCTTTGCTAAGGGGATAAAAAAGTGAAAAGGCAAACGCCAAGAGCAAAAAACATTTTCTCATAACATGTCGGGTTTTGGTAAAAAATTGCGGGTACAAAGGTGAAGGCTGGGCTATTGACAATCTTGCATTTTTCGGACAACTTGCAGGATCTTTTGGTCAAGGGACAGGATTTGCTGGACATTGCCAGGATTTTTCGGACTTTCTGCAATTTTTAGCCAGCCAATTAGGCGCAATACCTTGTCTTCTACGTTGTACTAAGACCCATTTTACTTAGCCATGAAACAACCCAAAACACACCTGACGCCTCTATTTCGAACATCCACGCTGTTCCTGTTGTGGATGCTACATACCGTGTTGCTTCAGCCAAACCAAAGCTTTGCACAGGTTCCAATCGAATCGATTTCCATTCAGCAGGGCCTTTCCCAGGGCATGATTTATGACATTCTACAGGACCGAGAGGGTTTCCTGTGGTTTGCCACCAAAGACGGACTCAACCGCTTCGATGGCTATAGCCTCAAAGTATTCAGCAACGAGGCCTACAATCCTCATTCCCTTTCCGGCAACAGCATCCTGAAATTGTTTGAAGACCACCAAGGCCGGATTTGGGCGGTAACGGACAACGAAGGTTTGAATGTTTACGACAAAAAAACGGGGCGTTTCCAGCGGATTCAACACGACCCCCAAAAAAACACAGGTTTATCCAGCAATCAGATCCGCTGTATTGCTGAAGATGCAGTAGGCAACATTCTGGCCGCAGCTGATGGCGCCGATCTGAACATAATCAGGCTCGCTGGTGATTCTTTTGAAAAAAACACAGCACCCAAAATCCAGCAGATAACCTTGCCCAAACACCTGAATGTGACGGGTATGGCCAAAGACAGCAAGGGCAGGGTTTGGATGGGGGGGGATGACCATTGCATCTACCAGTTTGATACCCAAACCTTTCAATTGCGCAAAACCATTGAGGGGTATTCGTTCGAGGTAGCTTACGCCAATTCCGATGGTAGCTTGTGGGCCAGCGACCAAAACCATTCCCCTTTTCATTGGGATGGGAAACGTGCTGCACCACTTTTTGAGCACTTGAGCCAGGTTTTTGACCTGCAAGTTGCCCCTGATGGCAAGCTGTGGTTGATCAAAGGCAGCAGTTTATATGGCCTGGATTTGCTACAATGGAAACCCGGTAAACCATTGAAATGGAGCACAGCGCCTTTTTTTACCCAAATGAACGCGCCTTTAAATGCGTTAGTCAATGCGCAAAAAGAGGACCAGTTTCAAGCCAAATTACTCGCCCTGGATTTAAGTGCACCTTTAACTTCACTGGCCATCGACCGCTCCGGCATGGTTTTAGCGGGTACTCATGACTATGGCGTCTACAAATTCAATCCTTACCAGCAAAAATTTCAACACTACGCCGAAGGCATCAGCATTCGCAGAATCATTCCGGCACCCGATGGCTCTGTTTACCTGGATTCTTACCGCAAGCTTTGGTACCAGTTGCAAGGCAATTCCCTGAAATTGGACGGCTTGGGCGCGATTTCCTCGCAGGTCAGCAATTTTTTAATCAGTCGTTCCGCTGAACATTGGGCCTTGACCAACAAGGGGCTCCTTCGTTTTCGGCCAGGCAGCAGCCCAATCCATATCCCCATCCCCGCCGCCACTTTTGGGGAAAGACAACCAATGTTGGAAGACCACCACGGCAACATCTGGCTGGCCGGATTAAAAGGTGCACTGACGAGGGTCGATCCCCGAAGCAATCAAGTGCACCGCTACAATTTTGCTGACCCCGCCAAACCCATGCAGCACCACTCCCTGTCGATTTCCTTGTATGAAAGTGGCGACGGCATGATCTGGATCGGAACCATGGAGGGTTTTGTCAGAGCGGATTTCTTTGGGGCAAACCTCATTTTCGTTGGTACAGAAATATACCCAATCAACCCAATTCACTCAGTTACAACTACGTGACAGGCTTTCTGGACGACCCCATTGCGCCCCAGCGTTACCTTTGGGTTTGTACGAGGGTAGGTTTAAATCGTTTGGACAAAAAGACCGGGGATTTCCTGCACCTGGGTACGGAGGATGGTTTGCCCAACAATGTCATTTATGGCCTGCTGGCCGATGAACGGGGAAATTTGTGGGGCAGTACCAACCGGGGCATTTTTTGCCTGAGCCAGGCTTTCTCATCCCATAATCCGTCAGAAAAACCTCGGTATACCATCCGAAATTTCAATGTAACGGATGGCTTGCAAAATCATGAATTCAATACTGGCGCCTTGGCCAAATTGCCCAATGGCGAACTGGCTTTCGGAGGCGTAAACGGGTTCAATGTTTTTGACCCTAAGGTCATGTTGGAACAGGACTACCAACCCCGAACTTTCATCACCAACATTTCCGTCAACAATCGCCCGCTTACCTTTGGGGATGACAGCGGGGTTTTACCCAGTAGCATCGAAACCACCGAGCGCATCACCTTGAACCACTTGCAGGATATCCTTAGTCTGGATTACGCTACACTTGATTACACCGGATCAATGTTTAACCGGTATCGCTATCAGCTGCTGGGGGCTGATCCTGAATGGATTGAAGCAGGCACTCGCCGTTCGGCAACTTACCTGCATTTACCTCCAGGAAATTATACCTTTCGGGTACAAGGAAGCAATAGCCGTGGCATCTGGAGCCCTCACGTAGCCACACTCAACATTAAAATACTACCGCCTTGGTGGCGTTCCAACTTGGGCTTACCTGGCTTACGTTTTGCTTCTGGTAGC
Organism: Haliscomenobacter sp.; assembly: GCF_016718685.1. GTDB lineage: Bacteria > Bacteroidota > Bacteroidia > Chitinophagales > Saprospiraceae > Haliscomenobacter. The sequence continues at coordinate 5,002 of NZ_JADKCX010000083.1, read as the reverse complement.
AGCGGGCAGGGCGCTGTTCCAATTTTACCTCAACCGGGAAAAACTGCGGAACCAACTCGCCTACGAAACCCGCGAAGCAAGCCGCATCAAAGAACTGGATACCGCCAAAACCCGCCTGTACACCAACATCACCCACGAATTCCGAACGCCCCTCACCGTGATCATGGGCATGGCCCAACAAACCCTGGAAAAACCTGACGAAAACCTGGCCTTCAAACAAGAGATGATCCTGCGCAATGGGCAACAGCTCTTACAATTGGTCAATGAAATGCTCGATTTGTCCAGGCTGGAAAGTGGGAAAATAGCCTTGCGTTTTATCCAGGGGGATGTCATCGCGTTTTTGCGCTACATGGTTGAATCCTTTCATTCCCTGGCGGAGAGCCAACAAAAACAATTGCATTTTTTGTCCACCTTGCAAGAGTTGGATTGTGCGTATGACCCGGAAAAATTGCGGCAAATCGTTTCCAATTTGTTGTCCAATGCCCTCAAATTCACCCCGGAATCTGGCAACATCTACCTGTCCATCGGCCACAGTTTCCAAAATGAAACCCCCTCTTTACAAATTACCGTTAAAGACACCGGCATTGGCATTCCTGAGGCGCAGTTGCCCCATATCTTCGACCGTTTTTACCAGGTTGACGATAGCCCCACCCGGCCAGGCGAAGGCGCGGGGATTGGCCTGGCGCTGACCAAAGAACTGGTCAATTTGTTGCAAGGAGAAATTCGGGTAAAAAGCCCGGTAACCGGTAGCAACAAAGGTGCAGAGTTCACTGTGCTTTTGCCGCTTCAAATGGCTGCTGAAACGATAGCTGAAGGATTGCCTGATGCCTGGGCAGAGCCTTTGGCACGTGCAAAATCCACAGCTTGCAATACCCCACTCCTCCCGAACCCAGTTCCCGCCAATTGATTTTATTGGTGGAAGACAACCCTGATGTAGCCGCTTACCTCAATTCCTGTTTGCCAGAATACCGACTGGAATTTGCGGTGGACGGCCAGGAGGGATTCGACAAAGCCACCGAGCTCATCCCCGACCTGATCATCAGCGACGTGATGATGCCGCGCATGGATGGCTTTACCTTGTGTCAACACTTGCGCAACGATGAGCGCAGCAGCCATATCCCGATCGTTTTATTGACCGCCAAAGCCGATTTTGAAAGCAAATTGACTGGCTTGGAGCGGGGCGCAGATGTGTATTTGGAAAAACCTTTCCAGCCAGAAGAACTGCGGCTGCGCATCAGAAAACTCTTGGAGTTGCGGGAAAAATTGAAGCAACACTACTTGCAATCTTTCGATTTGCGAAAGCTTGCTGCGCTGGAAGAACCAGCTCTGGAAAAAAGTGAAGGCAGTTTTGTGCAAAAAATTCGGGAATGTATTGAGGTCAATTTGTCGGATCACACCTTTAGTATTGAACAATTGTGCAAAGCCGTCCACTTGAGTCAACGCCAATTGCAACGGAAGCTGGAGGCATTGACGGGTTTTTCCCCCAACCAGTTCATTCGCAGCATTCGTTTGAATCAGGCCAAGAAATTGTTGCTCGATCCTGAACTGAGTGTCACTGCAGTGGCTTACGATTGTGGATTTAGTGACCCTAGTTATTTTGCCCGGGTATTTAAGCAGGAATTTGATAGACGCCGTTGGAGTGGCGGGAAGCCATGCGCGAAGGTTTTTAATGAAGTGTAAGCGTGGAAATTGGAGAATTCCAAAGCGGAGTATTTTATTTTTGACAATCGCAATTCATGTATTCTGCGCGATCTGTGGGTGAAATAAATCAAACTCCATCCATCATGAAGCATTTTACGCTATTCCTTTTTTTTCTTACATAAATACTTCTTTCTTACTTTTGTCTTTGGTGCTACCAAGCCCCAAACCGCCACGCGCCAAAAAGTCATTTTCGACTGTGACCTCGGCGATGACATCGACGACGCCTTTGCCCTGGCGCTCCTCCTGACCAATCAAGACAAGCTCGACATTTTAGGCATCACCACCTGTTATGGCCGCACCGACGACCGCGCCAAAGTCGCCCTCAAAATGCTGCACGAAACCGGGCAAGACAAGATTCCCGTGGTCTTGGGGCGCAATACCTCGGCCAGCAGCGAACGGGCCAATTGGTACGCTGAACAGTTTTATTGGGCCAAAGGATTTGAAAAACTCCAGCCCAGCAAACAGTCCGCTGCTGATTTTATCCTCGAAAACCTCAAAAAATACCCCAACGAGGTGGTGATCATCTCTGTTGGCCCGGTCACCAATATGGCCGATGTGCTCCAAAAAGACCCCAATGCCTTGAAGATGGCCAAAAAAATCTACGCCATGTTCGGTTCGTTTTATGTGAGTTACGGCGGATATCCTACCCCGGAAGCGGAATGGAACGTAAAATGCGACATTGAGGCGGCGAAGAAGTTTGTCAATTCGGGTGCAGACATCGTGTACGCTGGTTTGGACATCACCGCTTTTGTCAAGCTGGACAAAGCCAAACGCGACATCCTCCTAATGCGCCAATCGCCCCTGACCAATGCGATTTCTGGTTTGTACGTGCTGTGGGGCAACGAAACCCCTACCCTCTTCGATCCCGTAGCCATTGGGATGCTGCTGTATCCAGAGCTGTTTAAAACCAAAAAAGTCCATGTCAGTGTAGACGACAAGGGTTTTACCAAAGTAGATGAAACCAAAACACCCAATGCTGAGGTGGGGGTGTACATCAACGCGAATGAGTTCATCAATCGGGCGATGAAAGGGTATTTGTTGCAGAATATGGGGCGGAACTGAGTTGATCCCAAAGCGATATTTCTTAGGTGATTCCTTGGTCAGTGTTTAAGGTTTCTTAGGTGGTGAATGAATACCCTGCTACGCAGGTTTTTTTCTTTTTTACCACCTAAGAAACCTAAGAAACCTAAGACTCACTTCAGCTCAAACTCCCAAATCGGCTCCACCCCCAACAAATGCTCCACAAAATAATTCCAGCGCTTTTTGGTGAAATAATCGTTGTAAATGCCCTGATACCCATGCTTCTGGCTCGGCAAAATCAACATGTCAAATTCCTTATTCGCCCGGATCAGCGCTTCTGCGAGTTTGAAGGTCGCCGAAGGATTCACGTTTTCATCGATGCCCCCGTGGGTGATCAGCAATTTCCCTTTCAGGTTTTTCGCCATGGTGATGTTGGACACCTGGTGGTACGTTGAATCTACTGGCCAGCCCATGTACATCTCTGGCCACCAGTCTTTTTCCATCCTGAAATCGTGGTCGGCAGAACTGGCCACGGCCACTTTGTAAAAATCGGGGTATTCGAGCACGGCGTGCCCTGCGTCGTAACCGCCTGCGGAGTGGCCAAAAATGCCTACCCGGGTCGTGTCCATCCAGGGATTTTTGCGCCCCAATTGCAGGATAGCCAGGCGGTGATCCTCCAGGTTTTTGCCCATGTTTTTGTAGGACACATTGTGGAAAGCCTTCGAGCGGCCCGCCGTACCCAAACCATCCACGGTGATGACAATGAAACCCAACTCGGCCAAGGGCTGGTTGTTCCATAAAGCTGTGGTGAAATTACGGGGAGTTGTAAAAGTATGCGGCCCGGTATAAGAATTATCAATGACCGGGTATTTTTTCTGAGGATCAAAATTGCTCGGTTTCCAGATGGCGCCGTAAATGGTGGTTTTTCCATCCTTGCCGATGGCGGTGAAAAGCTCAGGCAACCTGTAATGCATGGAGTCCAGGCCACTGGCATCCGTTTTGAGCAATTCCAAACTCAGCGGAGGGCTGCTGTGGCTTTTCAGCACCGTGCGGGTAGGCTGAGTTGGGGTAGAAATATTGTCCATAAAATAAAGCCCATCTGGCGAGACGAACACATCGTGGTTGGCATTTTCAGGCGTCAACAATTCCACTTTTCCAGTAGCAAGCGTCAGTTTGTACAAATGTTGGTAATAGGGGTTGCGCCCGGCCTCTTTGCCCTGGGCATTAAACAGGATGAACCCTTTGGCCTTATTGACATGCGAAACATAGTTGATGTAATAGGCCCCATTGGTTAAGGGTTTCAGCGATTTGTCTTTAAGGTCGAGGAAATACAGTTGCTTCCAACCGTCGCGTTCTGAAGTGATCAATGCTTTGCCCCAATCTTCAAAGATTTCGGAGCTGTAATTGTCGATGTTGGTAGGGCTGGTTTCGCGGTAGAGTAGTTCTTCTGTTTGTTTGTTCAGGTCACAGCGATGCAACTCTACGGCCTGATAACCCCGAATGGCGTTTTCCTGATACACTACTCCGCTGGTTTGGGACCATTCATACTGGATGGGGTTGGTATGGGTGCTTTGCAGGTGATTTTTTTGGTACTCCGCTCCAGTGCTGATATTGTAAAACACGGGAATCATCTTTACCATGTCCGTATCTCCGGGTGAACCGCGGTAGTAACCCATCAACTTGGGTTTGTATAGATCTTCCTGGCCCCAGTCCAACAAATACATTTTTTTGGCGATGCGCATGTCGGTCACATAAGTCTGAATCCATTTGGAATCGGGTGACCAGCTCACCCTGAAGCGTCGTGGGCGTTCACCATTTTCACCCTCAATGATGTCGGACCAGCCGTAAAAAGTACCATACTCATAAAGCCTTTGCCCCTTGGTACTCAACTGACGGATGCTACCATCCGCAGTAGATTTGAGGTAGAGGTTGTATTTGTCGGTATAGGCAATCCACTTGCCATCGGGGACTTGGATTCAAGGGATTCCACTCAGGGTTGATAATCCGTTTAAGGGTATACTTGTCCAAATCGAGTTCGTAAATTTTGCCACTGCTGCTGAATTCCAGGTGTTTGGCATCCTTATATTGCAAAGCTTGCAGGGGTAAGTCGCTGGCTTTTACTGTTGTTTTGAGGCTGTCTCCCAATACTTTGGCCAATCGCTCCTGATCAAGTAGGGGGGCGATTTTTTTGGTTTTCCAATCGACTTTGAAGTAGGTACGGCCCAACCTGTTTTGAGAAACAAAAAGCATTCCCGAACTATCCTGCGCCCAAATAGGTTGC
>NZ_JADKCX010000082.1 GCF_016718685.1 Haliscomenobacter sp. | reverse complement strand
GCCAACTACCTGGTCAAATATGTGGACGGACAACCGCACCCTGTAGATCCCAGCAATTACCTTGATGCAGTCATCCAAAATTTTCCGTGGGTGATTGGTGCACAGATCGTTTTGTTGCGCCAAAAACTACTTGCCCGACGCGACCGATTGGAGCAGCTTCGAGCACTTATTTTTGTTCTAGCCAATTGTTGTACTTCATCCTATTGGCAGATTGTTGGGAACAAAAAACACGCAAACACTGGACATTCGAGGCTACGCCCTCCTTTGCAGAACTGCCGCGTAGTGCAACAGAGCTGAAGCATACCAATTTTTGCGCCCGCTTATTGGCGCTTTATCATTGGATGAGTCAGACTGATTTGCCACAAGGGGTCTCTTTTTTCGCTCCTGAACTGGCCGAGTATTGTGTACACCTGGCCGATCCAGATCACCGCTTGTTCAAAGCCTGTCAAGACTTACAACAACTGAGTGAACAACATGCCGCTGGTAACAAATTTAGTGATTGGACCACCGTATGCGAACGGGCCGAAAAAGCGCTCACCTATGTTCTGTCTGAAATGGCCTTTTTAGCGGCTTATCATTTTCTCACAGTGCGAAATATTTTTCTTGAAAACGCCCATACCAAACCCCTGGAGTATGATCTAGAAATGGGTAAACTCAATACCCTGGCCGCTTCAAGCCTCGGCATTTATCAAGATGCGAGTTACCGCCGCAAAAGCAATTATACCAATAGCAAGTCGATCGTGTTGACTCCCAGTGAACGTGATCTCCAGTTTGCACTGCCGCTGACGCCATTCCTCATCGATGCCAACACTTTTTTGGGAGAACCATTGCCCTACCTCTTCCTTTTTGCCTATGTCGAAGACGATCGCTATTACTACTATTCCGTCAACCACGATTTTTACACTGCCATTGAGGGGGGTAAAGGTTTCGACCTGATCCATACGGGCCTGAGCAAAGAAGACTTTATGGAAGGCAACAACGATTCCAGCATGGAGGAAGAAGACAACTGGATGGACGATGATTTCCTCATAGCTGATCACAGCACCCTAGCTGCCAAAACCCGGATATTCACCCTTCTGGAAGAACAGCACGTCCGTTTTCGTTCTGATTTCACACCTTATTCAAAGCCATAAGCGATGAGCAGCACCTCCCCCTTTAAACTCCTGGACGCTTACGATAAAGGCGACGCTGCAAGTTTTTTTGGCCGCAAACGGGAAGTAGCACAATTGTACAATGCCGTCTTTGCAGCCCGGCTTACGCTGCTGTACGGTGCATCGGGAACCGGCAAAACCAGCCTGGTGCAATGTGGCTTGGAAAACAAGTTTTACGATACAGACTGGCTGCCACTCTTTGTGCGGCGCAACCAGGAAATCAACCAGTCCCTTCGCCAGGTCATTGCCGCTGCACTACCAGAGGAGGAAGATCGCACTAATCTGAGTGCAATACCTATAGATGAGCAAATACAGCAACTCTATTTGCATTATTTCAAAACCATTTACCTCATTTTTGATCAATTTGAAGAATTATTCATCGAAGGATCCCGAGAAGAAGAAAACCAGTTTTACCAGGACATCCGCGATCTTTTGCAATCGGATCGACAGGTAAAAGTACTGATCATCATGCGCGAGGAGTGGTTGGGGCACCTCTACGCTTTTGAGCGGGTGTTGCCTACCTTATTCGACAATCGCTTGCGCATTGAGCGCATGCGCGAGCAATTGCTGTGGCGCAACGTCATACCAGGAATGATTCGCGCTGCTGGCATTGAGTTAAGGGAGCCCCGCAAAACTGTGCCCTTGATCATAGAACAAATCAAAGATACCCGCGAAGGGGTTGACCTGGCCGATTTACAAGTTTACCTCGACCGACTTTACCAACGAGCGGCTGCGAAACAAGGCTCCAGAGAAGGTCCCAGGTATTTCGATCAAAAACTGGTACAAGATATTGGCGAAATCAAAAACGTGCTCTCGGTTTTTCTCGATGAACAGATGACTGCACTGGAAGAAAACTTAAAGGAAAAATTTCAGCTCGAAGATCCTAGCAATATTCCCCTGGACATTTTATACACCCTGGTTACCAACGAACAGACCAAACGCAGTTTGGACATCACGGCCATCCTCGAGCAACTGCCTGCCCAGCGCGGCATCACCACTGAAATTGTACAATACTCGCCTGGAACAAATGGAAGAAATGAGATTGTTGAACTTGACCGATTAACCCATGCGCTACGAACTCAAACACGACAAACTTGCCGCCCAGATTTTTTCCGGGCCAGTGCAGCGGCCAAAGCGCGTCGCCGGGCAGCGGAGATTTATGCGCTCTATTTGGAAATTGGCAGTCAACGTTTGTTGACCAATGAAGAACTCGATTACCTCGGACAGTTTTTGGCATTGTTGAATCCTGATGAGCAATTACTGTCACTCATTGACAAGAGTCGCAGCGCTATTCGCGAGCAAGAGGAAGAAGAAAAAAGACAACTGGCTGCCGAATTGAATGAAAAACAATTATTGCTAGATCAAGCTTTGAATGCAAACGAGGAAGCAAATCGAGAACGGGCACGAGCATTGCGCTTTTAAAGGTTGTTGTTGGTTTTGTGGTAGTAGCCATTCTCACTTCCCTTTTTGGCATCCATACAGACCTGTGAAACAAGGCGCAAGTCATTAGAGCTGGTCAAAAAATGCAGAACTTAATGGGAGCCGAGATAGTTTGAGGTATGCGTTTGAGAATGAACAGCTCATTGCTGCAGAATTACTTTTAGAACAACAAGAAGCGGTTGCTCAAGCATCCAGGGCGGATTCTTTGCTTGTAGTAGCCAAGTCTGAAGCAAGCCGTGCCAACGAAAATGCCAGCCGTGCGCAATCTGAAAAAACCCGCGCTGAACGCGAAGCCGCCGCTGCCATCCGCTCCAGTGAATCCGCTCTTCGCGCAGAAGCCGCCGCCGTTCAGTCTGCCGATAGAGCGGAACGCCTACGCATTGAAGCAGAAAAAGCGGAGAAAGATGCCCTGCTAGCCCGTCAACGCGCCATTGTATTCAGCAATGCCGTGGTGGCACTGAATGCAGCCCTCAAAAGTCAGGAACTCGACGATGCTCGCTTGCAGGCTTTAGTAGCTCGCCAGGCTTACAACATCGTCAGTGCATCCCCGGAACTGGGCCTTACACAACATCCCTACATCTACAATGCCTTGTATTACGCGGTAAAAGACATGGATCCCGCCATCCGCTTCCGGGCCCAAGCCCACGGTGGGTCGGTGCGGGATATTGTTTTCCAGGCCAATGGCCGTAGATTTTTTACCACCGGAAGTGATGGGCGCGTTGTACAATGGGACATTGAAGAATGGAATGCCTTAGGTGTACCTGCCCACCGCAGAATGCAACTTCCTTTTGATGGAGATGCCGTTCACAACACGATCGCGCTTAGTCCCAATGAAGATCGTTTGTTGGTAGGCGGAGAATTGGGCAGCCTACAGGTGTACAACTTCGGCAACAAAATGCTCAAAAAGGTATGACTGGCCCAAAGGAAAGGAACCGAAGAAATTTTTGCGGCCAGTTTTCTCAACAACGGCGGAGCCTTGGTCGGGAATGGGTCGCACGCATGCCTATTATTTAAGGGATGAAAATGCTCTTGTCCACGAGATGCCTAAGCTCAATTCTGGCGTAAGCACCTTTTTGGAAACCAGCCAAGGGGTTCTTACCTTGAGCGCTCAATTTGTGTATAAGGAATTGGCCGAATTCAGCATTGAAGGTTTGGTCAATGGCCGGATGTTGCGCCAAGGGACGAACCCGCCAATTTACGGCGCAAAATATTACGGGGTATTGACGGCCTTGGCAGCAACACAACCTGAGGGAACTGGTTTGGTGGCTTTTGGATTTCAGAATGGGCAAATAGTTTTGGGTCGCATGGATGTAGTAACTTTGGAAATCAACAACTTACGGCATTGTTCAAACAAAATCAATCGCCCATCGTCGATCTGGCCTTTAGCCCCAGTGGGCGCTACCTGGCTGCGGCGAGTTTGGATGGCCGGGTAACCCTTTGGGACCTGAAAATTTCTGAAAGTGACCCCACTTACCAACCCTTGTTGCTGGAAGACCACGAAGGCTGGGCTACTTCAATTTGTTTTTCACCAGATGACCGCTTTTTGTTGGTAGGCACCAAAAACGGTGAAGTCGCTTTTTGGAACCTCAATACGAGGGTGTACGCCGAACACATTTGCGCACAACTACGCATGCGCTACCTCAGCCCTCGCTATGATGAAATGGAAACCACTGATTGGCGGCGCTTTTTTGGTAACGACATAAAACAACAAAAAATATGTGAAATAAATTGATCACCCACAATTGAGTTACCTATTCCCGTACTCTTGAATAAATCCCCTTTTTTTCATGATTTTAATAAAACGCCATTCACAAACGAAGAAAATTACAGCCTTATGAAGCCTTTTTTTCGTTTTTTCCCTATTGCTCTTCAGCCTCATCGCGCTAATTCCCGTCAAGTTAGCCGCCTAAAGTCAACTCGCAGGTACCTGGTACGACAATGGCAGAACCGATCTTCTTTGAAGCATTGTGCAACAAGGCAGCAACCTCGTTTTCTCCTCAACAATACGACCAGCAACGGCCATTTTACCAGCGCAAACACCATTTTTGCCACCCAGTGGATTACGACCGCTACCTTGACAACCGGAGGACTAGGACTGTTGTGGGCGATTGCCTTGAGTGAGTGTTGTTGCACCTGCTCGGGAAGTGCTGCGACAGGTTCCGCTGGCTCTGATTGTGACGCCGCCTGTGAAAGTTATTGTAAAGCATCGGCAAGCAGCGTGGGCGATTTAATGGAGCGACGGTTTGTTTATTGGGGGTAGTTAGTGGCGGAAATAGTAATGGGTGTGATTGTTGGTAAAAAAAACAGGATGAACCAGCGTTGTGCCGATCCATCCTGTTCCCCACAACTGAAGTCGTGGTCTTATATCTGTGTGGCCTCCCACGAATAAATTCGTGGGTTGGTGGAAAGTGAGGGTACGATGTTCAGCCCGAAGCTCCATCACACCCACACCTTCACACGATCACACCCAAACTCAATCTTCATCTTCCATGTCGTCAAACTGGTTGTACCTGGACTCCAGTTCAGCGGCGCGGTCTTTGTGCGTTACGATGATGTTGTCGAACTTGCGCAAGCCCGTACCCGCAGGGATACGTTTGCCCACGATGACGTTTTCTTTCAAGCCCATCAGGTTGTCGGTTTTCGCGCCAATGGCAGCGGTGCTCAACACCTTGGTGGTTTCCTGGAAGGAGGCAGCCGAGATCCAGCTGTTGGTGCCCAAGGAAGCCTTGGTGATCCCCAACAATTGTGGGCTGGAGGTAGCAGCTACGGCGTCGCGGTATTGGACCAGTTCGCGGTCGTTGCGCTTGAGGAAAGAGTTTTCTTCCCGAATTTGGCGCAAAGTCACCAACTGGCCAGGCTTGAAGCGGTTGGATTCGCCGGATTCCACGACGATTTTCTTGTCGAAAATCCAGTCGTTTTGTTCCAGGAATTCCATTTTGTCCACCGTTTCACCTTCCAGGAAGCTGGTATCGCCTGGGTCTTCGATCAACACGCGGCGCATCATCTGGCGTACAATCACCTCGATGTGTTTGTTGTTGATGGTGATACCCTGTGAGCGGTATACTTCCTGAACACCATTCACGAGGTACTGTTGTACCGCAAATGGCCCTTTGATGGACAGGATGTCGCGTGGGGCGATGGTACCATCTGAAAGAGGTGTACCAGCGCGTACGAAGTCGCCATCTTGTACCAGGATGTGTTTGCTCAAACCAATCAGGTATTTTCTGATTTGGCCGTCCTTGGCGGTTACGGAGATTTCGCGGTTACCCCGTTTGATCTTACCGAAGTTCACCACACCGTCGATTTCAGAAACGATGGCGGGGTTGGATGGGTTACGCGCTTCAAAAAGCTCGGTTACCCGGGGCAGACCACCCGTGATATCCTGGATCTTACCCAGTTTCCGTGGAATCTTGGCAATTTTATCGCCCGCAGTAATGGTTACACCATCTTCAATCGAGATGTAAGACCCTACTGGCAAAGTATACGTTTTGAGTTCTACTCCGTCGGGGCTCATGATGAAGATCACGGGGATCTTCCGCTTGTTTTTGCTTTCGATGATTACCTTTTCAGAGTAGCCCGTTTGTTCGTCGCGTTCAATCCGGAAGGTAACCCCGTCTTCGATCGAGTCGAACTTGGCGATACCCGAGAATTCGGAGATGATTACCGCGTTGAAAGGGTCCCAGTTACAGATCATCTGACCTTTGGCAACGATATCCCCTTCCAGTACACTCAACGACGAGCCGTAAGGTACGTGCATGGCAACGTATTGCTTGCCGGTTTCTGCATCTACAATCCGGATTTCACCCGTACGAGACAAAACTACCCTTGCGCCGTTTTCATCGGGTGCTTCGGTCAGTTTGACACCGTCAAATTCAATTTTACCGCCGAATTTGGCAACGATCTCCGACTCAGTTTTGGACAATGATGCAGTACCCCCTGTGTGGAACGTACGCAGGGTCAACTGAGTACCCGGTTCACCGATGGATTGGGCTGCAATGATCCCCACTGCATCACCCTCTTCGGCAATGCGGCCAATGGCGAGGTTTTTACCATAACATTTGGCACAAACCCCACGTTTGGATTCGCAAGTCAGTACGGAACGAATGGTGATCGTTTCAACACCAATTTTTTCGATGTATTCCGCCGTCTTTGGATCGATGAAATCACCTGCTGAGAGGATGAGTTCTTCGGAAACGGGATGTACAATATCGTGCAAAGTGTAACGACCTTCGATACGGGATATCAATGGCTCAATCACTTTGTCGTTGTCTTTGAGCGCCACTGTTTCCAGGCCGCGCAAAGTGCTACAGTCTTCTTCCATGATGATTACATCCTGGGCAACGTCCACCAAACGACGGGTCAAGTAACCTGCGTCAGCCGTTTTAAGGGCCGTATCCGCAAGACCTTTACGCGCACCGTGGGTAGAGATGAAGTACTCGAGAACCGACAAACCATCCACAAAGTTGGACAAGATGGGGTTTTCGATAACGGCACCACCCGTGTCACCAGATTTCCGTGGCTTGGCCATCAAGCCCCGCAGACCACACAACTGTTTGATCTGTTGCTTGGAACCACGCGCACCGGAGTCGAGCATCATGAACACCGAGTTGAAGCCCTGCTTGTGGCTGGCCAACTCGCGCATCAAGGTATCGGTAATGCGGTTGTCCGCATAAGTCCAACGGTCGATGATCTGGTTGTAACGCTCGTTGTTGGTGATCAGACCCATGTTGTAGTTCTCCCACACTTCGTCTACTTCACCTTGTGCTTCTTCCAACGCATCCTGTTTGATGGAAGGCGTAATCAAGTCACCCAAGTTGAAGGACAAACCGCCACGGAAGGCCCAGATAAAGCCCATTTCCTTGATGTCGTCGAGGAAGTCGGCAGTCACCGCAAAATCGGTACGTTCGATTACTTCACCAATTACTGCCTTCAGGTTTTTCTTGGTCATCAGGGTGTTCTGGAAAGGTACACCAGCAGGCATTACCTCATTGAACAACACCCGACCTACGGTAGTTTCAGATAGTTTTTTGACTATCTGCCCGTTGATCTACCCCAATGCGTACTTTGATTTTGGCGTGCAAGTCTACCATACCTTCGTTGAGGGCAATAATTACCTCTTCAGAAGAGTAGAACTTCATGCCTTCACCCTTAACGATGACATCACCAACGGTTTTTCTTTCTTTGGTAATGTAGTACAGACCCAATACCATGTCCTGTGAAGGCAGGGTAATTGGCGTACCGTTTTGAGGGTTGAGCATGTTGTGCGAAGAAAGCATCAACATTTGGGCTTCCAAAATCGCAGCCTGGCTCAGGGGTACGTGTACCGCCATCTGGTCACCGTCGAAGTCGGCGTTGAACGAGCTACACACCAGAGGGTGCAACTGAATCGCCTTGCCTTCTACCAAACGAGGCTGGAAGGACTGAATCGACAAACGGTGCAAAGTTGGGGCACGGTTGAGGAGCACGGGGTGCCCCTTCAGGATATTTTCGAGGATTTCCCAAATTACGGGATCCTTACGGTCTACCAGTTTCTTGGCCGATTTCACCGTCTTCACAATACCACGCTCGATGAGTTTGCGGATGATGAAGGGTTTGAACAACTCGGCAGCCATACCTTTGGGCAAACCACATTCGTGGAGCTTCAAAGTAGGGCCTACCACGATGACCGAACGACCAGAATAATCTACCCGTTTACCCAACAGGTTCTGACGGAAACGACCTTGTTTACCTTTGAGGATGTCACTCAATGACTTGAGTGGACGACCACCTTCAGCTTTTACCGCGTTGGACTTGCGGGAGTTGTCGAACAAAGAGTCGACCGCTTCCTGCAACATCCGTTTTTCGTTGCGCAAGATGACTTCTGGCGCTTTGATTTCCAACAAACGCTTCAAACGGTTGTTGCGGATGATTACCCGACGGTAAAGGTCATTCAAATCGGAGCTGGCAAAACGACCACCATCCAAGGGCACCAAGGGGCGCAATTCTGGTGGAATTACTGGTAGATACTGGATAACGGCCCATTCGGGACGGTTTTCCATGCGGGTTTGCCCATCGCGGAATGCTTCTACTACGCGCAGACGTTTGAGGGCTTCCGACTTCCGTTGTTGAGACGTTTCGTTGGCCGCCTGGTGGCGCAGGTCGTAGGAAAGCTGATCCAGTTCCAAACGGTTGAGCATATCCCGAACCGCTTCGGCACCCATGCGGGCGATGAATTTATTGGGGTCATTGTCGTCCAGCAGTTGATTTTCTGCGGGCAATGACTCCAGGTGTTCCAGGTATTCTTCCTCCGTGAGCAGGTCATTTTTGCCTACCCCTTCGTTGCCTTTGACCCCTGGTTGAATCACTACGTAACGCTCGTAATAAACGATCGATTCCAGTTTTTTGGAAGACAATCCGAGCAAGTAGCCGATTTTATTCGGGAGTGATTTGAAGAACCAGATGTGTACCACCGGCACGACCAGTTTGATGTGGCCCATGCGCTCGCGGCGAACTTTCTTTTCGGTTACTTCAACCCCGCAACGGTCGCACACGATCCCCTTGTAGCGGATCCGCTTGTACTTACCGCAATAGCATTCGTAATCCTTGACAGGCCCAAAGATGCGCTCGCAGAATAAACCATCACGTTCCGGCTTGTAAGAGCGGTAGTTAATGGTTTCTGGCTTGAGCACTTCACCATAAGAGCGCTCCAGAATTTCATCTGGAGAAGACAAGCTGATGGTGATGCTGTCAAAGTTTTGATTTTGAATATTACCCTTCTTTTTGAATGGCATGCGTCTAAAGGTTTAGGTCTAGGGTTCGAAGGTTCTGTGAGGTTCCTAGGGTTCCAGGGTTCGGATAGCAAATCTTACTCAACCCACGAACTCCCGAACTCCCGAACCCTCGACCCCTCGAACCCTTGAACCTTCGAACCCTTTAAGGTTTTTATTCAAATTTCACATCGAGCGCCAGACCGCGCAATTCGTGTACAAGTACGTTGAAGGATTCCGGAATGTTTGGTTCTGGAAGATTGTCTCCTTTAACGATGGCCTCGTACGCTTTTGCACGACCATTGATATCATCCGACTTGATGGTAAGCAATTCCTGGAGGATGTTGGCAGCACCAAATGCTTCGAGTGCCCAAACTTCCATTTCCCCAAAACGCTGGCCACCAAACTGTGCTTTACCACCCAATGGTTGCTGGGTAATGAGCGAGTATGGGCCGATGGAGCGTGCATGCATCTTATCGTCAACCATGTGGCTGAGTTTAAGCATGTAGATCACCCCAACTGTAGCTTGCTGGTGGAAGCGGTCGCCCGTTTCACCGTCAGACAGGAAAGTTTGACCCAAACTTGGCAAGCTCGTTTTTTGGATCCACTCTTCAATTTCATCGCGGGTAGCCCCGTCAAAGATTGGAGTAGCGAACTTAACGCCCAGTTTTTCACCAGCCCAGCCCAATACCGTTTCGAAGATCTGTCCCAGGTTCATCCGTGAAGGTACCCCCAGTGGGTTCAACACGATGTCGACCGGAGTGCCATCTTCGAGGAAAGGCATGTCTTCAGCGCGTACAATCCGGGATACGATACCTTTGTTACCGTGACGGCCAGCGAGTTTGTCACCCACTTTCAGCTTGCGCTTTTTGGCCATGTAAACTTTAGCCAGCTTGAGTACACCAGCTGGAAGCTCGTCACCAATGCTCACGTTGAATTTTTCACGCTTGTAGCGGCCAATTTCTTCGTTGAGTTTGATGCTGTAGTTGTGCAACAAGCGGGCAACCAATTCATTGATTTTAGCCTCGTCGGTCCAGTTGGTATAATCCACTGAAGTGTAGTCCAGTTCACGCAAGGTGTCTTGGGTAAACTTAACCCCTTTGGCCAACAAATTGTCACCGTAGATGGTACGGATGCCCTGAGAAGTTTTGTCTTTGAGGAGGATCATCAATTTGTCTACCAGAATTGTCAGCAATTCGTTGGTAGCCACTTTGTGTTGATCGTCCAGTTTAGACAACACGTCTTTCTCCTGGCCTTTCTGTACTTTATCTTTTTTCGCACGGGCGAAAAGCTGCTTGTCGATGATTACACCCGTTGTGGAGGGGGGCGCCTTCAAAGAAGCGTCCTTCACGTCGCCGGCCTTGTCACCAAAGATCGCTCTCAAGAGTTTTTCTTCGGGGGTAGGATCGGATTCGCCTTTTGGAGTAATCTTTCCGATGAGGATATCGCCTTCTTTAACCCAGGCACCGATGCGGATGATTCCGTTTTCGTCCAGGTCTTTGGTGGCTTCTTCACTCACGTTTGGAATATCGTTGGTGAGTTCTTCCTCACCCAACTTGGTATCGCGTACGTCGATTTCAAAGTGCTCAATGTGTACAGAAGTGAAGATGTCTTCCCGTACTACGCGCTCAGAAATTACGATGGCGTCCTCAAAGTTGTATCCTTTCCAGGGCATGAAGGCTACCTTCATGTTTTGGCCCAAGGCCAATTCTCCTCTTTCGGTGGCGTAACCATCACAAAGGATTTGGCCTTTTTCTACCCGATCTCCCTTGCGCACAATGGGGCGAAGGTTGATACAAGTACCCTGGTTGGTCCGGGTAAACTTGATGAGGTTGTATTTTTTCAGGTTGTCCTCGAAAGAAATCAACTGTTCTTCCCCGGTACGGTCGTAACGCACGTGGATTTCGGTTGCATCTACATATTCGATTACCCCTTCACCTTCTGCGTTGATGAGCATGCGGGAGTCACGGGCAACTTTCCCTTCCAAACCAGTACCTACTATCGGTGAGTGTGGGCGAATCAGTGGCACGGCCTGACGTTGCATGTTCGAGCCCATCAAGGCGCGGTTGGCGTCGTCGTTTTCAAGGAACGGAATCATGGAAGCAGATACCCCTACAATTTGGTTGGGTGCTACGTCCATGTAGTCGATTTCTTCTGGCGTCAACACCGGGAAATCACCGTGCTCACGGCATTTGACCCGATCTTGGACGAAGGTACCATCATTGTTCAGCAAGGCGTTCGCCTGGGCAATCCGCATTTTGTCTTCCCCTTCGGCAGACAAGTACAATGGTTGTCCATCTTTTTCCACCAAACCTTCAATTACTTTCCGGTATGGGGTTTCGAGGAAGCCCATCTTATTGATCTTGGCGTGTACGCACAAGGTAGAGATCAAACCGATGTTTGGTCCTTCCGGGGTTTCGATGGTACACAAACGGCCATAGTGGGAGTAGTGTACGTCACGAACCTCAAAACCAGCGCGTTCGCGGGACAAACCACCTGGCCCGAGTGCAGAAATACGCCGCTTGTGCGTAATTTCAGACAGCGGGTTGGTTTGATCCAGGAACTGCGACAATTGGCTGGTTCCGAAGAAGGAGTTGATCACCGAAGACAAGGTACGTGCGTTGATCAAGTCAACGGGCGTAAACACCTCATTGTCGCGCACGTTCATCCGTTCGCGGATGGTACGGGCCATACGGGCCAGACCTACACCGAATTGGGCGTAAAGCTGTTCACCTACGGTACGTACGCGGCGGTTTTCAAGGTGGTCAATGTCGTCGATTTCCGCCATTTGGTTCATCAAGGTCACCAGGAAGCGCACGATGGAAATGATGTCCTCTTTGGTCAACACGAGGGTTTCCTCAGAGATGTCCAGTTGCAGCTTTTTGTTGATCTTGTAGCGGCCTACCTCACCCAGGTTGTAGCGTTTATCGGAGAAGAACAACTTCTCGATGATGCCACGCGCCGTTTCTTCATCGGGCGGATCGGTACCGCGCAATTGGCGATAGATGTATTGTACCGCTTCCAGTTCAGAACTGGTCGGGTCTTTTTGCAGGGTATTGTATATAATGGAGTAATCCTGCTCGATGTCTTCCTTCTGAAGGATGATGGTTGCTACCGAGGCTTCCAGGATTGCTTCAATATTGTCTTCATCCAAAACGGTGTCTCGTTCCAGAATGATCTCATTCCGTTCGATGGTTACCACCTCACCCGTGTCTTCGTCCACAAAGTCTTCGGTCCAGCTGCGCAGTACGCGAGCGGCGAGTTTGCGGCCAATACTTTTTTCGAGTGCTTCACGGGTAGTTGTTACTTCGTCGGCCAGGTCAAAGATATCCAGGATCGCTTTGTCCGTATCGTAACCAATGGCGCGCAACAGGGTAGTTACCGGAAATTTTTTCTTCCGGTCGATGTACGCGTACATCACGGTGTTGATGTCGGTAGCAAATTCCATCCAGGCACCTTTGAAAGGGATAACCCGAGCAGAATAAATTTTGGTACCGTTGGGGTGTACACTTTGACCAAAAAATACCCCCGGTGAACGGTGAAGCTGTGATACAATCACGCGCTCAGCACCATTGATCATAAAGGTACCCTTGGGGGTCATGTACGGGATGTTCCCCAGAAAAACGTCTTGTACGATGGTCTGGAAGTCGACGTGTTCCTCGTCGTTACAGGACAGACGCAACTTGGCCTTAAGCGGAACGCTATAGGTCAATCCACGTTGCATACACTCCTCTATGCTGTAACGGGGAGGGTCAATAAAGTAATCCAGGAACTCGAGTACGAAAATGTTTCTCGCATCGGTAATTGGAAAATTTTCTTGAAAAACCTTGTAAAGTCCCTCGTTCATACGATTTTCGGGAGTTGTTTCCAGTTGGAAAAACTCCTGAAATGACTTTAGCTGAATTTCAAGGAAATCAGGATAAGGAGTGGGGAATTTAGTTTTGCTGAAGGTAATACGCTTCGCTTCAGCCGATTGTGCTTTACCATTGAATGTCATCTGCGCAACAAGTTTGTTGTTGATGGTAAAAGCCCATGTCAAAGCCATGGGTTACTTTCCCTAAAATCACCGAGAAAATACTCGGAACCTACAGATTGCTGGAAGTAGTGGTTTCCTGATTAGTAAATGAAACTAAAGCAATAATAGTTTCATTTTGTCTAATAAAAATCACAAAACATACAACACAAGGTTATACGGGAATGGGCTTAGGAAGCAACGTGTGTCGATTTCCTAAGCCCTAGTGCATCAAAAACGCATTTTTGACACACAGCCCATTCCAAAAGCTATACTAGTAAAAGTCTGTGTAGCTAGTTTGCTTTTGGCCTGCGCAAGGAGAAATTACTTAATTTCTACCTGAGCGCCGGCTTCTTCCAACTTAGCTTTCAAAGACTCAGCTTCGTCTTTAGAAACAGCAGTCTTCAGTGCTTGTGGAGCACCATCTACGAGGTCTTTAGCTTCTTTCAAGCCAAGGCCCAAGAGGTTCTTCACTTCTTTAACCACGTTCAATTTGTTGGCGCCACCAGATTGAAGGATAACGTCAAATTCAGTTTGCTCAACGGCAGCAGGAGCGGCATCAGCAGCAGCAGGGCCAGCAACCATTGCTACAGCAGCAGCAGCAGGCTCAATACCGTAATCATCCTTCAGGATACCAGCCAGTTCCTGAACATCTTTAACCGTCAAATTTACAAGCGTTTCCGCAAGAGCTTTCAAATCAGCCATTGTATTGTCTTTTAAAAAAGTGTTTTAAAATATATAGAGCGGTTAGCTTGGAAGCCTAAACCGTTTGCAACCCACAAAACCGTTTGTGGGTTTGCTGAGACCACGATTTTAATCGTGGGTTTTCCCGTGAGCGCACATTTTCCCCACGAATAAATTCGTGGGGTTGGAACCCGTTCCCTCCACGGATGAAATCGTGGGTTGGGTTGGTTACGCTTGGCGTTCTTCCAGCGCTTTGACCAATCCTGCGATGGTAGAACCACCAGATTGAAGAGCACTGATCAGATTGCGTGCAGGCGATTGAAGCAGGCCAATGACTTCGCCCAGCAAATCTTGCTTGGACTTCAGTTTGGTCAATGCATCCAATTGATCATCTCCGATGAACACTGCAGAATCCACGTAAGCGGCTTTCAACAAAGGGCGCTCATTGCCGGCACGACGATAGTCTTTCAGCATTTTTGCAACCGAGTTGGCTGGCGCTTCAGGATTTTTTGAGAACAAAATAGCCGTTGGGCCATGCAGTGCATCAAAAATACTGGCGTAATTCTTCTCAGCAGGAGTGTTCTCCAAGGCTTTCTTCACCAGGGTGTTTTTAATGACTTGCATTGAAACACCACTTTCGAAGCACAACCTTCTGAACTTGTTGACATCGGCTACCGACATGGTTGAGGCGTCAGCGAGGTAGAAATAATTGTTCTCCTCAAACTCTTCCTTCAACACATCGATAGTTGCTGTCTTTTCAGCTTTATTCATTTGACTCCTGTTTTAAAACTTAGCGAATCACTTTGGGATCAATCTTCACACCAGGACTCATCGTGGTAGCAAGGGTAATACTTTTCATGTACGTACCTTTTGCTGTCGATGGCTTCATCCGTTGTAGGGTATGAAGCAATTCGTTGATGTTTTCGATCAATTGTGCAGGTGAAAAAGACACCCGTCCAACCGAAGCGTGAATGATACCCGTTTTGTCAACGCGGAATGAAATCTTACCTTTCTTCACCTCAGAAACTGCGTTGGCGATGTCGGTAGTAACCGTACCAGTCTTAGGGTTGGGCATCAAGCCACGAGGGCCGAGGATACGGGCAACTTTACCCAACGCAGCCATGGTTTGTGGCATTGCGATGATTACGTCGACATCCGTCCAACCTTCCTGAACCTTTTGGATCAGGTCTTCCAAACCTACGTAATCTGCACCCGCTGCTTTTGCTTCCTCCGCTTTATCGGGGGTACAAAATACGGCTACGCGCTTGGTTTTACCTGTACCATGTGGCAGGCCAACGGTACCACGGAGTGCTTGATCCGGTTTACGTGGATCTACACCCAGGCGCACGTGAACGTCAACCGAAGCATCGAACTTGGTCAGGTTCACATCTTTCATGAGGGCGGTGCCTTCTTCCAACGTATACAGCTTATTGCGGTCTACTTTGGCATTGACAGCGGCTCTTTTCTTTCCAACTTTTGCCATGTTGTGAAAAATTTAAGGTCAACGTCAGTTGCTGCGTTCAGCCGCTGACTCCCTTTTGAAGAAATAAGATTATGCCTCTACTTCTGCTTTCTCACCCCAAGGAGGAGTACCAGAAATATTGAGCCCCATACTGCGCGCCGTACCTGCGATCATTTTCATGGCAGATTCGATGGTGAAGCAGTTGAGGTCGGGCATTTTGTCTTCGGCGATCGCTTTTACCTGATCCCAGGTTACTGTACCCATCTTCTTACGGTTGGATTCAGCAGACCTTTTTGGATCTTGGAGGCTTCCATGAGTTGGATAGCTGCCGGAGGCGTTTTGATCACGAATTCAAAGGACTTGTCCTTATAAACCGAGATCACCACCGGAAGAATTTTACCCATTTTGTCCTGGGTAGCGGCATTGAAGCGCTTACAGAACTCCATGATGTTCACCCCTTTGGAACCGAGGGCCGGACCGATGGGGGGAGCAGGGTTAGCCTGACCGCCTTTGACTTGAAGTTTGATATAAACTTCTACTTCCTTTGCCATTTTAGTACAAAATTTTACCAGCTTGGTAAGGCTGTTGGATGGGAAGCGTTTCATTCCGGCTCACATTCCGGAGGAACAGCAACAGCATTACTTCGTACATGGTATATTGAAAATCAGAAAAATACGTGTTCTGTACGGGCGACCTTTATTCGCCGGCCGCAGGGTTTGCCGCTACAGGTTTTTTCCACCTGCATGAAGCCCAATTCGACTTCGGTGCCCCGGCCAAAGATTTTTACAATCACCTTCAGCTTTTTCTTCTCCTCGTTCACTTCCTGAATGTCGCCAATAAATTCGCTGAATGGTCCATCCACAATTTTGATGGTTTCCCCAACGATGAATGGTTCGATGAGGGATTCACCAGCAGCCTGTGATTCGTCTACTTTTCCAAGTAGGCGGTTAGCCTCGGCATCTTTCATCGGCTCCGGGGTATTTTTACCCAGAAAATGGATGACGTTGGGCACGTTGGCGATCACCTGAACTACCTCTGCACTGAGTTTGGCCGGAATGGCTTCAACCAGCAAGTAGCCCGGTAAGATGTTGCGCTCGGAAATTACCTTTTTACCGTTGCGGATCTTGTAGACCTTTTCGGTAGGTACGACGACCGACGAGATAAATGAATTCCATTCATTGCGCAGAATTTCAGCATCAATGCGCTCTTTAATTTTGCGCTCTTTGCCGCTGATCACCCTTAATGAGTACCATTTTTTATCTTCAGACATCGATCTCTACCAATTTATTCGACAAACCTGCGAACAGGTTTAATCAATCATTAATCAAACGCCGAAAGGCACTCGGCAGAACAAAACGGCCGAATGCCTTTCGGCACTTTATCTTTCTTAGATTCCGTAGACCAAGTCCAATGCGAACTTGGAAACCATGTCCATCAGAAAAACAATGGCGGCCAGCATCAATACAGCAACAACTACCGCTACTGCATTGCCTTGCAAGTTTGCCCAAGTTGGCCAGGATACGTTTTTAACGAGTTCCTGGTAGCTTTCCCTTAAGTAAAGTTGAATCTTTTCCATTTGTATGGTTTGTGGTTACCCCACCCTCGAATCTCTGACTCGCTGCCAATGTACCACGAATAAATTCGTGGGTAGCATTGGTTTTCCACGATAAATCCATGGGTTGGTTTGTCTTTCCCCACGGCTAAAGCTCGTGGGGTGAGCTGATTTTATTCCCGGCCCACGAATAAATTCGTGGGTTGGGAGGTGGCACGGGCAGAAGGATTTGAACCCTCGGCCTACGGTTTTGGAGACCGTCGCTCTACCAGCTGAGCTATGCCCGTGTGTAGGCATTGAGTAATAAAACACCCCACCAGAGGTGAGATGCTTAACTTTCAATATCCTATCGTGATTGTAGAGAAATTTCTCTACGCATCAGTTACATGTATTTAATGCCTTCAAGAGAACAATCCTGGGATGTCAGGTCAAGAACACCCACGCGAGATGTTTAGTTTGACACCCGCGAGGGGTGTGACTACTACTTGAGGATCTCGGTAACCTGACCAGCACCTACGGTACGGCCACCTTCACGAATCGCAAAACGCAGACCCTTTTCCATAGCGATTGGGCTCAACAGTTTCACGTTCAGGGTTACGTTGTCACCAGGCATAACCATTTCTACACCATCAGGAAGAGTACAGTCACCAGTTACGTCCGTGGTACGGAAGTAGAACTGTGGGCGGTAACCTTTGAAAAATGGAGTGTGACGGCCACCTTCTTCTTTGCTCAGTACGTAAACCTCACACTTGAATTCAACGTGTGGTTTAACTGAGTTAGGAGCGCAAATAACCATACCACGACGGATGGCTTCTTTGTCGATACCACGGAGCAGGATACCAGCGTTGTCACCAGCTTCACCACGGTCGAGGATCTTGCGGAACATTTCCACCCCTGTAACCGTAGAAACCAATGGTTTCTCGCCTTCTTTCTGCATACCGATGATCTCAACAGATTCACCTACTTTGATGATACCACGCTCGATACGACCAGTAGCAACGGTACCACGACCGGTGATAGAGAATACGTCTTCGATAGGCATCAAGAAAGGCTTATCAGTCAAACGGATTGGTTCTGGAATTTGTGCATCTACTGCATCCATCAAATCCATGATGCGTTGTACGTAAGTTGCATCGCCTTCCAGCGCTTTTAGGGCAGAGCCTTGGATAACCGCAGCATTGTCACCATCAAATTGATAAGTGTCCAACAATTCGCGAACTTCCATTTCAACCAGTTCCAACATTTCTGGGTCATCAACAAGGTCAACCTTGTTCATGAACACAACAATTGCAGGAACGCCTACCTGGCGAGCCAAAAGGATGTGCTCGCGGGTTTGAGGCATTGGACCGTCGGTTGCAGCACAAACCAAAATTGCACCGTCCATCTGAGCAGCACCCGTTACCATGTTCTTAACGTAGTCGGCGTGACCCGGACAGTCTACGTGAGCATAGTGGCGCTTTTCAGTTTCGTATTCAACGTGCGCTGTATTGATTGTGATACCTCTTTCTTTTTCTTCAGGAGCTGCGTCGATTGAGTCGTAATCTTTTTTCTCAGCCAAGCCCTTAGAAGCGAGAACAGTAGTAATTGCAGCCGTAAGCGTCGTTTTGCCGTGGTCAACGTGACCGATTGTGCCGATGTTTACGTGAGGCTTATTTCTTTCGAATGTTCCCTTAGCCATCAGTATAGAATTTTTGGATGTAAATTATGAAACAAAAAGCATCTATGACCTGGAGCCAATGAAGGGATTTGAACCCTTGACCCCTTCCTTACCATGGAAGTGCTCTACCCCTGAGCTACATCGGCTTGTATGTCTTTTCTCTTGTTCGTCCCCACGACTAAATTCGGGTTGGGCTGTGTATCCTCCAGATAACCTGGGGGCTCCTCCAGGATACCCACGATTTAAATCGTGGGATCGAGCGGGTTGGATGGAGCGGAAGACGAGACTCGAACCCGCGACCCTCAGCTTGGAAGGCTGATGCTCTACCAACTGAGCTACTTCCGCTTGTATGACAAAAATTGTGGGGGTGGATGGATTCGAACCAACTCAGTCAAAGACACCAGATTTACAGTCTGGCCCGCCTCTCCACCTGCGGCGCACCCCCTTGGAGACTCAAAGCAAAAGCTTTGAGGTTGATTTGAACTCGCCCATGAATGAATCCATCATGGGTGTGGAGCCAGCAGAGGGACTCGAACCCCCGACCAGCTGATTACAAATCAGCTGCTCTACCAACTGAGCTATGCTGGCGTGGATTTGGTTTTGAATCAAAAAGACACGTGAGAAATCAGTTGGTAGATGATTTATCAGAAAATGTAATCAGTTTGATCAAAAACCAGATTTTACAAGGTTTTTCACCCTGCTCAAACCAATTATTTTGGTCAGAAATGTCAAGTTTTTGGTGCTTTTCGGCATCTTTTTCCGAAAGCGATTGCAAAGATAGTGCCTCTAGTAGAAATATCAAATTTTTGCGCAATTTTTTTTCTTTGATTTTCCTTTTCTGGAAGCGTGGCGCAAATATAGGGTAAGGATGTTGATATTTTCAAAGGTTCTTGCTAAAAAGTTTAACGGGTTTAACCAACAGCAGGTGAATTTAGTTCCTGCGGTGTTGATTAAACCCGTTTTGTCGGGCAATCCCTTGCGGTTGCCCGCGTGGTTGTCGCGACCTGGTGGCCACCCAGGGCGACCACATAGGGTCGCCCCTACGATTGTTTTTCTTTGTATTTGATGATTTGACGTTTCAAGGAATCAACGGCCTGTTCTACTGCGGCTTCAAATGTTTTGCTGCCTACCTTGGCGATGAGGGTTTCGCCAGGCACATTGATGCGCACTTCTGCGATTTTTTCTCTTACCTGTCCGGTGTTTTCCAGTTTAAGCACCACCCGAGCATTGATGATGCGGTCGAAAAACTGGTCAATTTTGCTCAATTTTTTCTCGATAAAGTCTAACAATTTGCTGTCAACTTTGAACTGTACTGCTTCAGTGTACACAACCATAATTCAAGATTTAAAGGGTTAGACCATAAAGATCAATTCTTCATCCGTAGAAATGATGCGTTTTAATCCGCACCAGATTTGGGATGAGCTTGCTGGTAAATTTTTTTTAGTCGCTCAATAGAATGGTGAGTGTAAATTTGGGTTGCGGCCAAACTGGAATGGCCCAGCAACTCTTTTATTGCATTCAGATCAGCACCGTGATCCGATAAGTGAGTAGCAAAAGAATGCCGCAACACGTGTGGGCTGCGTTTTTCCTGAGTGGTGATGGTACTCAGGGAGTCCTTTACGATGCGATAGATGAGTTTGGGGTAAGCGGCTTTTCCATCTTTGGTCAGTAGGAGGGCCAACTCAGCGGTATTTGGAAAGGTCCGCTGACGCAAATCCAGGTACTGCCGTAAGAGGGTTGCCGTAGCATGGGAAATGGGGATCAGGCGCTCCTTGTTTCCTTTTCCCAATACCTTAATGGTGAAGGCACTTAAATTCAGGTCGCTGACCTTGAGGTTCAAAAGCTCACCACGGCGCATGCCCGTGAGGTAGCACAACTCTACGACCAATTGATTGCGCAGTTTTTCATAATCGTCAGCAGGGTCTATGGCATTGAGCATTTGTTCCAGGTATTGTTCAGGAACTACACTCGGTAGTCTTTTTCCCAACTTGGGTAAACTCACCTGTAACATCGGCGAGCGTGTAATCATTTGCTCCCGCTGCAAAAAACGAAAATAAGACTTGAGGGTAGACAACTTGCGCCGAATGGAGGAGGCAGAATACTTTTGCTCCATTAAGGAGACAGCCCAGGACCGGATGTGGATGTGTTGGATGATCGCAGGTTCGACGATTTCGTATTGGCTTTGCAAAAAAACACTAAACTGCTCCAAATCAACCTTATAGGCATCGATGGTGTGCATGGAAAAGCGTTTTTCATACTGCAAATACTTCAAAAATCCTGCTGTTGTCATTCGTTCGGGTTGTCATCGATTCTCTCAATATAGAATCGAACAGTATTCTGATCTGATTTAAATTTAAAAAATTAAACGGAGAAAGTCAAGGATCGACTTAACTTTGGCTTAACATTAAAATTGGCAACTACAGCTAACCCACTGATAAATTGCCGTTTAATTTGAACGAGGATCTTTCGATTTTTTTAGAAAATTTTTATGGCGCGTCAAAAAAGCGAAAATCATTTCATCAAAGGTGCAGTTTACCCTGGAGGGCAAAAAGCCATGTTGCTTTTTATTCAAAACAACTTGCAATATCCCTCTGAAGCAATTGCAGCGAAAATAGAAGGAACGGTAAGAATTCGGTTCAGCATTGACCATACGGGGAAGGTGTTCAAAAGCCAGGTCATTGCCGGTTTGGGGCATGGCTGTGATGACGAAGCCATCCGATTGGTGAGTTTGTTGCAATTTGAAGTGTCTAAAGCTTACAAACTAAAGGTGCAACACCATCGGACTTTGAACATCCACTTTAAATTGCAGGTCAATCCATTGCCAACTGAAGCCCCTACCCTACCCGCTCCATTGTCGATTCAGTATACCATAAGTAGTACAACTTCACCAGACTCCCCGTCACCAATCACGGAAAAATCCAATCAAGGTTACCATTATACCATTCAATTGAAGCCTTAAAATGCAGGAAGGCCACCCTTTTGCAAGAGCGGCCTTTCCTTTCGTTCCTTAGCTAATATTCAGATAGAATGAGGATCGATACCTAGTTCTTTTAACTTTTGAAGATGTAGCTAGACACGCTTATTTTTATTGGTAACTCATTGTGGAGGCTACCCTTTCATAGCAGCCTCCATTTGTGCTTAGTTGTTCGGACAGTGTTCGCAATACTTCAAAGTAATACTCAAATTATGGTATCCGGTTGTGCAGCTAATCGAGCCTTTGGTATGTAGAGACAGACAACCACATGGTAAGTGGTCACCATTTTGAATCCCCACCATAATTTGATTGATCACATCGTCAAAATCTACTTCTTTATACGCATCAACATAATAAGTTACCACAAAGGTTTCATAAACATCCGAGGTTTCACAGCCGGCCCCACCACATAAGTTTAAAGAACTCAAAGAACCGATGTAAGCGTTGATGCTCGAACTCAAAGACGAACAGCGAATAAGGTCAAGGTCCTCTTTCTGCGTTTGAAGAGTTTTTTTTGATGCAATGGACAGCACAAGTGTTGCCGTTAAGCATAGGAAAATCAGGAAGAATGCACGATTCCTTCCGGAGTTAACGTAGTTTGGGAACTTCATAAAAATATTGATTTTAGTGATATAATTACAATACGTAGCATTTCAAAAACCAGATCGTCATATTTCTCAACAAACTCCATACGGATATATTTACATAACAATAAATTATTCAGGATATTGTATTTTTTCCAAAAAAATTAGGCATGCACTTTTTCAAGTACATGCCTAAGCAAAAGATTTATGGATCAAATCGGGATAACTGATTAATTATACCCCGGATTCTGAGCCAAATTCTTATTGGTATCCAATTCCCGTTGAGGAATCGGCAAGACCAGTTTGTTGTCATTGAAAGGCAGGGCTCCAACACTGGTTTTGGTACGTTTGACGTCATCCAATTGGTTGCCTTCAAACGCCAACTCTAGTTTACGTTCTTTCAAAATGGCAGCCAAATTGACTGTTCCAAGTGCACCAAGGCCTGCTCTGGCACGAATCCTATTGACATCAGCCGCAGCAGTAGCGCCTGTAGATGTTCCCAAACGCTGGTTACATTCTGCACGAGTGAGATACATTTCGGCCAAACGCACAACTAGCACATCGCCGAATTGGTCTGAAAACTTGTTGGTGTACGGCAGTCCAGCTTCTTCTGTGAAGAAATCAGCGCGTACATCATTCGCTTCATACAAGGCCAGGTGCTTGTTCGTCACATAAATATCTCCTCGCCCTTGAGCCGCCACTGGCGCGTAGAAAGTATTCATGTTGTTCACACCTGCCTGGTCTGAAACTGCGAGGCGGAAAATGATTTCGTTGCTTTCTCCACCCGTAGCAAAAACATCTTCAAAACTGTCTTCAAGGGTACGTGCGCCAGCAGCAATGACACGGTTAGCCGCATCTCTAGCCAGTGCATAGTTGCCTTGCATCAAATATACCCGAGACAAAATGGCACTAGCGGCAATACGTGTAGCCCGGCTGGCATCATCACCTGCATCAGTTGCAGGCAACAAGGCTTCTGCTTTGGTCAAATCTTCCAGGATTTGGGTATAAATAGCCTGAACGCTAGCCCGAGGACGAGAATCTTCCTCTGTAATAGAACGAGTAGGTGTAGTTACAAGTGGAATACCAGGGTTGGCGTTGTTGTCTCCATCACCCCAGGTTTTGGCAAACAAGTTGATCAGGGAGAAATAAGTTATGCCCCGAATAAAGCGGGCTTCACCTTCTACCACTTCGCGAGTTCCATCTTTCACTACATCCAAAGCCGAAAGTACATTATTGGCACGGTTGATGGTGTTATAAGAATCCAACCAAATATCCCGCACAACTGCATTTCGGGTGGTAATGGCCTTGTTCCATATCTCATCCAAGGTGGAAAAAGTACCATTAAAAATTGCTTCACCATTGTCCCCGACGAGTTCAGCAGTATACTGAATGCCACCACCCAACACATCACCATCTCCCAGACCAGCATAAGCGCCCGTAAGGGTCACTTGCACGTCCTGAGAAGTAGAGAGCGCGTTGGTTTCATCAATACTTTGGGTAGGCTGGATTTCCAGCTTGTTTTCGCAAGCGGCAGCAAATACTAATGCCAAAAGTGCTGGCGCTATATTTTTAAACAGTTTGTACATTTTCATTTTTTTAGTCGTTAAAAAAAAACTTCCCTTGAGGTCTAGAAACCAATGTTTATCCCGCCAGTAATGGTACGAGGTTGAGGTGCAGTGTAGAAGTCATAACCAATTGCAATATTGGACACCACGTCATCGGCATTCACCTCAGGATCCCAACCAGAGTAGTTGGTCCAGGTCGCCAGGTTTTGACCAGATACAAAAAGGCGCAAGCTTTGGATTTTTGCTTTGCTGGTCAGTGATTTAGGGAAATTGTAAGACAGCGTTACGTTGCGCAAACGAACAAAAGATCCGTCTTCGATGAAACGACTAGAAGGTTGAGCCCCATTGTTGCGGTACAAACGTGCTTCTGGTACATTGGTATTGGTGTTCTCAGGCGTCCAGGCTGCCAATTGATTGACGGTTTGGTTGTCTTCAAAACGGGCGTTGGCAGAAGAGTAACGGCCTGCACCGTAGAAGTTCAATTCGTTGCCAAATACGCCATTGAAGAATATGGAAAGATCCAGCCCTTTGTAGCTGAAGGTATTGGTTACCCCTCCAATCCAATCCGGTAATGGGCTACCTACAACTACCCGCTGCGCCTGGTTGTAGGTGCTAGTGGTTTCCCGATTCCCTTCGGTTGCATTTTTGTACCAGAGGGCATTGCCATTGGCGGGATCTACTCCAGCATACTCAGCAGTAAAGTAAGCACCCAAAGGTTGGCCTTCCACTGCGCGGCTCATAGCATCCAAACCACCTTCGATGATTTGGCCTTGCAGATCGGTAATTTTGTTTGCGTTGGCGGCAAAATTCAAACTGGTTTTCCAGCGGAAAGCACCACGTACTACATCGGTATTCAGCACCACCTCTACTCCAGTGTTGGTCAATTTACCTACGTTGCGTACTTGAGTAGCAAAGCCAGAGGTGCCAGGTACGTTAACATTCAACAACAAACCAGAGGTTTGTTTATTGTAAAAGTCGATTTCACCCGTCAGGCGATCTTTGAACAAACCAAAGTCGAGACCCACGTCAAACTGATCGGTGGTTTCCCAACTTAGATCTGGGTTACCCAATTGAGATGGGCGTTGTCCGGGTTCGGTGCCATTGTTGGCATCCCCGGTGTACAGACCCAATTGAGGGAAGTTGCCAATTTCAGCGTTACCAGTACGGCCATAGCTGGCGCGTAATTTCAAGAAGCTGATTGGTTTCAGGCCTTTCAAAAATCCTTCTTCCGATACAATCCAGCCAGCCGATGCGGCAGGGAAGAAACCGTAACGGTTTTCAAGACCAAAACGAGTGGAACCATCTGTACGAGCACTTAATCCAACCAGATACTTGCCTGCGAATTTGTAATTAGCGCGGGCGAAATAAGACAAGAAGCGAAAGTCCGTTTGCGTGGAATTACCGTCGGTTTTGCGCGCCGAGCTGGCAATCTGGCGATAAGCATCGGATGGGAAATCCTGACCTTCGGTAAAGTTGGTATTGGTTTGAGATTGCTGGAAAGACATACCTGCCGTCAAATCCAATACACTTTTGCCAAAGGCAGTAGTATAGGTGAAATAGTTGTTCGTGTTGTAGTTTTCAACCCGTACCAAACGGTTTTGTCCCAATCCACGAGGAGCGCTAAAGTTGCGCTGGGTTTTACTGTTGTAATACAGTTCTTCTTGCTGATTCAAGAGGTCAAGTGCAAATTCGGAGCGGAAGCTCAAACCATCCAGAATGCTGATTTGGGCATATACACTGCTCAGGTTGCGGTTGGTGTTGGTGTTGTAGTAGGCGTTGCCAATGTTGATCAATGGGTTGTAGTACAGGGGCTGGCTGATGTCTCCGGGAGGAGTACCTACAGGCAAGCCCGTTTCAGGATCATTGGCTGGTGTAAGTGGAGTCAGGCCACCATCTGCATGGGGTTGTCGAACTGGCGGTCGCCAGAGATACGTTCGTTTAAAGAGCGGCTCAAGCCCATGTTTACACCCACCCGCAACCATTTGTAAGCTTGGTGATCAAGGTTGATGCGGCCAGAGATGCGGTTCAGGGCGTTGCCAATCAAAATCCCTTTTTGGTCAAACCACTGTCCTGACATGTAAAACGTAGTTTTTTCGTTACCACCCGTAAGGCTGAGGTCGTGTTGTTGCATCGGGGCATCCTGAAAGGCCAGCTCGCCCCATTTGGTGTCTGCTTGGTTAGCAGTACCCAAGGTACCCAAGCTCTGGGTAATCAAAAAATCCTTCCATGTAAGGCAGTAGGAGAGCTGGATCAGAAGGGTCGGTGCCGTCAAGGCGGTCGCGGTTGGCGGCAGCTTGACGATACAGTTGCAGGTACTGCTCAGTATTTAGGAACTCTACCTTGCGGGTTGGTTTGCTGCTACCATATTGATAGCCATAATTTACCGAAGTACGGCCAGCTTTACCTTTTTTGGTTGTAACCAGTACCACCCCGTTGGCAGCGCGCGCACCATAAATGGCGGCAGCAGAAGCATCCTTCAGGATTTCGATGGATTCAATGTCTTGAGGGTTGATATCCGCCATTGGGTTGGTGGCACCACCAAAAAGACCTAAGTCATCTGTGGTAGCGGGAATACCATCGATGACAAACAAGGGTTGGTTTGAGGCGGATACGGAAGATTGGCCGCGTACCCGAATTTGCATGGCTTGGCCCAGTTTGCCGGTTCCACCGTTGATTTGCACCCCGGCAGCTTTACCTTGCATGGCTTGGTCAAAGCTGGTTACGGGCATGTTTTTGATGTCCTCGGTGCGGATTTTGGCGATGTTACCCGTCAATTCCCGCTTGATGGCCGTACCATAACCCGTTACCAGTACTTCGGTAAGGTCGATACCCGGCTGCATGGTGACAGTAATATCAGTTTGGTTGTTGACGGCCACTTCCGAGGGTAGAGAAACCGGTGTAGGAGAGGACTAAAGTGGCATCAGCCGGAGCACTAATCTTGAATTTTCCATCAATGTCGGATACAGTCCCGTTGGTTGTACCTTTTACCATTATGCTGGCGCCAATCAAGGGCTCGCCATCTTTGTCGGTTACTTTTCCGCTGATGGTCAATTGTCCGAAGACAACCGTTGCTCCAAAGAGCATCAGCATTAAAGCCAGTAAATGTTGTTTCATACCAATGAATTTGATTTTATTGAATGTCAAAAAATATACAGTCAGGTTAACACCTGGTACAGACATCGTGTTTAGAGCAGTAATGTTCAAGGGATAAAATATGTCGCAAGTTAAGAGCTGGAAACTGATAAACGTTTGGATCTGACTTAGGGCTGCCTCATGATATTATTACAGATGCACATCTGCAATTTGGCAGACAAATGTTTAAAACTATGCAAAAATAGAAATGGAGCGCTTAAAAAGCACTCCATTTCAAAATTATTTGATAAAATGTAATTTAAAACTTCAATTGCCATTCAATTACAAGACGTCACGACGGAATTCCATCGGGGAAGCCAAAGGCCCCTGGTGAGTTGACAAATTCAGCGCTGGTATTAGAGGCTTTAAAGACTTTTCCATCTTTTTTGGTAATGACCACTTGGAATTCAAAGCGATCAGCCACATTCACCTGTTCAGCAGTCAGCCCTAATAAGGTCAAAACTTGCTGGTAAGTAATGGTTACATCCAGGGTTTGAGTACCGTACTTTGGATGGGTGGTAAACTGCGTTGAATTATAAGTCACCAAAGCCTTCTCGGCCTTGTTGTTGGCTCCTGCGTTTTTGCGATCAGTAAATTTTACCAAAAAAGCAAAAGACTCTACATTTTTGCCTTTGTCTTCATCGTAAAAATCGACGGTGAAAACCAGTTTGGAGCCGGGTACATCCGCTTTTTTGAATGTACCAGCAGCAGCAAAAGTAGCAGGAGAAAGCAAGCGTGCCACTGCACCATATGCAAGCTCCGGAAACTGTTGGAAGGGCAAGTTGGGATCTTCGCAAGATGCCAAAGCCAGGCATAGCGCCAACCCACTTATCAATAGTTTGAATTTTTTCATAGATCCAAGAGTTAAAATTAGAGTGTACAATATCGGAGGATGCACCTTGATCGGTACACCCTCTGATACACATTCTTATTTACTTAATAAAACCTGGCGCATTTTTGTCCCAGAACACCTGAGTTTTCAGGTCATGTTGAACTGCCTTGGCATTCCGGTTGACGTATACCGCAGGGTAGAACATCGAACGAGGGAAATCACCTGGATTCAGCTCCAAAGTAGGCTGCATGACACTTGGTTTCCCAGTACGACGGTAGGCGTTGTACATTTCCAGTGCGTTACCCCAGGTAGCAATTTGGTATTCCCGCAACACGACGTCTAGTTTGGCATCGGTGGTTGTTGCTGCGTCATATAGGCTCAATACTTCAGCCACATAAGCGTCGACATCCGCCTGGGAAGGTTTGAAACTGGCCACAACAGCGCTGGCGTTGAAATTCAATACCTTAGCGATCGATCTCTTTACGCCACTTTCCAACAAAGCCCGTGCATCCCCCGCTGTACCCAGCGTAAGGACTGCTTCTGCCCTCAAGAAATCAGCCCAAGCTCCCAAAAAGATAGGGGTGATGCCAACACCAAGTGCGCCATCCGTACCGTTATTGCCAGGAGATTTTGCATCATCGGCATCAAACTTGCCTCCACCTGGATACAGACCATAACAAGTCCGCTTTAGTCCGTCTGGTGGAATACCGGCACCATCACCGTGGTCACGCCCCCAATATCCGGTAGTTGAAGCTACGCAGAAGGGCATAAAATCGGGATAGTGGCTGGGTGCCAGGGCACCTTGAGCACAAGTCAGGGTAAAGGCATCTTCATTCTTGGTATCAATATCTGGGCGGTAAAAGTAGTAGCGCAAGCGTGGATCCACCACTTTTTTCTCCCCAAACAACAACCACATGTAGAAGTTATTCATGTAAGTACCACCACCTGTTTCATAACAGTTGTTGTAATAGGGGTGGCGGCTGTTCGGGTTTACCCGGTTGTTGCCATAGGCGAATTGGAAATCGTCGGCGTCCGCAAGCAAATTGGCCGCAGGAATGGCATCGATGCCTGCTTTAGAAGCGGCAGGGTCTACCAAACGCGTTTGGACATAATAACGCAGTTTGAGGGTATTGGCCAATTTGATGTATTTGGCGGCAGTACCCGCGTAGTAGATGTCAGAACCCGGTTTCCCCGTAGAGGTTTTCCCCAAATCAGCGATGGCCTCGTTGAGCAAAGTTAAGGCTCGTGCATACACGTCTTTGGCTGGATCAGCCTTAGGACTTGGTTCTGCCACACCTAGTAAGGCTTCCGTGTAAGGAACATCTCCAAACAAATCGACCAGCGTCATCAAGGCATGAGCCTCCATGATTTTGGCAATTCCCAAATGCACCAGGTTGTTTCCTTTGGTAGCAATTTCGGACATGGCCCTTAAATCTGGTAGCAAATTCGCATAAGCGTTGTTCCAGATCCCATCTCCACTCTCCGGGCGATAGTTGGCGTTGTAGGAATACGAGAGCATCGCAACCATCCGTACGGCAGGAGCTGAAATTCCGGATGCATCATTGACCAAGTTCCGGAAACTCAATTGGATGTTGTTGTAAAAAAGATCCAATTCAGCATTAGCAGGGCTTACTGCATTGGGGTTGTCCAGCAAGTCCAGTTCGGTACTCTCGCAGGAAGCCACCACAATGAGCAAGGATAGTGCTAAAAATATTTTAGAAAAAACTTTCATATCCTCAATTTTGAAGCATTTAGAATGTTACCCGCAAGCTGGCGCCGTACTTCTTAGAGGTAGGCACGTTGAGGTATTCAAATCCACGACCATTGCCTACACCCAAGCTGAGTACTTCTGGATCGAAGTTGGCACTTCTGGGGAAGTTGAAGGCTCTGAACCACAGGTTCTGTCCAGAAAGAGAGAACTGGATTTGGCCAAAAGGTGATTTTTCCAACCACTTCTTGGGAAGGTCATAAGAAAGTGATACTTCCCGCAGCTTGAGGTAGGTTCCATCGAAAATTTTGTTCTCGCTAATGAACACCCCGGTGTTTTGCCAGAAGTGGGTAGTCGAAGTGATCTGGATGTCGTTGGGTGTTCCATCGGCTTTTACCCCTTCTACAATCACAGGCACAAAACGGTCAAATCCGGTATCTTCCAACAAACCACGAGCATACAACGTAGATGCAGTAGAGGAATAAATGTCTCCTCCTTTCACGTAAGACCACAACATATTAAAGGACAAACCTTTGAATGTAATGGTTGTTCCCGCATTGGCCAAATAATCCGGGTTTGGATTGCCGGTGATGCCAATGGTTGAGGCAGCTTGGTAGAAACCTTGACCGTTGATGATTGGATTGCCGTTATCGTCTCTTAGCACACGATCCGTCTGAATCACACCATAAGGTTGCCCTGGAATCGCAAAGTTGCCCAAATTAGAAAATCCAGCAAAGGCAATTTGTTCGATACCGGGATACAAACTTTCAACAATATTGAGGTTGCGGGTATAGTTCGCAGAAATTTCCCAATTGAGGTTTTTGCCACTGATGATGCGGTAATTCACCCCAAGCTCGATTCCCTTGTTGCTTACACTGGCCGCGTTGATGGTCGTGTTGTTGTATCCGGTAGATGGATCCAATTGCAA
The DNA here is from genome assembly GCF_016718685.1 of Haliscomenobacter sp. Lineage (GTDB taxonomy): Bacteria > Bacteroidota > Bacteroidia > Chitinophagales > Saprospiraceae > Haliscomenobacter. The sequence continues at coordinate 6,319 of NZ_JADKCX010000082.1, read as the reverse complement.
ACCAATGATGAGGTCTTTCGACAATTTGTCGTACAAAGAAAGGTCAACCCCCAGGCGGTTTTTCAAAAACTTGGCTTCAACTCCAAATTCCAATTCCTGATGTATCTCCGGTTTCAAATTAGGGTTACCGAACTGGTTGTCAACCGAGTTGGTATTCAGGATGGCCCCACCCAAGGTTTGGAAAACGCGGGTACTAGTTGACAAAATGCTGCGGGTATTGTATGGGTTGGGATAACCAGCCGAGGTACCGTAGCCCAAACGCAGTTTCAGGTAATTGACAACGCCTCCTTTGGTGATACCAGGCAGCGCTTCGGAAGCGATGAAGGACAAACTCGCAGATGGATACACAACCGAGCGGTTTCTTTTCCAAAGTAGAAGTCCAGTCATTCCGCGCTTGCATGTTGAGGTAAAGATAATCCTTATAGCTCAAGGAAAAGGTAGCCAATGCACCCAACTGGTTTTCTTCTGAACGAGAAGAAGAGTTGTTGTGGTTGATGAAGTTCTGGTGCGTCAACAAGCCCAATACAAACTGTTGGGTACTAGTGGTGAAGGTAGATTGACGGGTATCGCGGCGTAGGTTGAATCCGACCAAACCGTCGATGCTGAAATTGCTCCCCAAGTCCTTGTTGAACGACACGCTCAGCAATTGATCCGTGATGTAATTCAAGCGGTTGGACGTAGTCAACAAACCATCAGGAATCTGGCGGCCGTTTTTGTTGATCGCGTACCGCTGGGTTTGCCCATAGGTATCCAAGCCCAGGCGGTAACCGATTCTCAACCAGTCGGTGATGTCATACCCCAGGTTGATGGTTCCGAAGAAGCGGCGCACCACTTCATTGTCGTTGCTGTTTTTCAGCGTCCAGAAAGGGTTCTGAATACCATTGTCCCCACGATAGTATACACTGGCCTTGTTGATTGGATCTTCAAAAGGCAGGTTCAATACGTCGATACTCCGTGGAGTATAGAACAACTCTGAGAACAGTGATGAACCGGTAGGGCCAGAGTTGAAGCTGATCCCGGAAGGTGGCGAGTTGCGGTCGGACGTAATGAAGTTGAAGGTAGAGCGCAAGGTCAAACCATTGGCCAACTTGGTGTTGAGGCCCAAGCTGAAGTTGTGCTTGTCCAGGTTGTTGTTGGGTACAAAACCTTCGTCTGCCAAATAACTGTACGCGGCACTTAAAGAAGTTCCTTTGCCCAGGTTAGAAGCCACGTTCAACGAAGTCAGTTTGGATTGCCCCCTTTTGAAAAACCCGGTAGGTGCTTCGTAAGCGATGTAAGGATAACGTACTCCTTTGAACTCGGGGAATGCTTCGTTCCAGGTCGTCGAAAATCCAGGAATTGCCGATGCACGGTCATAAGGGTGAGCGATGGTACCATCGTCACGCAAACCATTGCGTCCATAATAAATTGGATCGAAAGGCGCACCCCAGTTACTGAAGGCCGCTGAAGCAAGGTTTTGGAACCCGTTGCCATAAGCATTCTGGAATTCCGGATTACTGGCAATCTCGTTGAAGTGGAAAGATTGATCCAGTGTGATTTCCATTTTTTTGTTCTTGGGTGCTCCCCCGCCGGTTTTGGTGGTTACCAAAATAACCCCGTTTCGGCCAGCTTCCCCATACAATACGGTAGCACTCAAACCTTTCAATACACTCACCTCTGCGATGTTGTTGGGATCCAAGTCCAAAAAGCGACTTGAAGCAGTAGCACCACCAGTGTCGAATCCGCGGTCGGAATTCGTTTCGGAGTTGAAAGGCACTCCATCTACAACAAAAAGAGGTTGGTTGGTACCGGAGATGGATTTGTATCCCCGAATGACGATGTTGGTTCCAGAACCAGCCAAGCCGGAAGTAGCATTGATGTCCACACCTGGAACTTTACCCCGTAAGATACGGCCTATGTCCGCTTCTGGCTTCAATTCAATTTGGGCTGAACCCAAGGTTGTAACGGCGTATCCGAGCGCTTTTTTCTCTTTTTTGATACCCAAACCCGTTACTACGACTTCAGAAAGTTCTTCGAGGGCTTCATCTAGTGAAACATCGATCACATTGGAAGTACCCAGCTCTAGCTCGCGCGTTTTGAAGCCGGTGTAACTGACCACCACGGTACTGATTCCGGCTGGTACGCTTAGGCTGTAGGTGCCATCAACGTCCGTCACCGTACCGGAGGTAGACCCTTTGGCCAGAATGCTGGCCCCAATGAGGACCTCGCCATTCTGATCAGTCACTTTGCCTGTAATAGCCCTCTGCGCCACAGCTGACGCCATAGCGAGGACTACCAGCGCAAGCGCTAGTAAGTGTTTTTTCATACTAATCCGATTTTATCTGTTTTAGAAACTAATCCTTAGCCAAAATTAAGCGAATGTTTAAAAAAGCAATAACATTTTCTAAAATTTTTAACAATAGCAGAATAAATGAGTAAAACAGTGTTTGCAGCACAGGTATTTTTTCCAGACTATTATTTGGGAATGTCGAGGTGAAGGTTGAACGAAATTGGCAAACACCAATATCGCCGAATGTTATTGCATTTGTTAAACGAAGCAACCTGAAAATTCGCTGCTTAATAAAATTGGCTGTGGTTTGACCAAATGACAAATAGCCGACATTTTGTCGCCCCTTTTTGCAAATTCTGCCTTGCGTTTTAAATTTTTCGAGTGCTATTTTGCTTGCTTCAGGAGCCCCTAGTGTAGTAGCTAGACCAAAATTCGAGCAAATAGTAAAGAGGGGGGGGGGGGGGAAAAGGGCCCTTTTGGAAAAAAAAGGGGGGGGGGAAAGAGGGCCCCCCTATCCATCCCCCCCCCAAAAAAGGGAAAAAAAGTTTTGGTTTTTGGGAAAAAAGGGGGCGAAGGGGGGGGGGGCGGGAAAAGTTTCCACCGGGGGGAAGAAGGCGGGGGCCCCGCCGGGAAAAAGGCGAAAAAGGGGGGGGGGGAGAAAAAAAAGGGGGGGGGCGGGGGGGGAAGGGGGCCGGGAAAAAGGGGAAAAGTGGCCCCCGAGTTTTCTTTGGGGGGGGGGCGGGGGCGGAAAAAAAATTCCCCCCCGGGAGGGGGGGAAAAATTTTTGGTGGAAAAAAAAAAAAAAAGGGGGGGGGGGGGGGGGGGGGGGGGGGGGGGGGGGGGGGGGGCGAAAGGGCGGAGAAAAGGGGGGGGGGAAGCCCCCGGGGGAAGGCCCCCCAGAAGGGGGGAGGGAAACCCCCCCCCCGGGGAAAAAAAAAAAGGGGGGGGGGGAAAGGGGGGAAGGGAAGGGGGAAAAAAGGGGGGGAGAAGAAAAAAGCCCGGAAAAGAAAAAGGGGGGAAGGGGGGGGGAAAGGGGAAAAAAAAGGCCGAAGGGGGAAGGGGGGGGGGGGGAGAAAAAAAAAGGGGGGCGGGGGGGGGGGGGGGGGGAAAAGGGGGGGGGGGGGGGGGGGGGGGGGGGGGGGGGGGGGGGGGAAAGGGGGGAAGAAAAAAAAAAAGTCCAAAACAAGGCCCCAAAAAAATAAAACCCCCCGGGGGGGGGGGGGAAGGGAAAAAAAAAAGGGGGGGGGGGGCCCACCCCAAAAGCCCCTAAAAGAGGGGGGGAAGAAAAAAGGCCCGCGGGGAAACCCCCCCCCGCCCCCCCGGAAAACAAAAAAAAAAAACCCCAATGTTTCCCCCCCAAAGGGCGCAAAGGGGAGAAACCCCCGAAAAAAATTCCCCCTTCACCTGTGTAACAATCACAATCCATTCACCTCATTCGTAAACGCGATCAAGGTTTTTTCGTCGATATTTTTCTTTGAAGTCACCAATCTCACAATGATGGCCTGGTGTTGGGGAAACAATTTGAGCAATTCATCGCGGGTCATTTTTTCAAAGCCCTTCACTCCTATTTCCGAGTCTACAAAATAATACACACTTTCGTTGCGGTATTGGGTAGAATAATCTCCATTGAAATTGCGGGCGTAATCATTTTTGTTGACTGGCAGTGCTTTTGAAGTGCGTAGTTTCAGGAGCGCGATCTTGCCTGAAGTGTTGCCGCCGATGAGTTGAAAAAACACTTTATTGGTTTTATCGATGGCAATACTTTTGACAAAACGAATGGAATCGAGACCATTGACGATCACAAAGCGACGCACACTGTTGTTGTCAGCTACAATCATCATGTCTTCATCGTCTTTACGGAGGTAGAGTTCATTTTTTTCAAAGTCAAAGTTAAAGGCGTAGCCATCTTTGACCATTTCGCTGCCTCGGGATAAGGCCCAGCCTTTGCCCCATTCTTCAAGCAAAAATCGGTCTTTGCCTCCGGCCGTTTTAAAATTGGTGGCGCTGGCTTTAGGATTGGTGGGTGAACTGGCGGCCACAATAAAATCGCGGAAGGAGCGGGCCTGGCTGAGCAGCAGGTTGGGTATCCACAACAACAATACCAGGGCCAGGATTTGAGTAGATTTCATGTCGGAAGATTTTTTATGATTTAACGTATAAATATAACAGAAATCATACAAGTTAAAAAAAAAAGCCCATTTGAACCAATTAAGGCTCAAATGGACTTTAGAGTTAAAATATTGAAACGTTAGAACCTCCTACTTTCTAGCACTAACATACTTTAATTTCCAATCAAATGCAACCCGAACGTGGGGAGGTGAAGCAATAGATGACGGTTGGATCATAAAAAACTTCACTTCTAAAGTTTTTGTAGCCGGGTCATATTTATTCACCCCACTTGGATCCAGTTCAGCAGATCGAGTATTGCCAGCAGGTTGTCCAAAATAATTGGTCACCTTGGTCACTTTGTTGGTAGCTGGGTCAAATTCAAAGACTGGGCTAAAGGATCCATAATAGGAGTCTGCAGCCCCACTTTTAATCCAAACTCCTCTTCCACTAGGTATAAATCCTGACTCTACGTCATTTCCTTCTACTGTACTTGGGCCTAAAGCAACTCAGGTTATACTTCATTGAAACTTGCCAGTAAGTGGCACTAGCAGCATCCACCAGGTACCTGTAACCTCATAGGTTCCATCGTAGATGTTCTTAACCGCAATCGGAAAGACCATCTTGCGGAAATTGCTTGCAAACCGTCTGATCTCCTGCATCCACAATCCGGAGAGCCAGCATAGTTTGCTTGGACAAATCAACTTTTTGGTGAAAACAATTTGATAGAAACTTTAGCTTCTGTCTGCCCAGCAGGAATAACTACACTGAAAGGAGAAGGAAGCTGATAGGCATCACTCGCGAGTGCCTCATACTTTGTACTAAATTTAGCATTGTAGTCCGTCACAATACTTGGATCTACAGTAAAGGTCACCGTTACATCCCGATCCAATGGTTTACTCCAAGAAACGCGCGCATAAAGATCTAAATTAGCTGGCGTTGCTGATACTTCCAAAGTGGTTGGAGCAATAGGGTTCAAAGCTGGAAAGTTGCCATTCGGAATCAGCACGATCGGCTTGATGGAACCCTCGAGATAATCGGTAATTGGCTCATCTTTCAAGCAAGCGCTAAAAGAAAAACCAATCAGAGTGAGTAAAGCTATTTTAAAAATGGTTTTCATTCGTGTTGTGTTTAACAATGAAACAAGATCAATTCATCCACCAAACCTTGGAGGTAAATTGACTGATGGTACCTGCCGCCTGTACACTGGAGGTGTTCAGGTTGTACTCACTTTGTGGGTAGAGCAAACGCACAGGCAGTACTGAACTCGAACGACCTGGGTTAACCGACAGAGGAATCACAGGATAACCATTGCGGCGATAATCCGTCCAGGCTTCCAGGTGATTGGAGCCGTTCATGGCGATGTACTTTTGCAGCAGAACCACCTTCAACTTGTCGGTAGCCTTGGCATAACTTACGTTGCCGTTGCTGTTGTCATCTTGTGTAGTATACCAGGCGGTAAAGCTGGCATCAGCGGCAGCTTTGCTCTTGTCTACATTCAACCAACGGAACGATTCCTGCACGGCGGCTTTGTAGGCCGCTTCCTTGTCGCCAGGCAACCAGCCGCGCTGGATCGCTTCAGCTTGCAGGAACATCGATTCAACCGAAGTCATCAGCCACAAACCCTGGTTAAACCCTTTTACTAATCCAGTAGAAGAAGCAGAAACCGCACCAGCTGCAGCAATGCCACCCACCTGCGAAACAAAGTTGGCAGTTTGAGAAGGGAAGGTCACGTTGTCAATCGGACGGCCGTACTCATTGCCCCGGAACGACAGCGGAGCTTCCGTTTTGAATGGCTCGGCACCGTTAGCGGGTAAAGGGTTCACGACCGGCTTGTAGAAATACCCCAAACGAGGGTCAGCATTGTTTTTCAGCAGTTCGATGGAAATTCTATTGGCTCGCCAGAAATCAGTGGCGGGGTAGCAGTCTGTGTAAAACCAAAGG
>NZ_JADKCX010000081.1 GCF_016718685.1 Haliscomenobacter sp. | reverse complement strand
CTTTACTAAGCGACTGATGAAACAAAAAATAGTTAAAACCAATTCACATGGCAACTAAGACCATTTTCTTCACATTAATCCTGTCCTTTATAAGTTTGGTCAGCTGCCAAACCAGTCAACTAGTCAACAAAACCACCCCAAAAACTGGCATGTTTAAGGTAGCCATACTTTATCCGAATGGAGAAGATAAAACCTTTGACATGGACTATTATGAAAAAAAGCACATGCCAATGGTTGCTGGGTTTATAGGCAAAAATTTAAAGTTTTATGAAATCGACAAAGGTATAGCTGGCAGAACGCCAAATGACAAAGTGCCTTTTTTAGCCATAGGTTATTTTTACATTGGTGACATTGCTGAATACAACCAAGCGATAGCCCAAAACAGAGACGCAGTGGTCAGTGACTTTAAAATTATACCAATATTCAGCCAGTTGTACAGATAAGTGAAATCAAACACTTGGTGCACCATGACTTAAAATAAAGAATGAAAACAGGGTATCGATCTCACAATAACAAAGTATTGGCGAAACAGAAAGCGGTACTGCCCACGATTACAAAGCTTCAATTTTTCACCACATTCTGCACCCACACCCTTTCTCCGTTTCCACCCGTACAAAATACATCCCCTACAGGCAAGGCACTCAAATCCACACTCGCCTCCTGCTGATTCAACACCTGGACGGGAGCATTCATCAAAGCCCCATTTACACTATTCACGACCACCCGGCGGATGTTTCCAGCTCTTTCCTCCAGCACCAAGCGCGTAAGGGCAGTTGTTGGGTTCGGATACAGCGCAAAACCACCTTTTTTTACATCCGTCGTTCCGACCGTAAGCCCACTCGTACGCGCCACCAGCCAAAGGTTTGGATCAAACTGCGCCTGGGTAATCTTGAAGCCGGGATATACCGTAAACTCTTGCCCATTGAAGGTATTATCCAAACGCACTTCGTAGGTTTTGCCACCGGCCCCGGTGAGCACCATTGGCACGGGCATTTCAAAAAAGGAAACCGAGTTGTGCGAAGTCGTTTGGTTTAGGCGAATGATCACTTTCAAGTCCCCCTCCTGTCGAACATTGATCTGATAAGTCGGATACCCCTGGCCGTAGTACCAATCTTTAAAAAATTCGGTCAAATCCTGTTTGCTACTTGCCTCAAGATACGCCTGAAATTGTGGGGTTTTGGCAAAGCCGTAGGTGTGTTCAGGTGCCTTGAGGTAGTTGCGTACCCCTTGAAAAAAAGCCTCATCACCGATTTTCCAACGCAGCATGTGCAGTACCATTGCCCCTTTGTTGTAGGACAATCGGCTGCTAAAAATGCGGCCCACACTGCTGGTGTCCGTTACAAAAACACTGCCGTCGCCGCGACTGAGGACACTGCTGATGCGGCTGCTTTTAAAATTGTACCAATTCTGAGTTTGGGGCTGTAAAAACTCGTACGCCAGGCCAGAAAGATAAGTTGCAAAACCTTCATTGAGCCAGATGTCTTCCCAGGAACCGCAGGTCGTATGATCACCAAACCACTGGTGAGCCAACTCGTGTGCCAATAACTCATAGCCATAATTGACGATAAAAGTCATGGTTTGGTGCTCCATTCCCCCACCCCAACTGAACTGAGCGTGGCCGTATTTTTCTTGGTGAAAAGGGTAATCGATAAACAAAGAATCAAAAAGTTCGATGACCGGAATCAGGTTTTTGGTTCCAGCTTGGGCGCTGATCTTACTTTCGGGGTAGACGTAGTTTTCGATGGGCATCCGTCCCGTTTTCAGGTTGGCGTATTCGGTATAGCGCTCGTAATTGGTCACTGCAAAAGCCACCAGGTAGTTGGCAATAGGATAGCGGTGTTTCCAGTGGTAAGTTTTTTCCGTCCCTTTTTCAAGCTCGGCGCGCAAAAGGCCATTGCTGGCTGCTTTATAGGCTTTCGGACAAGTGACCAATACGTCCAGGGAATCAATCTTGTCGGTCAGGGTTTGTTTGCAGGGCCACCAATCGCGGGCACCGTAGGGTTCGGAGAGGGTCCAAATCACCGGGGCACCGCTGTGGTTAGCTTGTTCAAAAGAACCAAAGCCATTGTCGGCGGGCTCACCTTGCCAGTAGATGCTCAGAGAATCCAACACCGCTTTGTCCAAAGCATTGGGTAAGTTGATGCTCAACACCATATCGCTGTGGGTGTAACTCAGTTTTTTGCCCCGATACAACACCGAATCAACCTGCAGTGGATCATTGAGGTCAAAATGGATGGTCGAAAAATTGGCTTCCAGGGTTTGGAAATAGGTGGTCACTTTACCTTTGATGTAACGAACAGCAGGATTGATGTTCAACTCCAGGCGGTGGTATTTGACGTCGTAGTCTTCGGAGGGTGCTACTTGTGGGCTGAGTAAGCGAGCGGTATAGCCTTTGGCTTCTGCCTCCGCAATTTCGTTGAGGGTGTTGGGGTTAAAATCCAAAGTTTGGGCAAAAGTCAAGATGGGTAGAGCCAAGATAATCAGGCTCCATAAGTATATTTTCATGTTATTTGGTTGCATTTGAAGTAATAAACGCGAAAGTAGCCGATTATGGTTGAATAAGGAAACTGCATTTTAGCAAGATGGGGTACATTCTGTTCATAAAAAAGCCCTTGCCTCATCAACAGAAGCAAGGGCTTTAACCTTGATTATTTACAAATCCGCTTAAAACACCTTCGCTGGAACGTCTTTTTCCAACTTGGTTTCTTTCAGCTGAATTTCTTTTTTCTCTTCTTTCTGGCCAAGACTTTCGCTCTTGGCAAAACGCTCACCTAAGATGGGTGCAATGGCCAAACCCACCAAACAGGTTAGTTTGATGAGGATGTTCATCGAAGGCCCTGAAGTATCTTTGAAAGGGTCACCCACGGTGTCACCAATTACGGCAGCTTTGTGTGGCTCGGAACCTTTGTAGTACATCTGCCCGTCGATTTCTACACCTTTTTCAAAGGATTTTTTGGCATTGTCCCAAGCACCACCAGCGTTAGACTGGAAGATCGCCCACATGACACCCGAAACCGTTACCCCGGCCATATAGCCACCGAGTGCTTCTGGTCCCAACAAGAACCCGATTACGATCGGCGTAACAATGGTGATCAACCCAGGGATGGTCATCTCGCGGATGGCCGCTTTGGTAGAGATGTCCACGCAACGGCCATAATCTGGCTTGCCGGTACCTTCCATGATGCCTGGAATTTCGCGGAACTGGCGACGTACTTCTTGTACCATCGACATGGCTGCGCGGCCCACCGCGCGCATGGCAAAAGCAGAGAATACCACGGGAATCATCCCGCCTACAAACAGCGCGGAAAGTACGTCTGCTTTGAAGATATTGATGCCGTCAATTTTAGTAAACGTCACGTATGCTGCAAACAAGCCCAAGGCCGTTAAAGCAGCTGAAGCAATCGCAAAACCTTTACCAATGGCTGCCGTAGTATTGCCCACTGCATCCAGAATATCGGTGCGTTCGCGTACTTCTTTGGGCAATTCGCTCATTTCAGCGATCCCTCCTGCGTTGTCAGCAATCGGGCCAAAAGCGTCAATCGCCAACTGCATGGCCGTAGTCGCCATCATACCCGAAGCAGCCATGGCTACACCGTAGAAACCAGCCAAGGAATAGGTCACAAAGATGGCAATGGCAAACAGAATGACCGGCAATGCCGTAGACAACATGCCCTGTGCCAAACCTTCAATGATGTTCGTTGCCGGACCAGTAGAAGAACGTTGGATGATGTCGTTCACGGGTTTTTTACCCATGGCCGTATAATACTCGGTAATGATCGAAATCACTCCCCCTACGATCAGACCAACCAAAACCGCGAAGAATACATTGATCGAAGCAACCGTTTTGATGCCTTCGCCAAAATAGCTGATGCTCAATTCGGCAGGCAACATCCAAGTAATAACGGGATAAGCAATCACCCCGGTCAGGATGATCGAACCCCAGTTGCCGCGGTTGAGTGCATTTTGTACGGTTTGAGAAGTCGCGTTGCCTTCCCCAACCCGAACCATCAAGCTGCCAATGATCGACAAAACAATGCCCAATCCGGCGATCAACATCGGAAGCAGGATGGGTCCGATCCCACCAAAAGCATCATTGGCTACTGCAGGGTTATCCTTGATCAGGTAGTTGCCCAAAACCATCGCTGCCAATACCGTAGCGACATAAGAGCCAAAAAGGTCGGCGCCCATACCCGCTACGTCACCTACGTTGTCACCTACGTTATCGGCGATGGTGGCAGGGTTGCGGGGGTCATCTTCGGGAATACCTGCTTCTACTTTACCTACCAGGTCGGCACCTACGTCGGCAGCTTTGGTATAAATACCCCCACCTACGCGTGCAAACAAGGCGATGGATTCAGCGCCGAGTGAGAAACCAGCCAGTACTTCCAATACACGTTCCATCTCATTCACGCCGCTCATCTGGCCGCCCATGAAGAAGTTGTAGAAGAAAATGAAGAACATACTCAACCCAAATACGGCCAAACCGGCAACACCCATTCCCATAACGGTACCTCCTGTAAAGGAGACTTTCAGGGCCTGTGCCAAACTGGTTTTAGCGGCTTGAGTGGTGCGTACGTTTGCCTTGGTGGCAATGCGCATGCCAAAAAATCCAGCCAAAGCAGAGAAACTTGCGCCAAAAATAAAGGCTACAAAAATCAACCAATGGGAGTTTTCAACCATTTGGGACTGGATCACCAAAAGTACACTGGCGATGACCGCAAAAATGGCCAAGCGGCTGTATTCGGCTTTCAAAAAAGCCATTGCTCCGTCAGCAATTGCAGAGGAAATTTCTTGCATTCTCTCTCCACCAGCATCTTGCTTCGTTACCCAGGAGGATAAAAAAGCCATATACAGCAAAGCCAGAATACCAAAACCTGGTAGTAAGTACAGGCGGGGAAGGCGCGCGTGAAAGGCTAACGATTCGTTATTCATCATAACCGCAAAGGTAGCCGGAAATGATTTTTATGGTTCCTATCCTCGAGTTAAATCACTTGCTATCGACGTCATTCCTTTTGGGATAGGCCCATGCGTTGAAAGCCTAAACGATTGATTAATTTCATCATAACAGCTTTGCCAAGCAAGTAGCCACGTTCCGAAAATTGTAACTTTTATAGTTCCTATCCTCGAATTATTGCGCAAAATCAGTCGCTAACCGTACTCCGGAGGTCGCAACAACTTATACAAAGCCGATTGAGTAAAACAAATTAATTGGAAAATCGTCATTTGATGTGGACTCTGTCCCAAGCAGCCATTGAAACAAAACAAAGCCAATTGGTTTTTAGTATTTTCCCCTAAAAATTAATTTAAAAATTCAACCACTATCCCATTCTTTACCTCTTTTTTCAGGTATTTTACTTGCGCTACAAGCTTTTGGTCTTTATCAATCAGCTTAATGGTTCCACCCGTATTGGTCAATACCACTTTGCTGGGATCCACGTTGAAGGTTTTGGCCTCCCCGGGGTTCAAGATCATGTTTAAGCTTTGTTTGCGGTTGTTGACATCCAGGGTCCAGCCGTTCAGATCAGCCAGGACCGCATTGGGATTTAGTAAAGTAATGTTTTCCTTTCCGGTATCAAAACCAACTGGATTGACCAATGCCGATACGATACGAATGGCTTTTTGAGGTTCTGGTGGAGGTGGTGGCGGTACATTACCAATGGCCATTTTAACCGCAGCCTGCGCATCCGCTTTCCCGTGCCCAAACCAGGGACTCCAGGTTCCATCCGCGCTGTTGATGTTTTTGAACTCCCCCTTGTCAAAAGGGGCCACTGGCGATATATCCCAGGTCGGATTGGGATCATAACTCGCCGGAGGCGTACGTGGATAGTCCGTCAGGTTCAAGTCTTTTGAGGCCGATTTTTTCAAAATTGAAATGACCTCCGCCCCGCTGAGATCTGGTTTGGCAGAAACGATCAAAGCAACAATCCCCGCGGTGAGCGGCGTAGCGCTAGAGGTACCACCAAATGAATTGGTGAACCCTGTACTTTCGCCTGAAGCGGTTGAAATCCCCAAACCACGCAGTCGAATGCGGGAATAAGAGTGTACATTATTGGAAGACGCGGTAATCTCGATGCCCGCGCCATAATTGGAATAATGACTGCGCTGTGCGGTACTGGCCAGGGCGGCAACATGCAATACGCCGGGAATCCCCACCAAATTATTCTGGAAACTGCGTGAAGTTTCTACCCCTACCCATCGCCATTGGTTGTTGGAAAAAGACCAACCATCGGTATAAGGCACTTCTACATTCGCTTCGTGATTGATCGGGCAGTTTTCATTGCCCGCTGCCCACAGGAATACAATCCCTTTACCACGACGGCCACCGGTTTTGGCCAAATCGCGCAGGCGATTGACCACCAGGGTTTGCCAGATGCTGGTGGGGGTTCCGCCCCAGGAGTTGGAAAGTACGTCTACCTTATCGGCCATGTAGGTCAGAGCGGTCAATAACTTGGAGTCACTGATGAGCAGATAAGGGCCATCACTTTGCCATTGTACAGGCAATAGCTTACAGCCCGGTGCCGCCCCAACCACCAGTTGCCCATTGGCATTTCCAGCAGCTACTCCGGCACAAGCCGTGCCGTGATCGGAACCAGTGATGTACATTTCAGCAGCCACGGCATCAATGTCCGTATTTTTGACCAGGCGACTGCCCCGAAAATACCCCCAAGCTTTGAATTTCTCCCCCGAAAAATCAGGATGATCCACCTTGCAACCATCGTCGGTAATGCCGATGACGACCTCTGAACTGCCGAAATTGTCGAGCAGTTTCCAGGCTTCTTCACAGTTGGAACTAGATCTGGGGTCAAAATCAACATTCGTGAAGCGGGTTTGCAAATGCCATTGTCGGGCGTACATCGGGATCTGTGGGCAGGGCAATCGCATAACGTTTTACCCGGTAGTTGGTGTCGTTTTCGGCAAAGGCAATGCCCGGCTCTTCTTCGGTCAATTTCACCACCAATTTGATCGGGTTCATGCCCGTATGCTCGGTGAGTTGGAAAAGGAAATCCTGGGGCGAATATTCCTCCAACAGCACCAGCCCATATTTGCCCATAAATGCAGCCAAATCTTCGGAAGAAATGGCAGTTTTAAAGCTGATGGTGACCCGGTCGGTAATCAGGAATTCATCTCCGGTATCCGCCAAATAATAGGCGTGGTGGGTGGGCGCCGATTCCCGGCTTTTGGCCATATCGGCCTCTAGTCCTTCCGGAGTAGTTTTGACTTTGGATGAAACAGAAGAGGTTTTTTCAACCTGGGTGATGCCGCGGGCAATCAGCTCTTCAGGGGTTTCACGGGTGACGAATTCATCGTCAGATTTGTTGAGCAGGAGCTTTTTGCCGTTTCGGTAGGTGTAGGTTTGCATAAGATACTTGGGTTTTGGTTATTGGGTAAAAATAAGGGGTTATGAAATTAATTGTTCCGGGGATATAACGAGAGGGGGGGGATTTAATATTGTTGGGGGGAGTGAGCGTATAATCAAAATATGTAAAAAAAGCAGGGCAAACGAAATCATTGTTTGCCCTGTTGTTCTATTGCTATTTATGCTTAAGCATTGGCAAGTATCTCCTCGTCCGTAATGGGTCGAAAAGAAAATTTATACCCTTCATAAATGGCAATGCCATAGAATAAAAGATCGATGACGCCAAAAGATTTCATCATCAATCCTGACACGGAGTCAACCGAATTGATCAACTTATATGCAGCAAAAAAATCGACATTGGAAGATTTGGCAACATAAAGGATCACACCAAGGTAGTTTCCAAAAAAACAGCCTACCAGGGATAATACAGCGCCCAGGTAGCCATATTCAGGATCGATTCCCTTACCGGCATAACGAATTGCCATTCCTACCAAGAAACCGACGCCGAGCGCCATGTAGCCAATTTGATAGCCCGTCAATGAGGTGATCAAGCCCCATAGCGCAGCCCCAATTATGGCAGCAACCGCACCGGCCAAGATGGCCTTGGTAAAGTCTTGTTCTGTTCGTAAATTTTCCTTGTACGCGTCTAATTTGTTTTGATCGATTGGAGCATCAGGATCTAAAGCGGGGTTGTTGTTTTGATTTTCCATGTTGAGGTTTGGTTAAAAAGGGTTTATGAATGTTTTTTCGAGGTGGTAACTTGGGAAGAGGGAAAATAGTTCCGTATGTATAAGCATTGGTTCACTATTTTATTTGAAGGAGGTAATGATCCCTGCCAAAGAAAAACCTACCCCCGCACCGAGGATCGCCGTCAGCCATTGCAGGATTTCCTTGATTTCGACTTTGTGTTGTCGTTTTCGAGCGACTTCTCCGCCAAGGAATCCACCTAACAGCAAGAAGACCATGCCTGAAAAGATGAATATGATTAGTGAATTGGTGGGTATTGTCATGAGGTGTGGGGTTTAGAAAAAGTGACGCAATTGTAGGAACTGGTCCAGCCTTTTTCCTGACCACTACGGTGTCGTAGCGGCCTCCCGGTTTCAAATTCGTTGACGACTTGAATAATGGTGTTTTGTTGTGCTGGGGTAAGCATGGTGTTTTGTGGGTTTAAATTATTGAACGTAAGTTAGGTTATTTGGGCATATGATGCAAGGGGATAGTTAAAAAGTAAGGCAAAAGGTATGACCTGTGCGGGTTGTTTGGAATGGTTGGGGCGAGACTCATATGATTAATTTATTATTAGCAAATATGCAACTTTTTAGTCGATTTAGTTCATTTCAAACATACCATTTATTCAATCACTTCCAAATTAAATACATACTTTTTTTTTCAAATTGCTAGAAATGTCTACATTGCCTCACCCAAACACATCACGCACATGCCCAACACAACCCTCAAACGCGCCCTCTCCCCCATCCATCTCTGGGCTATTGCCGTCGGCCTGGTCATTTCCGGCGAATACTTCGGCTGGAACTACGGCTGGGGTGCAGCAGGCACGGTCGGATTTCTGATTGCCACAGTCATTGTCACGATCCTCTACCTCACCTTTATTTTCAGCTTCACAGAACTGACCACTTCGATCCCCCATTCCGGCGGGCCATTTGAGTACTCGCGCCGCGCCTTGGGGCCATTTGGCGGATTGGTGGCCGGGTATGCTACCCTGATCGAATTTTTGTTTGCCACTCCCGCCATTGCCTTCGCATTGGGGAGTTATTTACATTTTTTGAATCCATTTTTGATGAGTTGTACACTGCCATCGGCTGCTATCTGGTTTTTTCCTTCATCAATTATTTGGGCATCAAGGAATCGGCTGTATTCACCCTCGTTGTCACCTTGTTGGCCGTTGCCGAATTGTTGTTGTTCATTGGCATTGTCTCTCCGCATTTCCGCATGGAGCGCTTTATGTACGACAGCATGCCCCACGGTTACTTGGGTATCTTTGCAGCCTTGCCCTTTGCCATTTGGTTTTATCTGGCCATTGAAGGGGTGGCCATGGTGGCTGAAGAGAGTAAAGATCCCAAGCGCACCATCCCCATCGGTTACATTTCAGGTATTGCCACCTTGGCCTTTCTGGCCATTGGCATCATGGTGGTCAGCGGTGGAATTACGGACTGGCATCGGCTTGCCAACATTGATTATCCCCTACCAGAAGCCATTGGTATCGTAATGGGCAAAGACAGCAGCCTGACCAAACTGTTTGCAGGCATTGGTTTGTTTGGGCTTATCGCGTCTTTTCACAGCATTATTTTAGGGTATTCCCGACAATTGTTTGCCTTGGCGCGTGGGGGGTATTTGCCCCGGGGCTTGGCGCGCATTCACCCCCGTTTTCACACACCGCATGTTGCACTGATTGTAGGCGGAATCATCGGGATCATCGCGGTTTGTTCGGGCAGCACCCAACAACTGATCGTACTTTCTGCCTTAGGTGCGGTGGTGATGTACGTGATGAGTATGGTCAGTTTGTTTGTATTGCGGCGCAAAGAGCCTGATTTGGAGCGGCCTTTTCGGGCGCCTTTTTACCCTGTTTTTCCTGCCATTGCGCTGGTTTTGTCCGTGATCTGTTTAGTGGCCATAATTGTGTATAATTTTTGGCTGAGTGTTCTGTTTTTTGTATTGCTGGGTGCAGTGATGGGCTTATTTGTGGGGATGGGGATGCATCGTAAATTGGGTTAACTCATTTAACAATACAAAAAAGCACAAAGGCCACAAGGAAGCTTATTCCCTTGTGGCCTTTGTGCTTTTCTTTGTGCACTTTGTGTAAAAAAAGTCAAGACCTAAAACGTCCCTTTTTTCATCTTGTCCAAATTCTCCATAATGCCTTCCTTCTGTTCTGGATCTGCTTTTCCCAGCGCTTCGGTAGCAATTTTGATGGCTTCTGCTTTTCTGCCCAACTTATAGAGCAGATTGGCGTAAGTATCCAGGTAATAAGCATTGCGATCAAACTCTAGTGAGCGCGCCGACCAGGCCAGGGCTTTGGTCCAATCTGCTTTATCGGTCATACTTTCTACATAGCTCCAGGCCAGGTTATTCAGTTCCATTGCCGTACCTTTTGTAGCGGCACTCTGCATCATGTCCTGCATCATTTTGTACTGGCTATCGGTAGAATCTACACCTTCCAGTTGGGCCTGTTTTTTAAAGAGCGCGTATTGTTCCCGATCCATTTTGGCCAATTCTTCTTTGGTGAATTTCATAAAGGTTTCAGCCTTCTGTTCGGTCGTTTTGCGCACCAAACTCATGTCACCATTGGCTTTGGCAAACTCCATTTCGTACTGTTCGATCTGTGCGGCGGCAGCAGGACCATCGGTATCTTTGCTCACCTGAATGAGTTTGTCCAGCAATTTGCGGTCTTTGGCCATCAGCGCTTTTTGGAAAGTCGATGATTTGACTTGCATCAGGCTTGAATAAGCCATCTGCAATACCGCCCGAGGATGTTTAGCAGCTTCCTTCATGATTCCAGCCAGCAACTCATAAGCCGGGCCTTCCAGTTGGGTGAGGTTGTCAGCAGCGAGTTTTACGGCGTCTTCACCGACTTTTTCAGCAGGCGTGAGCAAAGCAAAATACTCGCCCAATACCTTAGCATTGTCTTTATTTGCCATTTTGAGCTGCGTCACGTAAGCTTGCATAAAACCTTTGTCGGTTTTCTTAGCGGCATAGTTTTCATCAAACCAGGACAAGGGCTTCATCGTTGCAGCAATCTGTGTAGCAGCTTCTCCCTCTTTGAGCAACTCCTCCGCAGGGCGATACCCCACCACCCGGTGCACCAGTTCGCCTTGTCCATTGATGAACAACATATTGGGATAAGCCCGTACGCCGTACTTCCGAGCCAGGCTGATGCCTTCACCTTTTTCAGCATCGAGTTTGTAGTTGACAAAACCAGCGTTGAATTTATTGCCCACCTGGGCATCTGAAAAAGTGTTTTTATCCAACATTTTGCATGGCCCACACCAGGTGGTGTATACGTCCATAAAAATGAGTTTGTTCTCGGCTTTGGCTTTGTCGAGCATCGCTTGGAAGTCGCCCTGCTGAAAGGCGATTCCAGCCGCATTTTCCTGGGCCACGAGTCCTACGCCCATCCCCAGCAACAAAACGAAAAATGCAAAACGATTCATAGATCCTCTTTTTGAGTTAAATATTTATACACAAGAGTACAACATCTTTCGATGCTGTTTATTTCAATGAATAACAAAAATACTGATTTTAGTGCGATTATCAAGCTCCAAACTGCCTCAAATGGTGGTCGAGGTGCTTCAACATGATATCCCATTCTTCTGCCGACATTTTGCCAAAAAATGGATGCTCATCGGTAGTAATGGCTGCTGAACCTTCGGAAATCCAGCGTTGTACATAAGTGATCAACCATTTCTTTTGTGCGGAAAATCCGAGTGCGGTTTTATCAAAGTGCCCTGCCCCCCCCACCCCCCCCCCCCCCTCTTTCCTTTCCCGGCCCCCCCCCTCCCCCCTCCCCCCCTTGCCCGCCCCCTCCCTGCAGGTCATAAAAGTTTTTGTCAAAGTCGAAAATAAAACAATAAACTATTTATTGTGTAAAAAGGTGCGCAACAAAAGTAAAATGAATATCGAAGCAACCGAGCCCACCAAGCCGAACCACATGAATTTGCCCAAATACATTGCAAAGGTGACCGTGAGAATGGCTATTCCCGATAGTGCCAGGATGATTTTTTCCAGCAAAAAATAATTGCGATAAGTGAATACATTGATGTACACGCTTATGAATGCCAAGGTTCCAAATACCAGCGTAGCAAGGTGTGACCAGGGGGCCAAAAATCCCCCCAAAGCCCCAAAACCAATCCCCAAAGTACCCCACCATTGATTCGGAAACAACGCGTTGACTTTTGCAGGGAGATTAATCTGGGTTGTATCTGGAAGCAGCAAAAACTTGAGGGTTTTCCATTCGTACAAAAGGGCCAAAACATTCAACGCCACCAAAACAGCATCTACGTAGGGTGTACCTTTCCAGTTTTGAGAAATGGTGACAATCAAAATGCTCACATTAATCGGCATCAACATGATCAATCCCAGCACCGAATACCGCTGAGACATCACCAAAAGGCCTACCAGTACCTGTGAAAAAGCAATAAATTCTGCAAAAAACTTGAGTTGGTATTTTGCCAGTTCTTCAATCAACCAGGGCGGACCGATCAATTGCCCGAAATTGCCGCCGGTCAACTTGCACAAACCCGCCGAAGCAAAAATATAGCCCAAAAAAAGACGAATGAGCAGCGCGTAAAAGTCTTTGGTTTTCATAAAGGTTAGGAATTTAACTCAAAATAAAATTACTACACCTGCCTGAAGAAAAAACTAGATGAAGGGCGTAAATTCCAGGTTTAAACTTTTGTCTATCTTCGTTTAACCTTAAGATACTACTATGAAAACACGCTTGTTACTGCTTCTTGCGATTTGTGCCCAGCTTAGCTTATATGCCCAGCCCCCGGCCTCCAATTTGTATCTGTTCAATGTAAAAAAGGTGGGCGATACGCTGTTTCAGTTTTCTGCCCCAAAGTTCCTTTCGGCGTTTAACCCAAAAGGGTACAACAACCATCCTTTTTTCTTCAACAACAACGAATTGTACATTTCGACACAATCCCCACAGGAAAGCCAGCCCGAAATTTACAGCCTCAACTTGAGTACGGGCACCCGTACCCGTGTGACCGATACGCCCGATGGAGAATATTCACCCCGGCCAATCGGTGACGGCCAAAATTTCTCGGCAGTGCGTATGGAATTCCCTCCGGGGGATACCTTGCAACGCTTATGGCAATTTCCGATCAACCGCTCCAACAAAGGGAAACCCGTTTTTACCGATATCGACAATGTTGGGTATTACCTATGGCTCAGTACGCGCGAACTGTTGATGTTCCTGGTGGCTAAACCCAACCAGTTGGTCAAAGTTGAACTTGGCAACCCACGCAAAGAAGTCATCGCCGTAAATCCGGGTCGCTGTATTCGGCAGATATTGGGCACGGGCGCTTATTTTGTCCAAAAAAGTACCAGCTTTTCCCAGCCCTGGAAAATCATGAAATGGGATCAACGCACGGTGGGTCGCTATCAGGTCAGTGATGTGGTCAACACCTTAAATGGCAGCGAAGATTTTGCAGTCATGAGTGATGGCTCGCTGATTATGGGCAATGGTTCGGTTCTCTACCGTTTTCGCCCGGGGGTAGACCGCAGTTGGCGAAAAATGGCCGATTTTTCGAATTACAACATCCAGAAAATTACCCGGATTGAAATCAGTCCAGACAACGGTAAGGTGGTGTTTGTGGGCCAGAACTAAGGTTTTAGGTTTTAGGTTTTAGGTTTTAGGTTTTAAGTTTAAAGTGATGAAAAAAATAATGTTATTGATCATGTCTTTGGTGGTGTTGTGTTTGTGCTGTTTGCAAGGACAATCAGATCCTTTGTTTGTCAAAAAAATTCAGCAACACCGCAAGGCGTATTTGAGTGATTTCAAAAAAAATCCGGCTTCGCCTTTGGGCAAAAAAGCACTTAAAAACGTGCAGTTTTTTGCCCCGGATGAGCAATATGTGCTGCGTTGTCAGTTTAGTCCTACTCCTGATGCTGAACCATTTGAAATGCCCACGTACAGCGGGGTCACGAAGCCCTATGTGCAGTACGGCATCGCCAAATTTAGTCTAGCCGGGGTAAATTACCAATTGAGCGTCTACCGCAGTGTAAGCAACACCCTCCCCCAATACCGCGACTACCTTTTTGTACCTTTCAAGGACATGAGTAACGGCGAGAGCACCTACGGCGGAGGCCGTTACCTCGACCTTCGCATCAAAGACGTCGTCGACAATACATTGGTACTTGATTTCAACAAAGCGTACAATCCTTACTGCGCGTACAGCGATGGTTACAGCTGTCCCATTCCGCCGGATGAGAACCATCTGCAAGTCTCTATTCTGGCAGGAGAAAAGGGTTTTCCCAAAAAAGAATAGCGATCAAAATCAACTTGCCTTTGCCGTTAAGGTAGCCAGGTGATGCCTGGTATGGTAAGCCGTAAAATACATCATCTCCCGTGCAGTCATTTTACCCAACAGTGGGTGTTTCCACACCATCCATTGGTCGGATTTGGATTCATCCCAACGGGTAAGCGATTGTAGTGCCCCTAGAGCCGCCGCCGAAAAATTGGCTTTTAACTCTTCCAGGGTGTAGTGTTTCGGTTCCTTGTCGGCAATAGCCCGGCCAATGTTAGGATTCAGCGCCAATTTTTCCAGGTATTCGGCTACAATTTCATCATAGGTACGAGAAGGGTGATCACTCGGCAGCAAGCGTTCATCCGGGCTGGAGAGTAACATTCCGGTGCCATTGGTCGACATGGTTAGGTGTACCATCTCTTCTCCAAACGACCATTTTTCGGTGGGTTTGTAGTTGATTTTTGCCTCATCAACACGCTCAAAGAGGGCAGCTACTGCGGCAAAACTCGCTTCCAATGCCTGGCTTGCTTCGATTAGGTTGTTCATCGATCTTAGGTTTTACACAAAAGTACAAATCATCTTGAACGATTGTTCAATTTATGCAAAAATTTTCAGCATCTGCATGTCGCTCGCGGTAGCCTCAACCTTCTCAACTCCTCAACCTTCTCAACTTTTACAAATTCAACCAATACGTACATTTCAACACCAAAGCCCGGTTTTTATTGACATAAGTATCTGAATAATAGTTGTCCGTATACACCAGAAAGATATCCGACACTGGCCTAAATCGCCATTGCAACCGCGAGTTGATGTTGACGTTATTGATCTGGTTGTTGTATTGAATGAAGGTCGTCCAAAACAAGCTGCGAGAAAAAGAGAGGTCAATTTTGGGGCCAATCAAAATAAAATTCGCATCGGCATAAGGCTCTGCCAATTGTACCCGGTTGTAACTAAAATTGAGGCCCAGAATGCCAAAGGTGTTCATGCGGTAGTTGATCACGCCCTCCAAATTGCTGCCGCGAGCCATTGAAATATTGCCCAAACCGGCCGCTGAGTTCAACATAAACCAATTTGCGCGCATCGGACAGAAGATTGAAGCGAAACAGGTTATTGGTGTAACTACTGCCTTGGGGCAAAGGGGTAGCCCCCGAATTGGTGGGGTCAAAAGCAGCAAAGAGGTAGACAAAATCGCGTCGTAGCCTGAAATCCAACAAAGTAGAACTGCGAAACCGAAAAGAATACAGCGCATTCAGCCCCCAATCGGTAAGGCCGTATTGCTGATTGCCCAAAACCTCGAACTCAAACCCGGGGCCATGTCCTTGCAAGGGGCCAGCCTTGGGGTAAAATTTCCAGTGCAGGATTCCTGCTGCACGTTGAAAATCGCGCCGCCGGGCAAAGCCTACCTCTGGGTTATAATTGGCCCCCACATCTTGTAAGGTCAACTTAAAGTCGTATTTGAGGTTATTGTAAAAAACATTGGCCGAGGTCACGCCATTTTTTCCCGACAGATCCGGGGTAAAAGAACGGTGGTGAAAAAATTTTCCATTCCACTTGTTGTCGCTGGAAGCCAGGTTGTACTCCAGCCCCAAAACGCGGTTGTGGTTGTAAGCGGGGTTCTCCAACTTGGCGTCTGGAAAAACCTGTTTGTTGACGGCAATAAGGCCGAGATTGGAGCGGGCAAAAAGTTTTCGTTGTGCCACGCCCACCGTATAGTTGATCGAAGCTTGGCCGATGTCGAGGTCCCGTGCAGTTTGCATACTCAGTAGCCCTACCCGCCAATTGTTGTCTAGCCTGCCACTCAATCGCGCTCCTGTGTAAATGGGATTTTGTACGTTTTGTCCCGTAGAAGCATCACGCGCTACGCCAATCCGTCGGGAGAAAAACGGCCGCAGGGTTTCGTCGCCAAAACCACCAAAGAGATCGGCATTTTCCAAAAAGAATTGCCGCCTTTCCGGGAAAAATATTTCGAAACGATCAAGGTTGGTGATTTGTTGATCCACTTCTACTTGTGAAAAATCGGGATTGACCGTCAAATCCAAATTAAGCGCCGAACCAATGGCGATCTTGGCATCACCCCCGATGTTGGACCACGTTTGTTGCTGTACCCATTGCGGCGGTCTTCGCTGTAATTGGACAAGGCGTATGGGATCAGGGCAATGTTTGCGCCGGGTTTGCGCAGTGGTTTTTCAAAAGTGATCACGCCGTGATAAGCCAAATTGATGATGGGGTATTGGCGGGGTACTCGTCCCCAGGAAGAACGCTCCGGGCCATCGCTGCTGATGCGGTAAAATTTAGCATACCAATTGGTGCTACCCTCCTTGTACCGAATGGTTTTGAAAGGGATGGCCATTTCTGCCACCCAATACCCTTTGTATTGTTTCGCGTCAGCAAACCAGAGGTTGTCCCAGGCTTGATCCAGGTCAGCAGATACATTGCCTCCATTGGTCAAGAGTCCTTCTCGTTGAACCCCAAATGGATTGACCCCAAATTGAAACGCATTGGTTTCGTCCTGAAAAGGATCGAGGGTCAAAGTCACCGCATCGTTGGCCTCCCCGCGAAAGTCCCGGCGTAATGAGGGGGTCACATAACTGCCCATCACATCTGGAATCCGCGTTTTGGCAATGGCGAGGTAATAAATGAAATTGTCATCGTACAACATCCTCACCTCGGTCGGGTTCCAGGCCCGGGAAGTATCCATGGGAAAGTATTGCCAAAAATCTTTGACGTGATCTGCATTTTCCCATGCCTCGTCAATCACCCCATCGATCTTAATGGCGATACTTGTTTGTTTGACTATAATGGTATCATGGCTTTGGGAATAAACTACAGTGCTGCAAGTAAGGCTCAAGGCAATCAGGGAAACCAAAAACTTCATCGTGAGTGCTGTTTGGGTCGAACAAAGCGTAAATAAACGACAATTGTCGGGAATTTTTCATTTGCGTCGCCGAATGTGGAGAGGATTGTGGATAGAAAGCGGAGGAGGGGGACGAG
>NZ_JADKCX010000080.1 GCF_016718685.1 Haliscomenobacter sp. | reverse complement strand
GATGCGACTGGATCAACAAATTCGGTAGGTGTAATATCCTGCATTTTATTTAGATGGCCAAAAATAAAGGACAAAAGTCATCTAGTCATCCCGTGCGGGTACAACTAGGGGCGACTTGGTGGCGTTCTGAAGAAATGGAGCAAAGCGAGAATTTTTTTTATCCACTCTTAATTTCTTTGACTAATTGATAAAAGTTGCCATGCTGCTCAATTGGTTTTTTTTAGATACTTAATGATTTTACTATACAATAATTTTTCGTCAACAGGTTTGGATAAATAATCATTCATTCCAACAGCTTTGCATTTTTCAACATCAACTGTTGTGACATCAGCTGTAAGGGCAATGATGGGGATTTGAGAATTCATTTTGCTGCGAATATGGTCCGTGGCTTCAAAGCCATTCAGCTCAGGCATTAGCAGATCCATCAGAATAATATCATACGCTCTGGTGAACGGAGTCGAACCATTATTTTCTTGCAGCTTTTCGATAGCCATTTTTCCATTGCCTGCAATATCCACATGAAAGCCAAAATCTTCTAAAATTATTTT
The DNA here is from genome assembly GCF_016718685.1 of Haliscomenobacter sp. GTDB lineage: Bacteria > Bacteroidota > Bacteroidia > Chitinophagales > Saprospiraceae > Haliscomenobacter. The sequence continues at coordinate 26,341 of NZ_JADKCX010000080.1, read as the reverse complement.
TATTAAAAGTTGATTCAATATCATGTCCTCCGCAACCAATACCCTTATGTTTTCAATTGTCTCGGCTAATTCTACTCCATTATCAGTTCCTGTTATTTCTGCCATTTCTTTTGTTTCTACAATGGCTTTCTTAAAATTCAAAATAAAACCAAAGGTTGACCCTTTTCCTGGTTTACTATTTACAATGAGGGTTCCACCCTGCAGCTCTACAAATTGCTTAACGATAGAAAGTCCTAAGCCTGTCCCTCCGTATAACCTGGAGGTGTCGTCAGTTGCTTGTTGAAAGTCGTCAAAAATATGTTCCAGTTTATTTTCAGGAACCCCGATCCTTGTATCTGTTACTGAAAATTCTATGGCTATACTGTCTGCCTCTTCTTTCAGCATGCGAATACTTACGGTTATTTTTCCTTCATCTGTAAACTTTACGGCATTACTCAGTAGGTTTAACATTATTTGACGCAAACGTACCGAGTCGCCTAGTAAAATTTCAGGAATAGCAGCATCATAATTTTCAATCAATTCCAGGTTTTTTTCCCGGATTTTTGGTTCAAATAAATGAAGCGTTGCAGCAATGGAAGCGGATAAATCAAATGGGGTTTGTTCAAAGGTCATTTTTCCCGCATCTACCTTAGCAATGTCAAGTATATCATTGATTAAAAGGATCAAGGCATCTCCTGATACTTTAATGGCATTTATGTATTCTTTTTGTTTTTCACTTAACTCTGTTTTTAACATCACATTGGTAAAGCCAATGACTGCATTCATAGGTGTCCGTATTTCATGGCTCATATTAGACAAAAATAGCTGCTTCGACTTCATGGCTGTTTCTGCCTTACTTTTGGCTTCTAATAGCTCATGAATGTCGGTAGTACTGCCTACCCACATTTTAATCTGGCCGTTTTCGTCTTTTATAGGCGATGCAAGGTTCAAGTGCCATCGGTAGTCACCTCCTTTATTCATAAACCGCATTTCCATTTCTAAAACCGCACCGGTTTCTCCTGCTTTTTGAAAGCGCCTTTGAAATTCGTCCAGTTCATCAGGATGCATGATTTTGTGATAACCAAAATCCCTCAATTCTTCGAAGCTATATCCTGTATAGTCCAGCCAGTGTTTATTAAAATAGGTCACATTGCCAGCAGGATCGGCATTACTTATTTTTGCAGGCATCAGATCGGCCAACTGGCGAAAATGGGATTCACTTTCTTTTAAAGCATTTATTGCCAGTTTACTTTCATGAATATCAAAACCAGCACCTATAAAGCCCATAAATTCGCCATTGGGCAAATAGCGTGGATTAGCATAAACCTTAAACCACCGGTAGGCTCCATCGTAACGCCTAACTCTTATGGCAGGCAGAGTATAGGGTTGACGTTTTTCAAAGGCTGGCACATAAACATCCATAATTAACTGTACATCATCGGGATGAATAATGCCATCCCATGTTCTACCCATGGCTTCTTCAATTGTTTGCCCTGTGTAATCTAACCAGTAGTTATTAAAGTAACTGATAGAGGCTTCCACATTTGGCTCTACAATAAAAATATGCATGGGTGCAGTGTCGGCCAGCGAGCGGAAACGTTCTTCACTTTCTATAATCTTCCTTTTTGCAATCACCTGCTCGGTTACTTCATTACCAATAATAGTAATACCCGAAATAGTTTGGTCCGCTTCCCAATAAGGCTGAAAAACAAAATTCTATTTTTTTACGAGCAAGTATCATTTCTGTTACATCGTAGGCAATGGTAACCACGCCCGAAATTGTATTGTCTGCCTCATAATGCGGTTGGTAAACAACATTGAAATACTTGTCTTCGAGTTTGCCGTTATGTTGAAGCTTAGCTAATATTTCATTTAGATGTATTTGCTTTCCGGTGGTAAAACCTCATCAATCATCTCTGGGAATAGCTGTCTTTAAGTTCGGGTAATAGCTGCAATAATGTTTTACCTTCCACATTCGGCCCTTTGCCCCAAAACTCCTTCATCAAATCGTTGGCGAGGGTAACTACCATGTCTTTTCCCTTCATAATAGAAAAAGCAAATGGCGATTCCATGAGCAAGGTGTAGTAACGTTTATTTGTTTCTTCCACTAGCTTCAACGCTTTTTGCTCTGCCGCTTGCTGTGCTTCTAATGCTTTTTTACGATCACCGCAGCGGTTACTTGGTAGCAATAAACCGTAACACTGAAATAGTCGTCTGCTTCCAGATAGGGCAACAATAATAAAGGCATCTTCAGTTTTCCGTTGCGCAAAATCGGAGCAGGCAGCTCATCTCCGTAAAATGGAGTACCAGTGGTATAAACATTGTCAATCAAAGCCGGGAATGTAGAATCGTTAAGTTCAGGTATCACATCAAACAATGGCTTTCCTTCCAAGTCCTTGCCTTTCCCCCAAAATGTTTTAATGCTATCATTGGCAAGTGTAATCACCATATTTCTACCTTTTAAAACGGCAAAACCAAAAGGCGATTTCATGAGCATCATGTTGTATCGCTTTTCGCTGTCTTCAACCAGTTTTAAGGCTTTTTGCTCCGCCTCATGCTGTGTTATCAATGTCTTATTTTCTGTGACATCCTCAGCCCGCTGAACAATATACTTCACATTATTTTTCTCATCCAGTATAGGCGAGTTAGTCGCTTGCCAATATTTTACATCAAACCCACCACCTTCCGATTCTGGTTTTGGAATATCGTATTTTACAACCGGCAATGCATCCTTGGTTTTATTTTTAATTACCCAGTTAAAAGAAGCCCGTATAATACTCTCTCCATTTGCGGTTTTATCATCAGGATTGTCAGGAAACACATCAAAAATACCACGCCCCACAATGTTTTCCTAGCAGTTGCCGCAGTTTTAAAAAATGCGTCAGATGCAACCCCAATCGCAAAGTTGGTATCGATCACCACCAGCAATTCCGAAGATTGTTCAAATATCCTTATATAATCCTTTGTATCCATGAGTTCAAAATATCCGATAAAGAATCTGACTAGTGCATTGATTTATAAGTTGAACTACGCTAAAGCTCAGCTATTTACAGTAAGATGAGTGTTAAAAACGCGCATAGCCTAATTCTCTAAGTTTTTACAACGAAGTCTTACTGCAAAAGAGCAAGTTAGAGTGTGGTGAAACTTATGAGTTAATGCACTAGTTGCGAAAAAATTCAAAACCTGAAAACTCCCGCAACAATTTATGGAAAATATCAGCGTACAGGAAGTGATTGTGGAAGAAACTGAAAACTAATGGACTTATCGGAAGGATACAATCCAAAATACGCAGTCACCCATGCCCATTATTCCTCCAACACCATCACCCAGCCCCCCCCCGGTGCCAACTTAATCGGCGGGGATCACCCGCTTTCACCGTAATCTCCCGCAGCGTATAATCTGATCCGTACCGATGCGCACATTCACCCCATCCGCACAAATGCGTAGCCCGATAGGTTTCCCTTGGGCAAAAATCCAAATTCACTACCGTTTCAAAGGCGTCCAGTCATTAATGGCTGCGAGATACCAACGTTTGCCGTGGCGGCGCGCCAACACCAGATGATCGCCAAGGCGGGCTTTGCAAAACCCGGTTTCGTGCCAGGTATTGGGAAACTGCCCAGGAACTCCATGTATTTCGGCTCCAGCCAGGCTGCAGAAGGATTGCCGCTGAACATTTCGTAGGGGCTTTCGTACACAAAAACAACGCCAGTTGGTGAGCCCTGGTCCCCTGGGTCATCACTTTTTCGGCAATGGGGCGAAAGGTTTTTGGAAGCATTGTCCAGTCCTCCCGGCTCGTAGTCCATCGGCCCACTGGGTTGGCGGATGAAGGGCAACAGCAAGTCGTGGTCCGGCGTCACACTTTCACTCCAGATGTTGAACTCTGATCCCAGCGCACCTTCACGGGTTCAATGCGGATAAGTGCGGTTGCATGCCCGCTGGTTTGTACGCCCCGTGAAACATGACCATAATTTTGTACCGTGCCGTCGCTTCCGCGATGCGTTCATAAAAATTGACCATAAACTGATCGTCCCGATCCATAAAATCGGTCATGATGCAGCGCACACCCCAGCGCTGAAATTGCATCATAATACTGTCCAGTTGCCGATCAAGGGTCATAGACAGCGTCCACAAAATCAGGCTCACGTTTTTTTTGCGGGCATACTCGGCAATGGTATCGAGGTTCATGCCCGGGGTGATCTTGAACAAGTCTTTCACATCGCTCCAACCCGCGTCTAGCATCACGTATTCGAGGCCAAAGCGGGCCGCAAAATCGATGTAGTACTTGTACGTGGCGGTATTGATACCCGCTTCAAAAGGCACGTTGTACAAATTGCTGCCAATGATCCATTCTTCGGTACTGGTACCGGGTTTGATCCAGTTGGTTTCCTGCAAACGATTGGGGCTGGCCAGGCGGTAAACGAGGTCGTTTTGTACCAAATCGGCATCAGTTGGCGCAATGATCATGACCCTCCAGGGATAAGCTCGGGTTCCGGCGCAACGGGCAATCCAGGATTCACGTTCGGTCACGATTTGTTGGGGGAATTCGCCCTCCGTGACCATGATTTTTTTGGGATAAGGCGCAAATACACCTTGTAGGCGATTTCCGGAACCTTTTTGTAAAAACATACCCGGGTAGCCCAATAAATCCGATTCTGTGAGCAAAATTTTGGGCCCGACTTCAGGACTGAGCAAAACGGGCGAAAAAGCCAAATCAACTCCAGGCAGGGTGTCTAAGCGAGCAATCTTGTAGGGCGCTTCAAAACTGGTGTGAAAAATATCGGCATCCTCGCGCTTCACTACGCTGGGATAATACAAAGTTGATTTACCAGAAAAACCAAACTGTGCCGTTTCAGCAGCAATGGTGATGCTGTCTTTAAAAGCGGTGGAAAAACGATAGGCTACCCCATCGTTGTAAGCTCGAAAAGTGAGGGCGAAGTTTTGCCTGAACCTTAAGGTAAGTTCGTTGAAGTGGTCGGGGATTTGAGCGCGTTTTTCGGGTATGATGGGGTAAAGTGTATCGTTTACACTGCGGCGTTCTTCTTTTTGTACACTGGCTCGCAAACCCAATTGCGTTCCATTTCCCAAAAGTAGCCCTATGTGGCAGGAATCAATAATGGTCTGGTTTTGATATTTGACCTGAACATCCAGATTCGCTCCCACCTTGACGATCAATTCAATTTGGCGGGTAGGAGAAAATAACTGGTAGGTTTGGGAATGCAGCAGGCTGCAATAGAACAGGGTAAAGCAGAGTAGAACAAGGCGCATAATTTCTGATTTTGCAGTTTCGCTGCTGTTTCAAGGAACTTTCACCAGCAGCGACGCAGAATACAATTCCTCCACCAAATGCACGGTAAGTTTGCCCTTCTGCTCGTTGCGCAGCTGTTTTTTTACCACATACAACTCGGCGTTGCCCTTGACGGGATTTCCGAACAAAACCATCGACAAGGCGTAGGTTCCACTCGTAGAAGGGCCTTCAATGGTTACCGTTGAGGCTTGTCCACTCCGGTCGGTCAGTACCAACACCAGGTTTTCTTCCGGTTTGAGCACCCCTCCGCTGCTGATGTTCAGGTTCATTTGACCATCGGGTTCGGAGGGCATCGTCACTTCAAGATCGCCCAAAGGCTCCATCCGCAAAGGAATGGTATAGGCCTTACCACTTTTGTCGCGAAAAACAAAACTGGCTTGCGGGGCATATTCTCCACCGAATTGGGTGGAATAGCGCAGCAGGTTTTCGGCCACCTGGGTCTCGTTCATGTCTTTGTCTAGAAAACGAATTCCGTTGGCAAACCGAATCGATTTGGCCAGGGGCAAAGAGTCTCCTTCCAACAGAATGGCTTCCGCTTTGTATTCTTTTTCGGGTTGCAAGTAACGGACAAACAGGTCTACCGTTTGTTTGGGCAGCGCTTCTTTGGTTTCGGAAAGCCGGCAAGCGTTCAAAATCAGCAGTGTTGCGAAGCCAGCGCAGTAAAGTATTTTGTGCATATCAAATGGGCGTGGTGATTAAAAGAACATCAATCCAAAGACTGGTTGAGGAACTTGATCAAGGGGTACATGGTCTTAAAGACCTCGATGGAAAAAGCATTAAATCCGGGTTCGCCGGTTTTTTCTTCTGGAAAATAATGGGAAACCGTAAAACTTTTCAGCTTGAGGTATTCAATCGCAGGATTGTCTTCTTTGTAGCCTTGCGGCGCCTTTTTGAGCTTCAATTCGGTATCAAAGGATTTGGCAAAAAGCGCCTGGAAGTTTTTTTCTTCCAAGATGCCCTGCAAATCCTTAAAGTTGTAATGAATCTCCTGGCGTATTTTTTTCAATGCATCGGCTTCGGGCATGTAGATTCCACCCGCCAAAAACACCCGCCATCCTCCAGGTGCAGGTAGTAGCCCCCCCGTTGCAATCCTTTGGCCCCAGCGCTAAACCAGGCGCCCATATTGGTTTTGTACGGCGATTTATCCGTAGAAAAACGGGTATCGCGGTTGATGCGGAAGATGCATTTTTTAGGGTCAAGTTTGGCAAGTGCAATTTCTGGGTCAAAACCTTCCAAACCATTGATCAGCACTTGAACCTGGGCCAAAAAATCGTCTTTGGCGCGCTGATAGACTTTGCGGTTGGCATCGAACCATTCTCTGGTGTTGTTGGCTTTTAGATCCTTAATGAACTGGAATGTGGAGGTTTGCAGCATGGTGACGGGTTTTACGCCAAAATTAAACACATTTTTTGAATCATAAACTTTAAAAAACATAAATCAAATTATTCCTGTTATCCCCTCGTCGAGGATTTCAAATTTGAGGAATTATGAATAACTTGCCTCAAAACTACACCGTGATGTTTAGATTCGCTGCCTCCATTGGTTTACTTGCCCTGCTCATTGGTCTTGGCTGTCAACGCCAGACCCCCAACGCCCCGGTCACGCCTACCGAAGTTGTGGCCAATTTTCCGAATATCCGCATCGACAGCTCGGCGGGTTTATTTGTTACGGGCCCTTGTGAACCCAGCATCGCCATTTCACCCGTGGACTCCAATATCGTGGTAGCTGGAGCCATTCTGGACCGCGTTTATTATTCCAGCAATGGCGGCATCACCTGGAAAAAGAAAACCCTCACTTCACCTTTCGGCGTGTACGGCGACCCCGTACTTTTAGCTGACGCAAAAGGAGATTTTTACTACGCCCACCTTTCTGACCCCAGTGGCAGGAGTGGTGGTGACCCTACCTGGCTGGATCGCATCGTGGTTCAAAAATCGACCGACAATGGGGTGAACTGGTCACCCGGGACTTACGCGGGTTTGCACCATCCCAAAGACCAGGACAAACACTGGTTGGCCGTGGATCCGCGCGACAACAGCATCGTCATGACCTGGACCGAATTCGACAAATACGATAGCCGCGAACCCAAGGATAAATCACGCATCCTCTTTGCCCGTTCCAGCGACGGCGGCAAAACCTGGGGCAACGAAGCTAGCCTCAGTCAACTGGAAGGCGACTGCCTCGACGACGACAACACCACCGAAGGAGCGGTGCCCGCCATTGGCCCCAACGGCGAAATTTACGTGGCCTGGGCCTACGCCAACAAGATTTATTTTGATCGCTCGCTGGATGCGGGCAAAACCTGGTTGGCTACGGACAAAATAGTGGCCGATCAGCCGGGCGGTTGGACTTTCGATATTCCCGGCATTTACCGCGCCAATGGTCTGCCCATCACCGCTACCGACCTCAGCCAGGGCCCCAATCGCGGCACCATCTACGTCAACTGGTGCGACCAACGCCACGGCACCAACGATACCGACGTGTGGCTGGCCAAATCTACCGACGGCGGCAACACCTGGAGTGCCCCCTTGCGGGTGAACAACGATGGCGCGGGTAATCATCAATTCTTCACCTGGCTGGCCGTAGACCCCGTCACAGGCTACCTTTACGTCGTATTTTACGACCGCCGCCACCACGAGGACGATAAAACCGATGTGTACCTGGCCTATTCCAAGGACGGGGGCAAAACTTTTGTCAACGCCAAAATTAGCCAGTCGCCGTTCTTGCCCACCAAAGACGTATTTTTTGGGGATTACAACCACCTCAGTGTGCACAATGGCCGGGTGCGGCCGATCTGGACGCGGTTGCAGGATGGGAAGTTGAGCGTGTGGACGGCGCTGGTAAGGTTGAAGTAGAAAATACCATTAATAGATAACCCTTTTTTTTTTCCGCAGTAACTTTACGCGGGTTTCGGGTTTTCGGAGTTAAGGAGTTCATAATGCAGATTTTCGGTTCAAACTAGGGACCCAATTGAAATCGCGCTATGCGTCGGTGATGCTTCATACTTTACCCTTGCACCTGATGAAGACTAAGAATAGAACAGCATAATCGTGAGTAAGTAAGTTCCCCGCCACAATTCACCCATCCAATCCAACAATTCATCCCTTCCAAAACACACTTGAGCCCAAATCGCTGGTTTCATGTGTCGGTAAAGCTCACTTTTGCAGCATGGATAGCCACGGCCATTACACCAACCTTGTCTATTCCTACAATTTTCACCGACACCACTCAAACACAAAACCTAGTGATTATGAAGGCTCTTCAACACCTGATTGTTCTTTTTTTCCTGAGTTTTCTGGGGATTCAACTCTCCGCACAAAACAGCCAAACCGTAAAAGGAACGGTTTTGGACAAACAATCCGAACAAGCCCTGCTGGGCGTAACCATCGAATTGTTGAACATTACGCCAGCCAAAGGCGCGGTAACTGACCTGGAGGGCAAATTCGTGCTCGAAGAAGTACCCCTGGGCCGCCAGGCGTTTCGCATCAGCTACCTGGGCTACAACAGCATCACGGTGCCCAACGTCCTCGTTTCGGCGGGCAAAGAAGTGGTGCTCGACCTGAGTTTGGAAGAAGCCGTAGTCAAAATGGACGAAGTGGTCATTTCTGCGGCGGTCAACAAAGACAAAGCCAACAACGACATGGCCAGCGTGAGCGCCCGTTCCTTCAACGTAGAAGAAGTCAACCGTTTTTCGGGTGGCCGCAACGACGTAGCGCGTTTGGCCGGAAGCTTCGCCGGGGTAGCTGCCGCCAATGATTCCCGCAACGATATCGTGATTCGGGGCAACTCGCCTACCGGCCTGTTGTGGCGGTTGGAAGGCATCCCTATTCCCAACCCCAACCACTTTTCGACCCTGGGTACCACGGGTGGCCCGGTAAGTGCCATCAACCCGAACCTCCTGCGCAGTTCTGATTTTTTTACTTCAGCATTTCCCGCTGAATATGGCAACGCGATGTCGGGGGTATTTGACCTGGGCTTCCGCAGCGGCAACACCGACAAAGCCGAATACACCTTCCAATTGGCTGCATTTAGTGGCCTGGAAGCCATGGCCGAAGGGCCTTTGAGCAAAAAACACAACTCCTCTTACGTGGTGAGTGTGCGCAACTCTTTTGTACAATTGGCCGACGTGGTAGGCATCCCTGTAGGCACGGCAGCCATTCCCAACTACCGCGATGTTTCGTTCAAATTTGATTTCGCCAATAGCAAACTGGGTAAGTTTTCCATCTTTGGGATTGGCGCCAGCAGCAACATCGACTTTTTGGGCAAAGATTTGGATGAAGACGATCTTTTTGCGGAAAGCGACAAAGATTCTTATGTCAAATCCCGCCTGGGGATCTTGGGGCTGCGCCACAACATCGTTTTGGGCAAAAACGCCTATGTACGCACGGTGGCGTCCTGGTCTACTTCGGGCAATTTGTACAATGAGTACGAGCTTCCAAGTGCCGAAAACCCCGAGCGCCGCCACATCACCGACGTCAACGACCGTACCGATACCTGGTCTTTGTCTTCGTACTACAATCAGAAGTTCAACGCCCGGTTTACTTTGCGCGCCGGGATTTTGGGCCAGGTGTACGATGTGGACACCCGTGTACTCGACCGCGAGGATACCCCCAATTGGAATACCATCCGCGATTTTGACGGCAACATTGGGCTTTGGCAGGCTTTTGCCCAAGGCTTGTACAAGCTGAGTGAAAAACTGACCTTGAACGTAGGTCTCCACAGCCAAGTGCTGGCCATCAACAACACCTCGGCCATAGAGCCAAGGGCAGCGCTGAGTTGGCAACTCGCCCCTTCTAGAACCCTTACGCTAGGCTACGGTTTGCACAACCAGATGCAGCCCCTGCCCGTGTTTTTCTTCCGCGAAGAGGTGAGTCCTGGCGTGTTTGAACCCTCTAATCAGGAACTGGATTTCACCCGTGCCAACCATTTTGTACTGGCTTACGATCAAAAGATTGGCACCGATTGGCGGGTGAAAGCGGAGACTTATTTCCAAACTTTGGACAAAGTACCGGTTGAAATGGAATCCAGCAGCTTCTCCTTGTTGAACGCGGGTGCAGATTTTGTATTCCCTGAGGCCAGTTTTTTGGTCAACGAAGGCACTGGGCGCAACTACGGCGTGGAAATCACCGTGGAGAAATTTTTCAGCAAAGGTTATTACACCCTCGTTACGGGCTCACTTTTTGATTCCAAATACAAAGGTAGCGATGGCATTGAGCGCAATACGGCCTTCAACAATGGCTATATTTTAAATGTTTTGGCGGGAAAAGAGTTTCGTTTTGGCAAGGGTGGCAAAAATGCCTTTACCTTCGACACCAAGTTTACCACTGCCGGAGGCCGCAATTTCACCCCGATCAACTTGGAAGTTTCGCGTGCGGTGGGAGAGGAGGTACTGTACGAGGATCGTGCGTTCAGCGAGCGTTACGAGCCTTACCTGCGCTGGGATGTGAAGTTTGGTTACCGGGTAAACAGCAAGAAGAAAAACCTCTCGCAGCAGTTTTTTATGGACTTCCAGAACGTTACGGGTAAACAAAACATCTTTAGCCGCCGTTTCAATACCCGCACCAACGACATCAACGACGTGTACCAGTCAGGATTTTTCCCAGACATTATGTACCGTGTGCAATTTTGATTAACTTAACCACGGTGTAAATGATTATTCACCACAGATGACCACAGATTTACAGACGAGGTGAATATTTGTGTAAATTCCGTGTCTACAGCGGCTAACCAAATCATAAACTACGACAAAAAACCATGAAGCAAAAAAAAGGGGAACGACCAAGCACCCGTGAAATCATCGGGTTCGACGACCGATTGGCCATCGCCATTGCCGTACCCATCCTGGGCATGATCATCCCCTTTTTGTTGTTTGAGCACTTTGCCTATACCAATTTTGCGAATTTTTTCCCGATGTGGGCCATGTCCTGCGTCTATACCATCACGTACTGGCTGGCGGTGCGCACCGTGATCATTCGCAAGCGGATCAGTTACCCACATCCCAATCAAATTGGCAAAAGAATAGGTTTTTCGATCCTGATGATCGTTCCGGCTTATTTGATATTGAATTTTCTCCTCGACTACCTCCATGAGTTTGTTTTACAGTATGCGGATCACCCCGAGCCCTCCAAAGTGACCACCAACCTGATTTCGATTTTCCTGATTGCCCTCTTTTGGTCCATCTACGAGAGCATCTACATGTACCACGGCTGGAAAAACTCGCTGAATGAAACCGAGCGCCTCAAACGGGAATTTGTACAGGCCCAGTTGGATGGGCTCAAAAGCCAGGTCAATCCGCATTTTTTGTTCAATAGCCTGAATACCCTCGTTTACATCATCCCCGAAGACCCCGATAAGGCCGTAGAGTTTGTGCAAAAACTGGCCAAGGTGTATCGGTACATCCTCGAAATCCAGGAGCGGCGGCTGATTCCGCTGTGGGAAGAAATGGAATTTTTGGAGTCCTTTATCTTTTTGCACAAAGAACGTTTTTGTGAGAACCTGCGCCTGAGCATCGATGTGCCCAAATCCGAGCGCAACCACCTGATTGTGCCCCTTTCCTTACAGCTCTTGTTCGAAAACGCCATCAAACACAACATCATTTCGCGGGAAAAACCCCTAAGTATTTCCCTGAAAGTTGAAGAAGGCAAGCGGCTCGTGATCCGCAATACCTTACAACTGCGCTCCAATCCCGAGCCCGGCACCAAAACCGGTTTGGCCAATATCCAAAGCAGATACGAGTACTTTTCTGATCAGCCAGTGGTGATTGAAGATACCGGAAAAGAGTTTGTGGTGAGTTTGCCGCTGATTCAGGAGGCGATCATTGCTGTGGCTTAGGTGAGCTTGCCGTGTAGAAAAACCATTTTCCTTTTTTTTTCGTTATCTCTCCTGATTGAATAGTACCAAACAGGATGATGAATTTATTATTAATTTTTCTTTTGCAATTCTTCCAGACCGAACAAAGCGGTTTGTTGCAGGTCAAAGTCACGAATGTGCAAGAACACAAAGGCAGCATTCGCATGGCCGTGTACAACCATGAAAAGTCATTTCCCAGTGAATCCCATAGCTTTCGCGGCGGGGTGCTACCCCTTGCCCCCGGCATTGCGCATACCCTCTCTTGCAACAATCTGCCCTTCGGCCAATACGCCGTAGCCGTCTACCAGGATATGAACAACAATGGCAAAATGGACAAAAATGGCCTGGGTATCCCGACTGAGCCTTACGCGTTTTCAAATAATGTGCGCGTGAAGTGGCGGAGTCCACGATTTGGAGAAGCAGCGTTTGTTTTTAGTCAGGCGAGGCAGGAGTTGGTGTTGAGTTTGAAGCGGTGGTCGGAGTATTGATTTTTTCTGCCAGTTCCGTGCAACCTTTCCCTTTCAAAAGTGGTCATTTTTATTAATCTACGAAATTCTTCGTAATAAAACTTGCAATTACGAAAGTCTTCGTATATATTTGTCTACGAAAACTTTCGTAACCCGAAACGATATGAAACAACAAGAGATACCTCAACCCACCGAAGCCGAACTAGAGATCCTCACTGTGTTGTGGTCACTAGGCTCCGCTACAGTCAGGGAAGTCAACGATAAGCTCAATGAGCGGCGTACGGATGGCAAAGAAATCGGGTACACCACCTCGCTGGAAGCTCTTGCAAATCATGGTAGAGAAGGGCCTGGCCCAACGCAACACCGACAACCGCACCCACGTCTACGAGGCCGCCTACGCCCAGGATGAAGTGCAACGCAACCTGCTCCAACGCCTGGCCGATAGCGCTTTTGAAGGTTCGGCCATGCAAATGGTGATGCAGGTACTGGGCAACCACGACGCTTCAACGGAAGAATTGGATGAGGTAAAAGCGCTCATTGAAAAAGTTGAGGAAGTTGAGGAGTTGAGGCTGCCGAACGACAGCAGCTACGTGACAGGATAAAAGTCATTGTCAAAATCGCGCTCGATGTCGCTCGCGGCAGCCTCAACCTTCTCAACCTTCTCAACTCCTCAACCATAAACTTTTCAACTTTTCAACCATATGGAAAGCACCCACACAGACGCACTGATTTACGCCACGGGTTGGACGGTCATCCACTCCTTGTGGCAAGCCCTGGCCATTGCTTTGGTATTGTCCATTGTACTGATCAGTACTCCGCGACGGCTAGCGCATTGGCGGTATAGCTGTGCCGGCATTGCGCTCCTGCTGGTTTTGCTGGCAGGCGGTGCTACCTTTTACCACTACTTCAACCAGGCGCTGAGCAACATTGGGGAAGAGGTGGCTTATCCGCTGATGCAATTTTCGACCAACGCAGGCACTACAAATGAAAATTTTTGGGTCTTGTGGCAAGCACGGTTCACCGCTTATTTCAATCAACACCTGCCCCTGATCGTTACGGTTTGGTTGTGTGGCCTGAGCTTTTTCATCCTGCGCATGTTGGGCGGACTGGCTTACATCCGGCAACTGCGCCACCAAGGCACTTTGCCCGTACAGGAAGAGTGGGAAGAAGTACTGCGGGAACTTGCCCACAAGCTCGGGATCAAGCGTTCGGTAGGCCTCTTGGAATCCCTGCGCGTTCAGGCTCCGGTGGTGATTGGGCATTTCAAACCCTTAATTTTGTTGCCCATTGGCCTTCTGGCGGGCTTGAACGTCAACCAGGTGGAAGCCATTCTGGCGCACGAATTGGCGCACATTTACCGCCGCGATTACCTGTTGAACATTATACAAACCTTGATCGAAGCCCTCTTTTATTTCAATCCGGGCGTATGGTGGATTTCCACTTGTATTCGGGTAGAACGCGAGCATTGCTGCGACGACATTGCGGTCAATCTTTGCCAAAACAACCTCGAATACGCCAAGGCATTGGTCAGCATCAAAGAACTTCATCGGGGTGCTACACCCCAAATGGCCATGGCCGCATTGGGTAAAAAGAAATTGCTGCTTACCCGCATTCAACGCATTTTACATCAACCAGTAAATACATCCGACATGAGTGAAAAAATAATGGTAACCGGCATGCTGGCTTTTATGTTGGTTTGCCTGAACCTGAAAGCGGAGCGCAAAGCACCCGTCACAAATTGGGAACGAGTCTCCGCATCTACAAGCACTGCTATCGTGACGCCACCTATCCACCCGGCAGCTGATACGCTACCCGAAGGCAAAATCACGATCCGTACCAATCGCGACGGCAAAAGAATTGAGGCCAAGTTGCTCGATCGAAAAATTCAGGAATTGATTGTAGATGGTAAAGAAGTACCCGCAGCGGAGTACAAAGGTTACGAAGAAACCCTCAATGAAATTGTTGCTTCAGTACCGCCACCACCACCACCGCCTCATTTCCCTGGTGTTGCACCAAGAGTACCGGTTGAAGTGCCCCATCCAAACATCCCTAGTCCTCCCAAAGTACCGCTCCCTCCCAAAGGCGAAGGCTATTATTACTACAACAAAGGGGATGAACAAATCATCATTGAAATGCCTAAAAACCGCACGGGATTCAACTATGATTTCAAATTTAAGGACGGGCGCAATTTTGATTTCAAATTTAAGGATGACGGGCCTCCTTTTGGTTCGGACCGCACCATTGTCATTGATGGCATGGACTCTACCGAAGTAGCTTTTTTTAGAGAACCATTCAAATTCAAAAATTTTGAACGCTTCAACATCAAGATGGATTCCATGCGCATCAAGATGGATACTGCCCAATTGCGGCGCTTAAAGCTGGAGTTGGGGCAAATGGGGCACCTCAAAGAAGAGTTACGGGAAAAATTTGAAAAATTTGGGTATAAAATGGATGAGCGACAGTTTTATGGCGACGCTCCCCACATCAAGATCGACCCAAAATTCCGTTTTGACATGCGCCCACCCGGCCCGCCCAACATGAAGCGTTTCGGCAGCACCAAAGACCGCATCGAACAAACCTTGGTCAATGATGAACTCATCAAAGCAGAGGGTCGGTATACTTTTGAGTTGACCGACAAGTACCTGAAAATTGACGGCAAAAAAATGCCAGATACGCTTTTTGAAAAATACCGTAAAATCTACGAGGAAAGTACCGGCATAAAATTGGAAACCGAGAGCAAGGTTTTGCTTAGTAATTAAGCGTAATAGCTCAGCAATTTTATTTCAGGAAGCCATCAATTGAACCAATGGGTGGCTTCCTTTATTGATCTATCCAGTTTTTAAAATCTTGTACCCTTTCCCGGCTTACCAATATGTCAAATCCTGGACTGGGCTGCAATTCCAGCTTAAGTCGGTTGTTGAAGTAAGGATGGATTTTTTCTACCGCATCAATGTGTAACACGATCTTGCGGTTGATCCTAAAGAAGTGGCTGGGATTCAACAATTGCTCCAATTGTTCGAGGGTGTGGTCAAGCGAATATTTTTTTCCGTCCATCACCCGTGCGAACACCAGGCTATCTTCAGCAAAACAATACCGGATATCTTGTGCCTGGATGTAGGTAAATGCATTGCCGTATTTTACCAAAAACCTTTCTCGGAAATTGCGGTTTTTGAGGTTGTCAAACAGGTCATTGATGATCGAATAGTCAAATTTCTGGGTATTGCTCCGCATCTGGTCGTATTTGTCCAGCGCATTTTTCAATTCTTGGGCATCGATGGGCTTCAGCAAATAATCAATACTATTCACTTTAAAAGCACGAATGGCATACTGGTCATAGGCGGTTGTAAAAATGACCATAGAATGAATCTGAATGGCATGGAAAATGTCGAAACTCAAGCCATCGGCCAAATGGATGTCCATTAAAATGAGCTCGGGGGCTTCGTTTTGGGCAAACCATTTGATGGCTTCCGAAATCGAATCAATCACTGCCACTACCTCTACATTGGAGCGTTGTTGCCGGATCAATTGTTCAATCCTGCGGGCTGCGGGTAATTCATCTTCAATGATTAAAACCTTCATCTATAATATTTGAGTGTATAGTTGAAGGCAAATTTAATGACTTATTTATTTGCCGCAGAAAAACCAATCATGAGTTGAAGTGCGTATAAAAAAAAAGCAGAGACCAAAAGGAAGGAGTCTCTGCTGCTACAATGTGCTTGTTATGGAAAAACTTTGATTTCAACTTTGAGCTGAAAAAAAAGTTCATTTTTAGTGCACAAAAATAGGCAACAGTGTCTCCCATTGGTCAAATCAATGGGAGGAGGTATGGATACAAGTCTTTAAGCTCTTTCGCGCTGCATCGATTTGACTTGTTGTACCAATGCGGTATTGATTTCAGGAGCAAACATGTTCCCGGCCAAACGATCGTCAAATATTTCCAACTCCAGTTGTTGAGCCAGGTTTTTGGCCAAATCCCCCATTGCTCTGGCAAATGGGGCCATTTTACCCAGGGCCATAAAATGATCAATTATGGCCGTACGAATCGTTTCCAAAGGATCGAGATACTGCAACATTTGACGCTGGGTTTTTCCCTTACTGCCCATCCCTTTGTTTTCCATCCGGGTGCGCAAGTCTTCGGCAGAGTACCCCAATAAACTGGCGCGGTAGTTCCACCAATTGCCCGATGAGTTGCCATTGCGGTTGGTATAGACCTCCAGGTGACGTTGTTCAGCGGCCTCTTGGCAAGAGCGCATGCTCATCGCCTTCACCAACTCAATCATGTTCATGACTTCCTCGCGATTGAGGGGCATTTGGTTGCCTTCGGTATGTTCAATTTCCTGGAGGTAACGGGCGAGTTTGAGTTTGGCTTTACTTTTGGATTGCAAGGCAATCAATTTAGCCAACTCTACCGACAGGTAGTAATCCTCTACTACACTGAGGTCTTTTTGTTTGCGTAACGCGTAATCCTTCATCACCACTGGCCGACGAATGCCATCCTGAAACTGGTATACATCCTTTAGCCAGCGTCGTACATTTACGCCGTAATGGTGATTGCCTAGCTCCAGCGCTTGGTGCAGATCCATTGCCGTCACTACTTTGGTTCCTTTCTTGCTGGTGAAAACTGCGATTTCCATACGCAAATGATTGATTTTCAATTAAATTTTATTCTCACACTTCAAAAATACATAAATAGTTTTAAATTTCAAAGTTTTTGAAACTTTTTTTTGTTTTTTTATTCTGGGATTTTCCCTGCCTTTGCCGTATATTGCATTGTTTTTAGTGCTTGTTTAAATTTTTAAACAAGTTTTTACCTCATCAAGGATCCAGATCTCGCTGGCAATTTATAATCCACGTCTCAAACAAGCTTTGGATAGGCTTGTGACAAACCTTATTTTTTAAAGTCAAAACACTGAACCAAGTGCAGGTGCAGCGCGCATTTCTGACTATTTTAATCATGAACATTATCCATTGACGCATGAGAAAACTTTTACTCTTCCTGCTGTGCATCACGCTGTGCGCTACGGCAGCCATTCAAGCCCAAAACAATTGCTGCATTGGTGAAAACCTGGGAGGCATCTGCCTCGGGGAAGACAATTGTGAAAGCTTCGTTCCCCGCAATTGTGATACCCTGAACAACCGTTGTTTTCAAAAATGGTGGACCTGGCCAGGAACGGCCATTACCGCAGAAGACTATGTACCGTCTAATCTGGTTTCTTCGCGCCGTTATGAAGGGAGCCGGGCTTTGCACATGAAACCCGATGCCAATGGTGCAACCCCGGATGTGGTCAAGGATTTGTTTGATCTTTCGAGTGGCATCCACCGTTTGTCCTGGAAAATGTACGTACCCACGGGCAAAACAGGCTACTTCAACATCCAGCACGATTTTCGCCGCTTGATGCGGGGCCAGCCCAACTGGGCTTATCAGGTCTTTTTCACCCCCGATGGGTCAGTGCAGGTGCGCGTTGGGGCCGAAGGTACGTTTAGGGTAGCCTCCTTCAAGCCCGATTGTTGGCTCAAGGTGACGCAAGTCATCAACCTGGATCGCGACAGTGTGCATTTTTTCCTCAACAACCGTTTGGTGGCACGTTGGAAGTTCAGTTTTGGGGTAGTAGACCTCGACAACGACAACCGGGGCGACCAAAAGATTGTGGACCGCAAACTCGGTGCCATCGACTTTTATGCCAATACTGGTTTTGAATACTACATCGACAAAATTTGTTATCAACAAGCCCCCAGTTTTACGGGAGGGCCTTGCCCTACTCAGGGGCAAAGCAGTTATTGTCTGGGAGGGGTAACGCCCTATTCCCCGGCGAACGCCTGCGGGCTACCCGCCTACGATGGCTATGTAGAAGGCGAAGAAGTATTTGCCGGGGCCTGTAATCCGGGCGTCTCCGCCTGTGCCGATGCCATCCCGATTGCCTGTGGGCAAAGTTTGAGCAATCAAACCACTGGAGGAATCGGGGCTAAAAACACCTTCAGCTCCAAAGATTTTTCATCTTGTGTCGCCACCCAAAATGCCTATGGCGGCAACGATAAAGTATACCGCATCACCATCACAGAACCCACCAACCTGCAGGCAACTCTGAATATTCTGGATGCGGGTCGAAACCTGGATATGTTTTTGTTGAGCAGTTGCCTTACCTACCCCCTGGCAACAACCAGCCAACCTGAATGTGCGTATTGTTTGGCATCCAGTACCAACAACAACCTGAGCAACCCCGAAGAAAGTTTCAGCATGTTTCTGGAGCCTGGTATTTATTATTTGGTGGTTGATGCGCCGCAAGCGGGAGTCAGCGCCCGTTTTGATTTGGCGCTTTCCTGTGGTTGCAGTTGTGTAGAGGGGGGTGATACGCCTTTAGGGCCGAACGTACTTTGTGAGAATTTTGACGTGTACAACAATGGCAATCTGGTCAGCCAAAGCCCCCGTTGGAAACTCTGGGATGCAGCCTCCAATGATGGCCTCATTGTTGCCACCACCGACCGGGCCGGAAAAGCATTGCGCATTCAACGGGCAGCCACCGATCCTGACGTTTTGTTCCCCCTGGGCAACCGTACCACCGGTCGCTACCGCTTATCTTTCAATGTATTCGTTACAAAAGGCGCATCCGGTTATTACAACATCCAGCATACCGATGCAGGTGGCGCCAATCCCAACTGGGCCTTCGAGATCGATTTTCAATCCAACAGCCTGGGGCGGCTCATTGTCGCCAAGCGGGTAGTTGGAACGTTTTACTACAAAAACGGCGACTGGAACAAAACGGTACAAATCATCGATTTGGACAAAGACAAAGCCGAACTTTGGATCAATGATCAAATGGTGCATTCCTGGCGCTTTAGTCAAGGTACAACAGGAGACTTAAAACAATTGGGAGCCATCAATTTTTACGCCAACACGGGCAATGATATCCTGGTAGACAACATTTGTATGTTTGCCAAAGAGACTTCCTGCACCGATGCTTCCTTAAATCCGGTTTGCCTGAGCGATGGCCGCAGCTACCGCAATGAAACCCAGGCTCGTTGTGACCTGTATACTTCCGCTGAATTGGGCGCATGTATTTCGGTATGCGACCTGGGAGGTACCATGATTTATCGGGGCGATCGTTTTTCGGGTACGCTGACCACTACGGATCAGGCCCCCAATTTGTCCTGGCAAGATTCTTGTGTAACCGCCACGTTTGCCCAGCAAAGCCTGGATTCTTTATTTGGCCACAGTTATGTGTTTTACAATGATGAGGCCAATCCATTCAGCATCAGCCTCACTGCCACCAATGGTGCCCGTGCCTTTATTTACCGTTGCTCGCAAGATGGAGTCAGCAGCAATAGTGCTCGCTTCCGCTGTATTGGGCGCGACGGAGAGACTTTTTCCCAAAAAGGTTATTTCTACGTGCTCATCATGGGACCTAAGAGCAACAGTACTTATGCCTTTTCGGTATTACCCGAAGCGAGTTGCCGCTTGAATCCCACTGAAATTGCCTGCAATGTTCCGGTGGCCAACACGCTCAGTGGAGCCAGTCGATATGGCATCGGGGTAGGGGGTAGTAATGTGTACCAAACCTGTTACCAAGGTGGTCGAACCTACGCGGGCTCTGATCGGGAATTTTCATTTCGACTGACCAAGCCCGGTAAAGTAAGCGTTAGCATCCAGGGGCAAGCCGGACTCGGCATCTTTTTGTACGACTTTTTGTGTGGAAAAAACTGCATCGGTTTTGCTGAAACCAACGACCAGGGTGCACTGGCCCGCACGGACACCATGATGCTCAATGCGGGAGTGTATTACGTGATTGTTGATCAGGCGATTAGCGGTTCCAACGGGGCTTTTACCTTGACCGTAAATTGCAGCGACTATACCAAAACCATCTTTTTGCAAGAAACTGGAGCGGCAACTTGTGCTGTCAATGCCAGCGGTCGTCATAACGTGGTCTTCCGTTCGTTGCGCAACAGCCGCATCAATGGCCAACGCCTGAATGTCAACGATCAGCTGCACTTTTTTTACCAAAAAAACAATCGAGGTGATTTGTTGTCCACTACGGCCAATTGGACGGGCACCGAACTACAAGTTTCCTTGCCCCAGGATGCCATCGGAGATACCCTCAAATGTGGGTATTTTCCAGACGAGTTGCTCAAAATCAGGCTAAGCCGCAACAATGTTTCTTACGACATCACGCCGCAGTATCAGCCCATTGATGGCGTCGGTGTCACTGCAGGAAATCGCTTTGCTGGCGGAGGCACCAGTTTGATCACCGAACTCAGCAATTGTTGTGCACCACACAGTTTGCGGGTATCACCTTCACACCGGGAACTTAACGGTCAAGGGGGTGTGGCGGAATTCAAAGTAGCCTCCAATATGGCCTGGACTGTGCGCAAAGCCGGGACTTCGCCCTGGATTAAGATCAGTACGGAAGCTGGATTTGCCAACGACATCCTGCGGGTGGAAATTGATCCCAATAACACCAATGCCGATCGTCAGGATACTCTTTTTGTACTCGGCCCAGACAATGAAATTCAAAAGGTGGTGGTGGCGCAAAGCCGCAGTTCTTGCGCAGCAGTTGCCGTAAATCTGGGCCCCGACCGCCAGATTTGCCGTGGTCAAGCCCTCAATTTGT
The DNA here is from genome assembly GCF_016718685.1 of Haliscomenobacter sp. Lineage (GTDB taxonomy): Bacteria > Bacteroidota > Bacteroidia > Chitinophagales > Saprospiraceae > Haliscomenobacter. The sequence goes on along the minus strand of NZ_JADKCX010000080.1, from coordinate 5,141 downwards.
CCGCTACAGGCGTAGGAAACTTTCTTTGGAGTACTGGTCAAACTGGCGCGGCCATTAGTGTAAACCCACAAGTAAATGCAACGTATGCGGTAACCATTACCCAAAACGGCTGTTCAGGGGTAGATGAAGTAAACGTAACAGTAAACGAAATCCCGGTGGTGGACCTTGGGCAAGATTTGCAATTGTGCTCGGGTGACAACATCGTTTTTGTGGCCACGGGGGGGATTCCTACCGCTGGAGCAATGGCGCTACTACCGCAACCATTTCGGTACGCCCTATACAAAATTCAACTTTTGCCGTTACAGTAACCCAAGGTGGCTGTACCGGCACCGATCAGGTAAGCGTGACCCTGGAAGAAGCGCCGCAGGTGAACATGTCCGCCAACCAGACCATCTGTACCGGGCAATCGGCTGTACTCACTGCTTCCGGGGGGGCATCCTACCTCTGGAACAATGGCCGTACCTCTTCTACCATTTCTGTATCGCCCAACACAAATACGACTTATACCGTGACCGTAACCAATGGCAATTGTAGTGCCATTGGCCGTACAAACGTCAATGTCACGCCAGGCCCCACCGTCACGTCTAGCATCGACATCACCATTTGCGCGGGCGAAAGCCCAACCTTGGCCGCTGCTGGTACCGCTCCATTCCGCTGGAGTACCGGGGCTACAGCTTCAAGCATTACGGTTAGTCCCACCAGCACCACTACTTATGGGGTTTCGGTAAGTGCCAATGGTTGTGAAGCCAGCGACAATGTAACGGTGACCGTGATACCCAAGTCGAACATCAATGCCGGACAAGATCAAGTCATTTGTTCAGGACAGGTAGCCAACCTGGTGGCTTCGGGTGCGAGTGGTAATTATCGATGGAGCAATGGGGGGACTTCGGCATCCATACAAGTACAACCCACCGCCCCCACCGAATATACTGTGAGCGTGAGCAAAGACGGCTGTACCAGTACGGATAAAGTGATTGTGGATGTAAATGCCACGCCTTTGGCCAACGCTGGCCCCGACCAAACCATCACTTGTACGGCCACGCAGGTACGCCTCGACGGCAGCAAGTCCGCTTCGGGCATTCAAATCCGTTATCAATGGGCAGAACTGGACGATGGGCGCATCATATCCGGTTTTACCACCAATTCTGCCGTGGTCAACCGTCCCGGCAATTATAGCCTTTTGGTCACCAACTCGATTACAGGTTGTTCATCTACCGACCAGGTTAGTGTCGGTGGTTCGGAGCCCGTTGAAGTTTCCTCCATTCAACTCCTGGAAGTGCGTTGCTTTGGCGAAGCTACTGGCTCTGCAAACTTGACGGTCAGGGGGGGACAAGCGCCCTACACCTACACCTGGAGCAACGGGGCCACCACCAATGTGGTCCGCAGCTTGAAAGGAGGCGTTTATACTGTAACCATAGCCGATCAAGGCATTTGCCGGGATACGGTGGAGGTAGAAATTAAACAACCTGAGCGCCTCGAAATCACCAAAATCCGCGTCATCCCTGCTCCTTCGGGCAATGTAGGCGGCATTGACATTTCGGTGGCGGGTGGTTTGCCACCTTATGATTTCCGTTGGTTTAGAGGCAGTACTCTCCTGAGTGCCACCGAAGATTTGATGGGCATTGGTATCGGGGAATACATCGTTGAAGTGTACGACGCCAACAATTGTTCATACCGCAGTGATCCGATCACCGTGGGTAGAACCACCGGGTTAGCCGACCTCAGCCTGGCTCAGGCCGCAAAATTGTACCCGAACCCTACCGATGGCAAAACCATGCTGGATATTGAACTCCCCAAGGCAGAAACTTTGATCCTGGAATTATACGACCGCCTGGGCCGCAAACTGGAGCAACGCAAACTGGACAGCAGCACCCGGTTTTTGGAAACTTTTGACCTGAGTGCTCGCGCCGCTGGTTTGTACTATCTGCGGATGGTGACTAAGGATGGTTTTGCGGTGAAAGAGGTGATTAAGCAGTAAATTTTATTTCCCGCAGATCGCGCAGATAATATCCTCCTTGAAAAATCTGCGTATATCTGCGCGACCTGCGGGGAAATAAATTAATCGATCGCCAAATGCCATTTGGCGTTTTACAAAGTCATTCGACGAATTTACGGCCCCAAGTCCCATTTGCCCAACACAATTATTTATATTCGTGGCTACACCCAAAAGTAATCGCGATGATCAAATATTTTTCCTTTTCAACTTTTGCACTGCTGGCCCTGAGTCTGGCATTTTTGATTCCTAATTCCGCTAGCAACTTCGAGGCAAAAAAACGCAGTCCTGAGAAAATTTTTAACGAACTGTGTTCCTCCTGCCACGGCGCATCCGTACAAACCTTTGTCGATCGGCGCTGGAAACACGGCAACACCCGCCCCGAACTCATCACCACCATCACCAATGGCTGGGCCGACAATGGCATGCCTTCCTTTGGGGCGACCCTCAAAAAAAAGGAGATCGAAGGGATGGCTGACTTCATCTTGAAGAACATTGGCAATATGGGTAAGTTCGACGTCACTAAAGTTACTCACCCGCGCCCCGGCGAAACCTTCACTTCCGAAGGGATGAAATTCCAAATTGAAAGAGTAGCCGACGGTTTGGACTCTCCCTGGGGCATGGCCTTTTTGCCCGGTGGCGACATGCTCATCACCGATCGCAATGGCAAAATGTACCGCCGCAACACTTCAGGAACTTTGCAGCCCATGACGGGTGTACCCGCAGTGCTTGCGGAAGGTCAGGGTGGTCTGCTGGATGTAGAATTGCATCCTCAATTTGCCCAAAACAACACGATCTACTTGTCTTTTTCCAAAGCAAAAACCGTGGACGGCAAGATCCTCTCCACCACTGCCGTTGTGCGCGCACGCCTCGATGGCATCAGCCTGCAAGACCAAAAAGAAATTTTTGAAGCCCTGCCTTATCTTTCAACCCGCCACCACTACGGCAGTCGTTTGGAATTTGGCCGCGATGGGTACCTCTATATTTCCGTTGGTGACCGAGGTCAGCACTTCCCTGCCTTACAAAGCCCTCAATTGTTGAGCAACCACGGTGGGAAAATTCACCGCATCAAAGATGACGGTTCTATACCTGCGGATAATCCTTTTGTAGGACAAGCCGGAAAAATGGAATCCATCTTCTCGTATGGCCACCGCAATCCCCAGGGGATGGCGATGCATCCGGTAACGGGTGAAATCTGGACGCATGAACACGGCCCTCGGGGTGGCGACGAAATCAACATCAGCCGCAAGGGCTTGAATTTTGGCTGGCCACTCATCTCTTATGGCATCAACTACGATGGCACCATCTTGACCCCCAAAACTGCCGAAGCAGGCCTGGAACAGCCCCTGCATTATTGGGTGCCTTCGATTGGCCCCAGCGGCATGACCTTCGTCAAAGGCGACCGCTACCCAGCCTGGAAAGGCGATATTTTGTTGGGCTCCCTGCGCTTCCAATACCTGAGCCGTTGCGTCTTCAAGGATGGCAAATTCCAAAAAGAAGAAATTCTGTTGCAAAAAATTGGCCGTGTGCGCAACGTAGAAATGAGTCCAGATGGGTACATTTATGTGGCTACGGAACAACCAGGGATGATCAATCGCATTGTACCCGTTGTAGTTAATTAAAAACCAAAGGGTTCGAAGTTTGAGGGTTCAATCGGCACCTCGACTCCGCTCGGCGGCCGATTGAACCCCCGAACACTCGACCCCCGAACCTAACAACTTATGCAGATCAAAGAAGAACCCAAAACCTACGACGTGGTCATTGTCGGCTCCGGTGCCGGCGGTGGCATGGCTGCGTACATGCTCGCCAAAGCGGGCGCCAAAGTTTGTCTATTAGAGGCGGGTGGTTATTACGACCCCGCCGATCCAAAATACGTGACCCAACTCAAAAACCCTTGGGAGTCTCCACGTCGGGGCGCAGGCACCACCCGGGCTTTTGGCGATTTTGACGCCGCATGGGGTGGTTGGCAAATCGAAGGCGAACCTTACACTGCTGTAGCCGGAACCGAGTTTCACTGGTTCCGCTCGCGTATGTTGGGGGGCCGCACCAATCACTGGGGGCGGATTTCCCTGCGTTTTGGACCCGATGATTTTCGACGCGGCTCCATGACGGGCATCGGCGATGATTGGCCCATTGGTTACGACGACCTCAAACCTTTTTACGATCGGGTGGATAAACTGATCGGGGTATTTGGTACGGTGGAAAACTTTCCCAACGAACCAGATGGGCATTTTTTACCCCCACCCAAACCGCGTCTGCATGAATTGATGATCAAAGGGCGGGTAAAAGCATCGGAGTTCCGGTCATTCCCCTCGCTTGTCGATTCTTACGCAAAAATCAATGATGAGCGCGGCGTTTGTTTTTATTGCCGCCAGTGTAACCGGGGTTGTACTGCTTATGCAGACTTCTCCTCCTCTTCAGTGCTGGTGATCCCGGCCCTCAAAACGGGCAACGTAACCCTCGTCAACGGCGCTGGCGGTGCGAGGTCACTCGACACCCAAACTGGACTAGCTACGGGGGTATCTTATGTAGACACCCTCACCCGCGAAGAAGTCAGTGTCAAAGCAAAAGTAGTTGTATTGGCTGCCTCTGCTTGTGAGTCTTCCCGTTTGTTGCTTAACTCCAAATCTGGGCGTTTTCCCTCAGGGCTTGGCCAACAGCAGTGGAGTAATTGGCAAATACCTCAACGACTCAACGGGTGCTAGTCGCTCGGGCTTTATTCCACACCTGATGGACCGCAAGCGCTACAACGAAGACGGCGTAGGCGGCATGCACGTGTATACGCCCTGGTGGCTCGACAACAATAAACTGGACTTCCCGCGTGGTTACCACATCGAATACGGTGGTGGCATGGGTATGCCGGGCTATGGATTTGGCATGGGCCTACAAGGTTCAAATGGCAAATATCCTTATGCCGATGGTACAACCAAACCCGCTGGGGGTTACGGTTCGCGCCTCAAAGAAGATGCACGCCGTTTCTTTGGTGCCTACGTGGGCATGGCGGGCCGCGGTGAACCCATTCCACTCGAAAGCAATTACTGTGAAATTGACCCCGACAAAGTGGACAAATACGGCATTCCCGTGTTGCGTTTCCACTACAAATGGTCGGACAATGAGGTCAAGCAGGCCAAACACATGCAGGATACCT
>NZ_JADKCX010000079.1 GCF_016718685.1 Haliscomenobacter sp. | reverse complement strand
TCCAAAAACCCTTGCCTTTTTCACGCACCAGGCCATTGATGATGACTACGGGCTGTGGTTTGATGCGGGCGTCCACATTGTCGCCCAGATTGGCGTAATAAATGTCTCCTTCACGCACAAAATACACATCGTTGCGCGGGGCATCCAGTACAAAACCGTAGTCTTCATCCGGGGTGTTGAAGGGTTTACCGATGTTGATCAATTCGCCCGTGCTGGAACCGCCTTCCAGGGTTGTTTTAAAGATGTCCAGTTTGCCAAAACCACCCCAGCCATTGGAGGCAAAATAGAGGGTTTTGCTGTCAGCGCCAATAAATACGGAACGTTCATCTTGCCGGGTTGAGACATCCAGGCGCTCGGGTACACTCCATACCCCATCTTCGTCCCGACGACTGATGAAGATGTCCATCGGGCCATCGTATTGCGGCCCACAAGCAATGACCATCACCCGGCCATTGGGTGCAATGGACATCCCATCCGTTGCAAATCCAGTGCTTTGGAAAAAACGGTTGATGCCCGAACCCAAGCCACGTGGGTTTTCCCAGCGATCGCCGTGTAGTTCTGCGCGGTAATAAGGCCCACCCGAGGAAGCCCAATCTCTGCGCCAGCTTTGGAAATACACGGTTTGGCCATCGGCGGAAATATTGGGTTCGTCTTCACCCATGCCGGTATTCACCGGGGCTTGCAAGCATTGAGGCTCGCCCCATTCTCCATTCTTTTTTTCCGCAAACCAAACGTCACCATCCGCCTCGGGGCGACTTCTAAAGGTGGTATAGTTGGGTTGTGACCAGGGCTGAAGCCCACGGCCACTCATAAAATACAGGTAACGCCCGTTGGGGGTAATCGACAAATTGATGTCGCGGTTGGGCGAGTTGAGCGCCTTCAGCTCGCTGGGTTTGACCTTCCAATCGGGGAGCGTGGTGGCTTTTTTGGGGTTTTGCGCCGATAGGTTGTACAGGCAAAAGCAGAGAAGTGCGGAAATGTAGAATGGGGTACGCATGTGTTGAGTTTTAAATGTCAAAAATTAAATAAATGACGAATTTTTCGAATGACGAGTGACGAATTGTCGCCATGCGCTGGCAATTCGTCACTCGTCATTCGAAAAATTCGTCATTCTTTACATTGATCAATTATTCTTTACTCCGGTTGTATCGGCGGGTTTAGGTTTTTTCTTAAATGGGTTGAATTTTTCCAACTCTTTTTTCGCTTTGTCAACTTCTTGCTGGGTTTTGCTTTTGTCCAGCACGCCACCCAATTTTTCCTGGGCTTTTTTACCCAGCGTATCCGCCACTTTACCTCCTATTTCTTTCTGAATTTTTTCACGGGCTTGGGCTTCGAGTTCGGCTTTTTTCTTGTCCAGTTCACGTTGAGCGGCAGCGCGCAGCGAATCTGTTGCTTTACCCACTTCGTTTTTGGCTTTGTTTTCTATTTCAGCCATTTTTTTCCTGGCCTCGTCTTCGAGTTTTTTCTTTTGCTCGTCCAGCTCTTTGTCAACGGCTCCCTTGATTGCATCTGTGGCTACCGTTTTTCCGTCACCTGCCAAGAGGTTAAACTGGGTTTTGGGGTTGTTGACATTGCCCGACAGGTTGACTAGCACGTTGACAAATTCAGATTCTTGCAGTTGCACGCCGACTTTGGAGGCTTGTTGCTTCAATTGTTTCCAACCAGCCGCCGCCGCTTTACCAGCAGGGTTTTGATCCAGGTATTTGCGCGGAATTTTTACTTTAACGCTGTAGTAAATGTCCTGATTGATGGTGTGTCGCCCGGCGATGGTCATCTGGATGTCCTTTACTTTTACGTCAAAAGCGCTCACATCAATTCCCCCTTCCCGGATGGCCAACCAGTTTTTGGTATTGAGAACCAATTCATTTTTAAGTTCGGCGATGTCCAAGGCTTTGCCAATGGCATCGAGGGGTTTAAACCCTTTGATCACGCCGTTAAAAGTTTCCAAAAAACCTTTGGCATCCACAGTAGCGAGGTCGGGCATCATGTTGTCCTTGAGGTTGCCTTTGAGCACCAGGCTCGTGTTGAACAAGCCATTGACGAATGCACCAATAGGAGCCAAAACGCGGAAAGAGTTGAAGGTATTGAAGGCTTTTTGAAAATCCATCTTGGCCATATCCAGCCGCACGTTGTACAGCGGATTTTTGGCATTTTTTGTATCGTACAAGCCAGCAAATCCTAACGTACCCCCCAGGGTGTTTGCACTTACATCGTGCAGCTCCACGGCTTTGTCGGCCACTTCCAAATGGCCTTTGATGTTGTTCAGGGTCATGTTGGTATACTGCACTTCCCCTACATTGGCGTTGATGTTGACATGGATGTTATCGGGCACCAGGATGACGCCATATTCTTCAGCAGGAGCTTCGGCCACAGGTGCTGTGGAGGGTGTACCCGTGAAATCGGTCATGAACTGGTTGAGGTCCAATTTGCGTGAGGTCAGGTTGATGTTGCCCCCTAAGTTCCCCCCTTTGAACAAATAATCAAACACGTTGGTAATGCTGCCGTTAACGGCCATATCGCTGTCTTTGATTTGTGTAGACGCCGAAGTGATGGTCATGCGGTTGGGGCTGATTTGGCCTTTCGCGCTGGTATTGAGCAGTTCGTATTTATCGTACACCAGTTTGTCGACCTCGGCATCGATGCCAAAATCAAAACGGTCGAAAATTTCGGTCGATGTAGTACCCGAACCCGATAGCGCTGCCGCCGAAACCGTACTGCTGCTTTCTTCTGCGGGCATCCATTCGTTGGCATCAAAAAAGCGTGAGCGCGCCGTGATGCTGCCCGTCATGGTTTTGCTGGGCGAAAAATAAGCCAGAATATTGTTGATGCGACCACTGGCCTGGATGTCACTTTTGCCCAATTTGCCTACAAAACGGCTCAAGTCGACAAATTGCGGACTAAAGGTCATTTGGGCGTCCTGAATATTGACGGCTGGTAGGCCTGCCCCCCGATAAATCATGTTTTGTACCCGGGCGTCGCCGCGCATATCGACCTGATCGTACTGGGCTTGTTCGATTTGAGACTGGCGGGCACGCATCACCACATCGGCGGTAATTTTTCCGCGCAATTCGTCCAAACCTTCCATCGGAAAAGCCTGAGAGAGTTCGCCCAAATTGAGAATACCTTTGACCTTGGCGTTTACGTTGGGGTCAGACATGGGGGTTTTTAACAGGAAACTGGCATCAATCGGATTGCTGCCAATTTTGAGGTTGAATTTGGAAAAATCGATCAACATCTGGTCCAAATCGCTACCCGGACTGGCAATGCTGCCTTTGGCGTTGATGTTCGAAATTCCGAGGGGCAAATCGGGGTATTTCACCCGACCATTGTCTACACCAATGTTGATTTTGAACCCGGGCAGCTGTTCTTTCAGCGCATTGTAGGTCCCTTTTACCGTACCATTCAAGTCAAATTTTCCATCCACTTTCACTTGCTCATAACCAGCCAGGTAAGCCCCAGGAATGATGGAAAAGAGGTTGCGGAAGTCGTTTTGAGGAGCCTTAAAATTGAGGTCCATCACCACATCGTCGTCGTTGGGCAGTTGCACCCAACCGTCGCCTTGCAGGCTCAGCACGTTCAATACCAGGTTGTTTTCTTTGAGGGTATATTTGCTTTGGTTTTGGTCTACCTGAAACACAGCGTCCAAACTTGTCGCAGCATTGTTCAGGTAACTGATGCCGCCGTACGTGACGGTCAGCGAATCAATTTTGGTTTGGGTATCCAGATCATAAACCATCGCGGTAAGGTCCCCCGAGCCGCTGTGGTTGATGCCTTTGGCAGAAACATAAGCCCCTACACTAGCATCGTCATAAACCAGGGAGCCATTATTGATGCGGTAATCTTCCAGGTCAATCTTGAAATCGGTGGTGGCGGTACTGGTATCGTCGCTGGGTTTGGCCACGTTGTAGTTGGCCGCCCCTTCTTTGGTGACCAATACATGAATGACGGGTTCATCCACAACGACTGATTTTATCTTGATGGGGTTCATGCCGTTCCACACCGACCAAAAGTCGAGCACGAGCGTCATTTTTTTAACATCCGCCAACTTAACCCCCGCGAAGGTATCGATCCCTTCTACGGTAAAGTTGTCCATACTTAGCCCCAAATTGGGGAAAGTGCTCAACATACTGAGGCCTGCATCCGAAAAATCTACTTTGGCGTTCAGATTGGCGTTTATAGCCGTTTTGGCTTTGGCCAAAATTTCGTCTTTGAAGAGATAAGGAATGGCAAATGCCGTGCCGATCAACAATACCAACAACACGCCTAGTGCAAGCAGCAGGCGTTTCATCATTTTTTTCATTTGCAGAATCGTTTTCATTTGGATGCAGAAAGCTCAAAAAAGTCATACCAAAAATACAAAAAAATTTGACGGGGAAAAAGGTAGGGGTTCAGGAGTTCAGGTTCGGGGGTTCGAGGGTTCAGGGTTGGGGTCACACAATCCTCGAACCTCGAGACCCCTGAACTTCAACCCCGAACCTTTTACCTCCGCTTCCCAAACAACCAGCCCACACTCAAATTCCATTGGCTGGCGCGTTGAGAGAACTCGTACTCTTTACCAAAAAGGTGATGTGGTCGCCAAAGCGGTTTAAATTGCCCTGATAACGCAGTCGATCATCAAGTTCCAGATGTCGAGACCACCCCCCAGGACATAGCCCACCGTAAAATCACTGAAGTTTTGCTTGTACTCGTCAAATTCAAAGAGATCCGAGGTGCTGTTGAGGAAGAAATGCCCTTGTGGGCCGCCCTGCACACGCAATGGTCCCAGGCGTAAGCCAAACATCACCGGGATGTCCAGGTATTGGTAATTTTCCTTCAGAACGTCACCAGTAACTCCGGGTTGGCTGAGGTCATCGAGAGTGAAATCAACCGAGTTGGACTGAAAATTTAGCTCCGGCTGGATAAAGCCATTGCCCAATTCTGCGCGGATCAAAAATCCAAAATTCACACCATAATTGCCTTCTTCGAGGGCCAATTTGAGGCGATCTACCCCTCCGGCATCGGTGATGATGCTGGGAAGGTCTTCCTGAGTGAGGCTGGAAGATACCAATCCTGCTCTTACCCCAAAGCGGATTTGGCCGAAGCCAATTGTCGTGATCGCCAGCATGGCGAAAAACAAAACGTACTTCTTCATGGTTTTAAGTTTTTATCCACGGGTAGTTTAAACATTATTTTGAACCCGTGCTGTACAAAAGATGCAAATCTTACGCCAAACCACCATTACTTATTACTTTTACCTTTCTAAAGAGGATCAGAAAATGACGGAAATAGCAACAGCGGAGTTTAAGGGGAGTTTCCCAAGTATCGGCCAATGCCCCAAAGAGGAGTGGCCAGAATTTGCCTTTATTGGTCGGTCAAATGTGGGTAAATCCTCTTTAATCAACATGTTGTGCGACAAAAAAGAGCTGGCACACACTTCACAAAAACCGGGAAAAACCCAATTATTGAACTACTACCTGATCAACCAGCAGTGGTACATTGTCGATTTACCGGGCTATGGTTACGCCAAGATCTCTCAATCTAAACGCAAAGAATGGCGAAAAATGATTCAGGACTACCTGGTTAAGCGGCCAAGTTTGTGTTGTGCTTTTGTTTTGGTGGATTCCAACATCAAACCGCAGGAGAAAGACATCGAGTTCATCAACTGGTTGGGCGAAATGCACATCCCCTTCGTGCTGGTCTTCACCAAAACCGATCGGTTAAAACCGCAGGACATTGAGGAGAACATCAAGTTGATGCAAGAAAAATTGTTGGAATACTGGAATGAATTGCCTCAACAGTTTTTTACCTCCGCCAGCAAGCGCGTCGGCAGAACCGAAATACTCGAATACATTGAAGGACTTGCCAAAGCGGGAATCCTGGAATTCAAGCAGATATAGTTGGATTGCTACGCATGAAACAAAGAGCAAAAACGCCCGTATTCCCTGCGGTCATTCCCGATATTGAAGAATGGCCCATCTATACATTGAGTGAAGACCGGCGCGCTTTCATTCAGGAAATTGATGCCTTTACCCAGGATCGGCTCACCCGTAAATCGACACAAAAGGTGACCGATTTGATTGCCGAAACCGTCTACCAGGAACGCATCCGCATCAAGGAAGAGCGCTGGAAAGTTGATCCGCCGAAAGAGCGCCAATTCTGGAGTCGCATCCGCCGAAAGTTGGTCAAATACTCCCTGGACAAGCCCGATGCCGAAGCCAAACAAAACAACGCAGAAATCCTGCAAACCATCATCCACCGCTATTCGGAGGAAATTGTGGGCACCTTTCGCATCCGTACTTTTCGCTTCGCACGCCGTTTTTTGACCTTGTTTTTTAATACTTTGTTGCAAGCGCGGCAGCGCGGATTTTGGCGCATTGGTGGCCAAAAACGCCGACTCCTCGCGGAAAAATTGATTGTAGAAGGAGAATTGGAAAAAATCCGGGGTTTGTTTACCAAAGGAACCCTGGTGGTGGTACCTACCCATTTCAGCAACCTGGATTCAATTCTGATCGGGTACGTGCTGGACTTGATCCTGGGGCTCCCGTCTTTTTCGTACGGTGCCGGCCTCAATTTGTACAATACGGGCTACACCGCCTATTTTATGAACCGCCTGGGGGCTTATCGGGTGGATCGGCGCAAAAAGAACAGCATTTACCTCGAAACGCTCAAGACGATGTCCAACCTGTCTTTGCAGCGGGGGACCAATAGTTTGTTTTTTCCGGGAGGAACACGTTCTCGTTCGGGTAAATTGGAAGAAAAGCTAAAATTGGGTTTGTTGAGCACCACAGTGGAGGCGCAGCGGGCCTTGTACCAACAGGGCAAAGACCAAAAATTGTTCATCGTTCCTCTGGTGCTGGGCTATCACTTTGTACTGGAAGCGCCTTACCTGATTGAAGGCTATTTGCGGACGCTGGGCAAAGAACGTTTTTTGAAGTCCAGAGACGATTTTTACAATCCCCTGCAAATCATTCGTTTCATCTGGAAGGTCCTTTCGGAAGGCAACGACATTGCGCTCTCTTTTGGCCAACCCATGGATGTGCTCGGCAATCCAGTGGACATCGATGGCAATAGTTACGACAAATACGGTAACCTGATCGATGTGCGCGACTATTTTGTAACGGACGGAAAAGTTACCGAACACCTGCAACGCGAGTCGGAATACACCAAAGACCTGGCGGAAAAAATCGTAGAGCGCTATCATTCTGATAACATTGTCCTGAGCAGTCACCTGGTGGCGTACGGCGCTTTTCAGATGTTGCGCAAAGAAAACGCTCGTCTCGATTTGTTTGGGTTACTGCGTTTGCCCCATGAAGATTACGTGTTTAAAGCCTCCGTGCTCAAAGACGTCATCGAACAAATCCGGCAGGAATTATTCCTGCTGGAATCTGCGGGCAAAATCAAACTTTCCCAGGTCATCAGTGGCGATATTGACGCACTGATTAAGGATGGCTTGGCCCATTTGGGTACTTTTCACCTCAAAAAGCCGTTGAAATACAACAAGGCCAAGGAAATCATCAGTGAGGATTTCACGTTGTTGTATTATTACCACAACCGCCTGGATAATTATCACTTGGATGAAGTGATTGAATTAAAAAAAGAGGCCATGGTCACTTTGGAGCCAGTTTAATGAAGAGTTGAAAAGTTGAAGAGTTGAAAAGTTGAAGAGGTGGCTGCACCATTATTGGTGAACCCGTTAAGTTTTTGATGACAATCCAGCAATATTTGTGCTGTCGACCTCTCTTCAACTTTTCAACCCTTCAACTTTTCAACTTTCACCACTGCACAAAAACCAAAACCTTGAATTTCATCATTTTTGACCTTGAAGCTACTTGCTGGGAAGGAAGTCCTCCTTCAAAAGTGCAAGAGGTAATTGAGATTGGTGCCGTTTTGATGAACGGTTACGGGGAAGTGGAAGCTGAATTCAGCCGCATGGTTCGCCCGATCCTGAATCCGCGCTTGTCGGCGTATTGTCAGGAGTTGACCAATATCAAACAAACCGAGGTAGATCGGGCTTCCATCTTCCCGGTAGTGGTCGAAAGTTTTCAGGATTGGGGCCTGATGCTGGATGAAGATTACATCCTTTGTTCCTGGGGAGGCATGGACAAAGCTGTCCTACAAGATTGCCAGCTCCACGACATCGAAGATGAATGGGTAGATGCCCACATCAACATCAAACACCAATACATGGAACTGAAACGGATGCGCCGCCCCAAAGGATTGCGGGCGAGTGTGGAAGCGGAGGGCTTTGATTTCACTGGGCCGCAACACCGGGCTTTGGCCGATGCACAGAATTTGGCGAAGATATTTTTGAAGTACCTGGATATGTGGCAGTTCTGAGTGTTAAACCGAAAAGAAAATTCACCACAGATTCACACGGATTCACACAGATTTTATCCGTAATCTGTGGTAAATCATTTTTAACTTTTCAATTTCAAACTGCTATAAATTTCCGCGCGTGTACATGTTCGCCATGCACCGGTAGCCAAATCGCCCAAACCGAGGTTTTCTATACTGACCCGAATCAGGCGCAACACCGGATAACCCACCTTCGCGCACATCCGCCGCACTTGTCGGTTTTTTCCCTCTTGCAAAGACAATTCCAGCCAGGTTTCGGGAATATTCGCCCGATAGCGAATGGGTGGATTGCGCTCCGCGACCGTCGGTTGAGGATCGAGTAGCTGTGCCCGCGCAGGCAGGGTGTGGTACGTTTTTTTGTTGAAACGAATCTCGACCCCGCTGCGCAAATGTGCCAGTGCAGTCTCATCGGGTATACCTTCCACCTGCACCCAATACGTCCGCCAATGCGCGTGGCGTGGGTCCAACAACTTTACATTGAGCCTGGAATCATTACTGAGCAAGAGCAAACCTTCACTGTCCTGGTCAAGGCGACCCACGGGATACACCTCCGGCGGGAACGGCCCCAAATCGGCAAGGGTGAGCTGGCCGGGCGTTTCGGGGGTGAATTGGCTGAGGTAGCCGAAGGGTTTGTGGAGCAGTATGTAGTGGAACAATTTTGAAATTGTTTTACGTTTTACGTTTTACGTTTTACGTTTTCGGCGCTTCACAACTTCGGACATGCGCCAGTCAACATTGCTCGGCCGATAACGCAAACCTAAAACTTAAAACCTATAACCTATACGTTGAACCGGAAGTGCATGATATCCCCGTCCGTCACCACGTATTCCTTGCCTTCAACGCCCATTTTGCCCACTTCTTTCACCGCAGCTTCTGAGCCGTATTGAATGTAATCGTTGTACTTGATCACTTCTGCACGAATGAAACCCTTTTCGAAATCGGTGTGGATTACACCCGCCGCACCCGGTGCTTTGGTGCCTTTGCGGATCGTCCAGGCGCGTACTTCTTTTTCACCAGCGGTAAAGTACGTGATCAGGTCGAGCAGCTTGTAGGCCGCATGGATGAGGATGTTGACGCCCGGTTCTTCCAGTCCCAGATCAGACAGGAATTCCATCCGCTCTTCGTAGCTTTCCAATTCCGCAATGTCGGCTTCGATGCCCGCGCTGATCAGGATGACCTCGGCAGGTTCGTCGGCAACCGACTTTTTGAAGGCTTCGGAGTAGGCATTGCCCTTGATGACGGCAGCTTCATCCACGTTACACACGTACAGGATGGGTTTGCCGGTGAGCAACATCATGTCTTTCAAGATGACCTGGCCTTCGTCGTCCAGGTCACAGGAGCGCGCCGGTTTGGCGTCTTGCAGGTGCGCCAGGATTTTGGTCACGTGGTCCACCACGCGCAATTCTTCCTTACCGCCACTTTTGGCTGCTTTTTTGGCCTTGTCGAGGCGTTTTTCGGCGGTATCGATGTCTTTGAGGATCAATTCGGTATCAATCACCTCCTTGTCGCGCACCGGATTGACGCTGCCGTCAACGTGCACCACGTTGTCGTCAACAAAGCAACGCACCACGTGAATGATGGCGTCGACTTCCCGGATGTTGCCCAAAAACTGGTTGCCCAGTCCTTCCCCCTTGCTGGCGCCTTTGATCAGCCCGGCAATGTCCACGATTTCGATGTTGGTCGGCACCACTGAACGGGGTCCGATCAGTTCCACGAGTTTGTCCATCCGCCGATCGGGCACGGTAATCATGCCGATGTTTGGCTCCTTGGTAGCAAACGGATAATTGGCCGCCAGTGCCTTAGCATTGGTCAATGCATTAAACAGGGTGGATTTTCCTACGTTGGGTAAACCAACAATTCCACATTTTAGTCCCATATTGCGCGAAAGTTGAAGAGTTGAAAAGGTAATCTGGGTTCGACAGTTCAGGATTCCACCTAAAGGATTTAAGTCCTGCTTTACCCACAACTTTTCAACTTTTCAACCCTTCAACTTTTCAACTTTTATTAAAACGCGGCAAAGATAACATACCCTATGAATTTCTTAGCTCATTTTTTCTTATCCGGCGATGATCCGGCCCTGATGACGGGAAACTTCCTGGCAGACTTCATCAGCAACCGCGAGGTGAACGAATTGCCGGAGGAAATCCGTCGGGGCATCGTCTTGCACCGCCAGATCGATCAATATACCGATGCGCACGAGGCGGTGCGCCAAAGCATCCAGCGTTTGTACCCGCGCCACCGCAAGTACGCCCCGGTTCTGGTGGATGTGTATTACGACTATTTTTTGATCCACAATTGGGCACAGTTTACGACGGAAGATTTTGCGGCCTTTCCGGGAGCGGGCTTACGCGGCCCTGCGCCTGTATCTGCCTGCTATGCCGCCCAGCTTGCACCCGCGAGTTTTGGGCATGGTACAAGCAGATTGGCTGAGCAGTTACGGGGTGTACGAGGGGCTGGAATACACCTTTATGCGCATGAAAAGTCGGACTTCCATGCCGGAGCAGTTGGAGGGGGCGGTGGAGACCTTGAAGGTTTTTCGGGAGGAGATGGATGCGGAATTTCGGTGGTTTTTTCCGGAGGTGGTCGGGTTTGTGGGTGGGAAGTAAGGGCTGATGGTAAAAGTTTAGCACCCCGACTTCGTCGGAGTGAATCTTATGAATTTTCTCCCGCAGATCGCGCAGATTTCCGCAGATGAATACCAAAGCGACAATGATGGGAACGCGGGTGACGCGGGTTAGGCGGGTTTACACGGATTTATTTGTTCGTAAATGTAGATCCGCGTCAATCAGCCAAATCCGCGTCATCCGCGTTGCCATTAAAGTGTAGTTTGTACTTGTCGCGCTTTTATTCAGTAATCTGCATGTTTTTTTAGGCATGAAATGAGATTTCCCGTTATTTTAGCAAAAAATTATACGTGTATTGATCAATAGAACTAAATCTATCATCATGTCAAAAGAAGCCCTGAAACGGATTAAAGAGAATAAAAAAAGTAAGGCGAAAGAGCTTGATCTTTCAGATTGTGGTTTAAATGAATTGCCAAAAGAATTGGAGGAGTTGGTATGGCTAACCGAGCTCGACTGCTCCAACAATCTAATCAGGGATTTAGACCCCATTGCGAAGCTCAGCAACTTGACTTCGCTTGACTGCACACAACAATCAAATTAAAGACTTAAAGCCCATTGCGAAACTCAGCAACTTGACTCAACTTGCTTGCGCCAACAATCAAATTAACGACTTAAAGCCCATTGCGAAGCTCAGCAACTTGACTCAGCTTGACTGCACCAACAATCAAATTAACGACTTAAAGCCAATCGCAAAACTCAGCAATTTGGCTTCATTTTTCTGCTCCGACAATCAAATCAGCGACTTAAAACCAATAGCGAAGCTCTTTAATTTGACGATTGTTTCTGCTATACTAATCAAATCAGCGACTTAAAGCCAATCGCGAAGCTCAACAATCTGACTTCGCTTTACTTCTCCAGTAATCAAATCAGCGATTTAAAACCAATTTCGAAACTCTGCAACTTGACTTCGCTTTACTGCAATGGCCAAATCAGCGAATTAGAGCCAATTGAAAGCTCAATAATTTTCCAATTCTGCAAGAATCAAATCACGACTTAAAGCCCATCAAAAAACTCTGCAACTTGACTCTGATCTCGATGACAATCAAATTAACAACTTGAGCCACATAGCGACAGCAAATTGACACAGCTTGGTTGCGCAATTCAGTTGTTTATGATTTAAAACCTATATTAACTTTTATTCAGAAGGGTATCCAATTAAAATGGCAAGACTTTGGTGAACATTTCCACGAAGATATTGATACGTTTATCGAACGCCCAACAATCCTCGTCAAAAACTGCCCCCTCATCTGCCCCCGTCGAAATCGCCAAAGACTCCCCCCCAAGCCGTCCGCGACTACTTTGAAGAACTCGGCGAAGACGGCCGAAAACTCAACGAAGTCAAAGTCATCTTTCTCGGTGAGGCCTCGGCCGGCAAAACCTCGCTGGTCAAGCGCCTGCTGGGCGAAGATTTCGACAGCAAAGAAAGCCAAACCCACGGCATCCGTATCCGCAAAGTACCTTTTGAGATGAATGATGGCGATCAGGTCACCGCACATCTCTGGGATTTTGGTGGACAAGAAGTGATGCATGCCACCCACCAGTTTTTCCTGTCGCAGCGCAGGGTGTAGGTGCTGCTTTTGAATACCCGCAACGATGATCAAGCCGAAAAATGGCTCAAACACGCGGCCAGTTTTGGAGGCAATTCTCCGGTATTGGTGGTCTTGAATAAAATAGATGAAAATCCATCTTTTGAGGTAGAGCGCAAAACCTTGCAGGAAAAATACCCACAAATCAAAGCCTTTTTCCGGGTATCCTGCAAAACGGAAAGTGACCGAGGGCTGCTGGATTTTAAAGAAGCCTTGCGCCAGCAAATCGACGGAGCCACCACCCGCCTGACGCCTTTCCCCAAAAACTGGCTGGCGGTCAAGGAACATTTTTCCAACATGGAGGCCGATTACATTGGCGCAGCGGAATACCAAAAAGTATGCGTGGAAAAAGGGGTGAATCGGCAAGTCAGTCAGGATGTGCTCTTGCAGTTTTTGCACGACCTGGGTGTAGTGATCAACTTCCGTAACCTGCAGTATTTCGACACCCAAATCCTCAATCCGCTCTGGCTGACCAATGGGGTGTACCGCATCATCAACTCCACCAAAGTGGTGGAAAACGAGGGCATCCTGCGCGAAGCCGATTTTGATGCGG
The DNA here is from genome assembly GCF_016718685.1 of Haliscomenobacter sp. Lineage (GTDB taxonomy): Bacteria > Bacteroidota > Bacteroidia > Chitinophagales > Saprospiraceae > Haliscomenobacter. The sequence continues at coordinate 14,446 of NZ_JADKCX010000079.1, read as the reverse complement.
TCATCAACGATCCGCGTTACCAAAAAAGTGACACTAGCGAGCGGCAATTCACCTACCCCAAAGCCAAACTACATTACATCGTGCGGGTGATGGAGGAGTTTGAGTTGTGTTTTATGCTGGAGAATCACAATTACGTGATCCCACAATTGTTGCCCGTATCGGCGCCAGACTGGCAAGCGGAAGGAGCCATGTTGCAGTTTGTGATTCACTTTCCCGATTTTATGCCCGATAGCATTTTCCCCCGCTTGATGGTCAAGTTGCACACCTTCATTCAGGATGCCCAACGCTGGCGGACGGGCATGATTTTGCACAAACCCAATGTGTTTAAGGCATTGGCCAGGGTACGTTGGGACAAGGAAGACCAAAAAATTCGGATTGAGGTGTGTGGCGAGGAGCGGCGGCGTTTTTTGAGTTACATCCGGGAAACCCTGAAGGAAATTGTAGAGGGCTTTACCAAATTGAATTATTCGAATTGGTGCCTATTCCAAATAGCAAAGAATTTTTGACATATGAAGGTTTGGTAGGAGCGAAAAAGGAAGTTGAAAAAAGCTATTTGTTGGCAGGTCAAAAAAAGCTAAAAGTGAAAGACCTGTTGGAAGGTGTGGAAGAAGCCATTATGCGCGATGAGATGGAGCAACTCCCCGTCAAGGCATTTGTGTCTTATTCCCACAAAGATTTGAACGCCCTCAAAGAACTGCGCACCGCCCTGTCGCCACTCGTCCGCCTGCAAAAACTCCAACTTTGGGATGACCGTGACATTGATGCGGGTGAGGAATGGCGTAAGGAGATTTTTCAGCAAATGGCGGAGTCAGATATTGTCATTTGTTTGGTCAGCGCCGATTTTGTGGCTTCTGATTTTTGTTACCAGACGGAATTTGGGGCGGCTTTGGAAGCACATCAAAAAGGCGAAAAAACGATCATTCCGGTGCGGTTGCGGAAAACGGATTGGCAGGATTTGCCCCTGTCAGAAATCCAGGGCGTGCCGGGAGAGTGGATTAGCCTAGCCAAAGACAAAGATGAAGCCTGGACGGAAGTGTCGGAGCGAATTCGGCCAGCGCTGGCCAAAGCGAAGCAGCGGAAGCAGGAGCAGCTTGAAAAAATGCGGAATAAAATGGGGTAAATCCCAGTAATCTGTGGCTAAAAACACGTCCACTATTTATAACAGTGTGACTTGGGAGCGCGGAGTTACGCGGAGTTTACGCGGGTTGAGTCTTGTTCGGAAATCTGACAAGATCCAGGGTAATCCGCCAACTTCAGCGCGCCCCGCCTCCCATTCATGTCGCTTTGGTAAAAACCCTCACTCCCCCATCCCATCCATCCACATCGCAAAACCTATCGCCCCAAGCACCAGAAAGAAAAAGAAAAAATTCAATCCGATCCCCACCCCCTTAATGAAGCGCAATTTTTCCCTGCGGACCATGCTGACCACGCTAAAAATAAGCCCCATCAAGATCGAAAACTGGGTGATGCTGGTAAAAATCCACAGATGCGCGAAATCATCGGCCCGAACCTTTCCGGAATACCGGGCCAGGATGTACCCAAACATACATAGGGTAAACATCGCCATCCCAAAGGACATCTTTGCGAAGGTGCTGCCTTGGGGGGTGTTTTCGAAGTCGTGGTCTAGGATGTCGTTCATCGTGAAGGTGTTTGTAAGCTTGGGGGATGGTTGTTTCACACAGATTTGACGCAGATTTTTTCACAGATTTAACGCAGAAAAAATCTGTGGGAAATCTGTGTGAAAATCTGCGTAGCATCTGCGCGAAATAAAACTGACCAGTCGTATTATTCGCCGTCCATGCGCACAATCTTTGGATGAAAAGTCCCAATCGTTTCCACCAACTCCACCTGTGCGGCCATCACGTGGTGGATGTTTTTGTACGCAAATGGGGCCTCGTCCAGGCCGCCACCCATCAATTCCACGCCGTGGGTGCGCAGGTGTTTGTCGAGGTCGGATTTGGTAACTGCTCCCAGAGCCTGGCGGCGCGACATCTGGCGGCCAGCGCCGTGCGAAGCCGAGTTGATCGAATCCGCGAATCCCTTTCCGCGCACGATGAAAGCAGGTGCCGTCATTGAGCCCGGAATCACGCCAAGCACACCTTTACCCGCTGGCGTAGCGCCCTTGCGGTGTACGATGTACTCCTTGCCATCGGCCAGGATTTCCTTCCAGGCAAAGTTGTGGTGGTTTTCGATGATGGCCAGCGATTTTTCACCCAGTGACTTCGCCATGCGGTGGTGGATCTGGTGGTGACAAGCCGAGGCGTAATCACCCGCCAGGTTCATGGCCGTCCAGTATTCCTGTCCGGCTTCGGCGTCGAGGCTCAGCCAGGCCAGGTGTTGCGCCTGTTTGGGCAGCGTGCAGGTCTCCATGGCCAGTTTGGTGTAGTACTGCGCCAGGGTTGCGCCCAGGCCACGCGAACCGGAATGCGACATCAAGCCCAGGTATTTGCCCAGCGGCAGGTTGAACTCGTTGAGCTCATCCATGATCTCCACGATGCCAAATTCTACGAAGTGGTTGCCTGAGCCCGAAGAACCGATTTGTTGCCAGGCCTTGGTTTTCAGCGAGCGCAACTTGGGTACTTCCTTAAATTCGGCCCGCTCCAGAATTGCATCGTCCATAGGTTTATCGAAGACACCCAAGCCGAAGCGGGTGTTTTCCAACAACAATTTTTTGAACATGCTGCGTTTGGCCTCCAGTTCATGCGGATCAAGCGGATAAATGGTCATACACATGCGACAACCAATGTCCATGCCCACGCCGTAAGGAATCACCGCGTTTTCGGTAGCCAGTACCCCGCCGATGGGCAGGCCATAACCCTGGTGGGCGTCAGGCATGAGGGCACCCGCGTGCGTTACGGGCAAACGCATGGCAGTTTCCATCTGCTGCAAGGCGCCCGCCTCTATTTTTTCCGCCCCAAAAATTGGGTAGGGTTTGGCCTGTGGCTCCAGGTCGATGACTTGTGGATCTTGATGTGCTGGTTCCACCAATGCCTCCACGATGCGCCCCAATACCGCGTCTTCGGCATAGTCGCTCGGGTTGGCGATGATGGCTTGCAGGAGTTCGTCAACTTGTGCCTGGGTATGTCGTTTGTAGTGTTTTGGGATCAGGTTGATGCACAGACCAATGGCTGGCCCTTCCGGGTAGCCCATTTTGATCAGCTCTTTGCCCCTGATTTGAATCTTTGCCATAAGGAATAAATAGGTTTTGCCGCACATCACATTTACGCAGATTCCCAATTTCATAATCTGCGGAATCTGCGGATCTGGTTTTAATCAATGCCATAGGCGGAGAAATAAGATCGGAAGAATATTGTGGGAAAAATCATAAAAAAGTTCCCGTGATGGAATTTTCACTACCGCGAAGCGGCGAGCAAAGCCTGTGTATACGGGTGTACCGGCGCCTCAAACACCTGGTTGGCCGCCCCTTTTTCCACAATCACCCCGTCTTTCATCACCATCACCTCGTCGCACATGAAGCGGATGACCGCCAGATCGTGGGAGATGAACAAGTAGGTGAGGCCCTGTTTGGCCTGTAAATCTTTGAGCAAATTGAGTACCGTGGCTTGCACCGACACATCGAGGGAAGAAACCGCTTCGTCACAAACCAACAAACTGGGCTGTACCGCCAAAGCCCGGGCGATGCACAAGCGTTGCCGTTGGCCGCCCGAAAATTCGTGGGGGAAACGTTCAAAATGATCGGCAGACAAGCCTACCTGTTCCAGCAAGTCAATCGCGCGTTCTACTCGATCCTGTTCGCTGGTGCCGATGCCGTGCACCTTCATGGGTTCGGTAATGGCCAATCCTACGGGCAACCTTGGGTTGAGCGAAGAATAGGGATCTTGAAACACGATTTGCATCTCCCGCCGAATGCTGCGCAGGGCTTCCGGCTGGAATTTGCTGATGTTTTGTCCGGCAAAGTTGATCTGGCCACCAGAGGGTTCAATCAAACGCAAAATGCTACGCCCGAGGGTGGTTTTGCCGCTGCCCGACTCCCCTACCAGACCCAGGGTTTGGCCTTTTTTGATGCTGAACGAGGCGTCTTGCACGGCTTTGAGCCAGGCACGCGGCTGTCCGAACCAGGATTTGCGCAGGGGAAACCAGGTGGATAGATGTTCGACTTCCAGTAAGGGTAAGGCATCAGGCAATGATGCTGTGGGAATTTCAGCCGCTAAAACTTCCGTCTCTGCTGCTTGTTCGTAATCTTCGATAGTAGGCAGACGTTGCACCTGGCGGTCGAGGGGTGGGCGACAATGGAGCAGGGCCTTGGTATAGGCGGCTTGTGGCGACTGAAAAACGGCGTCAACCGCACCGGATTCAATCAACTTGCCCTGGTGCATCACCAACACTTCATCGGCAAAACCAGCCACCAGACTCAAATCATGGGAGATAAAAAGAATGGAGGTATTAAAATCCGTTTGTAATTCTTGCATCAGGAGTAGAATCTCCTTTTGCACTGTGGCATCCAAGGCGGTGGTAGGTTCATCGGCCAGAAGCAGGGCGGGATGGCAGCACATGGCCATCGCAATCATCACCCTTTGTTTCTGTCCACCCGAAATTTCGTGCGGGTAAGCGCGGTAAATCCGTTCCGGGTCCTGAATTTTTACCCGTTCGAGCCATTCGAGGCTGCGCTTGCGGGATTGGGAGGGGTTCAGATCGAGGTGTCGACGCAGTACTTCATCAATTTGCTGGCCACAGCGCTGTAGTGGATTGAGTGAACTCATCGGCTCCTGAAAAATCATGCCAATGGCTTTGCCGCGGATGGTTTGTAAGGTAGTGGGGAGAAGTTTTAACAATTCGTATTCTACATCCGGTTGAGGAGAAAAATTCATCTTTTGCGCGACAACCTGGGCGTTACTTGGCAACAAGCCCAATAAAGACAGGGCACTCAAGGATTTCCCTGAACCCGATTCACCAACGATGGCCAGTGTTTTGCCTCGGGGAAGCACAAAGGAGAGGTTTTCCACGACGGTTTTTTCACCAAAGTGGATGTTGAGTCCTTGTACTTCCAGCAAATGCTCCATGTTGTATTTGTAGTTGGTTGAGGAGGTTGAGGAGTTGAGAAGGTTGAGGCTGCCGCAAGCGACATTAAGAGGACATCGGATGTTTTTTGAGATAAAAATGGTTTGTCGCTTTGGTGTGTCGCTCGCGGTAGCCTCAACCTTCTCAACCTCCTCAACTTTCCTTTCCTTCATTTCCAGAGAGCCGCAACTCAATCACATCCGGCTTAATTGCGATGCTCAGGTTATCCGGTTGACTCAACCAGCGGACGAAAGTATCCCCAAACAGTTCTTTGCGCCAGCCTTGGCCAAAAACTTCCTCGGCAAAAGTCGGGTCGTTTTTGATTTTTTTGAACCAATTGCGCGGCAAAGCCAGGGAGTGTGAAATGCCATTTTGCATACATTGGTGCCGGATGACGAGGTAAAGAAACTCGGTCAGGATTTCCTCATTCGCGTTTTCATCTTCTTCGCTGGGCACCTGAAGCAGTAACATCCGCTCCTCTTCGCTGATTTCACGGCTGTACAGCTCGTTCATGATGGGCCAGAGGTCTCCGGCAAATTTGTCTGGGATGCGGCGATTTTCTCGCAATCCAGCTCTTCCTGAGCGCATACTGCGCACAATCTGGCTCATGAATTTGCTGGGCAAGACCATTTCTTTGGAGTAGTTTTTATCTTCGGCGGTATTGCGCCGCCATTCAAACAAACGCAGCAAAAACAGGCGCTCACGTTTGTTGAGTGACTTCATCAAGTCGCTGTTGAGCGCTTCGTAATGGGGCTCTTTGGCGTAATAACTCTCCCGCTCCAACACTTTGAATTCCTCCTCAGCCCAGTGCAAACGTTTTTTTTGCAACAAGTCTGCTTCCTGCATTTTCCAAAGGTCGTACAAAGGCTCAATGTCCTGAATGGCGTACTTGAGCTGGTTTTGGTTGAAAGGCCGAGCCTCCCAATCCGCTACGGTAAAACTTTTGTTCATGTTGATTTTCAACTCCGTTTCCACCAGTTTTTTAAAGGCAAGTGGATAGCGGTACCCCAAAAAGCCAGCGGCAATCTGGGTGTCGAAAGTATTTTTGGGAATGGTGCCAAATGAGGCGTACAAAAGCCGATAATCGTTCTCCCCGGCATGGGTAACTTTGACGATGTTCGGGTTTTCGATCATTTCCAAAAATGGATCCAAATTTTTTAGAGGGAAGGGGTCTATCAAAAACAACCCATGACGGGTAGCTACCTGGATGAGGCACAAACGGGTCGTAAATCGTTTTTCTCCAACGAATTCCGAATCGAAACACATCCATTCAATATCATCGTTGACCTGACGAAAATTATCCAGTCCTTCTTTTGTGGTAATAAATTCAAATGCTTGCATGTGCCCTGTTTTTGGGGTCTGTATGCGCAAATATATCGATTCAGATTGGAATATTTTACCAAAAAAGTTGTAACCTAGCGAACCGTAAGCATCGTCTAATGTTTCGCAATCGCATTACATGGAAGAAGACTTGGTTCTGGTTCATCGGGTACTGAGGGGAGAACAACATGCTTTCCGCCATTTGGTGGAGAAATACCAGAACTATGTATTCACCATTGCCATGCGGGTGCTCAATAGCCGGGAAGAAGCCGAAGAAGTGGCTCAGGACGTTTTTTTGAAGGTGTACAAAATGCTGGGTAGTTACCGGCAGGAATCCAAGTTCAGTTCCTGGTTGTACGCCATCACTTACCGCACCGCTATTGACAATGCACGCAAGAAAAAATTACCTTTGCAAAGCATTGAGTCGGGCAGTGCAGCCTTGCAAACGCCAGACTTGCACAGCAAATCTCCGGTGGAGCTGACCCAGGACAATGATTTGCGGCATCAGGTACAGGCCGTCATCAACCGCTTAAAACCCAGTGACGCCAGCATCATTACCTTGTATTACCTGAATGAACAGTCGGTACAGGAGATTGCGGAAATAACGGGCTTGAGTTTAACCAATGTAAAAACCAAATTGCATCGTTTAAGGGAGCAGCTGCGACAGGAATTGTCGGCCAGTGCTCTGGATCATCAATAAGTATGGAAAAGGACATTTCAATCTTGATTTGGAAATACCTCGATGGGGAATGTACTCCCGGGGAAAAAGCAAGGGTGCAACAACTTGTGCTTGAAGATCCGTCATTTGCAGAAGAAATGAGTCTGGCGCAAAACCTCCAAACAACATTGCAACAGTTAGAGCCAGAGGAACCTTCGATGCGTTTTACAGCAAGGGTCACCGAGCAGTTGCCTGCTTTGTACCGCCCCATTCACACCCAGGCAGAATTATTGCCCAAATTCCTGGTGCGCTTGTTTGGTGGTGCAGTGGGCACGGTAGCTATTTTGTCTCTGGGCTTGTTTTTTGCCAGCAATCAATCCATCCAGGGCAAGTTCAACATCTTGGGAAAATATACCCTCGATTTAGGTGTTTTTTCCAACCCGCTGGTTTTCACCGCCTTTTTGATGTCCCTAGGTATTTTGAGCTATTTCCTGATGGATTTTACGCTCAAAAAATGGTTTTTGAAAAAATAAAGATGATGTGCTGATGGGATAATGTGCAATGTAATTATCCCCAATTAAACAGCAATCTTTCCCCTTTTGTCCTCAAAAAACTGGCCGTGCTGATAGGCCAGGTGACCACTCACGACGGTAGCCTCCACCTTCCCTTGAAAGGTATGCCCTTGAAAGGGTGTCCAGGCGCATTTGTAAAAGGTATTACCGGGATTGACGGTCCATTCTTTTTCCAGATCTACCAGAATTACGTCTGCCCAAGCGCCTTCATCCAAATATCCACGGCCTTCCACTCGGAAGCATTCCGCAGGGGCATGGCACATTTTTTCCACTATTTTTTCCAAACTGATCAAGCCATTTTGGTAAAATTCCAGCATGACGTTCAAGGAGTGCTGTACCAGCGGCACACCCGATGGTGCCTGAAAATAAGTATTTTGTTTCTCCTTCCAGGTATGTGGCGCATGATCGGTGGCGATGATGTCGAGTCGATCATCCAGTAAAGCGGTCAATAATGCTTCCCGATGGCGTTTGGCTTTTACCGCTGGATTACATTTGATTTGGGTGCCTGCCCAAATGTAATCCTCGGCGCTGAAGTACAGATGGTGGACACACACTTCGGACGTGATTTGTTTTGCAGACAAGGGTATATCGTTGCGAAACAGCTCCATCTCCTCGGCAGTGGAAATATGCAGAATATGCAAACGCGTATTGTGTTTTTTGGCCAAGGCAACGGCCATACTGGAAGATTTGTAACAAGCTTCCTCATTGCGGATGATGGGGTGCAGATTGATGGGCACATTTTCGCCGTATTTTTCCCGCATCAGCGCCTCATTGTGGCGTACCATTTGTTCGTCTTCACAATGGGTGGCGATCAGCATGGGCACTTGTGAGAACAGGGGCTTCCAACGTTTTTTCGTCATCGACCAACATGTTGCCCGTGCTGGAGCCCATGAAAATTTTAATGCCACAAACGTCCTGAGCATTGGTTTTGAGCACTTCTTCCAGGTTGTCGTTGGAAGCTCCCATAAAAAAGGAATAATTGGCCAGAGACTTGCTCGCCGCAATCTGATATTTTTTGGCCAAAAGCTCCTGAGTCAAGGTGGGTGGCTTTACGTTGGGCATTTCCATAAACGAAGTAACTCCGCCAGCTACCGCAGCACGGGGTTCGGTGTACAGATCACCTTTGTGGGTCAAGCCAGGTTCCCGAAAATGCACCTGATCATCGATGATGCCAGGCATGAGGTGTTTGCCATCGGCAACAATTTCATGGGCACCACTGGCCTCAATGATCCCCCCAACTTTGGCAATTCTGCCATTTTCTACCAGCAAATCGCCAGCAATGATGCGTCCCCGGTTAACGATTTGGGCATTCTTGAACAGTATTTTGGCCATGCGTGCTGAATTGTTTGGGCGAAATAAACCGATTTTGCGCAATTCTTGGGGATAATTTCAAGAAAAATGAAGTATTTCGCGTTTTGAGACATCAAAACCTTCAAGCAACAGGTATAAGGAGGTGATTGGTCTAAGGTTTCGAGGTGGTGAAAGAAGAACGCTTTTTCGCCCCCGAAACCAGCACCTTGCCCAGGTTGCTGAAGCAAAGATGCAACAACCATGAAAGAAATACTCTCTCCGAATTTTAAAGTCGGTATTCTAGGCGGTGGTCAATTGGGCAAAATGCTTGGCCTTGCCGCTGCCAATTGGCACCTTCCACCTCTATTTTTTGGATGATTCCCGCAATTTTCCCGCAGGAGGAGTTGCCGAGGAATTTGTAGAAGGCAATTTTAACAACTACGAAGATGTACTGGCTTTTGGCGCAGACAAAGATGTATTGAGCATTGAAATTGAGCACGTCAATACCCGCGCTTTGGAGACTTTACAAGCCAAAGGAGTAACAGTGCACCCCCATCCTGAAGCATTGGACCTGATCAAGGACAAGGGTTTACAAAAACTCTTTTACCAGGAACATGGTTTACCCAGTGCCCCTTTTGAGCTATTTGAAGACGAACAGGCGGTACGCCATGCCGTTCAAACTGGCAGATGGCAATACCCATTTGTACAAAAATCGCGTACGGCTGGTTACGATGGCAAAGGGGTGTCCATCATCCGCAATGAATCGGATCTGCAACATAAACTTTTGCCGGGTTCCTGTTTATTGGAGGCAAGAGTGGACATCCAAAAGGAACTGGCGGTGATTGTTGCGCGCAATGCCGACGGCGAAATTGCCGCGTTCCCGGTAGTGGAAATGGATTTTAACCCCGAGGCCAATCTGGTTGAATTCCTGATTTGCCCGGCGCGTATTGATCCGGCTATTGAAAAAGCCGCCATTGAACTCTCTAAACGTTGCATCGAAACCTTCGGCATTTGTGGTTTGCTGGCGGTGGAATTGTTCCTGACTCCTGATCAACAAATCCTCATCAACGAAGTGGCACCGCGCCCACACAACAGCGGCCACCATACCATTGATAGTTGTTACACCTCACAGTTTGAACAACACCTGCGGGGCATCCTCAACTTGCCGCTGGGCAGCACCGCCATGAAATGCCCTTCGGTGATGGTCAACTTGCTGGGGGCTGAAGGTTTTAGTGGCCCGACCCGTTACGTTGGGTTGGAAGACTGCCTGGCCCTGCCGGGGGTGAAGCTGCATTTTTATGGCAAAAGCAGCACCAAGCCCTACCGCAAAATGGGTCATGCCACGGTTTTGGCCGAAAACATCGACGAGGCAGTCCGGATTGCCAAACTGGTACAGCAAAAACTGAGTATCCAGGCCTGATGAATATTTAGTAACCTTTGTCATTCATTCGTGATGAAATTCATACACCGTAACTTCCTTCTGCTTTGTCTTTTTCTTCCAGTGCTGGTATTGGCGCAAAAGAAAAAAAGCAGTCCCGCCCTCCCCTCACCAGCGGAAATCTATTTTCCGAGTGCCCAAAACTGGGAGCGCCGCAGTCCAGAGTCGCTGGGTTTGAAAGCCGCCAAAATCAAGGAAGCCATCCAATACGCCATAGAACAGGAATCGCCCAATCCCCGCAGCATGGAGCAGTCTCATTACCAAAGTTTTGGTAAAGAACCTTTTGGCGAAGCCGTAGGCCCTTTAAAGATCGTGGTGCACCCACCGGACTGATCATCTACAAAGGTTATATCGTGGCGGAATGGGGTGAACCAGCCAGGGTAGACATGACCCACAGCGTGACCAAAAGTATGCTCTCCAGTACCGTAGGGCTAGCCTTCGACCGCGGCATGATCAAAAGTGTGCAGGATACCGTTTATCCCTACATGGCACCCATTTGGGTGATGGAACCCGGCAAACGATTTGATCGGGCAGAATCTTTTGGACAACCCCAATTGTTGGACTTGTTCAGCACCCCACATAACCGCAACATCACCTGGGACAACCTGCTGCGCCAAACCAGCGCCTGGCAAGGGACGCTTTGGGGCAAACCCGATTGGGCTGACCGCCCCGCTGCCGATGCTAAAACCTGGCTAAATACGGAAAGAGCAACGCCGGGAACAGCGTATGAATACAACGACACCCGAGTCAACGTCCTGGCCCTGGCCACGCTCAACATCTGGCGACGCCCCTTGCCCCAGGTACTCAAAGAATACATTATGGATCCCATTGGTGCCTCCAACACCTGGCGCTGGTTTGGTTACGAAAGTTCCTGGGTGCTTATGGACGGCCAGGTGGTGCAATCGGTCAGCGGTGGCGGGCATTGGGGCGGTGGCCTGTTCATCAATGCGTATGACATGGGCCGATTCGGTTACCTGAGTCTGCACAAAGGAAAATGGAAAAACCAACAACTGCTTTCGGAAGAATGGTTCAAAATGGCCACGACCCCCACACCTGTACAAGTAGGCTACGGGTTTATGAACTATTTTCTCAACACTGAACAAAAAACCTTACCCAGTGCACCCAAAAATGTATTCTGGCATTTGGGCAATGGAAACAACGTAATCTTTGTGCTGCCCGACCAGGATTTGGTGATTGTAGCCCGCTGGCTGAAGAACGAAGGAATGGATGGATTGGTAAAAAGAGTACTGGAAGCAAGGAAATAATTGATGGATTTTAAAAAAAAATGAGCATTGCATAAAAAATACAGTATCTTTGTATCGGCAAATCGCCATATCACCATTTACTTTTTGAAATGCATACTGGTACCGTTAAATTTTTCAACGAATCCAAAGGATTTGGGTTCATCGTAGACAACGCCTCAAACGAGGAATTTTTCGTACACGTTACGGGTTTGGTTGACAAAATCCGCGAGGGTGACTCAGTCACTTTCAACGTCGAAAATGGCAGAAAAGGAATGAATGCAGTAGAGGTTAAACTTGCTTAATCGCAATTTTAATCTTTGATTGATAAGAATCCTTAACCCCCGGTAGATTTTTTCTATCGGGGGTTTTTTTATTGTGAACTCAGTGAGGAAAAGCTTGATATAAAAGCCTAATAAATTATTTAATTTAAAATAGCAAAAACGCAAGCGTGCCTCGGTTGAGAACGGAAGAAAGGATGACTAGTTACTGCAGTTCTATCGGGTTTTTCATGCCCCTGCCAATATTGGATAATGGCAGAGGGCTTTTTGATTGGGTCAACGAACCAGGGTCACGTCTCCCTTGCGGAAGAATCGTTCTCCGTCCACACCAATCACTTCAATATACCAGGCAAATACCGCAGACTCTTTGGCTTTGCCTCTATATTTCCCATCCCAGCCGTGCCTTTTTTCACGAGGATCAAAATTTTTCTTGCTGTACATCAATCCGCCCCAACGGTCATACACCTGAAAAATAGATACACTTTCGATATCATCGGCTACTTCAATGTCAAAAAAATCGTTGATGTTGTCCCCGTTGGGCGAAAAGGCATTGGGAACATAAAAACCTGGGTTGGGATCAACCAATACAAGCGTTTTGGCTTCAGCCGCACAACCATTGGTATCGGCAATGGTGGCCGTGAACGCTGTAGTTTTAAACAATTGAATTTTAAAATCGCGGCAAGTATCACAGTCCAATGTCTCAGGAACCGTCCAGCGGAATGTTCCAACCGACTCCAACACCAAATTGGTCACGGCTTGCAGGCGAACTGTTTCACCCCGACGAATTTGTTGCGGCGGGGTTACCTGCAAATCAGCAGAGACACCTGGATTAATGGTGACTACCTCGTTCCATTCACAACCCCGCACATCTTGTACCCCTACGTTGTACACTCCCTCTTGTAAAGCGCTAAAATCCGTATTGGTGCCAAAAGCCCCTTGTTTACCCAGGCGATAGAGAAATGGCCCCTCTCCTCCCCTAACTTCAATGACCTGAAGAGATCCATTTTTTTGTCCGGCACAAGTGACGTGTTTCACCCTAATATCGAGGCTATCCGGAGAGTTGGCAAACAATACCACGATGACCGTATCGGAATTGCGGCAGCCATTTTGTAAGTTCTCTACTTCTAAAATGTAAGTACCTTCCTCATCTACAATGGGTTGTGCTTCCCTTCGATTAAAAAAAGTGTTTTCGATCTGGTACCATCTAAAGGCGGCATTGGCTTGTCCATTTTGACCTATTTGAACATTGGGGTTATTACAATCGAGTTCCTGATCGGGTCCGGCATTCGCCAATGGCGCCAGGGTGTCTTTGACAATCTGTACCGAATCCTGAGCAATACATCCATTGTCGACATTGCGCACACTCAAGCGGTACAAACCCACCTGCCCCAAAGACAATCGAGGGCCAGCAACAAGATTTTCACTATTGCCGGCATTTGAGCGCACCCATTGGTAAGTCCAGGTCTCGCCTGGCCTGGCTTGGGTCACACTAAGGGTAATCGTGTCCCGTACACAAGTCAAAGGCTCAACTCCATAAATATCCGCAACGGGTGGAGTGGTATCTGGAACCGCAGTATACGCCGCTTCACCAATGCATCCGGTACGGGTATCAATCAGTTGTAAAGTATATTTCCCTCCCCGGTTGATCAGCAATTGGAGGCTTTGGGCATCGGGGATATCTTGCCCCGTGGCATCAAGCCATTGGTACTGATAACGATTGCCGAGCAAGGTTGAATTTCCCAACAACAGCATGGTGTCCACCTGACAAGTAATCAGACCTTGTCCACTTACCGATACGTCGGGGCGGTAGGCTACATCAAGTAGTTCAACCGAGTCGATCAGCCCCTGGCAGCCGTGGATGGTGTCATTGACCATAAAAGTATAAAGTCCAGGTCTGGAAACGCCAGGAAAACGGGTGTTTCGGTTGGTATTATTGATGCCCGGTCCGTTCCAGATGTATTGACCAATGCTCGAACTATCGGAGCCCAGATTGACCGTTCTCCAAATACAATTCAATACGGTATCCGGGCCCGCAGCTGCTATGGGTAGGGCAATCCTTTCAATCTCAATCGAATCCAGCTTGCGACACCCAATTGTGTTGCCTACACGTAAAAAATAGGTTCCCGGTAATCCAATAATTCGGGTGTTGCCCTGAAAGCCATCCAGCCAGGTATATTCTTCAAATCCAGGAGTAACTCCGAAATGGAGTTTTCACTCCCGGCACAAAAAAACGGGTCACCTATAAAATTGAATTGAGGTACTGGAGCTTGTATCAATAAAAAAGTATCTTGGTTGAAACAACCATTAGTACCCTGAACTTTGACACTATAAACTCCTGGACTCGTTATGCTGGACATGGCAGTGCTGGAACCATTCGACCATTGGTACAATGGAAAGGTGGTTGCAGTTTGTAAGACAACCGTATCTCCAGGGCAAATCTGCCGTGGAGCAATGATTTCGACTGCTGGAGCAAGTTTTAGAAATACGGTAATCAAGGCATTGCCCACACAGTTGAGGTGGTCAACTACGGTCACGCCATACAATCCAGGCTGGGTAATGTTAATGCTGTTGTCAGTTTCTCCGTTAGTCCAGTTGTAAGTAGTAAAGCCCGTTTCCACCTCCAATAT
>NZ_JADKCX010000078.1 GCF_016718685.1 Haliscomenobacter sp. | reverse complement strand
ATATCGGGTTAGTTGAATTTGACTGGGGAAGGGGATAGGGCAATCCATCAGTTCTGGTATATTGGAAATCCCGATGCTTCAGGGATAGTGAAACCTATAAACATACCGTTTCATATGGTTTTTCTTGCAATACCCACTGAACAAGACCCAAACCTAAGCGAGTAATAAAAGTTTAAACTACCATCTGTATGAGCCAAAATTTTCAAAAGAAATTTTTTGAAGAATTACAAATATTGCTTAACCTCTTCGGCGGATACGTCAAAATGAGGATCAGGTATATCATTTTTTCAAATTATTGGATGGGATCTAAAAGCCATATCTGGAGGGAATTTTGTCCGATTTATTAATTCCATTGACACAATTGCGAACAAGAAATTGATCAACTCTCTGGGCTTATAGACAACCCTCCCAATAATTTTTGTGAATTAGCCAAAGATTTGAGTAGAAACTAAAGAACTCTTAACAGAATTGTCTAGTATTCCTAATTTTCTTGATGGATTACCCGAAATTTAGCAGAAGAATTTTAGCTGATCTTTTCGATGTATTAACGCTAACTTATTTAAGTCGATCAGCAAATCCTGTTTAACACCTTAAAAGTATTCGCTATAATCCAAGAAGTCGAAAAAAAAAGCAAATTATAATTAATGATAAAAATATTTCGGGCTAAACATTTGGCTTTTACTTTAAATTGGAATCAATTAGGAAGTTAGTCACCAAGCCTGGTAAACTGTTGCAAGATGAGTACTGGCCAGCAGGGCTAGGAGATCTACAAAAGCCAATAAAGCTGCTGGAAAGCTATTTAGTCGAATTGGAGATCTGTTGTTTTCATTGGGATTCAATCTTTGGTTGGAAGAGGAAATGGACCAGATGAGTTGACTTCTGGAGAAGAAGAAAGGCTTAGAGGGTTAATTAGTTTTAGTAAAAAAAATTACTCGTTTGATAAAGGAAAATATTCTTCATTCGGTGCAACATTGGGCAATTCCCAACAATGAAGGAGGGCCAGGGTCTTCATCATGCCCTTTTTGGGAATATAACCTATCAGAAATTATTGGAGATTGGTTTCAACCTTCAAGCAAGCGGTAATTTGGCAGGAGTATCCATTAAGACTTCCAGTATAGATTTTTTGAGAACAAAGTTGCAAATAAACTTAATATAAGTTTATTTGTTGAGAAATTACGTAAAGATGATGATGCTTTTTTTGATAGGAAGTCTGACTGGCACACATTTCAAGATTGGGAAAATATTTTACAAAGCTAGCTTAGCGATTGGTTCAAAGGATAAGGAATATTCAATTCCATTACTTTAAAAGATGCTTGTTTCATCCTTAGCCCAGGTGATGGGGATGGCTTTATCAATAAATTAATTCCAAGTACTCAACTAGAAGTTAATTTCGATCTTGAAATAGGTTTCTCCAGCCTCGATGGATTTTACTTTGTGGAAATGCAGGATTTGAAATCCATTTCCACTTCATCTGTCTTTAGGACCAGTCTCATTAGAAGGTTTGACGCTTAAGATCGGCAATCCTGCCTGGACAATCAAAGCAGGCAAACAGCATAAAAGCAAATCTGGGTCCAATAGATTTCGCTGTTGATAATGTTGGGATGAATGCAAAACTGGATTTTCCTTCCAAAGGAGGAAATCTTGGTTTCCTGCAACTTGATGGCCCTGGCTTTGCATCACCCACTAGAATTGGAGCTTCGTTAAATACAAATCTCATCTCCGGCGGAGGCTTTCTGAAGTCGATCCCGACAAAGGGCGTTATTCAGGTGCTTTGTCCCTGGACTTACAAGGCATCAAAGTAGGCGCCATTGCCATCATTTTGACCAAGCTCCCCAACGGCAAAAGGGATTTTCGATGTTGATCAGCATCAGCGCCATTTTCAATCCACCTTTCCAATTGTCGTTTGGATTTACCCTGGCAGGGGTAGGGGGACTGGTAGGTGTTAACCGGACAACACGTATCGATACCCTTCGCGAACGGATTGCCGCAGGAGCGGTCAATTCGGTGATGTTTCCGGACAATCCCATTGAAAACTCCAAACCGCATCATCAGTGATCTGGAGGCGATATTCCCGGCGCAGGAGCCATTTTGTGATCGCACCATTCCTACGTTTTGTTTTGGCACCCCTTCCATCATCGAATTGGATTTAGGGGTTGTTCTGGAATTTCCCTTTAAAGGGCGCATTATCCTGTTGGGTAGTTTAGGGGTATATCTCCCAGTTAAAGGATTTGCCATTGTTGAACTGCACATTGATGTCATTGGCGACTTTAATTTTGCCGAGTCGTACATCCGCATCGAAGGCCGTTTAAGGAATTCTCACATCTTGAGTATACCTCTGGAAGGAGGATTTGCCTTTTATGCTGGACTGGGGAAGTCGGCCAGCCTTCCTGTTTTCGATTGGCGGATTTCACCCCGTTACAAAAAACCAGCCCAATTCCTGGATGTACCCCGCTTGAGTGCTTCCATCAACTTGGCCGATGCTGTCAAGTTATCGGGCGCATATTACCAAGCCATCACGTCCAACTTCCAGATCGGTTACGACACCTACATGGAGGTAGATGCCAAAGTGGCCAGTCTTGAAGCCCATTTTGGTTTAATGCCTTATTGCAGTTCAACCCCTTTTATTTCAGCATCGATCAAATTATGAGTGTCAAGGTGAAGGTGATGGGTCAAACCTTCGCGAGTATCGAGTGCTTTTTCCAACTCTCCGCCTTCGCCCTGGAGCGCATCCGGCTATGCAGAAGTTAGCGTCCTGTTCTCTCTCCTTAGAAATTCCATTCCATATCGAATGGTGAATCTAGCAATGAACCCAAAGAATATGAATCCATTGCTGAACTATTGATTCAGGGCCAAAGCATCGTTGGAAACACCTCCAATTGGCGAGCTGATTGCCCCAAGGGTTCAGATCCGGAGAATCTCTGCGGCAAGTAGAAGGAGATGATGCGGCAGGCGTCGTCATACACCCCAGTGGTTACCTGGAGGTAAGACAGACCGCATTGCCGCTCAATCGGCAAATCGATAAATACGGCAATTCCTACGTAAGCGAAAGCCCTGTATTTTCTTTTGGTGAAGACATTGAGATTGGCGGGAAAAAAGCAAATACCAGGAATTTCAATTGGGTAAAAGAAAACTTTGCGCGCGGGCAATACGAAGACCTCTCTGAAGCCGATAAACTATCCAGCCCGGACTTTGAGCAGATGGCCGCTGGGCTCAGTTTTGGAGACGGCATTTCAGGCGGTTTTGACCTGGGTGATGGGATGGAATTTGTAGCAGCCGAAGCATTTGAAGAAATCATTATGCAGCCTAATCAAGAACCGCTTAGGAACAATGGGCAACCGACCGTGTCCCCGGCAACGCAGCAGCGTATTTTACTCAAAAGCATGCGGGCGGAATCCAATCAACTCCACAGCAACAACAAGTACAAGTTTGTGGATGAGACACCGGATGTTCTCGTAACTGATAGCTACCAGTGGTGGGTAAACGACATGACTCCTCTGATGAACAATGGAGTGAACCTGCAATTTGAGACTTACGGCGCGGCAAAGCAATTTTTGAACCACCAGTTGAACAACGACCTGATGCCTTTCAGGTCATGACGACTGCGGCACTGGAAACCATTTGACACTATGGCAACGAAAACAATCTAACTACTCATTTCTTCCCCATCTCCGCAGGGGTTTGGGCGCAGGTATCGATCCATTTTAAGGAAAAGCCAAAGAAAAACGTGCTTCCGTTGACGCCAAATTTAAAGTAAAGGCACAAGGAAAAGCCAATGCACAAGAAGAAGTAAGGATCAATCAAAAAGTATCCTTATACGGGCCGGGAGATGTGCTGGGATTTGACCCGGAGCGTATGATTATCAGGGTTCAGCCAACGAGTGATGACGGCAATTTTATCGCCAACAACGTCCCTTTCGTAGATTTTGCCGAAGCAGATTTTTTGTGGCGCTACAGTGCCACTCAGGAAAAGGGAAAATGGATTCCCTGGTTGAGCTTGATCACGCTGGAAATGGACGGCATTGAAAGATGGAGAATTTGAATTTGATCCAAAGCTAAAAGGGATTGCCCCCAAGGATAAAACTCAAACCTGGAGCAATTTTGCCTAACTTGAAAGCCTCCTGGCGTTAAGGCGCATGTGGCTTGTCAGGAAGCAAATTTTAGACGCTGAAGAGTTAAAACTTCTAGCAGAGGGATTAAAAGAAAATCTGGAAAAAATAAAAGATTCAAGAAAATTAAAAACAATGAAACAGCCATAAAAGCAAAATTCGAATAATCCAGCAATGGCCATTTCCCGGCTGCTTAGCCCGCGTCGGCTCAGCCCAGGCGTAAAATACTGTGCATTTGTTGTACCCACTCATTTGCTGGGCGTAGAAGCCGCATTGGGCGTAGAAGCGACAGAAACCCACCGCGGTCAATTGGCCTGAAGGGAATGCGGCAAAATCGAGTGACCTGATTGCTAAAGAAGGACTTCCTTACTATTACAAGTGGGAATTCCACACCGGATTGCGGGGGATTTTAACAATTAATCCGTTTGGTCAAAACCCAGTCCGATTAAAAACCTGGGAGGGAGAACCATTAACATAGACAATCCAGGGTACGGATTTTTAAATTCCTCTACCCAGCCTTTACGGACTTTGGAGTTGAGGGCGCCTACAATCCTCGGACAACAATGCCAGATTTGCAAAAAATCCATTGAGCAATGAAGAAACCAAAAACTGGCCGATTTACTGAGTAAGGCCGAAGCAAGCGACGAGAATGGAAAACCATCCTTGGAAAATGATGGCAGCTCAAAACTTTGGTGGTACCCGTAACGTCTATGGAAGGTGGATCAATTACAATGAAAAGAAAGATTCTAAATCTGGATTTAGGGCAAAGACCAAAAATACAAAGAAGCCATTTACACCCAATGGCTGAAAACCCTGAACCTGGACCTGAAATACCGGATTGCTGCGGGTTTGGGGGTAACAATACGTAAAAGCCCATCAAGAAGAGCTAATGCAATCGGATTCGGTCGCAATCTGAGAAGAACCGGCAATTGAACCAGCAGCTCAATCTAGGGCGGGCTGGGCGAAATTTCCAACTGGCTGCATAACTGACTCAGTCAAATCAGCGATACCTTTACCCTCCCTGTCCTTCACGGCACCTGTACACAACAAAATTAAAATGCGCTTGCCGATGGCTCGTTCGCTACAAGATTCAAATAATCCAACAGATTTCGTTTTACCCCCCATAAAAGTGTTGCCCCGGAATTTGGGATCCCACCCTTTTCTCCAATACCCATCCAGATTGGACATCCCTACTTTTTGGAGGAGCCGACCATCGGTGCACAATTCAAAATAAGTGATCTTTCCAACACCAGCGTCAACCCCAAATTGCGCAAATACCTGCCCGTGGGGATAGGTAAGACCAAAACACGGAACAACGCGATTGACTTCGATAAAACATTCAGGCATTCAGTAATTGTACTGAGCTGATGGGCGCTGGTCGCCTGCAAAATTCTGCACGAAAAATTGATCTAGAAACGATCAAGCCGTTCAAAGTAGTGGCAACAGCCGAGCTCAGCACGATTCAAACATCGGTCATCTACCAAATCTGCAGCCTTTTTGGCATCCAACTCCTGGCACAATTGGGCAAGAAGGAAAGTGATTGGGTAAGCATAGAAAATGCCTATTTCGAATTGTCGGATGATACTATAGCGGGCGCTTACGAAACAGCGGTAGAAAAATGGTTGTTGACCAGGAATGAAGACAAGGACATCTCGCGGTTGCACCAATGGTCGGAAGCGACATTGCTAGGGAAACACAGTCCACAAGCGACCAAAAATGAAGAACTGGTGTTGCTCATTCGGGCTGAATTCATTCGAAAATACCCCAATACCTTGACCCATCTGGTCGAGAAAGACAGCAAAGGCAAGCTTCCATTTTGAGTGATGCCAAAAAATGGCCTTTCCCCATTTTTAGCCCAATTGCCCTCAGACATCCTTTGTTTGGGATTTCTTTGACGAGGCTGAAGCCAGAAAACGACACATCGTATTTGAAGAACGCCTTTCCGAGCAGCGTTTTGACCGGATGATGCAAGCGCCATTGAAATGGTAACTCAATCAACAGGAAAGTCAATTGATCAGGTTCTAGCGGAAGCGAGCATAGAAAACCTGAGTTGGCAGCATTTTTCAAACCAGGCCCCGGACAGTACCTGGATGATCAGCCGCCAAGCAAAGCCAACCCAAAGATTCAAAACAAATGGCTGCCGGTGGCGCCCTTACAGCGCGGTAGCCTTCACCCAAAAACAGGTGAGGGTGGTGGTTGATTTGGACAAACTTTGCCTTATAAGCTTTACTAAAACTTAATGTCATGCCAAACTTTGATGCTTTAATGTTACAAACCTCAACGAGGCACCAAGCCCTACTAAATGGAATGGTGGTAGGTGAGTTAAAAATCCTGGATCAGTGCATGCTCATCGGGTCCATATTACTGATGAGGGCAAACTGGGAATAGGCACCCCACACCTCCACAACTGGCCTTCTGCGTATCAGGCAAGGTGTAAATGGGGGTTATGCAAGTTGAGCGTGATGGTAAAAACTGGCTATTAATCCAAATTTGGAAGGAAAGAATATTCTTGCTTCCATTAGCACCGCCAAAGATAGCAATATGGGGTTGCAACTGAGTGTTAATGAAAAACCAGCTTTTGACCATTGATACCAAGGAAATGTTGGGATAGGGAGGCAGTTTAACTTTGGGGGCAGTTTTACCGTAGGAGGGGCTGCATATTTTAATAACAGTGTAGGGATTGGGACAACTGCGCCGAAAGGTAAAACTGAATGTAAATGGAGAACTTATGTGACGGATGGATGGCTAAGGACCACGGGCAAAAATGGTATTTATTTTGAGGATTATGGCGAGGATTCCATATGATGATAGTGTGTGGATCCGAACTTACGGCAATAAAAGCTTTTACCACAATACGGGAGTAATGCGTACTAATGGAATATTTGAAGTTGGGGATAATGGAGAAAGGTTACTTGTGGATGTCAGTGGCAATTTGAAAATAAAGGGTGACCTTTTAATGCAAGGGTTTAAAAAAATCCAAATAGGTGCCTTTTCGATAGTCGATGCAGATGGCAAAATCGATATCAGGTATAATAATATTTCAATTTTCCGAGTTGACAAGGATGGTAATATGTCTACAAGAGGAAGCCATAATTCTGGTAAAAATAAGATGAAGTTAGGTAACCCTGTTGTGTGAAAAATAGATAAGCGTTAAGCTCTTTGAACATCATGCAGTGCCAAGACTTTGAAACACAGCAAAACCAAACCTTTACCTAATTCATCCTATTGATCTGAATTTGAATTTAACCCAATAATCAAACATGCAACAAATAATCGAAACCCGCATTACTGAACTGCAAGCCGAATACAAAAAAAGGGGAGGAGCGTCTGGCTGCCTTGGAGCAGGAAATTGCCATGGTGAAATCATCGATGCTGAGGATCAGTGGGGCTTTACAGGTGTTGGAGGAGTTGAGGGAGGGGGAGGAAGGAGGCAATAAGGTAGAAGAGTGGAGTTCGTCAAAAAAGTGAACATAAAGATAAGCTTAAGCAGCGAGCTCAAAACATTTTTCATAAAACACTTCCCAAGGAGTTTTGCCATTCAAAGCAGAATGGATTCTTTGGGTGTTGTACCACCCATCGATATATTTGAAAATCAAAGAGAACAATTGTTCAGTCTTGATTAGCGGATGTTGGTCTAACTCTTCGGTTTTGATGGTTTTGAAAAAGATTCTGCTACTGCATTATCCCAACAGTTTCCCTTTCGGGACATACTTTGGGTGACCTTGTACTGGTTCAAAAGTGACCTAAAGTCTTCACATGCATACTGAACTCCTCGGTCAGAATGGAACATCAAGCCCGCTTCTTTTAGAGATATTTCTCTTTTCAACAGCCTCCTGAATGGCTTTATGACCGAGGATTGGAGCGTGTAGGGTGGTACTCAAGGCCCATGAAACAACACTTCGATCACCTAAATCCAATATGATTGTCAGGTAACTCCAGCCTTGGTCAGTTGCAATGTAGGTGATATCGCTGACCCATACTTGGTTGATTTGTTCAACGCCAAACTGAGATCCATAGGTTAGGAGATGCCGCATACGGATGATCGCTTTGAGTTGTCACCACATATTTACGTTTACGGTTCCTTGCTAAGGCCTAGAGCCTTCATGCGCCGCGCCACAGTAGATTTGAAACACTCAAACCACCCGCCAGAGTCTGAAGTTTTTGGTATACCCGTGGGCTGCCGTAGGTGCTTTTGCTATGCTCGAACACCGCTTTGATTTCCTTGTTCAAGCATTGATCAGATGCGGCCAATGTTGAGTCTTGATCATTCCTTTTGAGCCATTTATAATAACCGCCACGACTAACACCTAAGGCTTTAGACATCATCTCAACAGGGAAACGGGCCGAATGCTTGTTCATAAAAGCAAATTTTTCCTGTCAGGTGACGATAAGATGCCCAAGGCCTTTTTTAGAATCTCTTTTCCAGTTCTAATTCACGCAGTTGCTTCTTTAAGGAGGCTATCTCCTTTTGTTCCTCACTCTGCGATACATTACCTTGACCGGGAAAGGCTGATTCCTGGTGGTGAAGATACGCCCTACGCCATTTGTAGATGCTGTTAGCATGTATCTTATAGCGCGACGCTAGTTCCTCCATCACCACTGATTTCTTCGATTCTTTGACAATCTCCAGTTTTTGTTCCTTGCTGAACTTCCTTCTTATCATTGCCATAAACAATGCGTTTTAGTAGGTTTAAAAATAAGCATTTTTTGGGCTTATCTTCATGTCTACTTTTTTGAGGAAGTCCACTTTGACTCGCCTTCGGCTCGTCTTAATCCGCCGCAGGCGGATTAAAAAATCCGTTTAAATCCGTTCCATCCGTTTCATCCGTTTTGCCATCCTGTCGCTTTTAGCAAAAGAGGCGAAGCCTCAAAAAACGTGAAGCGTATAAACGTCGTGGTCGTAGGTACGTCGTGGTTAAATTAATTCAGAGCAGCGAAGTGATAATATATA
The DNA here is from genome assembly GCF_016718685.1 of Haliscomenobacter sp. Lineage (GTDB taxonomy): Bacteria > Bacteroidota > Bacteroidia > Chitinophagales > Saprospiraceae > Haliscomenobacter. Next base: position 22,910 of record NZ_JADKCX010000078.1, on the reverse strand, counting down.
CTTGCCACCGCTACGCGGTTCAAATTCTTTTTACTTGCCTTTGGCTATAAACCGGGCCACCGCTCACGCGGTTTTTCGCAGTATCTAAGGGCGATAGCCCTGGCCCGGTTTATAGCTGAGCAGTTTGGGTAGGGTTTTTGAACCGCGTAGCGGTGACAACTATATTACTTTTTATCACTCTCGCCTACGGCAAATGAAATAAGTCATTATTCGCCCGCAGATCGCGCAGATTTCCGCAGATAATGTGTCCTTTTTGAAAAAATCTGCGGAAATCTGCGCGATCTGCGGGCGAAAACATTTTTATTTCAGCCCGATGAAGTCGGGCAGCTAATTATCACCTAAGCTCTTTTCTTTTCCAACTGAAAAATCCCCTCCAACTCCCCATACACCTCCGGCAACACCGCCTTAAACTGCTGCGGAAAATGAAAATAATGCACAATCGTAGCCGGCAACAATTCCACATCGGGCCGATTGATCCATTGCTGGATGGCCTGAGCCGGAAAGCCACTGATGCGGCTGAAATCATGCCAGCGTTGTGGGTCATCCGTTGGCCAGGCCAATTGCGGGAAGCAGAGCACAAAAGCACGCGCCCATTCGTGCAAACCCACATCGTAATATTCCTTGGGGCTCATGAAGCCTTTCATCAAGTGCGGCGCAGAAAACAGTAAAACACCGTCTTCCTCAAATAACTCGGAGGTATGAACATGGCGTTGGTATTGGGGCGAATGGAAAGCCTGGGGAAAAACCACCACCGTTTCAAAAGGCGGCAATAAAAAATTGGGGCGTTGAAAAGTCAGGGATACCGCACTGGCGGCGGCGGCTACTTTCAGGTCTTCGCTGACTTCGGTACCTTCTTCGGGGCTTTTAAAATCCGTGGCTATTTTGAACATGGCCACGTGTTGGCGGAAGAGGCGACGATCGTCTTCGCTGCGCAATTGCTGGTAAAAAAAACTGTGTTTTTCAAAAAAGGCCCGCAGCTTTTCGGGCAGTTCCGGCGGATAGCGTTGGTACCAGAACCAGTCGATCTCGGGCGAAAAAATGTAAATCAAGGCCAACACCAGTACGCAGGGCACGACCATATAGGCGTAAGATGGATTGACCTGCAAGGCGAGGTAAAACCCCAGCGCCATGACCAATACAAAAGGCAGAGATAGCATTTTACTGAACGGCATGTTGTTTGTATACGTTTAGCGCCCGCCTGCGGAGATTTTATTTCACCAAGATTCGCGCAGATTTCCGCACAGATTTTTGGGCAAAAGAGTGGAAATGTCTGGTGCGATCTGTAATCTTTGTCAATTTCCGCCGTGGAGCCAAACTTTACTATAGTTTAATCACCCGGTGCTCATCGAGCAGCGCCAGCGGATTCAGCTGCTGCCCGTCCCATTCGGCAAACAACCCAATGGGGTGGCCCGCACTATAGGCCAGCAGCTTCCAGTTTTTTTCCTCCTGATTGCTCAAGGGAAGGTAATGGCGCTGCTGATCCAGGGCATAAAATTGATTTTCGTGCAAAATAACCCCAAAACCGTTCAGGATGAGCGGGAAAATTTGCAAAAAAGGATTTTTACTCAAAGCCGCAGCGTAGGCATGGGCAATCGTTTGGCAATCGGTAAAACCCGCCAAATCGGCAACAGGTTCAGCAGAAAAGGCAAATTCACCCACCACCGCACGCAGGGGATTGACCCCTGGAAAATAGAACAAATCTGCGGCAAAGGCCGCACCCACAATCCATTCTTGCTCATAAGGTGCATCTCGAAAAGCATAATCGATTACCAAGGCGGGCTTTTGTAATTTTTCGGCCCAAAACCAGGTACGGCGCCAGCGCAAATCCTCTTCCACCCCAGTATTTTGACCCATCACCAGCCAAATGTCGTGTTCGGGCGTTTGTTGCAGCAAATCAGTGCGGCGAATGGTACGTCCACCCTGCAACAGCAACTCTTCCTGCATCGGCGCGGGTAAGGCATCCAGTTGTAAAAAGGCTTGGGCAAAGAGGTAATAGTCGGCCAGTTCATTGAAAAACAAGGTTGGCCAGTCTGGCTCATTGCGCCGGTCGCGCAGGATGCGGAGGCGCCGCGAGATGGAACCCAACTTGGCGTCGGTCATCCGCGCTGCGATGGTATCCCAGGTAGCATTGGGTTGGCTTTGCAGGTGGCCAAAACCCTGGCGAATGGCATCCAGCACCCAAAGTTGGAGCTCCTTGGCTCCTTGGGCCATGGTTTCGATGCGCTTATCCAGGGAGATTTCATGGGGTATAGTTGTGAGTTGAAGGTTGGAGTTGAGAGTGGTTGCCTTTTACGGAGACATTGACAGCGAATGGTCGCCAACCTCAGGTTTGGCAAACCGCAGGGCTCAACCTATAATCTTCGTCTTCTTCTTCAATCAGGATACCCAGGGCAATCATGGCTTTTTCAGAAGCCATTTGTTCGGCGCTTTTTTTATTAAAATCGTCGGCGGTGGCTACCCGTTTGTTGTTGATCATGACCGCGACTTTGAATCGATCGCGTTTTTCAAACTTATAACGGGCCAGTAGCTTGTAGGTTACATTTTTGCCACTTTTTTGGCACCATTCCAACAGTTGGCTCTTGTAGTTGTCGTCGAGGCGTTCCAGTTCGTGGATGTTGACATACTTGCGCAGCATGTGGTTGATCACGAAGGTTTTGGTGGAGGCATAACCCCGGTCGAGGTACACGGCACCCACCAGGGCCTCTACGGCGTTGCCCAGCATGGAGCGGCTGAGGCGGGTGGTATTGTACTCGGAGAGCAGGAGTTCGAGTTCCATTTTGTCGCCAATCCGGTTGAGCGATTTTCGCTTCACCAGTTTGGAGCGCATTTTGGTGAGGAAGCCCTCATTGCTATCCGGGTATTTTTTGAAAAGGTATTCAGCAACGATGGTGCCCAGTACGGCATCGCCCAGGTATTCCAGGCGTTCGTTGTTTTGCATGGGATAGGCTTTATCCCCGGAGTTGCTGGTGGATTTGTGCGAAAACGCCAACTTGAAAATACCCAGATTCGCCGGGGTGTACCCCAATAAAGGTTTGAGCTTACGGGCCAATTCCTTATCCGGCGAAAGGTAATAGTTGTAAAATTTGAATAATAACCGCAAGGCCGTTTAGTTAAGAGTGTAAATAATACGACCCTGCAAAAATTTGATGGCTGTCAAATTTTTGCAGGGTGCTAATTATAAAATAAGTACAGAAACGGCCTGTAAAGAGTAGAATGAAAAGAAAGAAACTACAGAAAATTTAAGCAACAAAACCAAATTGGGTTTTGCCTGGTAAATCATGTTTAGCAATCGTGTGAATTGCCAAAATTGCTGAACATGAGTTCATATCACTGGGGGGAATGGGTAGTTTTCGTTCTTTTCTCGATAGACTACTTACAGTCCTATTCTGCGAACTGCTTAAAGATCAAAGACGAATTATGGCCTCCGAAGCCGAAAGTATTGCTTAAAATCGCCCGTACTTTACGTTCCTGCGCTTCGTTGAAGGTCAGGTTCAGGCGATTGTCGATTTCTGGATCGTCGGTAAAATGATTGATGGTTGGGGGTATGAATTGACCTTTAATGGCCAGGATACCCGCAATGGCCTCAATGGCGCCCGCAGCACCCAAGAGGTGACCAGTCATTGATTTGGTCGAACTGATGTTGAGGCCGTAAGCGTGTTCCCCAAACACCCCTTTGATGGCTTTGGTTTCGGCAATGTCCCCCAAAGGAGTAGACGTGCCGTGTACGTTTACGTAATCAATTTCTTCCGGATTCATGTTCGCATCGGCCAGCGCCATCCGCATCACATTCAGCGCACCCAAGCCTTCCGGATGTGGTGCGGTAATGTGATAAGCGTCGGCAGTAGCACCTGCACCTACAATTTCGGCGTATATTTTTGCTCCACGTTTCTTGGCGTGCTCGTATGCTTCGAGGATCAAAGCACCACCACCTTCACCCAGAACGAAGCCATCGCGGTCTTTGTCGAAAGGCCGGGAGGCAGTTTTGAAGTCGTCGTTGCGGGTCGAAAGGGCTTTCATGGCGTTGAAACCACCAATGCCCGCTTTGGTTACAGCTGCTTCGGAACCTCCGGTAACGATGATGTCGTTGCGGCCCAAGCGGATGTAATCAAAGGCATTCATGATGGCATGGGATGCCGAAGCACAAGCCGAAACGGTAGCGTAGTTGATGCCTCGAAAACCGTATTTGATGGAAATGTGCCCGGCCGCAATGTCCGCAATCATCTTCGGAATCATGAAGGGATTGTAGCGTGGGGTACCATTGCCGGAGGTAAACGTTTCAATTTCTTCTTCCAAAGAACGCAATCCACCAATGCCTGATGCCCAAATAACGCCGATCCGATCGGGGTTGAGTTGCTCCAATTGAGCCGCCAAACCCGAATCAATCATGGCCTCATCGGCACTCACGAGGGCAAACTGGGTGAAACGGTCAATTCTTCGAACCTCTTTTTTATCAATAGCCACCTCGGGGTCAAAGTCTTTGACTTCACACGCGAAATGGGTTTTGAATTCTGAAGCATTGAACAGGGTGATCAGATTTGCACCGCTGACTCCGTTCTGTAAACCTTCCTGGTATGCCAGTAGGGTATTGCCAATAGGGGTAGCTGCGCCCAAACCGGTTACAACAACTCTTCTCATATTCGGTATTGATTAGCAGAAACAAGAGTATTGTTATAAAAAATCCACAGGCTAAAACTTCAACCTGTGGATTTTCCCGAACACTGAATTTACTTCCCAGCGTTGGCCTCAAGGTAGGCAACTGCGTCACCAACCGTTTTAATGTTTTCCGCTTGCTCGTCCGGGATGGAGATATCGAACTGTTTCTCGAATTCCATGATCAGCTCAACGGTGTCCAGAGAGTCCGCACCCAAATCGGTCGTGAAGCTCGCCTCTGGAGTAACTTCGGACTCCGTGATTCCCAGCTTCTCAACGATGATTTTGGTTACTTTTTCTGCAATGCTTGACATGTTAGAAAGCTTTATTGATTTAAAAATGCACCCGCAAAGTAACGTAGAACTATATTGATAAACAAAGTTTTTAAGGTAAATTTTTAATAACTTGTACCAAGCAGTCCCAGGTATACGTTGGTTCAAAAGCCTGATTTTGTTGAATTCAGTGGAACTCTTGCACAATCCACTCCAATTCCCCACCTTTGTTGGGGGATAAGTTTGAGCACTAAAAGTTCGAATTTCATCAAGCTTTGACCCTTTGGACTGGATCATTTCTTTAAAGTAACAGCTATGCGCTCCTTTTTTATCGGCTTATTTTTTTGTGGTACTGCCGTATTTGGGCTTGCTCAAAGCACCGCATTCGGCATCAAGGGTGGTCTAACGGCGGGCAGACAGCGCTGGGACAATACCTTTGAACGGGATATGCTTTTGCGCTACCACGGGATTGCTTTTATCGAATCTGCTTCCGAAGATTCCCGCTTTGCCCTGTTTGCACAAGGTGGATACCACATTAAAGGGAGTGCCATCCGCACGCCGCGAAGTGCAGTAACGGGTTCGGGAGGTACAATTTTTGACGTTCCAAATGAGTACGATATTTATACGATCTACTACCCCATTCCTGGATTTGTGCGCAAGCTCAATTACGGGATTACCATGGGTGGAGGGATAGAAATTCCTTTTGACGAATTGGTCGGCGTACTGGTGGAATTTACGGTAAACCCCGATTTTTCTTACCAATATGACCAGCCGCCCTTGGAAAACATCATCAATCCCAATCCCTGGGCGCCGCGTGGAAACATCAGTTTGCCCCAGCGCCGCAGCACCAACCTTACGTTTGAACTCTCGTTTGGTTTCCGCTTTTTGCGCAAGGTGATTTATATTGATTAAACGGTTCGGGGGTTCGAAGGTTCGGGGGTTCGAGGGTTAAGCCCGAACCCCCGAGCCCTCGAACCCTCGAACCCCCGAACCTCCGAACCTTAAAAGTTATGATTCTTCGCAGCGATAACCTGATCAAAGTATACGGCCGCCGACACGTTGTAAAAGGTGTGAGCATCAATGTCAATCAAGGAGAAATTGTTGGACTATTGGGCCCCAACGGGGCAGGCAAAACCACTACCTTTTATATGGTGGTAGGTTTTATTCAACCCAATGAAGGCAAAGTATACCTCAATGATGAGGAAATTACCAACTTGCCCATGTACAAACGTGCCCAAAAAGGCATCGGTTATTTGCCCCAAGAGCCCTCGGTGTTTCGAAAACTAACCGTAGAAGACAACGTCAAAGCGGTTTTGGAAATGACCACCCTGTCCAAAGCGCAGCAAAAGGACAAACTCGAAGAGCTCATGGACGAATTTGGCCTGCACAAAGTGCGCAAAAGTCGGGGGGATACCCTCTCCGGAGGGGAGCGTCGCCGTACGGAAATTGCGCGGGCACTCGCCACCAGTCCTACCTTTATCTTACTCGATGAGCCTTTTGCCGGCATCGACCCCATTGCGGTGGAAGACATTCAATACATCGTGGCCAAGCTCAAAACCAAAAACATTGGTATCCTGATCACCGACCACAACGTACAAGAGACCCTTTCCATTACGGATCGGGCTTATTTGATGTTTGAAGGAAACATCCTCAAAGCCGGCACCGCCGAAGAACTTGCCGCTGATGAAATGGTACGCAAAGTATATTTGGGGCAACATTTCGAATTGCGCAGAAAAGTAATTGATGTTTCGAGACAACCAGGCGAACATGAATCACAAAGGAACTAAGGTAGCAATGGGGCTGATGTTGCTGCTGGTACTGCTGGTTTCTTGCGGAGAGAAGCCCCCACTCCGGCTCACCACGATTCAACGCGATCAGGTGGATACGCTCTACCTCCGGGCCATCAACAAAGGGGGCATAGCTGCTGAAATGGACAGCCTCTGCCAGGCAAAGCGGGAAATTGAGATCAAAATTTTGGTAGACTCCATGCTCCAGGTTCGCCGGGCAGAAGAACAAGCATTGAGGGATAAATATTCAAACTGATGCGTAGGATAGGAAAAAGATGGAGGATTTTGGTTAAATATTGCCTGCGCAGTACGCTGATGGCCAGTCTGTTTCTGTTCTGCACCGCCTGCCTTTCAAAAAAAGAATACAGTGAAGAGGAGATCAAAAGCCTGATAGACCAGGAGGTGAACCGGAAAATAACCGATTACCGCAACGCCAAAATCAAGGCCTGCCAGGATGAGGCACTACGCGAAGCAACCCATATTGTAGATTCACTGCTCATTGTCGAGGCTTATTTCGAACGCGATACCTTATCGAGGCCTCCCAAACCGGTCAAACCCAACGAAGATATCCCTAAAATCAAAGGGCCGGACACCATTCAGCTGAAGCCACTTTTTGAGGGAAAAAAGAAAAAGGTAAAAATTGATACCCTCGGAAAGAAGAACAAAGGGATACAATAGCGCAAATTTGGGGTGGTTATCAGTACGAAAAAGTGACTTGATATGGCTTCAATAGATCATGATATTTGTGACATGCAGAAATTGCACAACCTAAACGGTTCGTCAAATGTCACAGCTCATTTTTCCCTTCGAATTAACTTATCCCAGCGTTGAGACGCTCAGCGCAAAAACCAATCGACAGAGTCAGGTGATTTACCTGTTTGTACTTGGGTTGTTTTTCCTGTCCATCGGCGTTTTACCAATAATTAAAATCAAGGTGGGCGGGCAAGCTCTTGGGGTGATCAGGGATGTACAAGACAATACCTTAATTACTGCCTTGATCCAGGGGCAGGTGGTTGCCCACAATGTAGTTGAAGATAGACCAGTAACCAAGGGCGAAAAACTCATTTCTCTCCATACCGGAATACTCGAAGCCGAGCGAGAAAAATTATTGCAGCAAATCGAAGAAGCTGACCATGCCCGGCACGATTTAGCCATTTTACTGCTTAAATCGGAACAGAAACCAACCCTGCGCACCAGTGTTTACCAACAGGCTTTTAGTCAATATTCCCGCGAGTTCAGCAATTTGGACATCAAAAAACAGTATTTGCTCACTGTCCTGGAAAGGGTGCACAAGCTCTACAAGGAACATGTTGTGGCCAAAGTTGATTTTGAAAAAGCGCAACTGGATGCAGATTTGTCGGCCAGTGAATTGCGCTTACTGGAGGAACAACAACGCAAAACTTGGGAGCTGGAGTCCCAACAAGTTCATCAGCAGCTACTGGATCTCAAAAGCAAATTAGCGCTGCTGGAACGACAAAGCAAAGACTACACCATTTATGCGCCATGCGACGGGATATTGGTGCAAACTACTGGTCTGAAACCGGGTAGTTATGTCATGCCCGGGCAACAACTTGCATTTATCTCTACCCACGATTCACTATTGGCAGAAATCCATATTCCTACGGCTCAAATTGGCTACATCCGGCATGGTATGCCTGTAAGTTTACAAGTTGATGCCTATAACTATCACGAATGGGGTGCCATTCGGGGGACGGTACACCAGGTTCCCAACGAGGTAAAAATCATCAACGAAACCCCCGTTTTTGTGACTCAGGTAAAATTGCACCAAAAGGAGTTGAAACTAAAAAATGGCTATGTAGGCAAACTAAAAAAAGGAATGATCATTCGCGCTCAATTCTTTTTGCAAAAACGCTCGCTTTTTGCCCTTTTATACGATAAGGCCGAAGACTGGCTCGACCCAAGAAACATCTAAAACCCAATAAAGCTATGGGCATAAAAATCAAACAGCATGACATCACCGATTGCGGCGCAGCTTGTATTGCTTCCATTTGTGCGCATTACAAGTTGAAGCTGCCCATCGCCCGCATACGCCAGAAAGCGGGTACGGATCAAAAAGGCACCAATTTATTGGGCATGATTGCGGCGGTAGAACAGTTGGGCTTCTCGGCCAAAGGGGTAAAAGCTCAAGTGGCAGCCCTATCCAAAATCCCCTTACCTGCGATTGCCCATGTGATTGTGAACAAACAATTGCACCATTATGTCGTGCTGTACAAGGTAGAAAAATCCTCGGTTTTGGTGATGGATCCAGGGATGGGTAACTTAGAGAAGTGGTCAACCGAAAAATTCCAGGAAATGTGGACCGGGGTTTTGTTGCTGCTGGCTCCTAACGAATCATTTGAAACCGGCACCCAAAAAATCTCGGTGGGGAAACGCTTCTGGCATCTACTCCAACCCCACCGTTTTATTCTGGTACAAGCCCTTTTGGGCGCTATTGTTTACACGTTGCTGGGCCTCGCTTCGCCGATTTACATTCAAAAAATTACGGATCAGGTACTGGGAACGGGCAATACCAGCCTTTTGAATTTGTTGAGTGTAGTGATGCTGTGCTTGGTTTTTGTACAACTGACCATCAATTGGTTGAAGTCGATTTTTGTATTAAAAACAGGCCAGATGATTGATGCTGCGCTAATTCTGGGGTATTACAAACACCTGCTCAGTTTGCCCCAGCGTTTTTTTGATACCATGCGGATTGGTGAAATTCTCTCTAGGATTGGTGATGCCGTGAAAATTCGTACGTTCATCAATGACGTTGCGATCAACATTGTTGTAAACGTCCTGATTTTGGTTTTCTCCCTGCTCTTGATGTTTACTTACTATTGGAAGTTTGCCGCTTTGATGCTGCTAACCTTGCCCTTGTACCTGCTCATTTATTGGATTTCCAACCGATTAAACAAAGTTTGGGAGCGAAAATTAATGGAAGACTCGGCTGGTTTGGAAACGCAATTGGTGGAGTCCCTGAACAATATCCGCACCATCAAGCAATTTGGACTGGAGGGTTTTACGAACCTCAAAACCGAGCAAAAATTTGTCTCCTTACTCAATACCATTTTCCAATCGGGCAAAAATCAACTGGTATTGGGTAATGCTTCCGAGCTGGTCAGCCGGCTTTTTACCATCGTGTTGCTGTGGGCGGGTACTTATTTCGTTTTGGATCGGCACATCACTCCCGGCGAGTTATTGTCCTTTTATGCCCTGATTGGTTATTTCAATGGCCCGGTCAGCAGCCTGATTGGCATGAACCGCACCATTCAAAATGCCTGGATCGCTGCCGACCGTTTGTTTGAGATCATTGATCTGGAGACCGAATCCTCCGTGCACGCCGTTGACTTGAGTTCCGAACAAGTTGGAGACATTGTGCTCGACAACGTAGATTTTAATTACGGCACCCGAAAAATGGTCTTTAAAAACCTGAGTCTCACCTTCAAAAAAGGAGCATCTACAGGCATTGTGGGTGAAAGTGGCTGTGGTAAATCGACGATCGTGTCGATGCTACAAAAACTGTACCCCATCAATGGCGGCAAAATCCGCTTTGGCCACATTGATTTGCACTATGTTTCCAACCGCTCGCTGCGCAACATCGTTGCCGTGGTGCCCCAACAGATCGACATTTTTGCAGGTACGGTGCTGGAAAATATTGCGATAGGTGACCCCTATCCCAATTTTGAGCGGGTCATCCAGCTTTGTCATCAATTGGGTATTCTGCCCTTTATTGAGTCGCTCCCGGGAGGCTTTGGGGCTTTGTTGGGCGAAAACGGCGCGAATTTATCCGGTGGCCAAAAACAACGCCTGGGCATCGCCCGAGCGCTATACCGTGACCCCGAGGTCCTGATTATGGATGAAGCGACATCATCACTGGATTCAAGCTCGGAAGCTTTTGTGCAAAACACCATCCACGCTTTGCAAAAACAGGGTAAAACCATCATCATCATCGCCCACCGCTTGAGTACCGTCATGGATACAGACAAAATCATCGTGCTACACGAGGGCAAACTTATGGAGGAAGGAAACCACCAGGAATTACTGGAACAGAGAGGGGCGTATTTTTCTTTGTGGGCCAAACAATTCCCCATGCTGCTCCAAACCAGCAGGTAAACCCAAAATCAGACCGAATCATGATGGCCATCAAACAACTGGATCGTTTGAAAAGACTGGACACCCTGATCCATCAAGGCAAAACGGGGGCACCCGATGAACTGGCCCGCAGACTGGACTTGAGTCGCAGCCAATTGTACAATATCCTGGATGAACTGAAGGATCTGGGTGCCCCCATTGAATACGACCGCAGTGCGCGCAGCTTTTATTACCGCGATACTTTCAGAATCGTAACGGTAGCCTACGTAGAGTTCATTACCCCACAGGGCGCAGAGCGCATTTATGGCGGAAAATTTGTGAAAAATATCGAACGTCCAAGGCAATTGGACGGAACCACCAGATATTTGTAATATCAATTGAACATCAGCGCTGATTCATTGTAGGGAGATGCCGAATACCCGCAGAAAATAGTAGGCAACAATTTTTTTATTCCTAATTGTATATTGCTATGGAACAATTTAATCAAGAGGGGCTGTGCGCTCTTTCTATGGATGAAATGGGGATGATTGAAGGGGGTGACTGGATCACTGCCGCAAGGGCTTTTGTTAAAAAAAGTGTCTACGGAGTGGCTGCTTTGGCCGTCATTGAGAATTGGGATGATTTGAAACAAGGCCTTCAAAGAAGGCTGGGAAGCTGGTGGCAAATAATTCTATCAATCAACTTAAACACTTTCGAAAATGGAAAATCTTAATGCATACAACGACTTCAGAATTGAGCATCTGTCCTTCGAAGAAATGGAAGATGTAAATGGAGGTTCTTTCTTTAAAGACCTAGCCTATGTCATAGCTTACACCGGTAGAAAAGTTTACGAAGCTTATAAAGCTTCTGATACAAGCGGCTTTATGGCAAGTCCGGTTGGAGCAGGTTCTAAAGGAGCCGCAGGGAAATAACGATGTTTGAACGTCGCGCGAGGAGTTACTCCTTGCGCGACTAAATTTTTCAATATGCTTGCGCAAAAAATACGAGAGTCCATTTTTTTTCAAGGGTTATTCTTGTTGATAAAATCGGCATTTTATTCAATAGTTATTTTCTTAATAATCTTGTTGCCGCTAATGTTTATATTTTCAGGGTTTAAAAATCAAGATAGCCTATTATTTACACTTTCACAAATAATGATAAATGGTTTTGCCTATTTGTTTTTGATCAAATTTTTAAATATAAATACCTTGCCAAAATATCCAGTAGTTTTTAAAATAAGCCAAATTCCATTCTATGTTTTGTTGTTTGTTTTATTTGAAATATTGAATGATACAATGTGTGAATTCTTACCATTACCCTCTTTCACGAATAATGAATTTATCAAACAAGTAGACAGTAGAGACATTTCATTCTTATTGACTGCGGTTTTTATAGGCCCGATTATTGAAGAAATGATTTTCCGGGGACTTTTTGTGAGGTACTTTTTAGCCAAAACCTCGAGCAATACTGCTGTTTTGTATTCATCAATCTTGTTTGCGATTGTTCACGTCAGTCCAGACCAGGTAATTCAAACGTTTTTGGCGGGGCTGTTGCTGGGCTATCTATACGTCAAAACGAACTCGGTTGTAGCACCCATTCTGGTTCATATTGCCCACAATGCCTTAACTTATTTGTACATGAGTTATGGCCATAGTTCCTTTTTTGACTTTTTATATTGAGCATTCTCAGCTTTCATCAACTGAATTTTTTAACTCAAAAATACACAACCATGCCTTCACACAAAACAACACTCATTGTCTATTTTATCATCGCAGCAGCACTCCTGTTCAAACTTGAGCTGCATCCCAAAAATTTGCTGTACGTAGCCAGTCCGGCAATCATTGCGGCATTGTATTGGAAAAAGGAAATGGAGTTCAAAAAGGAGACCCTGGAAAATGTACCTTTAGTTGCCTTCTTAACCTTTTATGGACTGGGGCTGATTCCACAAATTTACGATACCCTGCGGTACAATGAAACCATGGTTGAACAATCATTTTTATCCAAAGTCATTTTTATTGTTGCAGCAGCAATGGCCTTTTACAACCCGAAAGAAAAGGAGGTGGAAGAGAAAGAGTTATAAAGCACCAGGTCCAAGGTTATATCCCATCCACGAAGTTCCAATGCTCATCACGATAGCGCGTGCCTAGCAATAGCATCGCTATTTTCTTGTTTTGACGCCAGGATCCGCGATTTGCTGCGCTTACTAGCGATTTTCATTACCCTCCGAAATTTATAACTCAGGATTTGTGCCACCCCCAACAAACAATCCTTGCGCGGGCCCGTAAAAACGAAGGTTTGCTTCTGATTGAGGTAATCCGAATGTAGGAGCGTGCATTTGGGCGTGGCGCTGTACAAGGCGGCCAAGCGGATTGAATTGGTACCAAAAATTAACTGCTGGGTACCGTGTACCCGCAGGGCATAGGCTACACAAAACCAAACAAAGAAATTGAGCCAGGTTTTTTTGCGCGTGCTGGGCTCCATCCAGAAGCAACACATTTCGGTGTGGGGTACCGATGATTTTACGTGTGTGTAAAGCCCATCGCGGTGTTCGCTGCCCACAAAAACCTCCAGGGTGCGCAGGGTTTCGCCCGTACCCAGTACAAAACCCCCAATCATCCGGCTTTTCCAATAAATGCCAAAAACCTGATTGTTTTCGTAATAGTCGCGATTGACATTGAAGCCCGAGCACTGGGTATAAGTGTGCGCAAATACATCCAGGGCTTGAGTGGTGTTGATTTTGTTGAATTTTGGAAGCTGTAACATAACCGATGCTTTTGTAAGGTTTTTTAGCTATTGTTTGCCTTACAAAATTGCAGCGATTGTACCCCCAGCGCATCCACATCTTGATGTGGCCAGGAGCAACGCTCAGGAAAGCCGAGGCAGTTGGATGGAAATCAAAAAACCATCGGTGGTATCCACCTGAAACGCAGCTCCGATTTGCTCTGCGCGCATGCGCATGTTGGCCAGGCCGGAGCCCGTCGTTTTGTAGTCTTTTATTTTGACCTGCCCATTGTCGTGGATGGTCATTTCCAATCCATGGTTGCCCAGTTTTTGGAGTTTAACACTCACCTTATCCGCAGTGGAGTGTTTGGCAATGTTGGTGATGGCCTCTTTGTAAATGAGGTACAAAGCTTGCCGGATTTGCGAGGATACATTTTTGTGCATCGCCAATTGATCTACTTGCAGGTCGAGCAGAATGTCTTTGGGCGTGAGCGTTTCTTCGGCGTGCTCACGCATGCGGTCGATCAGGTTTTCAAGTTTGTCTTTGCGTGCATCAATGGCCCATACCGTATCGCGCATGCGCGACATGGCACTTCGGCTTAGCTCGCTGATGCGCTGAAGTTTGGGTTTGCTGGGTTCGGGAGCGGTCAATTCCAGGATTTCGGATTGCATGGCCAGGCCGGACAAGATGGTGCCCACATCGTCGTGCAAATCGCTGGAAATTCTTACCCGGATGCGTTCAATTTTTAAGGCTTGCTGCAAGCGGTAGGTAAAAATGCCGTAGGCAATGGCGCTGATGGTGGCAATGCAGAGGGCGTAAAACCACCAGGTGCGCCACCAAGGAGTCAGAATGAAAATTTGTAATTCCTTGCCTTGTTCATTCCAGACACCATCGGAGTTGGCTGCCTTTACTTTAAAGGTGTAGCGACCTGGCGGCAGATTCGCATAACGTGCAAAACCATTTGTGCCCGCAGTTACCCAATCACGGTCGTAATTTTCCATTTTATACTCAAAGGAATTTTGCGTTGGATCACTGTATTCTAAGGCCACAAAGTTCAGCGATAGGGTGTTTTTGCCATAAGGAAGGGTTAAATTTCGCAACTCTCCGATCTCTACTTCTGTGTTGAACGGTTCGTCGTTGACCAATAAGCGGGTAAATTGCACATGGGGTGCGTAAGGCACATCACGCATTTGATCTGGCTGAAAAACATTCAAGCCATTGTTGCCACCCATCCACATTTCGCCATTTGGCTTAAGTAAATAGGCATTGGTATTGAATTCATTGTCTTGCAAACCATCCAAAAGCGTATACCTGCGATAAGTTTTTTTGTCTGGATTGTACTTGATGATGCCCCGGTTACAACTCAACCAAAGATTACCTGAAGCATCAGGTAATACACAGTAATAAGTCTCATTCGGTACTTTGTGGATTTTTTCGTTCAGTTTTTCATAAGTCAGGTCGTTGGTATTGATTTTTAAAATTCCAGTAGTTGTAGCAACCCAAAGTATGCTGTCCTGCTCATAAAATGACCGGGCGTATCCAATATTTTCGATGACCAACCGCCGCTGGTATAGCTCTTTCTTTTTTTCCAGGATGACCAATTTCGTTGCCTCTAAAGCGATGTAAAGTCGCTGGTTTCGATCTTCATGGAATGCGGTTGCTTCGCTGGATTGGTTCTTATTGCCCAGACTGGCTGGCTTGGTGAAAACAGCCACTTTGTTTTTGTATTGAAACCTGTAAATTCCGCCATAGGTGGAGATTAACACGGTACCATCAGCCAGGGTATAAGCACACAAAACGTTACTGGGCAACTCCTGAACGAATGAAAAGGTTTGCTTGTCTGGACTCCACTTAAAAAGATACTTTTCCCAAACGCCCCATAATGTGCCGGATTGGTCCTCAAAGAAATATTCTATTGTCCCTACCGGAATAGCAGCGGGACGCATCATTTGAATGGTTTGATACTTGATTCCATCCGGATCAAATCGGAGTACCGTACCTGCCGGGCCATTGCACCAGATCGTGTGATCCTTTGAATAAAAGATGGAAATCATCGCAATGCCCTCCAAGGGGCTCTTTTTCTCAAATTTTTGCTTGCGCAAATTGGTGTAAGCCACACCATTTCGCTGACTTGAGACCCAAAGATTTTCTTGTTTGTCGATGTAAAATGCCTCAATCCCTTGCAAGTTGAGACCAAGTCGATTTTCAGGTTCCTTCGGAATGGATTGAATAAATTTTCTGCGCTGTTTGCTGAATATCAATACGCCTGTGTTCGAAGTAGATACAATTAATAACGAATCGTGTATCGTTTTTACATCTAAAATGGTACCGATTTCTTTATTTTGGTAGGTTGAATATACTCCTGCCGTTTTTTTATGGGGATTAAAGGCAATTAACCCATTCCTTGTTCCGACCCACCAAAGGGAATCATGCTCAATACAAATAGATTTACAAGCGGCAATGGGTAAAGGCTCATCAGGGGATGCAAAAAAGGTGGTTTTTTGGAAATTTTGCTCTAAATCGATCAGCTCCAGGCCCATTTTTGTTTTAATATGGAAGTACGTAGACACCACTTTGGTTACCTCTCCATTTTATTGATTACCGGGTGGTTGCGTTGACCATCAATCGGACATAAGATGCTGTCATGTTGTGTTTTGGTGTCAAAACGGTGTAAATAACCTCCATCTCCCAGCCCTGTCCGCACCCACAGCTTTTGCTGCTTGTCCAAATGAAAAGCGTAATAACCCTGGATGATCTTTCTGCCCTGCTGGTCTTTCAGTTGATGATGGTAAAACCGATCTTTTTTTCGCACATAGCAGTGAATGCCCTCATAAGTCGTAAACCAAAGATTGGTTTGATCATCTTCAAAAAAATTGCTCGTGACAATGTTGCCGAGTAAACCGTTTGTTGGTGTAGCCTTGTAAATTTTTACAGATCTCCCATCAAAACGATTTAACCCATCGAGAGAACTCAGCCAAATGAACCCTTTTGAATCTTGATGAATAAAAAAGTTGGTCCCTTGAGACAAACCTTCATTGGGCGATAAATGATGAAAAGAAAATTGAAAAGGCTGCGCCTGGCAGACGCAACAGCATGTTGTCACGAGCCAAAACACCATCAGAAATTGTACACAACGATTAAAAAAAATCATGCAATTTGATCGGTTTAACAAACAGGATAAGGTTCCAGTACCTTATAGCCCATAAAAAAATTAGGCACTGACCCTGACGCTATCGCTATCGCCTACATATCCCCCGCCACAATTGGGAGGACAAGGCAGTGCACTCAGCAAGCCGATTGAACTTTCTACGTCCGTGCTACTTAGCGCTACAGCGGTAAGGGTAGGAAAAGTTCGCTGACCACGATTGCTGAATTTAATTTTACTGGTATAAAAACGAATCCCCACTGCGTCAGAGCCGAGTAAACGCATCATGTCTGTACTGGTAAAAAACACTTTGGAGTAATTCGAACTTGTTTGGTCAGTTGATGTGGCAGCAGTTGCAAAGGGAATAAGATCGCTTGAGTCCTTGGAGTTGGCCATGATATGGGCCTTTACATCCTGTATCATATTGGTTGCCTCTGCTTGTGTTAGCCTGGTTGCAGGTTTACCATCCTGTGCAACAAAACATTTTGAAGTGTCGCCGCTCACGATGTCCACCCTACTTGAATCGGTCGCAACTGCTAACATTGAAAAATTGCCATTTGAATCAAATGCAGGATAAATGCAAACCTGCACAGTCCTCTTGTCTCAATAACGCTAAAAGATCTGCCCGCGAAAAATCGATTTTCAGGTAGGTGATTGGCTTTTTATCGGTCAATCCAGCTTGATCAATGTCTAAGGTGGGATTTTCTAGGCCAATAGTGCGATCAGCGCAGTCAATGCTCTGGGTGCAGGTCGGTTTGTGTTGATGATGAAGTCTGACATGTTAAAATGGTTTTAGGTGTTTACGGTAAAATGTAGTCTGGTCCAGTTCAAATCTCCCCCTCCAACGACTTCCGGATCACCTCCGCCTTGCTGTTTACTTCCAGCGCCCGGTAAATGCGCTTGATGTGGTCACGCACAGTATCGATGGAGATGTCGAGTTTGTCGGCAATCATTTTGTAACTCAGGCCGTCTACAATGCCTTGTACAATTTCCTTTTGCCGCGCCGAAAGTAACTCGCCCTCTTTTCGCTCTTTGGGCATAAAATGCTGGGCGATTTTGCGGGCTATCGAGGGCGACATGTATGATCCCCCGCGGTGAACCGTAAAAATGGCCTCTCTGATCGTCGCCAAAGGGGTTCGTTTGGAAATGTATGAACAAGCTCCGGCACACAGGGAGTTGAAGATTTTTTCCTCTTCTTCAAAGGTGGTCAGCATCACGATGTCCAACTCGGGGTATTTTTGTTTGATGTGGTAAATACCCTGGATGCCCGACATGCCGGGCAGTTCAATGTCCATGAGCATCAGATCTAGGGCTGGTCTGGACGCAGCATCTGTGATCGCCGCCAGGAATTCCTCCATGCTTTTGGCAATGAGTCTTATTTTTACCGACGGGTGCTCTGTCAGAAAATTTTCCAAACTTTCCCGAATCAGGGGGTCGTCTTCTACGATTGCCAAATTGATCTTTTCCATACCACAAAGTTGAAAAAAGGGCAGCGGCAGCACAACCACATGTTGATGTGGTTTAATTCCAACGTTGAATTTACTGTTTTTTACATCGAGGATTTAATTTTTTTAAAAGACTTAGTTTCATTTCTAAAATAAGTCTAAAACTTTTTTCGTTACCTTTGCGTTAGAATAACATCTAAACAGTCAAATCTTTTCAATCTCCGACCATGGATGCCATCGCAGTTGCACAACAAACCTTGACGCAAAAAGGCTACCTCGACCTGGAGGTAGATCCTACCCTGGATCTCTTCGAGGAAATCAATCGCCTGAAGAAAGAAAAAAACGCCATCATTCTGGCCCACTACTACCAGGAACCCGACATTCAAGACATTGCCGATTACATTGGCGACAGCCTTGGGCTTTCTCGGGAGGCGGCCAATACCGATGCCGATATCATCGTTTTTGCCGGCGTACATTTCATGGCTGAAACCGCCAAGATGCTTTCTCCACAAAAGAAGGTGTTGTTGCCCGACTTGAAGGCAGGTTGCTCATTAGCTGATTCTGCTCCAGCTCCCCTATTCAAAAAGTTTTTGGAAAAATACCCCGATCACGTGGTAGTGAGCTATGTCAATTGTTCGGCAGAACTCAAAACCCTGACCGATATTTGTTGTACTTCGACCAATGCGGTAGACGTGATCAAGAGCATCCCCCTGGATCAAAAAATCGTGTTTGCTCCCGATAAAAATCTCGGCGCGTACCTGATCAAAAAGACGGGTCGTGACATGGTACTTTGGAATGGTGCTTGTATGGTACACGAGATTTTTTCCAATGAAAAAATCACCAAACTGATGCTGCGGCACCCCAATGCAGAGTTCATTGCGCACCCGGAGTGTGAAGAGCACATCCTCGCCAAAGCCAGCTACATCGGCTCTACTACCGGCTTATTGAAGTACACCCAAAAAAGCGCGGCCAAAGAATTTATCGTAGCTACCGAGGCCGGAATCCTGCATCAAATGCAAAAAGCGTCACCGGATAAAGTATTTATCCCCGCGCCGCCTGAAAACAATTGTGCTTGCAACGAATGCCCCTACATGCGGCTCAACACCCTGGAAAAACTGTACCTGTGCATGAAATACGAATCGCCGGAAATCATGCTCCCAGACTGGGTCATACAGCAAGGCCGGGTGTGTATCGATCGGATGTTGGAGATTTCGCAGAAAGCGGGGCACATCCACTAAATTATTTGATAAAAAATCGGGAAGAGCAACGAATGAGAGCGGTGTTTTGGGTTCGCTTCTCCACCCCCCCCCCCCCCCCCCCCCCCCCCCCCCCCCCGGCGCCCGCCCCGGGCCCCCCGCCCGGCCCCCCCCCCCCCCCCCCCCCCCCCCCTCTAACTTCCAAAAAATTTTCAGGAGACCTAAAACCCCTGCCTTTAAATAACTCCAGCCCTTGGTCTTTTTGGTAGCAATTTAAACGCTCCAGGCTTACAAAGTTGGCCTCCGCACCACGGCTTCTTTTGGCTACATTCCGTTCTTTCAGGGAGAAATTCGCAAGCCACAAAACTGATGCCTTTGGCAGCATGTTCTTTGATTTGTTTCTGAATCACGGTACGCTCGGTGACCAACATATACAAACCCGGCCCGTGGCACACCACTTCAATGGGCGTGTTGGGCGCTACCGAACGGATATTGTTCAATTGTTTCATTAAGGCTTTGTGCGCTAGGGTATCCTGCGTTACCACCTGAAACACAATTTTATTGTCCTGGTATCCCTCATCGCTAAGGGTTTGGTGAGATTGGGCACCAGCCAGTCGGGCAATTGAAAGCATAAAAAGCAAAACCAAGAGTTTTTTCATGGAAGTGAAATTTTAGGTAAATTTATATTCCACCCCAGTGACCTGGGAAAGGAGAGTTTGGGGTGCGTCCAGTATTTTTGCATTCAGTGGAGGCTTGGGACTGACGGGTGAATTGCTCGCCAGGTATTCCCGCATCACAGAATGTAAAGTATAAACCGTGTTTTTGGCGTCTGCCACATTGCGGATTCTACAAGCATGTCCATGGGGTCTCCTTCCCGTTCGCAGGCAGAAATGCTGTACATTTTGTTCAAATCCAGGGGCTGGTCACCAATTTCTACGCTTTGAACACGTTTTCCTTTCTCCGCAAAAGCATTGAAAGTGATTTCCATCCCCTTAAACTTAATCAACCACCCTCCGAAGCGTTGGGAAGCATCCTTGGCAAAAACATTGTTCAATTCAGCTTCCAACCAATTGATGATTTGTTGTCCGTTTACTTTAGCGGTGCGCACGGTACTATCAACGGGCAACATGTCGTAAATGAAGCCATTCGTGATCGGGATGTTGCCCGTATGATCCGGGGTGGAACGGGGCGGGCAAAAGCGAAATCCATTGGACAACACGACATCTACCTCTGGCATTTTCCACTTCAAGGCATCGAGCACCAGGGTGTCGATGGGGTTTTCTACCACAAAATAGCGGTACAAGGGGATGGTACTGTATCCGATCACCTTATAGATGTCCTCGGAAAAAGGCTTTTCATTGGATTGAACCAAAGCGGCCATTGCTTTATCCGCTTTGAATTTGTCGGCGTCTATTTCATCCAGCGTGTATTTGTCGGCAATGACTTTTCCGTTTTGGACGGTCAATTCCAGTTTGCCCACAAAGGAACCAAAAGCGCCCGGCTCCACCACTTTTGCATACTGGCATTGGATGGGCTTGCGTACCCGTTCATGCGTATCGCCGCCCAGAATGTAATCCACTCCGGCACATTCTGACTTGTTTGCCAGGGCAATTTGCTGCGATAAACCCAGGTGGGGTCGTGGTACATGTTTGCACACACTTTGGGGGCTTTGAGAGACCCGAGCAGGGTTTGCATCATTTTTTTATGATAAATCACTTCCCAGTTTCCGGGCAGGTACAAATCATATTCCAATTGATTCAAAATGGGCACCATTGCCTTTCCGGTGGTTTTGATGGAAAGCTCGCTGCCCTGGAACATATCACCCGTATCCAGCACAAATGTATAGGGATTCTTCTTGCGCTCTTTTTTGAGGTACGTTGCCAGTTGTGCGTAACCACCCGTTTTGCGAAAAACGATCTGCTCATTTTCCCAAAACAATTCATCATGAGGGTGAACCTGGCAATGAACATCTGTGGTTTGTAGTATGGTAAGGTTAAAAGGTTTATCGGCTTCCGGCACGGCGTTTCCCGCTACAGTTTCCGCTTGGGCTGCGATTGAACTGGTGCCAATCAGGCCCGCACCTGCACTTAGTGCGCCCACCTGCCGTAAAAATTTTCGTCTGCTTTGCTCTAGCATAACTTGGAGGATTGTCGTTTGGAAATTATTTCTTAACTGCCTGGACTGTCTTTGGCTTGTTTTTGCTGTTTTGCTGTGCGGCAACAATGGGCTGAAAAGGCCCGTACTTGTGCTGCTGCTCCGAGAAACCATCTGCATAAGGTCCAAAAGGATGATCAATCGGTTTTTTAGCAATATCCGGCCAATCTTTGGGGACATCTTTGTGTGGGCGACTTTGGCTGTTGACAAAAGCCGCGACATCCCAGGCTTCTTCGTCACTCAGTTGTGGGAAAGAATGGTGTACGCCAAGCGGCATATTGTATTTGGCATATTTGGCAAAATTGCTCACGCGATACAAACCTGCCCCATCGTTGTAGCTGTTTTTGCCCCACAATGGAGGATAAACATATTCATTCCTGGCGGCGTTCAGCAATCCTGCCCCGTTAGCCTGGTGGCAACTCTGGCATTTGTCAACATACACCAGTTTACCTTTGACGGCATCGGCGGCACGATCGAGGAAGGGGAGTTCTTTCAATCCCGAGCCTTCGGCTTTTTCACCTTTGGGTACTTCTTTTCCAAGAAATTCAATATAGGCCTTGATGGCTTGCATTTCTTTACTTGAAGCAGTTAGTCCACTCCCGTTCAGGCTGCGTTCAAAACAATCATTCACCCTTTTGTAAATGTCTTCTTCCGCTCCACTTCTTGCCCGAAATTTTGGATATGTGGAGGCCACCGAACCATAATTGTTGCCAAAAATTTTGGTTCCGGCCTCCAAGTGGCAGTTCTGGCAATTCATTCCATTGCTGATGGCTTTTACTGAGCCTTTGGGACCCAAATATTTGGCAGTATGGGCGATGAGTTGTTTGCCGTAATTTATTTGTGCCCGCTTTTCCTGATCGGAAATGCTGGCTATGTCCGGGGCAGTCCAGTAAAAACTTTCGGCCGAACTTGCTAGAACTACAGCCTCTTTCGAGCTATCTGGTACTTCAGGTCGTGGCCTGGGGGTTAAAAACGAGGTTATTTCGTTGTTGAAAACAAACGTAAGGGTAAGTAAAATCAAACCGACCATCAACACAGAAATCGCTGAAATCAATTGTTGAATGATCGATAACATACCTTGATCAAAAGAATCATAACCTTCTTTTTTCATACAAAACCTCTTTGAGTGGACATGCAATAACCTTGGACACCGGCCATACCCAGCGCGGGGTATAGTATAAAATTTTGTTAAAGGTATGCTGATGCAGTTGAAAATATTGTGATTCTGGTCACAAAGTCATGAAATTATACCCCGTGAAGGCCGGGTCTATGATTTTTCGGCGGGAAAAATCAAGGTCTTAACCCCGGAATCCGGCTTAGGGCTCCACGAACACTGCGATTTTGAAAGACTGAATAAAGGAAACAAATATTGACCTGATTAGATAAGCGTTAAATAATTCAGGAAAACAGGGCACATATGTGATTTTTCTTGTAGCTTTAAGCGCGTTAACGCCAATGTTATTTGCAC
>NZ_JADKCX010000077.1 GCF_016718685.1 Haliscomenobacter sp. | reverse complement strand
GCTGATGCCCCCAGGGCAGGGCCTTCATACTTTCCAGGCGTACTGCCAGGTCGTTGGGCTCTTCATCGAAGATGATCTCCTCGGCCAGGATGTAGAGGCCACGGTCTTTGATGCAGCGCCAAATCTTTTTCCATAGCGGATCATCCTCTGCAAAGAGGGCTTCGGTGCGGGAAGTATCTCCGGCCAGGAGGTAATAGGGCACTTCGGGAGCACTGCCGCTGTTGAGCCGCTGCAAAAATTCAGAACCCGGATGCAGTTGGTTCAGGGTATTGAATCCCCGTTTGCCCAGGCCACCACTCAGAAAAGACAAGGGTGCAAGGTAGGGTTTGAATCGTTCTACTGCATTGATGCCCAGCGTCAGCAGGGTGGCAATTTTTTGACGGAAACTGGCAATTTCCGACCCTCCATTGGGGGTGCCCAACTGAATCAGTTTTTGCACATACGCTGCGCCTTGCTCTTTTTCAATCCACCAACGGCTCAGCAATCCACCCGTCGAATGGGCTACTACGGTCAGGCGTTTGTCGGCAGTCAGGCCACAATCCTGCAACATTTTTTGCAGCTGTTGGGCCGTTTTTTCGATATCGGTATCCAGGTTTTCATAGTCAAAAGTGAGGATGGCATCAAAATCCTGGTGCATTTCACTGCGTCTAAAAATGGCTTCCCGCATGGCCAGGGTATCTCCGGTGATGCCGTGGACCAGCAGCAATACTTTTTTTGCATCCTGCAAAGCGGCCTTGATCTTGTCTCGGGTTTCACTGTAGCGGGCAGCCTTACTGCGGTACAAAACCGGCTCGGCGTCAACACCAGAATGTAGCGCCAGCGTATTGTATTCGTAGCGACTCGAAAGGCGGCGCCAGACGATTTTTTGGAAAAACATTTTTTTCGAACCACTTGCACTCCTAGCTCCTGCTTCGGGATCAATCCCTACTTGAGTGGGGCTTTCTGAGGGCAGTTGAGCAATTTGAATGTTGCCCTCTTCGTCCGTAAAGCCCATCGGCAGATAAAAACTTTCCCCATCTGCCAAGGCCTGGTAGCCGTAAGGGATGACACAATCGTGCTCCGAGCCAGGTACTTCCAAGTTCAGCGGACTTTGGTCATTGAGTTTGCCTTGTAGCTGGTCATTGGGGATGAGGCCGAGTGGCGCGGCGGCGCTAAGCGATCCTTCTACCTCGCTGAATTCCAGTATACTCAGGTGGCTATCCGGGTCACCATCGATGCCATAACAAAACGTGTTGGCATCCGTAGTAGTACCATCCCACAGATTCGGCGGCGGCAGGAGCGTATGGGTAGCCTGGTCCGATTTCAAGGCTTGTAGTACCGCCAGCATGCGTTTCAGCTGGGCGCGATTGCTCATTTGTACACTGGCCGAAAACCCTTTCGGCGCTTCAAAACTCAGGGGCAAAGGGCTGGTTAGTAGACTGCTGGCCGTACGGGTGACTTCAGTTCCCGCTTTGTTTCCTATCCGTACGGGAGGCAAGGGTCGTTGGATGTGGATGGGAATTTTAATGCTAAACCATTGGTCTTCTTCTTCCTCTTTTTCGTCTTGGTAAGAGCGGGTATCTCGGGTACGGCCGCCAAAAGGGATGCCCGGCTGGCGGAAATATTGCAGGTCAAAGGGCTCGGAAGCCACAAAAATCAGCAAATAATCGGTGATTTCTGTAACGCCATACTTGTGATAAGCAGCGTCCAAATTGTTGCTGATGATGGGCAAACCCTGGGCCATCAACTGTACAAAAGGGGCTTCGGCATTGACACCAATTTGGGTGACCGGATTGAAGCCGGGATCAATGCCAAATTGAGAATCCAGGTACAAGGACCCAACCCAATACTTGTTGAAGCGGTGGGTGTTGCTGATTTTAACCTTTATTTTCGGAGCAATTTTATTGACATAACGCAGGCTTACTTGATCGGGGTTGATCAGCTTGGTTGGCCAGTCGATGGGCGCCAATTCTCTAGCCGTTTCTTCGTTCATTTTTTGGCCTTCCAAAATCTGAATTTCAACTGCTATGTCTTTGCGGAATTGCTCTTCCATGGCTGGATTGGCCATGGCTAAAGTATGGTGCCACTTGCCCACCTGATTCAAGTCAAAAACAAAATGGTGTGGAGATTCTTGTGGCGGAAACAAGGGCACATTGCTGTCAGGCCTGCTGAGGAGGTAACGTGTACGTTTTTTTTTGTCCAATACACTATTGATCAAAAAATCCGGCGTTTGCTGTTTGTTATTCGACAAGGCAACAAATGTTGCTTTATCCTTGAAATGCCGCTTAAAAATTCCCTGGAGCAGTACACGTTGTTCTGCACCCATCGCTGCGTCAAAATCAAGAAAGTATGGTATAAAAACCAATTGAAAATTGAATGGAATTTGAAAATTGCCCTCGGCTACATCGAGGCGTTCGGCACGGAAAAACCCCAACGCTTCATCACGGGTTTCTCCTTGCGTCCAGAGGAGTGGCATTTGTCGACTCACCAGATTGCGTACTTCAGCGGTCGCCCGGCGCATGATTTCTGCATAACTCAAACTACCTCCACTGTGGTACAGCGCCCGCAACAAGCTCCAGGTAAATACGCCGTGCCGCGTAAGCTCATCTGTATGGCCATGAATGGAGTCGGTAAACTCCATTTCGTGCGCCAATTCATGGTCGCGTGAGGCAGAAAAACCAATGTATCGGGCATGGTGCAGGCCATTGTATCGATCTACTTTTCCATTGAGCAAAGGGGCATAAAAAACATTGCCTTCGGGAGCGAAACCCTCCAGGTCGGAGGCGGATTGCAGTTGGTTCGTACCCGCTACCATCCGGGGAAAGACCTTGCGTTGTTTGCCCCGGGTATTGTTGCCGGAATGACAACAATCCATGATGCACAAAAAGTGTACACCTGGGCGCTCTGGATTGTCGGGGTCGAAGGTTTTGTCCTGCAAGCCTTCTGCAAAGAGATAGCCCAATTCTTTGTCGATGAGGTCGCGGTTTCCTGGGTCGCGGCTGTCGATGCACACCAGGGTTTGTAGCCGTCCACTGGATGCGTAGTCCAAAAACGCTGCGGGGGCACGCATGGTTGAACCATGACCACTGTAGTAAAACAAACACTGGTCTCCTCGCTGCGGATCGGCTTGTTTGAACATTGCCCGAGTTGCGGTGATGATGTTGGCGCGGGTGGGCCGAGTGTATTTCAGCCCTAAGGCTTGCAATTTTGAGGCTTCATGGTGGCCAGAAGGTTCCAACAAAAACGTGAAATGGGGCTCTAACTGTTTTTTACTACAAAATGCCTCGAAATAATCCCGCATGGCGAGCACATCATTGATACAGCCAGCAAGCGGAGCACATTTGGTGTATCCATTGATGCCAATGAAAAGGGCGAAACATTTTTTGGTCATCACTGATTTAGTTTTAGGGGGAATAATAGCTGTACTAAACTATATTTTTATCATAGACCACTTTTATGCTTACAACTTCGGACAAATCAACCGTGAACGACTCCGGTCAGGCCGGATATAAGTCAAGGACATTTCAAAAGCTCCCCGCGAATAATTGGAGGCACTCAAGCCCGAGGAAGTAATATCGTAACTGAATCCAAGATTCCATTTTTCCAGTTCAAAAATGGCCGCAACAATCACGGCATCCAGCCCCAGACCACGGTCGGCGCGATTGTTGACGTGGCTCCAGATGCCCGTGCGCAGGGCCAGTTCTTTCCACTCGCGATTGGTGTAGCGAATGTTTGCTCCCAGGGTTGTACTCATCATGGGCCCCTGGCGCATGAACAAAAAGGCTGGCATGAGGCTCAATTGTTTGGTGAGGGGAAGTTCTCCACCGCCGTGTACTGTATAGCGCCTGAAAATGCGCACTTGATCGTCACCGGTAAAGGAAGCCGAGGGGGTATTCAAATGGTGCATGGCTCCACCCAGGTACAAACTCTTGTTGTCGTCCCATACGGCATACCACAAGCCTCCGGCATTAAAATCAAGGTATGGATTGCTGCTCTGGCCATCAAATGCTTCATTACTGGGGGCGTTGGGATCAAAAAAGTACCCATTGCCATCGAATTGAGCCGAAAAAGACAAATCCGACCAGTTGAGCGATTGTTGGGCAAAACCCATTTGGGCACCCACCACCAGGTATTGTTCATTGGCCGCATAACGACCGCCATTCACTTGCTTGAGGTATGAGCCTCCCACATTAAACTGGGTCAGGTGAAAATTGGCCAAACCTGCTTGGTCGCGCATGGCGGAGCCACTGATGGCAAAATAATCTTTTTGCACCGCCCGAAACCGCTGGTCCCAACTGGCAGAAATGGTTCGGAATGGTTTGCTGCCCAAGAGGCTGTAATACAAGTCGCGGTAATTGACGGCCAGTCGAGCCGAACCGCTGGTTACACCCGCCATAGCGGGATTGACGTGAAGAGGGGAGGCATAAAATTGGGCGAAGCGGGGGTCTTGCGCCTGTAGTTTCACCAAAAATGGCAAAAACAGGATCGAAAAAAGTATGGTTTGCTTCATGTTTTGGAATTATTCAGCGTGTGTTTGGGATTCTGGTTCGCAAGTGAAAATGAGCTAAAAACACGTTTGGGCACTAAGATAAACCGCTTCGAGTTTACTTTTTTGTTAAAATACAGAGTTTAACATTTATTATCATTTTCAAAAATACAAAAAGTGCAGTAATGACGGGTAAAATTTTTAGTTTTACCACCTGCCAACCAAAGATCCATGAATCGCTTTATCTCGATTGTTGCCATAGTATTAGGAGTGATTTTCCAGAGCTTGCAAGCCCAAAATGCAATCCTCCTGCCCATTTCACCGCGCAGCAGTGGTATGGGCAAAACCAGCCTGAATTTCACGGATGTACACAGCCTTTTTGGCAATCAGGCCGGTATGGCTGCGGTGGAAGAATTTGGTGCCTTGGGCATGGTGGAACAACGATTTTTGCTGGCAGATTTGCGGCAAGCAGCCATTGGCGCCGTATTGCCCACCTTTTCAGGGGTGTTTGGACTCAGTCTGCGCAATTTTGGCACCCTTGACTACCGGGAAAGTGGTGTTGGTGTGGCTTATGCACGCAAACTTTCGGATCGATTGCGGATAGGCGGACAATTGCATTGGGCGCAGATTAGCCTTGCTGAGTACGGTAACCGTTCGTTTTTTAATCTGGATTTTGGGGTTCAAGCCGAACTTTTGCCCAACTTGTGGGCGGCAGCCCAGGTGCGCAACGCCATCCGGCAAGAGGTGCTGACCCGTGAATATACGCCTACGGTGTTTAGTGCGGGGTTGGCCTATCCGCTTGGCGAGAAGGTCAGCGTGCAGGTAGAATTGGTCAAAGACATTGATTTTCCGGCTGACCTGCGCTTTGGCATGGAATACAACCCTTCCAAACTCATTTTTTTGCGGGCAGGTATCAATACTGCACCGGGAGGCTGGAGTTTTGGCTTTGGCTTGCCGATTTTGGAGAACCTGGTTTTTGATTGTGCCGCGGCTTACCATCCTTACCTGGGATTCACGCCTTCGGCAGGGCTTTCTTTCCGAAAAAAGAAATGAAACATGCTGAACGCCGTTAGGGTTGCTTCAAAAGTTAAGGCTTCCGCAACTGCTTTAAAAATTATAGCACAAACTTCGTTTTCGCTAGTTGGTGCTAGAGCCGCAAACTGCGTTTGTGGCTTATTTGTGAAAATGGAAATGGCGAAGAAAGCCACCTCAGGCGGCTAAACTTTTAGTAACGAATATTGGGTATGAAGAATTTATTGCTAGTAGCGGCTACGGAATTTGAAATTGCACCCCTCTTAAAATGGTTAGAAACCATTAAAGCGCCGGAAGCTAACCTCAAATTCAGTTTTCCTGAACTTGAAGTGAGTGTTTTATTGACCGGGGGTAGGTCTGCCTTTGGCCATGTTTCAACTCACCCGGGCCTTGACCATTGCCCGTTATGATTTGGTGATCAATGCAGGTATCGCGGGCGCATTGGACAAGCAACTGGAATTAGGTGCAGTCGTCCAGGTTGTCTCCGAAACGTTTGCCGATTTGGGGGTAGAAGAAGCCGATGGAAGTTTCACTGATTTGTTTAAACTCAACCTGATCAATCCCGTAGCGCCGCCGTTTCAGGATGGAAAAATGGTCAATACCTTCGGCTCCGCTTATGATTTTTTACCCAAAGTACATGGGATAACGGTAAATAAAGTGCACGGCTATGCCCCGAGCATCGAAAAGCTCAAACGCCATACCAACGCCAAAGTGGAGAGTATGGAAGGCGCGGCGGTATTTTACACTTGTTTGATGTACCAGATGCCTTTTTTGGAAATTCGCTCCATCTCCAATTACGTGGAACCCCGCAACCGCGATGCCTGGGAGATTGCCCTGGCCATTGAAAACCTGAACGATGTGCTCAAAAATATGCTGGCTGGCTTGTTGGAAAATCGCTACGAATAGTTTGTTCATTGCGCTTTGGGTGGAGCTTCCGTGACCTGTGTAGTATCCGACACCAAAGTTTTGACCACATAACCACCCGTATCAATCGTGACTTTAGGCAACAAACGTTTCAATTCCTGCCAATCCTGCTCTCCTTTGATGCCGGTTTGAAACACATAGACCTCGCGTAAACTTTTGATGTTTTTCAAATGCATCAAACCCGCTTTGCTCACTTTGGTATTGACCAAATTGAGGTAATTCAAGTATTTGGCCGATTGCAATTTTTGTAAGCCAGCGTCACTGATTTTGCTGCCGTCCAGAAACAGTTTGGTCAAATGAGGCAGTTCCACCAGTGCATTCAATTCCTTATCGCCAATGGCCGTGCCACTTAAGCGCAAAGAAACGATCTGCTGGGCAAGTGGTGTCAACAAAGCCAATTCTTTTGCTCCAGCTTTGGGTACATTGATGAAATTGACCGAAAGAAAGTTGTTGTCTTGTCCCAGGGGCAAAACCACCGCTCCGGCAGCGGACAAAGCCTGGACGGCTTTGGCGTCAGGAACCCCGACCTTTACTTCTGGCCAGATAGAAGGCGTGACCGCAGCCTCAGCGCTACCATTTTGGAGTGCGGCCAGTAGTGGCTGGATCTCGGCGGACTGCGGCAACTCTTTGACTTTTTTATCGTATTGTGCGCCAGATTCGATCCACCAATGCAGGAGTTTGATCTCGGCTTCACTGAGCTGATTTTTTTCTTTGGGCGGCATGTGGTGTTCATCCGATTTGGGCAAGAGCAAACGGTTCATCAACTCACTATCGGCTACTTTTCCAGCGATGACGATGGCTCCATTTTTCCCACCTTTGTCAATGAACTCCGGGGCATCCAACCGCAATTTTCCTTTCTGTTTGGAGCTGCCATGACAACTGATGCATTTTTCTTGCAGCAGCGGGGCCACTACAGCTGCGTAGACATTGGCCTCAGGAATGTTGTCAATTTTCCTTTTGGTAAAGCCAGTGGGGGCAATCCCAACCAATTTCGGTAGGGCTCTGGCAAAGCCTGGGTCAGGTAGTCGCCTCCATGCGTCAGAGAGCCACCCAGGTGCCCGGCACCACCAACCAAGCCCAACAAAACCAGGTTAAACAGCAATCCCCATTTTTTGCCCCAGGTGGTTTTGTTCAAGAGGAGCATCAATACGCCCCATCCTGCAACGGCAATGCCCAGATTGCGGTGCTGGTTCAGCAGTACAAAATCATACTCTCCACTCAAAGACAATAAATAGCCCGTTACACAGGAAAAAATAGCGGCAAGTGTGCCCATTAAAAGGGTAAAGCCGACAACATCGCGCAAATGACGAAAGCGCTCCCAGCGACCTAAGCCAGCAAATAGAATAGCCAACAGGAGGATACCAATGGGCAAGTGAACCAATAAGGGATGAAAACGACCTAGAAATGTGAGCATATTAAGTTGAAGAGTTTAGGGTTGAAGAGTTTAGAGTTGAAGAGTTTAGAGGAAGGGTTGAGAGTAGAGTCCGTTGGGGCCAAAACCTCCTTCAACTTTTCAACTCTTCAACTATTTTTTTACAAGATACCTCGACCGCAACAACTCCATCATGTGCACATTGATGGCCCATTGATCAGCCAATGGTTGCCGGGTATAAGGTACAGTTGGCAAATACATGGGGGGGCCAAATTCGGTCAAAATGGTCATGGGCTGGTTTTGCGCCACTTTCATTTCCACTACTTTGTCCCACCAGGCCAAATGCGCTTTGAGCGCATCTGCCCATTCTGGAGCCCTTGGGTCGGTTACTTGTGGCCCTTCTTGATGGCCAACCCGCGCATGGATGTGGTCGGTGCGGGATAGCGCCAAGTCAACGGTATCTTTCTGGTCAGCCAATAAAGATTCGTGTACCACGCACCAATGGGAAATATCCAAAGTCAGGCGCATGCCGGGAATGCGCTCCAGTAAGGTTCGGGTGATCGGAGCAGAATAACAGATTCGGCCGCGGTGGGTCTCGTGGTACAAGGGGATACTTGCGGCTTTGGCTGCGGTAATGCTCAATTCGATGATGTTTTGTGCTTGCTCCAGGGTAAAATAATCTTTTCCCGAATGGCAGTTGATGTACAAGGGCTTTTGTGCTGCTGCGTTCTTGAGCGCCTGAATGAACTGGGTAAAATGTTCTTTAAATTCGGTACTGCTTGAACCCACCAAAAAACCAACCTCCAAACCATTGGCTTGGGTTGCTCTATTTAGGGCAAAACGATCTTCACTCTTGGTGGGCGCCCACACTTCGATGCCATCGTACCCTGCTTTTTTGGCTTTGGCACAAAATTCATCGATCGTACCCGTAAAACCCCAACTGGTGGCCAGCATTTTTAAGGAAAAATCAGCTGGCACTTTAAAGGACAAAGGGGTTTCGGCCAGTGCAGCAAAATTATCTAAAAGCAGGCCAGTACTTGCGGTAAGGGTTTGGGCTAAAAATTTGCGTCGGTTTTGCATGGTATTTAGTTGAAAAGTATAGGGTTGAAAAGTTGAAAAGAAGTTAAAGGGTTTATGGTTGAACAGTTGAAAAGTCGGTCACTGAGGGGAGCCGAAGTGCTGGCTTTTCAACTGTTCAACTACAAACTCTTCAACTAAACGATCGCCCGAATCACCTCACCCTCCACATCGGTCAAGCGGAAGGGGCGGCCCTGGAATTGGTGCGTGAATTTTTCGTGATCAAAACCCAGTTGATTGAGGATGGTGGCCTGTACGTCAAAAACTGAGGTGCGACCGCTCACCGGACTGAAGCCAATTTCGTCGGTTTCGCCATAGGTGACGCCCTTTTTGATGCCACCGCCACACATCCACATGGTGAAAGCATCGGCATGATGATCCCGGCCTTTGAAGGGCAATTCAAGCCCGTTGCGGTTTTCTTGCATGGGGGTACGACCAAACTCAGACCCCCACACCACCAGGGTCTCATCCAACAAGCCCCTTTGTTTGAGGTCGAGGATCAGGGCACTCATCGACTTGTCGATTTCCCGGCATTTGTTGATCAGACCGATGTCTACCGCGCCATCGGCACCAGTTCCGTGGGTATCCCAACCCCAATCGTACAGTTGTACAAAGCGCACCCCTTTTTCCACCAGTTTGCGGGCCAGTAGGGCGTTGTTGGCAAAAGATTCTTTGCCAGGCTTTACGCCATACATTTCCTGGATGTAAGCAGGTTCATCGTTGATGTTCATCACTTCTGGCGCAGATACTTGCATGCGGTAGGCCATCTCGTATTGAGCGATGCGTGACAATATTTCCGGGTCCTGAAATTCTTCGTAGGTTTTGCGATTCACTTCATTGATGGCATCGATGGAAGCTTTGCGCAAATCTCGATCGATGCCGTGGGGATCTTGCAGGTAAAGCACCGGCTCTCCCGCCGAACGGCATTGCACGCCCTGGTAAACCGAAGGCAAAAAACCAGAACCCCAAACGGTTTTTACCGCGTCGCGGTTTTGTCTCCCCGAAGTCAGGACGACAAACCCCGGTAGATTGCTATTTTCCGAGCCCAAGCCATACGTTACCCAGGAACCAATGCTGGGACGACCCAGGCGGGCACTGCCCGTTTGCATCATCAATTGCGCTGGGGCGTGGTTGAACTGATCGGTGTGCACCGCTTTGAGGAAGGATACTTCGTCGGCCAGTTCGGCAAAATGGGGCAAATAATCCGAAACCCAGGCTCCGGACTGCCCCCGTTGTTTAAAATTGGCACAAGGCCCCAGCATTTTGGGAACACCCCGAATGAACGCAAAACGTTTGCCAGCCAGAAGTGATTCCGGACACAATTGCCCGTCGAGTTTGGCCAAATCAGGCTTGTAATCAAACATCTCCAATTGCGAAGGGGCACCCGCCATGTGCAGGTAAATTACGGACTTGGCCTTACCCGGAAAATGTGGCGCACGAGGCATCATCGGGTTATTGGGATCGTACAAGACCCCCTGGTTCGCATTTTCAGTTGCAGGGGCACAGGAACCCAGGAGCTGCCCCAATGCGGCGGCACCAAGTCCCATTCCACAATGTTTGAGGAACAAGCGGCGGGTAGAAAAGGCGGCACTGTTCAGTAGCGCTTCCTGGTATATGTTGAATTTTGATGGGTTCATTTGCTGCTAATTTTTGGTAATGACTTCATCCAGGTTGAGTAAGGCGTTGGCTACCACCACCATGGCGGCACTGCCGGGCGGGTCTGGTACTTTTCTGTGCCGAATAATTCATCTGCCAATTTGGGGTTGCTGCGGTATTTCTTCAAGGCTTTTTCATGGAGTTTTTCCAAAACTGCCTGTTTGTTGGGTGCTATTTTACACTTCAGCGCCAGATAATAACCCCGGGCGATTTGGCGATCCACATCTGTGCCCGCATAACGCATCCGTTTGGCCAGTGCCCGAGCGGCATCGATGTACACGGGATCATTCAGGGTAACCAACGCTTGCAAGGGGGTATTGGTGCGGATGCGCCGGGCCGTACAAACGTCGCGGGTAGTGCCATCAAAAGTCAGCATAGAAGGGTAGGGGCTGGTGCGTTTGTGGTAGGTGTACACGGCGCGGCGATAACGGTCTTCCCCTTCGCTCAATACCCATTTTTCGTTGCCGTAAGGGCTGGCCCAAATGCCTTCGGGTTGGAAAGGCATGACCCCTGGGCCGTACATTTTAGTACTCATTAGCCCACTCAAGGCCAAGGCCTGATCGCGTACTTGTTCGGCACTGAGCCGCACTCTGGGGCCGCGGGCATAGTAGCGGTTGTAGGGATCTTTTTCGTACAATTCTGGACTGGCTTCGGCTTTTTGCTGATAGGTATTGGTACACAACATTTGTTTCAGGGCAGCTTTGATGCTCCATTGTTGTTGATGCATGAATTGCCAGGCCAAATAATCCAGCAACTCCGGGTGAGTGGGGATAGCGCCTTGCGAGCCGAGGTCTTCCAGGGTTTCTACCAGCCCCATGCCGAATACCTGCTCCCATAGTCGGTTCACCATCGTACGTGCAGTGAGTGGATTTTTTTTGTCCACCAGCCACTGCACAAAACCCAGGCGGTTGTTGGGGGCATTTTGGGGCACATTGCCCAATAATTTGGGTACTCCCGCTTGTACAACTTTGCCTTTGACGATCCAGTTGCCCCGTTCAAATACATTTGTAGTCCGCTGCATATGTGCCGGGTTTTCAAGGGCAATTGGGGTGGTTTGGGGACGTGAATTGAGCAGATGCCAAAAATCGGCCTGATATTTTTTGGCTTCAGGATTGTCTTCGGCAGGAAAAGCATCGGTGAAATAAAACCAGTCAAAACTGATTCCTCCCTGGGTGATTTCTTTGATTCCCGGGTTTTGGTATACCCAGTACAAGTCGTGTATGCCTCGCGGAGCTTTGACATCCAGTTCAATGAGATTCCAATCCCGCTTGGTGTTGGGCAAATCAATTGCGGTGACCAGTGGGCCATTGGTACTGTCCTGGTGAATCTCCCAACGACCCCCATCCAGATGAGTTTTTACCCGACAAATCAGTTTGGTTTTGCCGCTGATGTCCACTTGTTTGAACCGAGCCGAGGCATCTTTGCGCATGACCAGGGTTTTCGTATCGTACAATTCACAATTGACAAAACGATCCCCCGCGATGGAATAGATCGAGGGTTGTAAGGTTTTGAGAAAGGTATACACCTCCATACTGCGCTGGGGGGTGCTCACTTTTGCTACCCAGGTACAGAGGCTGTCCAGTTTTACACTATCGGCAGTAGGGTAGTGGCGCAAGAGCGGATAATCTTCGTAGGTGTCTTCGTCGCGGGTATTGTTGAAGTAAGCCAAAACGCGGTAATACTCTTCATGTTTGATGTCTTCGTAAGGATGGCCATGGCATTGGGTGCAGGCAAAAGTGGTGCCCAGTACCCCTTCAAACGTTGTATTGACCCGGTCGAGCACCGCCGCTACCCGAAATTCTTCATTGTCGGTTCCCCCTTCGTCGTTGGTGCTGGTATTGCGGTGGAAGGCGGTAGCGAGGTATTGTTCGTCACTGGGATTCGGGAGCAAATCTCCGGCGATTTGTTCGGTCAAAAATTGATCGTAGGGCATATCGGCATTGAGCGCCCGGATGAGCCAATCGCGGTAGCGCCAGATTTGCCGGCCAGGGTCACGTTCGTACCCCTTGGTGTCGGCATAGCGGGCCAAATCCAGCCACATGGAAGCCCAGCGCTCGCCAAAACGGGGGGAGGCCAGGAGGGCGTCGACCAGGTTTTCGAAGGCACGAGGGCTTTGGTCTTGCAGATAAGCACGGGCAATAGAATCAGGAGCAGGCATCCCGATCAAATCCAGGCTCACCCGCCGCAACAAGGTTGCTTTGTCGGCACGGGGCGAAGGGCTGAGTTGCTGTTCTTTTAAGGTGGTATAGATGAATTTATCGATGGGGGTGTTGGCCCAGGAACTTCCTTTGGCCGAAAACAACCCCAAAAAGCCATTGATGGCGGGCACTTTTACGGGCTGCACGGGCACATAAGCCCAATGCGTTCCCCAGATTGCACCCTCCTTGATCCATTGACGCAGGATACCAATTTCTTTGGAAGAAAGGGGGCTCGCCTCGTAAGGCATTCGCTCTTCGGGATCGTGGGCGGTGATGCGGCGCATCAGTTCACTTTCAGCGGGCTTACCGGGCACTATCGCGGGTTTTCCGGATTCATTGGGCCGCAACATTTCCTCGCGGTTCATCGTACTGAAACCACCGTTCTTTTTTACCCCTCCATGGCAGGAAATGCATTTTTTATTAAAAATGGGTTTTACCTGGGAATTGAAATGCACCGACTCCTGGTTTAGGCCAACCCAATTGGCCAACAACAGGAGCAACAGCAGTAAACTGATGCTGAAAAGAAAATAACGACTGTTTTGGAGAATGGACAATTTCATTTTACGATCGTAGTTGTGGCTCGAATTTAAACAATGTGTGGAAAAGTCTTTAATAAGCCTTCATTTTTTTGCAATAAATTTGCCACCATGACTTTTCCAGAAATACTCAAATCGCTCAAGCAAAAGCAATACAAGCCGCTGTATTTTTTACACGGCGACGAGGCGTACTTTATTGACGTCATCAGTGATTGCATTGAAAATGAGGTTCTTAACGAAGGAGAAAGAGCCTTTAACCAAACGATCGTGTATGGCAAAGACGTAGATCATCTCGCCATAGTAGACACCGCTCGACGTTATCCCATGATGGCGCAGCACCAGGTGTTGATCCTGAAAGAGGCGCAGGACATGAAGACCCTCAAGGATTTGCAAACCTATGTGGAAAAACCCCTGGACAGTACCATTCTGGTGATTTGCCACAAAAACGGCAAGTACAACCTCAATTCAAAATTTGGCAAAGCCATCCAGGCCAATGGCGTGGTTTTTGAGTCCAAACGCCTGTATGAAAATCAGATTCCCAACTGGATTCAGGATTACCTGCGCGATAAAAAACTGAGCATTCGCCCGGAAGCCTCAGCGCTGGTTGCCGAATACCTGGGAACAGACCTGAGCAGGGTGGCCAACGAATTGGATAAAATGGCCATCAACCTGGCACCGGGGAACTGAAATCACGACCAAACACATCGAGGAACAAATTGGCATCAGCAAGGATTACAACGTGTTTGAATTGCAAAAAGCCCTGGGACAGCGCGATGTGCTCAAAGCCAACCGCATTGCCAATTACTTTGCAGCCAATCCCAAACGCAACCCCATCACGGTCATTATTTCCTCTTTGTACGGCTTTTTCAGCAAGGTGTACTTGCTTAATTTTTTCTTACAAGCATCCGAAAAGGAACAATTGGAGGCGCTTGAATTGCGCTCTGCCTTTTTTCTCAAGGATTACCGAGAAGCTACCCGTTATTTCAACCGCTCCCGCGCCGAACGGGCCATTGCACTGTTGCGCGAATACGATTTGAAATCCAAAGGGGTGAATTACAACAGCACGGGCAAGCCGGAGGTGGATTTGTTGCGGGAGATGATTTATTTGCTGTTGCACTAACCTGTAAATAATTCTTTCCTGCCCTTCCCCGCTTTCTAAAGTACATTTCCAAATTTTAACCAAAGAATCACGCGGTACTTATTATTTTGCAGCACTTCTGGCAAAAGGAATGCAATATAATTAGTGCATCCCTATAATTATTAGAACAGAATTACGTTTTTATAATACGTTTTTCGTGGCCTATCCCGGAAAGACAGAATTACCGATTATGCGCATAGTCTTTGTACTTTTTTTAGGACTTTGGGGTGTTTGGCTGCATGCCCAGACCTTTTTCCAGTTAAAATCAGCAACCGGTGGGGACTCATCAACGGGGAGGGGAAATTGGTCATTCAGCCACGCTACGAAGCCATCGGTGATTTTAAATTGTACGGCTATGCGGTGATGCAGCGCGAGGGGAAAGTCGGGATGCTCGATCGGCAAGGACAGGAAATCATCGCTCCCCGCTACGAAGATTTACGGGTATTGGATTCCCTGATGATTGCGGTAATGGATCAAGGGCAATGGATGGTGGTGAACCTGCAAGGCAAAATCATTTTGCCCAAAGGGTATGATCGATTGTTTGTTTGGGAAGGTGGATACCTGGCTTACCGCACGAACCAGAAATGGGGTGTCATGGATCGTCTCGGGCGCTCTGTCGTGCCCGCGCAGTACGACGAAGTTGAACTCAAGCAAGAAAAATACATTCAAACCTCGAATGAAGGCCGTCTGGGGCTTTATCTACGCAGTGGCAAAGAACTGCTGGCTCCCTCAACCGAGCAGATTGAAATCCTCAACGACAGCCTCTTCTTTTTCCGACGCAACCAGCTCTGGGGTGCCATCGATCACCGTGGCCGGCAAATGGCGCCCAATCGCTTTCAATCCTGGCGCAGGCTGTCGGATAGTTATTTCATCTTCCAGGTGGGTGCCCAAAATCTCTTGTTCTCTTCCATTTGTAAAGGGATCGTGACCGACGGAAAAACCTACGATGACTACTACCCCTTAACCACGCGCTACATCATTACCCGCAAAGACAAAAGTCTGGGACTGATCGATTGGTGTGGTCGTGCGATCATTTCCCCACTTTACGACGAAATTTTACTGCATTCACCCTCGGTTTTTCGGGTCAACCTCAAAGGGCAATGGGCCTTGTTGAAGGAAGGTGATCAGGAGCTGACACCGTTTAAATACAGCTACATTGCCCCGCCCAAAGGCCCGGTCAGCATTGTCAAATACGGACAGGATTTTGGGCTCATCAACGGCGAAGGAAAAGAACTCACGGCTGTAAAATACCGCAAAATCCAACTGGAAGGCAATCAGGCCAAAGCCTACAAAAAGAACACAGTCCCCGGTCAAGCCGAATCCCTGGATCTCCTTCGCTTCAATGACCGTGGCGAGTTGGTGGCCGACCAAAGCCTGGATCGCCACTTTAAGGTGCGCATTGGCTCTAACAACAATAGCCCTGCGCGGGTTTTGGAAAAAGATGAAGCCGGGTACATCCTGGAAAAATACGAGTGGTTTTATGCCGCCAAAGACGATCGCTGGGGTTTGCGCAACATTTCAGACGGTAGCATACAAATCCCGCCTACCTTTCGCCGCATCAAGGTGGAGCCCGAATTGGGCCTGACCCTGGTGGGGATGCCCAGTTCCAAAGACTACGAGTTTGAGCGCACCACTTACCGCTTTGAGTACATCTACGGACTGGTCGATAACAACCTGGGCGCGCTGGTTACCGAAATCAGTGCCATTCATTTTTTTTTGGACGATTTTAGGAAAGGCAGCACTTGGGCCAGAGCCTGGTTGCAGTCGGGCCGTTATGGTCTGGTGAGTCGACGGGGGCAATTCCATGCCCAGGATTTTTCCTTTATCGGCCCTTTTCAGGACGGGCTGGCCCGCATGAGCCAGGTGGGTAGGCTATCGGGTGCATTAAAACCCGGTCAGGATATGGGGAAACTCCAGGACTACCTTTCGGCACTGTCTTCTCCGGTAGCCCTGGCCGATTTTACCCAATACGACCAAATCTTTCGCGATAATGCCAGTTTAACTTGTGAATCCTGTACCTGGGGGTACATCGATACGGCGGGACAAACCCGCATCAAGCCTCAATTTACCTTCGCGCGTGATGTGGTCAATGAAGTGGGCATCGTGCAATGTGAAGCCAAATGGGGGGTGGTCAATCGCTACGGCAAGCAGGTTATTCCTTGCCAATACGACGACATTCATTTTTTGGAAAACACCGAAAACAAGATCATCCGCTTATACGTGCAACGCCCCAAATACGGGTTGATTGATACGCTGGGCCAACTGGCCGTCAATGCGTTGTACGACCAAATCGGATCTTTCCGCGAAAATCGCCTCGCCGTGATGCGCGACGGCCTTTGGGGCTTTGTCAACAATGAAGGGACGGAAATTATCCCTTGCCGGTTCCGCGAAGTGAGTGATTTTCATGAAGGATTGGCCGCTGTAAAATTGGGCCGTTTTTGGGGCTTTATTGACAAATTGGGCAATGTCAGCATCGATTTTCAATACCGCCGGGCCGGCAATTTTTGTAACGATCTGGCCTGGGTCGAAACTGAAAAAGGCATCGGATTCATCAATCCCAAAAACAAAATGGACATTTTGCCCCAATTTGAGCAAGCTTTTGATTTTGATCGGGGTGTAGCCCGGGTCAAAATGGAAGGAAAATGGGGCTTGATTGACAACAATAACCGCTGGGTTTTGCGCCCAAAATACTTCGACATCCGGGCATTTGACCAGCATGGCCTGGCAGTTGCGGTGCAAAACCAGGAAAACAACCGCCTGGGCTTGATCAATTTGCAGGGGCTCGCCATAGGCAGTACCAATTTTACCGAAATCTACCCCTTCAGCGAAGGTTTGGCGGTGGTCAAAGACAAGGTTGCTTTTGGGTACCTGGATACTTTAGGTAAATTGGTGATTCCCTGCGGGTACTCTCGGGCAGAGCCCTTTACCGAAGGCCGGGCAGCCGTTTACAAAGATGGCAATTGTGGCTATCTAACCCGCGAAGGTACAGTTCTGGCACCCTTTGTATTCAAGCAGTGCCAACGCTTCTCCGATGGCCGGGCCGTGGTGTTTCAGGGCAGTTTGCGCAAAGCTGGTTTATTGGACATAGAAGGCAAATTGTTGATTGAACCGAGTATCAATCGCCTGCTCGATTTTAGTGAGGGCCGAGGCCTGGTGCGCGACGAACAATACCGCTTTTACTACATCACCGAACAGGCGGGGATGTACAATGGGTATTACCAAAAGGCAGGTAGTTTTAACCACGGTGTAGCAGTGGTACAGATCAACAACAAGTGGGGCGTGATCAATCGCCGGGGTATGGAACTGGTTCCACCCAAGTACAGCCGCATCGAACGTTTTGAAAATGGCTACGCCAAAGTGCGCATTGATGGCTTTAGTGGATTGTCCAATTTGCAGGGCGATCTCATCGTCGGCGCCGATTTTGAATACATCCGTTACGCCGGACAAGGGGTTTTTAGGGTAGAACAGGGCGATAAAATTGGTTATTTTGATAGTGAAGGCAATTGGATATGGACATTATCTAACTAAAATTGGATAATTTTGTTCGCGTTAAAGCACTGGCATTCAAAAAATTAGTGTAATTTATATGACAAAAATACCCATTTATTGGGGTAAACATTTCTGGTTTTTTGTCATTGTTTCCTCTATCCACAACATATAAATTTGTGATATGAAAAGTACGGAATACGTTTCGGCGAGTTTCTGTATGTTTCTGTTGGCTTGCTCACGCAGGCCCATCGGTTTAAAGTGATTATGATTCATATGGCGAGGCTTGGGGTGAAAATCCCAAGCTTTTTTTTTGGAAAAATATGTAAATTTGCCGCAACAAGTCTACTTGCTAATCCAAACAGACAAAAAATGAAGTTTTTTATCGACACTGCCAATCTGGATCAAATCAAAGAAGCCAAAGACCTGGGAATCCTGGACGGGGTAACCACCAACCCGTCTTTGATGGCCAAAGAAGGCATTTCCGGAACAGACAACATCCTCAATCACTACCGTGCCATTTGTGAAATTGTCGACGGCGACGTAAGCGCCGAAGTCATTTCCACCGATTTTGCCGGAATGATTGAAGAAGGCATGCGCCTGGCTGATCTCGCCCCCAACATCGTGGTGAAAGTCCCCATGATCAAAGACGGCATCAAAGCCATCAATTATTTCACGGAGCATAGCATTCCAACGAACTGTACCCTGGTCTTTTCCTCTGGACAAGCCATTCTTGCCGCCAAAGCAGGTGCCACCTACCTCTCCCCATTCGTAGGCCGGGTAGACGACATCAACTGGGACGGCATGGCCCTGATCCGCGAGATTGCTGAAATCTACGCCATCCAGGGCTTTGATACGCAAATCCTGGCAGCTTCTATCCGCAACTCCAAGCACATTGTGGATGCGGCCAAAGCTGGCGCCGATGTGGTCACTTGCCCACTTTCCGCAATCCTGGGTTTGTTGAAGCACCCGCTGACAGACATCGGCCTGGAGCAGTTCCTGGCGGATCACGCGAAAGCGAATAAGTAGTTTAAAAGTTGAAGTGTTGAAAGGTTGAAAAGTAAGATAGCCAAAATAAAGTGCTTATTGCTTCACCCATATTTGGGAACCTGGTAGGGTTTTGATGACAGTTCAGCAAAGTTTGTAAGGTCAACTTCTTTTCAACTTTTCAACACTTCAACTTTTCAACTTTTAATAAGAGAGTTATCTACATACCATTTTATACAGGGAGCAGTGCAAATTCTGCTCCTTTGTTTTTTAAAATTTATCACTGTGAGCGCCAAACCAAAAACCTACCGATCCTCCGCCAAAACCAACTACTGGGCCGCCATCCTACGCGCTGTACCCCTGGCGGGTATCTTTTATGGCATTTTGATCACCATCGGCAATTTGTTGAGTTACGTGGTATTTGGCGGCTACACCAATTTTGCGACCAAAGTCATCACGGGCATTCAACTCTTCCTCTTGTGGCTGATTGTGAGCAGCACAGTGCGCACCTTGCACCTGCTGGCCAAAGATATGCCTGTACTCATTTTGTGGCTGGCTGGCGGCCTTACCGCCATAGTCAGTGTGCTGCTGGCCCCCATCGTGCTGGATATCCTCTACCGCATGGGCCTGGAGGTCGGCCCCACCATTGCCGATGCGTCCAAACTGCGCTTTTACCTGGCGCTGGGTTTGATCTTCTCCCTGATCGCGATTATCCATGTGCGGGTCAAGAACAAGGCGTTGGGAAGTACTTTGGAGTGGGTGATTGTGCTGGGTTTGGGGGTGGTGTTTTATGTGTATTATTTGAGGTAGGGTACCTCGGCTGGCCCGTGAGGGGAAATTTTGGGGGGCCGGGTCTTTTGTGCTGGTGGGGGGGGCGGTTTGGGTTTTTTGGGGTTTTTTTTTGGGGGCGGGGGTTTTGTCTTTTTTCTGTGGGCCGGTTTAAAAATTTTGAAGCCCCGCCCGGTCTCGAGCGAGCCGGGGGACCATCAGTGCGGGGCCCGGGCCCCCACCGCCGACGCCCCCCGCCGGCCCCCCCCGGCCCTACCCGTGGTTGGTTTTGAGTTGTGCCCGAGTGGTACCAAAATTGATAGTGGCAGTTGGAAAAGTTGCATTGGAATGTAAGAATGGGAGTCATTTTGGGCAATGTGGGCGCGGGCCTCGACTTACCTCGACTCCGTTTTGCCATTTTCGGGGACCCGGCCTCGGCTCGATCGGGACGTGAGCGGGTTATACGGCAACGGGCCCCGAGGCCGGCTTCACCATTCAAAAAGACCCCCGGGCCCGCCCCGGCTTCTGCATAATTCCGGTGAAAGTGGACAGTAAAATCCGGAACAAAATGAACACCCTCCGGGCTTATTATGGTTTCAACTTGTTGTTTGTGTTTCTTGCAAATCTTCTGACAAAGCTTTAACTTTGTATGAGTAGTTACCTTTTAGTCAGGGCTTTAGATGTATTGTTCACGAAG
This sequence comes from Haliscomenobacter sp., assembly GCF_016718685.1. GTDB lineage: Bacteria > Bacteroidota > Bacteroidia > Chitinophagales > Saprospiraceae > Haliscomenobacter. The sequence goes on along the minus strand of NZ_JADKCX010000077.1, from coordinate 9,427 downwards.
TAAATAAAACCCAGCACATGGAAAATCAAAACAAAACCCAGTTTGAACAACAGTATCCTTGGTTGAGCAGGCTTCTGGTTTCAATTTCTTATTTTATCCGTGCCATTTGGTTTTTCTTTCCCGGCCTGTTGTTTGTAATTTTAGGGGGGATAACCTTTACATTCACTGCGCAAGGCCGTGATCTATTGGAGCAGAGTTTAACTTTGAGCTGCTATGCAAAACTCCCTATTGTTATTGGCCTTTCTTTTTGGGCATTCACTTCCTGGTATACCTCCCGAATATTAGCCTACAATGACAACGAATTTCATGAAAATTCCGAAAAAACCATTACCCTATTCCCCCGTTTTATTGGGTATATCAATTTCACCCTACTGGGAATTGCCTATTGCAAAGTAGAATGTACTGCTCTACAATCCTGGTTGTTTACGTTAATCAGCCTGGCAATCTTTGCATTTGTTTCCGCAATTGCAGTTTATGGAAAATTCAAAAAAATTCTTCCATTTCTCAATAATTCAGGTAGATACAAGTTATATATTTCCTTAATGGTTATAGGTTTGTTGATGCTTCTTTTCGTTTGGAAAGCGCAATCCTTGTGGCCTTTAATGAGTCTTTTATTGATCCAAATCGGGGCTTTGTGTTGGGTTTCTTTTCGGAACCCCAAGACTCAGCCAGCTGGTAAATCAGCGCCAAAAGCACCTCAGTGCATCAAAGATGATTACCTACTTGCCTTACAAATGGAAAAATATCCAAAATTTGGCGGAGGATTTTTACAATATATATACCGGAATAAAATTGGTGCTTCAATTAGAAAAGGAGAGAATCCCATTGCGTTCCTGGATTCAGAATACCCGATTTTTTTAGGGTACAATCTTATAACTTTATTGGCCATCTGCATCTATTTAATCATCATTTGTAATGTATATTTTGGTCGCTTAGTGGGTTCATTCGCCTTTGTATTATTTGCTTTTGGTATCCTCTTAGGGCTGGGTAATGTCATTGCTTTTGCCTCCGTCCGCAGCAAGATCAACTTGCATTTTTTCTTCATCACGTCGATGCTTATATTGGGAAGGTTTTGTGAACCCCACCCGGTGCGGGTAACTGATTTGACCGAAAAAACGCCTACTCCCAACGACCCGACCTAAAAACGCACCTCAATTTGTGGCTAAACGTTCCCGAGCGCAAATCCATCCTATTGGATCCCGCCGTAGACAGTTTCCCGGTCATTTTCGTCCTGGCAGATGGAGGTGCTTCACGCAGTGGCTACTGGGCCGCAAATGCACTGAGTCGATTGCATCAAAAGACGTTAATCGATACAACCGATCCCGATGGCCGATCTTATTTTAGTCGACACCTGCTTGCGCTCGCTGGCGCTTCTGGGGGGAGTGTAGGCAACGTAACTTTTCTTGCTGCACTTAAAGCCCAGCATGAAAAACCCGGTTTGTTTACCGATTCCCTCTGCAAGCAATATTTGAGTAGTGATTTTCTGACTTTCCCTCTGGCGCGATTGATGGGCCCTGAATTAATCAACCTAGGTCAGTGGGGAGATCGAGCAGCTGCTTTGGAAAAAAGCATGGAAAACCCTGAAAACATAAATTTGCCAGGAATGAGGAAACTCAGCGATATCATGGCCAGTGACATCAAACAATTTCTTCCACACGAAAAAAATACCAATTGGATAAAGCCTATTCTGTGCATCAATACAACTTGCATGCAAGACGGACGTCCAGGTATCATCATCAACATCAAGGATAGTATTTTTTATCCTCGCCTGGATGTATTGGACTTAATGGAATACCGCAAGAGCATCAATGTCAGTACTGCAATGGTTTTAGGGGCTCGTTTTCCTTATTTTAGCCCTGCTGGCCACTTGTCTGCAAGGTATTATGTTGATGGAGGCTATTTTGACAATTCAGGTGCAGGTCCGATTCTTCAATTGATGTTTGGCATTGAAAAACTCAGGATGGTGCTGAATGAACAAAAGGACACTTCCTTTTTGAGCAAAGCTTTAAACAAACTCTCTTTTCACGTGATTCACTTACAAAACAACCCTCTTAAAGAAAAGAGATATAAAAAAGTGCATCCTTTGAGCAACGATTTAGCTGCGCCGCTGATCACGTTGATGGGATCTTATGGCGCACAAACCAATTTCAATGACCACCGTTTAAGCATTCACCTCAGCCAGATAAATGGCATCTACCGTAAACTGAATTTGTATCGCACCAAAGAGGATGCTTTCCCGATGAATTGGGCCCTCTCGGATACTGCCGTAGCTATGATGGATCGACGAGTACTTGAAAATAAAAACATGAACATGATTATTGATAAGTTGAACAGCGGATACACTACGAAAAAGAAACAAGGGACAGAAATAAAATAAAGTTGCATTCTGATCGGGCTCAGTTTTGACCTTACTGCGGGTTGCAGGGCTGACTATGCGCCTCAATCCAGCCCCACAATCCGCGGCAACATCACCGCAATCATCCGTTCCACGATCCCCGCCGGGTCATCGGTAAAATCGCCGTTCAGGCGATTGCCCAGGATGACATTGCAAGATACCGCGCGGTGACCCAACAAGCGGGATAAGCCAAAAATAGCCGAAGTTTCCATCTCAAAATTGGTCAAACGCACGCCTTGGTAGCTCAGTTTGCTCCAGGCGTCGAGGGTTTGGATGCTCATGCGTGCGGGGGTGCGCAGGCTGCGTGCCTGGGGGGCGTAAAAGCCTGGGCAAGTGATGGTGATGCCCTGTTCGATGCCACCTGCACTCAGCTGGTCGGCCAATGCTCCGCTGCCCTCACAGACATAGGGCCTGACCGGGAATTTTTCCACGTATTTTTCCATTTCCAGTACCGCGTCCATCAGCTCCGCCTCGGCGAGGTTGGGTTGGTATTGGTAAAAATGCAGGAGGTTGTCCAGTCCAAGGCCATAGCGAGAAATGATCAAAGAGCCAGGCTTAATGTCGTGCTGCAAGGAGCCGGAGGTGCCCAGGCGGATGATGTTGAGTTGGCGCGGGTGTGGCTTGGGTGTTCGGGTATGGAAGTCGATGTTGGCCAGCGCATCCAGTTCGTTGAGGCAGATGTCGATGTTGTCGGGGCCGATGCCCGTGGAGAGTACGCTGAGGCGTTTTTGGCCCAGGTATCCGGTATGCGTCACAAATTCGCGGTGGGCGGAGCGGGATTCAATGCGGTCAAAATGTTTGGAGATGGCCCCTACCCGCGCGGGGTCACCCACGGTGATGACGGTATCCGCCAATTCATCGGGATGTAGATCCAGGTGGTAAATTTTGCCCGCAGGGGTGATGATCAGTTCGGTATCAGCTAGAGCTTGCATCTGTATTTGGTTTTATTCAATCAACAAACAGAAAAAATAGCAATTATGACTTTACTTTGCAACAAGACTTATAAAAAAAGGAAAAATAAATGAAAACTTTTGCTGCGCCGAGGGTGGATCGAGCGTCCATTACCGCTTATTTCCAGGATTTACAGGATGACATCTGTCAGCAACTGGAAACCGCAGATGGGGTAGGGCGCTTTCAGGAAGACACATGGGAGCGTGAAGGGGGCGGCGGCGGCCGCAGCCGCGTGATCATGGGCCAGCACATCGAAAAAGGCGGGGTGAATTTTTCGGCGGTGCATGGTGAATTGTCGCCTAAAATCGCGCAGGCCTTACAATTGCAATCGAGTAATTTTTTTGCCACGGGGGTTTCCATCGTCCTACATTCCAGCAATCCTTTTGCCCCCATCATCCACATGAATGTCCGCTATTTTGAAACAGAAGGTGGACATTGGTGGTTCGGCGGCGGCATCGACCTCACGCCACACTACATTTTCCCGGAAGACGCTGCTTTTTTTCACCAGGCCTTAAAAACGACCTGCGATCTGCACCATCCCGATTATTACCCCAAGTACAAAGTTTGGGCCGATGATTATTTTTACATCAAACACCGGGGTGAAACCAGGGGGATCGGAGGCATTTTTTTTGATCGGCTCAATGAACAGTCGGGTCAAAGTAAAGAACAGTTGTTTGCCTTTGTGCGGGCCGTTGGTGAAACTTTTTGCCCCACGTATATCCCAATTTTACATCGCCACAAAAACGATCCTTTTACCGAACGGGAAAAAAACTGGCAATACCTGCGCCGGGGCCGGTATGTGGAGTTCAATCTGGTATGGGACAAAGGCACCAAATTCGGTTTGGATACCGATGGCCGCACCGAGTCCATCCTGATGAGTTTGCCGCCTACGGCCAATTGGGTGTACAATCACCAGCCCGAGGAAGGCTCTCCCGAAGCACAAACCCTGGCCTGGTTGAAAGAAAAGGGAAAAGAATGGATTTGAAAAGAATGATGACGAATTTTTCGAATGACAAGTGACGAATTTGGTGCTCCGCCGAGCAAGAATTGTTGAATTGTCTTGAGGTGAGTGAAATCAACCTATTTTGTATTCCATAAAATTCCCGTCATTGCCGACCCATTCGTCATTCGAATCACTCGTCATTTGAAAAAAGGCAACGTACAGATGCATAAAATTACTCCTGACTCCTTATCCAGCGCCTTAATCAACCGCGTTTTACTCGATGTGCGTACTCCGGCAGAATTCGCCCTCGGGCACATCCCTGGAGCGTACAATCTTCCTTTGTTTTCGGATGAGGAAAGGGTAGTGGTAGGCACCATGTACAAACAACAAAGCCCGGATAAGGCTTTTATGAAGGGGCTAGAGTACGCCGGAGCACGGATGCCCGACTACGTCAAACAAGCCCGCCTCCTCGCCCCCAGGGGCAAGGTCGTGGTACATTGCTGGCGGGGAGGACAACGCAGCGGCAGTTTGTCCTGGTTGTTAAGTTTTTCAGGGATGGATGTGGTGACTTTGCAAGGCGGTTACAAAGCCTATCGCCAGTTCATCCATCAGGAATTTGTAAGCCACAGGCTGCGTATGGTTGTACTGGGTGGACCCACGGGAAGTGCAAAAACCAAAACCCTACACGAATTGGCGGCCCTGGGCGAACAGGTCATCGATCTGGAGCAATTGGCCCAGCACAAAGGCTCGGCTTTTGGTGATTTGGGTGAAGCCCCGCAGCCGAGTGTAGAGCAATTTGAGAACAACCTTTATGCGGTTTTTTCACAAATTGACCCTCAACGGCGGGTTTGGGTTGAAAATGAAAGCCGGGGCATCGGGCGGGTGTTTATGCCGCAGGGCTTTTGGGATCAATTTCGCCAAAGCCCACTGCTGGATCTAGAAATTCCTTTCGAGCAACGCGTCGCCTTTTTGGTGGCCACTTATGCCAGCTTTGACAAAGACGCGCTGCGTGCCGCTTTTTTAACCATTGAGCGCCGTCTGGGTGGTCTCAACCTCAAAAACGCTCTGGCTGCGCTGCAAGCAGACGATTTTGCCACAGCCGCCGAAATTGCCCTGCGTTACTACGACAAATCCTACCTGCACGCCAACCAAAAATGCAACTTTCATCCCGTTTGGACGTTTCCCGATGCGAATGAATCACTGCACGAACGCGCACAACAACTGATACAATTTGCCGATGCACAACAACTATAAACTCACCCAATACAGCCACGGTGCTGGATGCGGCTGTAAAATTTCACCCAGCGTACTGGACAATATCCTCGTTCAAGCCAGCGAGAAAATTCATTTTTCCAACTTATTGGTGGGCAATGACGAACGCGACGACGCGGCCGTGATGGACCTGGGCGATGGTACGGCGATCATTTCCACTACCGACTTTTTTATGCCCATTGTGGATGATGCCATGGACTTTGGCCAAATCGCCTCGGTGAATGCCATCAGCGATGTGTACGCCATGGGGGGCACCCCTTTGCTGGCCATTGCCATCCTGGGTTGGCCGATCAATACCCTGCCGCCAGAAGTGGCCAATCAGGTGATCGAAGGGAGCCGCAAAGCCTGCCTGGAAGCAGGGATTCCCCTGGCTGGTGGGCACAGCATCGACAGCCCGGAACCCATTTTTGGGTTGGCGGTGACCGGAAGGGTCAAATTGCAACACCTCAAAAGAAATGGCGGTGCTTCGATCGGCAGCAAATTATTTTTGACCAAGCCCCTGGGTGTAGGGATTTTGACAACCGCACAAAAAAAGGGTTTGTTGCGCGAAGAACACGCCAACCTGGCCCGCAATTCCATGTTGATACTCAACAAAGTTGGTGCGGCATTTGCCACTTTGCCTTATGTAGAAGCGATGACCGATGTGACGGGATTTGGCTTGATGGGGCACCTCATCGAGATGTGTGAGGCTTCGGGGACGAGTGCCATCATTGAATTGGATAAAATTCCGCTCCTGGATGCTGAGGCCATTGAGTATTACCTTTACCACCGTTGTGTGCCCGGTGGTACCAATCGGAATTTCGATAGTTACGGGCATAAAATAGCCCCGCTTACCGACGTACAGCGCAATATTTTGTGTGATCCACAAACCTCAGGAGGCCTACTGGTTGCCATTGAGGCCAGTCAGGAAAACACCTTCCAAAGTTTCGCCAGCGAACTTGGCTTGACTTTGGCACCAATTGGAGAAATAGTGAGGGGAGGGGATAAACTTATCGAGGTCAGAAACTGAGGGAGGTACGGGTTCGAAGGTTCGGGAGTTCGTGGGTTCGGCAATCGGTCGCCGAGCGGAGTCGAGGTGCCCGAACCCTGAACCCTCTTACTTCAAGCTGTACAAGAAGCCTTTTCCACCGGAAGGGCTCTTTTTCAACATCCCAAGTTTATTGCCCAATTTGACCAATGCCTGGTTGAGGCGCACTTTCAATTGTGCGGGGCCTTCCTGGACGTTATCGCGTTTGGCAATCATGGTCATGGCTTCCATCAACTCTTCGTTCTTGAGCGGACGATTGGACGATCTCAGCATGTCAATGATTCCTTCTTCCCAACGGTTGAACCCAGGAATGCGGCCACGTTTTACGGCGCCTTCAGCAGGAGCTTTTTTGCTCACTTTCGCAGGTTTTTCTGCTTTGGTGGCTTTCACCGGCTTTTCTTTCTTGGGTTTTTCAACTTTGATTTGGTCGAGCGGAATGAGGCGGGGGCGGCCAGGACCTTTTTTGGCGGTTTTTTCTACTTTGGGCGTTTTAGTCGCTTTTTCAGGTTTAGTTTCTTTTACTTCTTTAACATCTACCGGGGATTCAAGTATTTGTTTTTGTTTTTTGGGTGGGCGACCTGCTTTGCTTTCTTTTTTTTCTTCTTTTGCAGGAGCTGGAGTCCCTTTTCCCAGCATTTCTTCCAAGGCTTCAATGTTCGCTTTAATTGAAGCTGATTTGAACTGAAGTTGACGAAGATCTGATGTATACGTATCGATCAAAGATCTGATATCTACAACAGATAAATCCAATTTTGCCATTTCTTAAATTTTTTTCACAAAGGTAATTTTATTTCACGTAAAAAAAAATAATTTTTCAATAGTGAGACCGCCATGTTTTATAGTGGTTTTGTGATTCAAACAGTAATTATACGTTAATTATTTTTTATTCGTGAATGGTGTGATGAAGCTAGTAAAAATTTTTGAGCATCTTTGATGTATACATCGGTGTACCGCGTAGTAAGCACAATAATTCCTCCTTTTTCAACCCGTTCAACAATATAAATACCCCTCAGGATTGCGGTTTTTCCATCATTGTAAATATTTACAATTGTTGCTTTGGTATAGTGTTTTTCCTGGTTGCCAGCCAAGTACCTGAGGCGGTAATTTTGCAATAAGCGTTGCAGATTTATCAATTCACCGAAACTTGTAGTAAGTTCAAAATCAGCACTTACCATTTCTTTTAACTGATTGGAATCCAGCTGAGACAATGCCGCCAACCGGGCTTTTTCCAGTTCGAGGAGTTGGGTGGAAGTATTTTTATCACGGGAATTTTGGGCACTTGAATTGGACTGGCGTTGGGGTTTACAGGCAAATAAATACAATGCTGGTAAAACCATCAAAAAAATGACGATTTTTTTCATGCCAGTAATTTTTGTGTATAAGTAAATAGGGTATATGTAAAACAAAACGGTTGGGCTATCGATTCAATAGGTTTCTGAAAAACCCTGGCTGTTTCGCCAGGCGGGTGCTTCAGCATTCAAACTCCAGTATTCCATAATTTCGATGATTTTTTCACCAGCAAACGTGAAAAAGGAGGTAATGAAATAACTTTCCGGTGTTTTTTCGGAATAGGCTTTCACTACGGTGACGATGATTCCTTCTTTCATCTCAGACAGCATGTCTATTTCTTCGATGCGCCAGGGTTGCGGATTGGCTTCGTGCATGCGCAGAAAAGCGCTTCTGGAACGAAAAACTTCGCGGGTATTGGGTTCCCAAACTACGGCATGATCGTGCATGAGTTTTGTGGCAGCCTTGAAGTCTGCCTGGTCAAATAAATCCCAGTATTTGCGCACTATCTCAAGCTTACTAAGCATAAAGTGTTGATTTTTTGTTTTTTAAGTACATTTTACCACATTAGCAAGACGCATACTTAGCTTCCTATTTGCCAATCGGGCATAAAATTAACGCTATTTACTCATGAAACATCGCATCAGCTGCCTTTTTGTTGGTTTGTTTTCTTTGACCATTTACCTTCTTTTCCCATCACTTTTCGCTTTTCACTTCTAGCTTTCATCGTCGAACTCTACATCAAACCAATCGTCCTTAAAGCCATCGATTTCCCGGCGGTCTTTTTTAGTGGGGCGGCCAGCGCCGCGCTCGCGGAACTCGATGCCCCCTTTGCCCACAAACCATTCGTTGTATTTGTTGAGTTCTTCCGGGGGCGTCAGGTTTTCGTAACAGGTGATGGCGATGGGGGCGGCTACGCGGTTTTTGAGGAGCTCGATCACTTTGAATTGAAAGTAGAAGCCATTTTTTTTCAACTCAATCACTTCGCCCCGTCCAATGTTGTAAGATGCTTTAATGGCTGCCCCATTGATTTTTACCCGTCCACCTTTGACGGCATCTGAGGCCATGGTGCGTGATTTGAACATGCGCACGGTCCAAAGCCATTTATCAACACGAATTTTATCCATAGTTTACTTTTGTAGTGGTGGATAAGCCAGATCCAGAGTCTCCAGTTTTTCTACCATCGTTTTTGAAATGACGTAGTCGCGGTACCAGCGCTGATCCACGGGCACAATCGTCCAGGGAATGCTGCTCTGGTTCAACACGTCTTCGTAACAACGCATGTATTCGGCCCAATGTTCCCGTTCTTTCCAATCGTTGGCATTGTGTTTCCAAAATTTTTCCTTTTCATTCAAACGTTGGTTCAGCTCCACTTCCTGTTGTTCTTTGGAAATGTGGAGCATGAATTTGAAGATGATGGTGTTGTTGTCGTAAGCCAATAATTCTTCAAACGTGTTGATGGAAGCGATGCGTTTTTTGACCCGTTCCTCATCGATCCATTTGTGTACCCTTTGAATGATGACGTCCTCGTATTGTGAACGGTTAAAGATGA
>NZ_JADKCX010000076.1 GCF_016718685.1 Haliscomenobacter sp. | reverse complement strand
CTACGGAGGTCGTATGGTTGAAAGTTGGTTCGTTACCCTTTGAAGTCCCATTATTTTTGACTTGAGCCTACAAACAAGATCTTCCTATAGTTGAACTCCAGCCACCGCAGTGGCAAACCCTTGTGTTAAAAACTCGCGGAACTCCGCGTGCACTCCGTTACTCTGCGGTGAAAAATGCGTACTGTGAGTTATTAATAACAATAATTCAACGCTTTCATTACCCTACTCTTCCAAAAAATCCAGGTCTCGATTGTGCGTTTCAGAAATGGTCAAGATCGAAAACAGGCCAATCGCAAAGCACAACAACCCTACGAAAGCCCCGGATTCAATCACTAAACGACTGTTTGAAAATAGCCAAATAGGGTGGTCATGAGCACAACGGTGCCCCGCACCATATTCGGTATCGTGGTGGCGGCGGTAGCACGTAGGTTGGTGCCAAACTGTTCGGCTCCGATGGTCACAAACATCGCCCAATACCCGATGCCAAAACCCAAAAACAGGATTATTCCATAAAAGTTAGAGGCGGTATTGATGCCCCCAAACAAATAGATGAGCGTACAAACCAGCGTAAAAAGCATCAAGCCCAGCACCGCCTTCTTGCGGGAATGGAGCCAATGGCTCAAAAAACCACTGCTGAGGTCGCCCACGGATAGTCCGATGTAGCACCACATGATCGATAGCCCGGGTTTGATCGGTTCGGGAATGTTCATGGCCAGGCCAAACTCATTGCTAAACGTGGCCAGAATCCCGATGACAAACCAGGTAGGCAAACCCATCCCGATGCATTTCAAATACCGAATCAGTCGGTCTCGATTGGTGAATAACGAGAAGAAATTCCCGCGTTGCAAGTGTTTCTGCGCCTTGATGTGCATAAAAACGCCGGACTCAAACACGCCAATGCGCAACAGCAACAGCGCAATACCCATGCCACCACCGATGAAATAAGCCGTGCGCCAGTCGAACCATTCTACACTAAAGTAAGCCACTACTGCCCCTAATAAGCCTATCCCCGCAACCAGCGACGTACCGATGGCCCGCAAATGTTTGGGCAAAATTTCAGACACCAGGGTGATGCCCGCGCCCAACTCTCCGGCCAGGCCAATCCCAGCAATGAAGCGTAAGATTTTGTAGGTCGTGGGGTCTTGTACAAAACCACAGGCGATGTTCGCCAAAGAATAAGTTAGGATGGATCCAAAAAGTACCGAAAGTCGACCTTTTTTTCTCCCCAATACACCCATAAAATCCCTCCGATCAGTAAGCCCATCATTTGCCAATTGAGGATGCTGGCGCCTACTGAAGATACTTCTTGTTCGGACAATCCCAAGGACTGTAAACTCGGAATGCGCACAATGCTAAAGAGCAATAAATCATAGATGTCAACAAAATAGCCCAATGCGGCGACAATGACGGGTATGCTGAACAGGTGTTGAAGCGAGCTTTTGGCGCTGAACGGGTTTGGGTTACTCATGTGTTGATTTGATTTGTAATCGCGTTTTCGTGTATTAAAGACTGTTAAAATGGAAAAACCCCTAATTGGGATGCTGAATAATTAAGGATTGGACTGGCAATCTACAACCTTGTAGACCTTTCCGTCGGACTTGGTGAACAAAAACAGCTCCCCATTTAGCCCCATTCCCAGGCGAAAATCGGGTTTGATCCCTTTGGTCAATTCCGTAATTTTGACCAGCTCGCTGCCCATTTTTAGTTCCAACTCCTGAAACGGCGCTTGTTGCCCTTGCTTCAATTGAGCAGTTTCGACACAAAAGAGCCGCCCATTGTTGATGTCGCCACAAACGTACTTGCCGCGGAGCTGCGGGAATGCAGTACCCGTGTATACAAAACCACTGATGATGGCTTTGCCTTCGTCGTGGTCATATTGTGCCACCGGATAGGTGTAATTCAGTTTGCTATCTGAGGCGGGCAGGGCGTACACTTTGTCCATTTTGCCCCGGTGATTGATCACAAAAGTACCCTCGCGCTCCGGCCAGCCGTAATCGCCACCCGCCACGCCCAGGTTTAACTCTTCGATGTTGGCGTGGCCGATATCGGTGATCAAGAGCCTGCCATCGGGTGTCCAGAGGTAGCGGTTGGGGTTGCGAAAGCCGCGACAAAAAATCTCCCGGCAAGCTTCCTCATCGCTAAGTTTGGCGTAAGGGTTGTCACGCGGAATGCCGTAGCGGCCATTTTTGCTGTTCTTGCCCTGTGGATCAATCCGCAGTACAGAGCCCCAAACGCGGCTTTTGTCGTTGCAGATAAAATGATAGCGGTTTTCCGAAGCGCCACCGTCGCCTACACCAATGTACAGCAGGCCATACTCCGGATCACCACGTTTGGCCAATGGATTAAAGGTGATCTCTTGTACGCCGTGGATACCCGTCACCATATTGATGCGCAGCAACTCCCGGCCATTTCCAACAAAAGGCAGCGCCTTGGGGTCCTTCAGTTTCCACTCGGTGAGCACCCACTGCATGGCTACTTTGATTGAATCGGCATAACTGAAATCGGCCACTGCGGTTTTGGCCGGTTCGGTATGGGTGGTGTAAAACAGGCCATTCTGGTAAAAATCGGGATGAAAGGCATAGCTGCCCAAGCCCGTACCCATGCCGGGCGCGTGGATGAAATGTGGGCGTTCCTTGGCCATATCCATCGCTACCAGCCATTGCTTGTCCTTCAATTCGTACAAAATGCCGCGCAAATCCTGGATGAACAAACGGTCGGGTGTGCCCGGCAACACCTGCATTTTGTTGATGCGGGCGATCGGGGCTTTGTCAGCCGTGACGGGCGCGGTCATGACGTGTTCAATGTGCAGTTGAAGGCCACTTTTGGCAATTTTGGTCGGTACAGGGTCGCTGAGCGCCGTACCTAAATCACTGACCTGTTCCTGCTGCGGAGCTTGCTGTTGGGTATGGATATAGGCCATGATGGCTTCAAGGTCAGCATCTTTCAGGTTGGTAAAGGGGGGCATCAATTGCTTGTACTCCTCAAAAAGCTGGACTGCCCGTATATCCTTGTTCAATCAACTCGGGGGCATTGCGGATGAATTTTTTCAACCAAACCGGATTTACCAACGAGGTGACCTCTCCCAAACCCGGGTCTATTCCTTTTTGTAAAAAATTATGGCAAGGCGAACAGTAGGCCTGGAACAATTGCTGTCCTTTGGCGTGCACTTTGGTGTCGGTGGAGTAGGCCGAAAGGGCACTTTTTGACAGCGAACTGGTATTTTTTTTGCCCGTGGTGCAGCTGCTGAGGGCTAAAATAAGGCTGCAAAAAATGATTATAGGAAAGAATAATTTGGGCAAAACTTGCATTTTGGCTGGTTTGATGTAGGTGAATGATGCATTCTGCGCCACAAAATACATTTTTGTGGATTTGGCTCACAAAATTTGGGAGGAGGAACTCCCGCATGCAATCTTTCTACTTAATCCCTTCAAATACGCCAAACTCAAAGGCACCTGCTCACTCGCCTTCGGATTCTCATCCTCGATGTAGAAATACTTGATGCTGGTTTTGCGCGCTGCTTTCAGGATTTTTGGCAAATTAAGTTGTCCCGTGCCTAGGGTAACGTCATTTTCCGTGGGGGTGCCACCACTAAAATCTCCAACTACCCCTTTCTTGAGGTCTTTGACGTGCATCAAACGGAAGCGCTTGGGGTATTTTTTGAGCAGCGCAGCTGGATCCTGTCCAGGATGGAACACCCACAGGATGTCCATTTCAAAAGAAACGTAGTCGGGATTGGTGTTTTGCACGATGTAATCGAAATAGGTGCCTTTGCCGTAAGGCAGAAACTCAAAGCCGTGATTGTGGTAGCAGAAGGTCAGGCCTTTTTCTTTGAGTTTTTGGCCAAAACGGTTGAAATCAGCCACGGTTTTTTGCGCCAGTGCCAGATCCATTGGCCCCGTGTGGGGAATCCAGGCCACGCGTACAAATTCTGCGCCGAGTATTTTCGCTTCTTCCGCCACCTGGTCAATTTTGTTCAGCAAAGCATCGTAACTCACCCCGTAACTGGTACAAATCATGCCGCGCGCATCTAATAGGGTACGCAATTCCGAGGCGGTTTTGCCAAATAAATTGGAAAATTCGATATTGGTAAGGCCCAGTGCTTTGATGTTGTCCAGGGTTTTGGGCACATCTTTGGCAAATTCGTTGCGGTAGGTGTAGGAAACTACGCCGGGCATGTCTTTGAGGACTTTCCCGAATTTTGCCTGCGCAAAAACTTGCACACAGCACAATACCAGGACGCCAATACTTATCGATTTTAGTCTTGCTTGCATTTTTTGTTTGTTTGATGGTTGATGTGGGTAAGTTACAATGGAAATCCTCATTGTTAAGCATAGACGATACAGCACAAGTTTTTCCCTGATGGAGTTCTGCCTATTTCATTTTACCAAAAAGCCCCAGTAAAATGCCCGCCCGGCATAAAGTTGAGGATTGTTGATTTTGTTGTTGCGCTTTTGCAAAATGGCGGCTTTGTCGAGCTCATTCGGAGAAACCTTGATGATCGCCCGGTGTTTGCCCTCAGACAAACCATTGATCAGGCTGTAACTCATGCGGTAGTAGGTACAGTATTCGTCAAAACGGTTGAGGTAACGCGGCGCGTCATCGTCGATCCAAACCACAATTTGGCCACTGCTGGGGCCCATCACATCCAGCCAACCCAGGCTGCTGCCTTTGAAACGTAGGGTTAAAAACTGGGCGGTATCTGCTGTGGAATACACCGGGGGCATCAGATCGGCAAAGGGTTTGCGCAACACCACAGAATCGGTCAGACGCCAGCCTGCACTTTTTTTCACCTGATCCAGCGCCAACATGCGGGCCTTTTCCAGGTTTTGGGGCAAAAGTGCAGTTGTTAACGCATGAGCACCCGGATTGCCGATACTTTGTAAAACCTTGAATTGGCGTTGGATGGCTTCTGCATAAATTTTATGTCCGGTTTCCACCAGGGGGTGAACGCCATCTTCCGAAAAAACCAATTGCCCAGGGTTTTCACTGACTTTGGCTTGCAACAACATTTTCCCTTCCGTAATCAATTGGACGGCGGGCAAGGCCATCGCGATAGAGGGAATTTGGTAATAATCGGCCACCGCTTCCATCGCGGAAGCTGAAACCGGAAACTTGCCCCGCTGATAAAACTCCAACTGCGGCCTGGAAAACGTGTAGACGAAGCAAATGTCGGTGCGGCGGTTTTTTCGCCAGATCTGGCGCACAATGCCTTCCATCGCCGCTTTTACTTCGGGGGCTGATTTGCCATTGTCGTTGACGGCAAACTCTACAAACACCAGATCGGGCTGGTGCTGCAATACGTGCGGTTGTAAGCGGTAAGCCCCAAAATCAGAGCCCGTACCTCCAATGGCCGCCATGATTTCGCTCAACTGCGCCTGGGGAAATTCCTTTTTTAACCACTGAAAACTCTGCTCCCGCCAGCCGTGGTCGGCACGGGTAATGCTGCCACCCAGGTAGGCGACTTTTACGGTTTTGCCCTTTTGGATTTTGGCAAAAAAATTGGGGAGCCCGCCACGGGGACTGAGTTCCTGCGCGTTGGCGAGGGTATCGGATTGGGCAAAAGAATGATGGAGTTGAGTCAATAAAAGAAATAAAATGATTGCCCGCATGTTGATTCGTTTTGGTCTAAAGGTTTTGCTGAAAGAAATCATTCCACCACCACAATCGAATGAACCCCTAACTTAGGAACTTTCAGCGTGGCTACTCCATTGGCATACATGAAAGGTAAAGGTTTATGCTCTGGCTGTTGAACAATTTTCAGGGGCTTCTTGGGCAGCCTGATTTTGAGAGTTAAATCGCTTAGTGGCGGCAACTCATCGTACGTGTATACTTTATCACTGTTGTGGTTGCCCCCGGCGTTGATCAAGTTGATGGCCAGTTTTCCTTTTAGATCATTGACGGTGACGTGCACCAATTTTGAACCTTGTACTTCGACGATGGGATTGGAGAACATTTTTTTGACGATGCCTTGCAAAAAATCGCGCAGTTGGGGCGATTGGAAACTGCGGTAACTCTGGCCAAAATTGAAGTACACCCCGGCGATTTTCCCTTTGCCAAGATCCGCCATTGAAGCAGCAACGCCGCTGGGATAGCGGGCGTCTTGGTTCACATAATAGTTGCCCAATGCGGGGGTTCCAGCTGTGAGGCTTACTTTTTGCAGCAAATCATTCACCAGCCCCAGGTCGCCGTTGCTGGCCACCCAGCAGAGTTGTTTCTGAGGTGTGCCATTCAACTCAATGCCCAATTCAGCGCTGAAATTTTTCACTGCTTCTGCGCCGATGACCAGCAGCTTTCCGCCATTTTGGGCATAGGTTTTTAGTTCTTGCAAAAAGTCCGGCTCCAGGTAAATCCATTCTGGAATGATGACCAGCGGATATTGGTCGAGCCTGCCTTTCAGGTGGTGTTCGGACAACACCTCTACCGCGTTTTGCCCATCCATCAAAGCGGTCAAAATGGCTTTTACGGGTTCGGCAGCAGAGTTGTTGTAAATGCTGGAATTGTATTTTTTGAAACTCGCCAATGAATACAACAGCGCGATTTGGGGAATGGCCGTTGCGCCTTGTGTATAGGCTTGTCTGGCGCGGGCAAATTCGGCCAATTCGGCCATGGTTTTTACTTGCTGGGTTCGAATGGATGCGTCGCGATTTTGGGTAAAATAACATTGGTAGCTACCGCCCATGGCGATCACTTCGGCAATTTCCTGGCTCAGGTTGAGGGCAGTTTTAGCGCCATGATTGCTGGTGTTCCAGGCGGTATTGAAGCTCCAGGACATCAAATCCCAGGGCTTTTTGTAGGTACGCGACTGAGCGGCCAAGACTCTGGCTTCAAAAAGCGCAGAGTTCACCCCATTCATGGGCGTGAGGTCGCCCGACATAAAATCGATGTTGAGGTCTACGGGTTCGGGCATAAAGGAGGAGAACGCCCAGTTGGACGCCACCTGAAAACTGGGTTTGTACTGGTGCAACTGATCGGTATAATGCCCCACGTAGTTTTTAAACGATTGGCGGGCAAAATTCATCAGGTCGAGATAGTGCTCGTCCTGTTTGCTTTTGGGGATGGTCAAAATTCCCGTTTGTTGCCGGAATTTTTCCAGGGCTTTGGGCGAATAATCGAGTACGGTTGCCCAACAATCGCCGTCCACCCAAACGCCATCCACGCCGTAGTCGGCAATTTCTTTCAATTGAGGAATCATCAATTCGTCCACGTATGCGCCATGCACCGAGGTTTTTTGGGTGCTGGGTTTGCCGTTGGCATCTATTGCCGCCCATTCGGGGTGTTTCAGGAGGGCGGCATCGTCGTATACGCCGGAATAGTGTACGTACAAGGCCACGCCATGTTTTTGGGTGACTTTGCGGAACAAGGCGAGTGGATCCTGCGTAAAACTTTTGACCTGGGTACCGGCTGCTACTTTGGTTGGGTAGCTCGTCACCCCCGGGTGGCCTTTGGAGTCAACCTGGATAAAATCTGGTTTAACAGCGGTCAACAGGCTGTCAATCATCCCTTCGCTGAGGGTTTTGCCCACCAATGAATCGTTGACGCTGGCGTGAAAATCGAAATGCAGGCCGAAGAAGCTGTCGGCGCGGCGGAGGGGGGCTTTTTGGGCGAAGAGGGTAGTGGCGAAAAGTAAAGAAAACAGTAGAGGCAAACAGTTTTTCATCTGATGTTGGGTTTAAATAATCTAATATTTCCGATCCTACTACTTCAACAACTCATCCAGCTTCTGATAAATCTCCTCATCCTCGCCCACATAGCGAGCAATGATGACTCCTTTGGGGTCGACAATGATCTTGGTCGGAAATCCGGCCACGTTGAACTTCAGCACATAATTTTCGTTTTTTCGGCTCAAGACGTGGTGCCATTTGTAGTCGGAGTTTTCGATGAATTTTTTCCAACGTTCGCCGCTATCGGATTCTTGTGCTACTCCCACGATCTCCATTTTTTCCGGGTACTTGTGGAGGTATTCTTTCATTTTGGGCATACCTTCGATGCAGGGGCCGCACCAGGTACCCCAAAAATCGAGGACGACGTATTTGCCTTTCAACGCCGAGAGGACAAAAGGTTTGCCATCGAAAGTATTCAGGGAATTGATCTCGGGAACCGGACTGCCGATGCTGGTTTTTTTGATGCCGTCAATTCTTTCCGCCACCTCCTGATAATAGGAGATTCCGGCGAGCTTAGTGTCCATTTTTCCAAATACTTCAATCGCTTCGTCGTTGCTGACTTGTGAACGGATCATCATGTCGGAAAGCAGCCAGGCAGCGGCAACGGAGCCCGGATTGGTGGCCAGAAATTTTTTCTTGAGTTCAACTACTGCTTGGTCACATTGCTCCGCCGTGTCTTGCATGGCTTTGATGAGCAGGGTATCGGTTACCCGTTTATTGGCAATTTTCACCTGGATGTTCAGCGCCTGGTTCATCAGGGGATAAACCGCACGGTTAAGTGCCGCAAGGTCAGCATTGGTTGGATCTCCGGCTGGATAGGCGTTGACAAAGTCGGTGATCTCCCCCGAAAAGGTAATTGTTGATCCCGGCGAAGCAATGAACATGAATTGTGATGATTTTGCTGGATAATATCCTCGTCCTACCCTTTTTATGGTGCGCTCCACGTTGGGATAAATGACCACCATCGCTGTTTTGGGAATGGAAGTGGTAAAGGAAAAAGCCTCATTCGCCACCGGAATGGTATCGTTTCGAGACCCCTTGGGAAAGGACTCGTCATAAATGTACATGGACAGGTATTCTGAATCCAGCCCTTTGATTTTTCCACTGACGCTGAACAGCTTGGTTTGTCCGGACGATTTTACGGAAATCGCCAGCAAGAAAAATAGGAAGATTGTCCGCATGGCTATTTGGTTTTGGAGCTGTAAAATACTCAAATTCACTCCAAATCAATCACTAAATCTTTCAGCACCTGGTTTCGCATCACTTGTATGGATAAGCGCCCCGTCCACAGCACTTTTTCGTGCAACAGCAATAGTGATGCTGTGTGAGTGACCACTTCCCCATTGGCTTTACGGATTACATCTCCTTTTAAAACGCCGGATTTGGCCAAGGGCGACTTCTCCGACAATTCCATCACAATCACCCCATTTTCATCGGGTAAACCATAAGCAGAGCGATCGCCGAGGCCATTGACCGATTTGATTTTTGCCTGTAACCAACTCTGTTCTTTGAAGGTTTTTTCGTTGGAAATAAACAACAGATCGGGGATACGCGGCTGGGCGGCCAATTTTTTCAACGCGGGTTTTTGTACCCCAAAACGATCCATCGGGAAATTTTCAAATCCGATCTCAAAGGCTTTAGATCCTTTGTTTAGGGTAAAATCAGCCTCGTTGGGTTTGACAAACAACAGCTCCCCGGCAACACTCGAAGCGTCAGTGCCCTCGCTTCGGACCTTGTCCAAATCAGTCGCATTGCTAAAGAAATTGTAGTCGATGGTTTTCCCCCAATCGTTTACCCCAATCGGGAAATATGCCCGCATGAACACATTGCGCTGGATAACATCACCGCTATTTTTGAACCAGACGTGGGGATGTAAGGAATTATTGATAAAAATGTTGTTCTCGGCTACGCGGAAATAGCCCTCGCGCAATTTCAATCCTCCTTTCAAAAAAACGTTGTTGTAGATGTGGTAATTGGAACTGCCGTCGTCGAGGTCTACGTCCCAGCCGTGGTCGCAACGAAAGCGGTTGTTGCGGATGATGGTGGTGTATTGAGCATCCAGCAAAGCCAGGGAGATGTCGTTGTCGTTGTTAAAATGCCAGTAGCGGTCGCGACCCCAGGAGTTGAAAGCGCCATGATCGCTGGTTTCGAGCACAGTTTCAAATGCATCGTTGTATTCGATGAGGTGCCCGCCAAAGGCACCGTCGCCCACATTGATGGCCGCACGGGGTACTTGGTAAATGCTGTTGTGCCGCACCGTGATTTGAGCCGCCACCTGGATTTGTACGCCAGCCACTTGTTTTTCTACTCGGCCAATGTGGTGAATGAGGTT
Organism: Haliscomenobacter sp.; assembly: GCF_016718685.1. Taxonomy (GTDB): domain Bacteria; phylum Bacteroidota; class Bacteroidia; order Chitinophagales; family Saprospiraceae; genus Haliscomenobacter. The sequence goes on along the minus strand of NZ_JADKCX010000076.1, from coordinate 5,907 downwards.
GTCTTCAATCAGGCATTGACGAGGGTACAAATGATTGTTGGGGCCCGGTACGTAGTCCATTTGATCTGGCAGTGTGACTTTTTCATAGCGATTGGGCACCGAGCGCACCGCCAAAGTATCCCCTACCAAAGCGATGGCACTGGCGCCAATGTCGTAAAAATGGCAACCTCGAATGGTCGTACTGAGGTTATAACGACTGATAAATACGGCATTTCCCCCCAGATTGCTGAATGTACAATCGGCGAGGGTACAGTTTTCGGTATTTTCGAGCACTACTGCCGCACCGCGATAAATGCACCAATCACTACGCAGCAGGGGTTCGTATTTTTCCATAAACGTACGTTCGGCATTAACGAAGTGAATGCCTTTGAAGCTGACGTTTTTGAGGGGTTCATCTTCTTGTCCCTTGAGCTCAATCAAGTGTTTGAGGGCAGAAATTTCGATTTTGGCCGTGGCTAGATTGAGGCCAAGTGGCGGGAAAAAATACAGTGTTTTTTCACTTGCATTGAAATACCATTCCCCCGGCGCGTCCAATTCTTCAAAGATGTTTTCCACAAAACGATACTTGGTGTGCATGGCCGAAGGGCGGTTGTTTTGGGTGCCTCCCTCTAGCAGCAATAGGTCTCCTGCTTTTGCGGTGATGCGGTACTGAAACCCACCCCATTGCCCGGCGTGCATGGCGTGTACGAAACCATTTTCGGGATTGCTCCAGCGATTGAACCGTTTGGGAGCGATTGCATCAGCCGCAAAACCATTGAAGATCTTCACAGTATCGGTATAGTTGGGATAGCGGGCTAAAATCTGTGGTTTCCCATTCACAAAAAGTTGCTCAAAGGCGGGGTTGTCCAGTTGGGCTTTCCACAAGTTGCCGCTGGTTTTTTGCCATTGTAGGCGGACTCTTTTGCCTCCGCTGAGGGTTACTGCCCCATCTTTATAATTGGAGATGTACAACGTTTTACCCTTCCATTGCTGCGCTTCAATGCGCAGGGTTTGGTGCAAATAATAGGTTCCAGCCAATAATTGGATGCTAAGGGCAGTTGCTTTGGAATTTTGTGCCAGCGCAAGGGCTTTGTGGAGCGTGGCGACGGGGGCATTGAGCGTTCCTGCGTTTTGGTCTTTCCCTGTTGGGGAGACGTAGATGCTGGTTTGAGCAGGGGACTGGAAGATCCACATACAAAGACCAATGAATAGGGAGAAGGGTTTTTCCATTTTTTGCACATTTGACGCTACTAAAGGTAATTTTGTGAAATATCGTACATTAACACAAAAACATGGTCATGAAACCAGTTCTTTCCTACGTTTTTTTCTGGTACATCACTTGTCTTACCATTGCTTCAAGCGCCCCGGCGCAGACCGCTAAACCCAATATCCTCATCCTGTTTACTGACGATCATACCTATAGCGCAGTTGGAGCTTTGGGCAATAAAGTGGGTCAAAACGCCCAATATGGACGAACTGGTAAAAATGGAACCACCTTCACCAGGGCCAGTTGCCTGGGTGGAAAACACGGCGCGTTGTGCGTAGTCAGCCGGGCCGGGATCATGACCGGGCGTTACCTCAACAGTTTGCAAGGTGGAGCCGATGTGATTCCCCCTGATCAGATCATGCTGCCCGAACAGTTGAAAAAGCAGGGTTATAAAACCTTTGCCACCGGAAAATGGCACAACGACAAGGCCTCGTATACCCGGGCTTTTGACGAAGCGGAGAACATCTTTTTTGGAGGCATGCACTTTCCCAAAGAAGGCGGCCATGAACATGCCGATTTGTATCATTTTGACCCGACAGGCAAGTATTCCAAAGAAACGCAATGGAGTGCAGAGCAGTTTTCGAGCACCATGTATGCCAATGCAGCCATTGCCTACTTGAATCAAAACAAGGGGGGGCAACAGCCATTTTTTGCCTATGTCGCCTTCACTTCGCCACACGACCCGCGTACTCCTCCAGCGCCTTACAATAAAATGTACGACCCCAATGACATCCCTTTGCCCAAAAATTACCTTCCGCAACACCCTTTTGACAATGGGGAAATGGACGTGCGCGATGAACAATTGTTGCCCAAACCACGTACACCGGAGATGGTTAAAATAGACCTTGCGGCCTACTATGGAATGATTTCAGAGGTAGATGCCCAAATTGGGCGCATCATCCAAACGCTCAAAGCCAACGGCCAGTTCGACAACACCCTCATCATTTTTGCTGGCGACAATGGGTTGGCTGTCGGTTCACACGGCTTGGTTGGCAAACAAAGCCTGTACGAACACAGCATCCGGATACCATTGGTCATGGTAGGGCCGAATATTCCCAAAAACAAAAAGACCGATGCACTTTGCTACCTGTCGGATATTTTTCCAACCGTTTGCAGTTATTTAAACATAGAAAAGCCTGCTTCGAGCGAGGGAAAAAATTTATTGGAGGCGATTCACGAGCCAACAACCGTATTGAGAAAAACCATCTACTACAAGTACCGGGATATTCAACTAGCCGTTCGCACGGATGACAATTGGAAATTGATCAAGTACAATGTGAACGGAGTTGAACACCGGCAATTGTTTAACCTCAACAAGGACCCTTTTGAAACCAAAAATCTGGCGGATGCTAAAAAACATCAGTCAAAGTTGGCCGAAATGACCGAGGTTTTGAAAGCCGAAATGACTTTTTATCACGACAATTTAGATCTCAATAAGCCAAATTGGGGTAAAGTGGAGAAAAAAATATAGCCCATTAGGCCTCATTCCACCACAAACCAGGTATACCCCTCCGGCTCAATGCTAAACGTAAGCTCCACTTCGTAATTCCGATTGAGGCTGTATTTTTTGGGTGTTCCATCTTTTTCTTTGAAGGTGGCGGTAGTCGTCAAACCCGTGTAATACAGCGGGACTTTGATGGTTCGGGTCAACTTCTCTTTGGTCGGGTTGTACAGCATCATAAAACCTTTTTGTTTGAGCAGTGGATTGACGTGGATGAAGCCATCCCAATCCCGGCCATCAGCACGGCGCAAATGGATCATGTCGGCATTCAGGATCTCGCGGTATTTTTTGTACCAGCTGATTGTTCGTGCCACCATGGCGCGGGTAGCTTCCGAATCGTACAACCGTGGGCCGCGGTAACAGGCCTGTACACCTGCTCCGTAATATTGCACCATCAACTGTTCGTAGTCGCGCAGGTGCTCACTCAGGGGTTCGAGGATGGCCTCGGGGCCGCCGCCCTGGTAACGGGTCAGGGGCACAAATCCCCAGCTCATTGAACCGGTTTTTTCGATGGTGCCATCGTGGATGTTCTGGCGGTTGAGGATGCGTTGTTGTTCACGTGACAAGGAAAAATTGACCTCGCGGTAGCCAATGGCGATTTTGTGTGTTCCATCTAAAAAATACCAATCGGGGGCGTTGATGTACACCCCGTGCTCATTTAGCCAGCGGTACAGCTCCTTTTGGATGTCCATTTGTCGCCATTGCGAGTCGTCCAGTCCGGTATGACCCGGGTGGGTCGTGGAGGCGCAGACGTCTCCAGGGTAGGGGCCGTCGTTTTCCCAGATGTCAAAGCCGGTTTTTGCAAAAAAAGTCTTGATTTTATCACGAAATCCCAGGCCCCAGTTGCTGCCAAAACAAGGCGCGTTGCCAAAAAACGCCCCGCCGGGTTTGCCAGTTTTGGGGTCAACCACGTCATCGGCGTCGCTGATGCGGCGGGAGCTGAACAGGGCGTAACCACCGAGCAAAATGCCTTTGCTGTGGCGTAATCGGCCAATTCTTTCCAGCGCTGGATGTTGGTGGCGCTGGTGTCTTCCATGTTGAGGTGGCTGCCAAAACTGAGGATAACGGCTTCGTAGCCCGTATTCGCACATTGATCAACGCTGTTGCGCACTTCCTGGTCATTTTTGCTGACCAGGTGCATGAAGATGGGGTTTTGGGTCGTCCAGGGCGCGATGGCGCGGTACATTTTGCGGATCATCAGGCCGCGGCGCTGGCGGTCATAGCTGTCCATCAGCAGTTCGTGGGTCCTGACGGATTTGAACACCTCGCCGGGCCGCAGCACAATGCCCGGGGCTTTTTCGGGGTAAATTTCCAGCAAGCAAGGCGTTTCGTAATTGTAGTTGACCTGAGAGGTATAGGCCGCATCGGTTTTCCAATGCGTGGTTTGGTCGCTGATGTCGTAACGCATGGCGTTGTTGAAGGCGTAGTTGGTTTCAATGTAAATGCCGTGCTGCTTTTTCATTTCTTCGGGCTTGCCCACTACGGCGCTTTCTTCTTCAACCAGCGCCAGGACTTCATTGACCACGCGGTTCAACTTCAAGTCTTTGGTACTTTTGTTCTCGATGGATATCCACTTGACAATCAGAGGCAACCCATCATAGAGCTCATAATGTACGTTGACTTGCAAGCCACTCAGCGCAGGTGCTTGGGCCAGGTATTTGCAGGTCAGCAGTTTTCCCGTCGGTTGGGTTTTGTTCAACGTCCAGGTATTGGCTTTCCAGTTGATGGAGGGTTTGATCACTTCTACGGAATGGCTTTGGAACACAAAATCTTCTTTGCCCAATTCCAATTTGTCCAGCCACTCGGGCAGCAGATAGGCATTTTCTTTTTGGCCGAGGAGCCCGCCAACGTTGTATTCCAAGCCGTCTACGCTGATTTTGGCTTCGGGTTTTACGGCACGCAAAAGTTGCTGCCCGTTGGAGAGATTTTTATAATCAAAACAAGCCAGGTTGGCGCCTATTCTGAATACCCGTTTGACCAGACCGTTGTACAAGATGATGTTTTTACCCTCTACAATGACCTCGGCTTTTTGAGAGAAGGGCGTAACCAGCCAATCGGTGCTGGTCAGTTTGTCGTAACGCACCAGGGTGTTTTGGGCGAACAACTGGTGGATGGAAAACAGGGCTAGGGCAAAAAGAAAGTGCTTCATGGCTTGTTGTTGGTTAAAGTCTAAGGTGTCTCTTAGGTGTCTAAAGTTACATAGGTGGTGAAATAATACTTTACTATGCAGGTCTTTTTTTCTTTTTCACCACCTTAGAAACCATAGACACCTTAGTCACGCGTGTACAACGCTTGAGGATAACAAAACTATTTGTCTTGGTCATAAAGACCCATTTTATTTCTTTGGCATACCCAAAAGGTTTCCCCGTAGGCAGTGTGGGCAATTCCCCTTGTAAGGCTCCCACGCTGTTTTTTGCCACCGCAAGTCTGGTAAATGAATACGTCCCTTTTTCATAATCAAAGAAACTCCATCGTCGTCGTACAGCTGAAAACTTCCTACGGCGCTGCCGTAATGCCGTACTTCCAGCGGCAAAATATCCCCAACCTTGGGTGCCTGGCGGCGGGTTGGAATCATCGGAATGATCCCTCCATCTTTGACAAATAAAGGAATTTTATCCAAAGCTGGCGTAATGCTGATTTTTTGATTTTCTCCGACCAATTCCCCGGTGTAAAAATCGTACCATTTGCCTTGGGGCAAGTATACTTCGCGGCTCGTTTCGCCCGCAAACATGGGGGCAACCAGGATGTAATCCCCCATCATGTACTGGTCTTTGATGTCTTTTTTGACACTCATGGCGTAGGGGTTGGCCGTGGCGTCCAGTTGTCCGACTACGGTTGGTGGCTTGTAGCCAAAACCTTCTACCAGGTTCATGGCCCGGAATGGCGGTTTACCCTCAAAATGGTACTGCGCAAAAGTGCTGTACAGATACGGCAACAACTGCATGCGCAAACTGGCCACCTCATTGACTGCTTGTTCCACCTCGGGAAAAGACCAGGGCTTGGTGCCATCGGCCCAGGCGTTGAGCATGGCCATGGGCGAAAAACACACCGACTGCATGCGGCGCACCCACTCCTCAGCGCTTTTGGAGGCACGTACTTCGGGAGTCCAGAGCACACCAATAAAACTGCTGTTGACCAGGGCGGTAATGAAGTCCTTGTG
>NZ_JADKCX010000075.1 GCF_016718685.1 Haliscomenobacter sp. | reverse complement strand
CCTTAACCTCTAGGCCTCAATGCCTCCGATCCTGACGGTTCTCCGCCCGATCTCGTTTGTTTTCGCTGCGGTCTACTCTATTCTCAGCGCGGTCTCTGCGGTTTTCGGCGCGGTCGCGTACATCTTCCCGCTTATCCATGCGGTCTTCCATTTTGTCCAGTCTGCCGCCGTCGTGCTGGGCATCGCGTACATCTTCCGCACGATCGGCGCGGTTCTCGGCGCGGTCGCGTTTGTTTTCAGCGCGGTCGCGTTTGTTTTCGGCGCGATCGGCGCGGTTTTCAGCGCGGTCAACCTTGTTTTCGACCTTATCTAAGGACTGGGCTTGTGTTGCAAAAGCCAGTGCAAACAAGCAGAAGAACATTACGAGTGCTTTTTTCATTGTTGTAGTTTTTATAAGTGTTGAAGGATAGGGAGTTTCTCCCCTTCGTTTTTGGATGTTGTACAACAAAGATAAGGGTGAAGCCAGGGCTTTATTGTAGAACTGAGGGGTGATTTTTTGGTGATGCGGTCGCGTTTTTTATCCCCTCACCCCACCATCAAAGCCCGCAAAGTCGCCACCGCCGTCGTCCGACTCCCCACATCCAATTTAAAATACGCATTATTGATGTGCTTCTTCAAGGTATTCATCGCGATGTACAATTCAGCGGCGATTTGTTGATTGGTTTTGCCCGCGTACAACAAGCGGACTACTTCAAACTCGCGGTCGGTAAGTGGCGCCAGCAAGTGTTTGTTGAGCTTGTCCAGGGTCAACTCGGGCACATGGCGATTGGCCTGGGCGGCGTGGTTGGAGAGCGCAATTTCGATGGTGGCATACAGGGTTTGTTCGTTGAAAGGTTTGACGATGAAGCCCGATGGATTGGTTTTTTTGGCCCGCTCAAGGGTCTCTTTATCCGAATAAGAGGTGAGGAATACAAAGGGGATAAACAGGTTGTGGTTGATGTGTTCTGCAATTTGAATGCCATCGCGTTCACATTCCAGGTTGATGTCCAAAATGACAAAATCGGGGGGCTGTCGCTTGAGTTGAAAGAGCGCCTCTTCCGGGTCGTGCGCTATGGCGGATACCTCGAAATCGTTGTTGCGGAGGTACATCGCGATGTTGCGGGCAATCAGTGGTTCGTCTTCTACGATCAGGACTTTGATGGCGGTCATGGCTTAATTAGTCGTTTTAAACTTGGAAATGAGCAATTGAACGTCAGTACCATTACAGCTTTCGATGTTCAAGCGGGCGCGTAGTTTTTGCGCCATCGCCTGGATGACTTCGTAACCAAAAGAACTGGTGTTTTCGAGCTGGAAATGTTGTGGCAATCCCACCCCATCGTCTTTGACTTGCAGCAGCAATTCCTGGTTATTTTTTTTCAAAATTACCCAAATGGCACCTTCTTCCCGGTTTTTAAAAGCATATTTCAACGCATTGCTGATCAGTTCATTCAGGATCATGCCCAGGGGAATGGCGGTATCGGTATGCAGTTTGAGCGATTCGATTTGGGTGTGCAGCTGGATCTTGTTGGTTTTGATGTTGTAGGTTTTGAACAAATGATCTGAGAGAATCTGGATGTACTCATTCATGTTTACGGTGCTCACCGCCTCGTCCTGATATAGATTTTGGTGGATGAAGGCCATTGCCTGCACGCGCAGGATCGCCTCTTTGATCACTCCTTTCGCGTTGGCGTCTTGCAAGGATTGCGATTGCAAATCCAGCATGCTGGAAATGACCTGGAGGTTGTTTTTCACCCGGTGGTGAATCTCCCGGTTCAGCACCGCCAGTTCGTCCGATTGTTTGCGGATGATGCCGTTGTTGCTGTGCTGTTTACGGTACTGGAGATAGATGACAGCCCCCAACAAACCCATAGCGGCGAGGCCCAAAAACAGCAAATTGCGGTTCCTGCGCTCATCGTTCAAGAGTTGTTGTTTCAGGGCATTTTCACGGCTGAGCGACTGGCTGAGTTCTTTTTCGCGCTTGAGTTGTCCCTCCCGCAAGCGGGATTCATTTTCCAATGCCGCCAAAAAACGCGCCTGGTTGGCATAAGCGGAATCTTTCAACAAACTTTCGCGCAACAAGGCCATTCGCACCTGTTTTTCTTTGCTCAATTGGCTTTCGTTCAGTCGATTGGCCAAATTCAACGACTCAATTTCTTTTTCCCTCAAGGCTGCACCTGCGGCTTCGTTGATCTCCGCGCTGATGCGTTCGATGTTTTCGTTGCGGAATACATCTTTGTAGCGATCCATCCACAGCATCGCCTCAAAAGCCGCTTTATAATCTTCGTTGTTTTTATGGATCTCGGCCATTTGGCTCAAGGCTTCGACGGCGAGTTCCGGGTTTTGGGAGCCCTGGAGTAAGACTTTGGCAGAATCTACGTAGAGCTTGGCACAGGCTTTGTCTTTTTTCGCCAAACAAAGATTGGCCATTGCGGAATACAATTTAATTGAGTTGGTGGGGTTGTTTTGTTTGGCGACCAAGCGTTCGGCTTTTTTTTAATGCTTGCTCCGCTTCCCCAATTTTATCCAAAAACGTCAGAATCACCACGTCCTGAATGGCCGTACTGGTTTCCGTAGCCCAGTCATTTCCCGCCAGTTGTTGGGCTTCCCGATTGTGCGACAAGGCCAATTCATAGTTTTTATCCGAGAAATACAGTTTCGACAACATCAACTGGCATTGCATCATGCCTTTGGTATCATTCAGTCGATCTTTGACTGCGAGTGCTCGGGTATAATTGCCGATGGCTTGGGCGGAATAGCCAAAATTGACGTTGATGTTGGCCAAACTTTCAAGGCAATCACCGACCAATTCTTGTTGCCCGGTTTTACGCAGGAGGATGATGGCATCGCGGTAATGTTCTGCAGATTGACGAAAGTAGGTGCGGGCGGAGTACAGGTCGCCGATTTGTTTGAGCAAACGCCCCAGGCGGTATTCGTCGTTTTGTTGCTCCAGCAGGGGTTTAGCCTGTTCAAAATTTTTTAAGGCATTGACGTAATCACGCTTTTGCAAAAATGCCTGGCCTGCTTCAATCAAGTTAGCCGCCCGATCCGCTGCTGGTGTCGCGTTCGAGTTGACTTGAGCAAAGGCCAAATCAAACTGAATGAAGCAATAAAAGCAGAGCAGGATTCGCCACATGTTACAGGTTTGTGTTTTAGCGCTTGTTTAATTTTTTTTGGCCAGGCCCAAAAAAGCGACCAAACGCTGAGTACAAAATTATCAGGATTAGTGGCTTGTGGGCTGGTACTTAGGGGTTATTTTGAAACAGTCCTAGTGCCTGTTTTTTTTGATGCCTGTTTTGATTCATTTGGTCTATGGACTGGCGCGAATTGTACGTTTTTTGGCGCAAGAAGCCACCCCGGCCTTAGTTGAAGTGTCTGAACTTTGTTGTACAAATTCACCTGACCGTATTATGAAAAAGACACTTAAAATCTTTGCTTACATCGTGGGCACCCTGGCCTTGTTGCTTGTGCTCGTGCTGGGTTATTTTCACTTCAAAGGGATTCCGAACTACAAGTACGATCCGCCCGCCGAAATTGTAAACCTGAAAGTGCCACGCGATAGTGCACATGTAGCGCGTGGCAAGGTGATAGGGGCCATGCAATGTGTAGAATGCCATGCCAATGCTGAAGGGAAAATGACCGGTAAACCCATTTCGGATTTACCTGCGATGTTTGGTAAAATGCACAGCCTGAACATTACCCAGGACAAGAAGTATGGCATTGGCAACTGGACCGATGGTGAACTGTACTACTTTTTGCGCACCGGGATTCACAAAGATGGCCGTTGGTCACCGCCCTTTATGCCCAAGTATTCCCTTTTGGCGGATGATGACATCTACTCCGTGATCGCATGGTTGCGTTCGGATGACCCGCGCCTGGCGCCAGACATTCACGAAGCGGCTCCGAACCGTTTTAACCTGGTGGTAAAAATATTGTCAAATACCTTATTTACCGCCCCACCAATGCCAGAAAAACCGATTTTGTTGCCTGATACGTCCCAACAAGTTGCGCTTGGCAAGTATGTAGCCAACGCAGTGGGTGATTGTTATGCCTGCCATTCCGGGGATATTTTAAAAGTGGACATGTTGGTGCCGGAAAAAAGTTTTGGCTATTACGGTGGAGGCATTCCCTTGCGGAACCCGGATGGCGAAACCGTTTTTTCTGCCAACCTGACCATGGACAAAGCAACGGGGATCGGCAACTGGACCGAACAGGAGTTCATTGAGGCCGTGCGGTTTGGAAAAAATCCACGTGGTGGTACCTTGTCTCGCCCCATGGGCCCCCGTCCAATGTTGTCGGATGCAGAAGTAAAGGCAATTTTTGCCTACCTGAAAACGGTTCCGGTGATCAAAAATCCAGTGCAGCGTTATCGGGCTAGCTTGCAGTAATCGTGAAAAAGGGGGATCATTTTTTTCGGCCTAAACCAAATTGGTCCCCTTTTTTCACCGCCTTGCCCCCTTGAAAATGAATTTCCACCACTTTTTCACTTTGTACTATCTCCCCCTTTTCATCCGCCAGGCGGTGAATGATTTCTTTACTGGCAATGTCGATGATTTCGCCAGTGCTCGGCCAGGCGTGGCGTCCGTCCATGCTAAAGGTTATCCAACCTGGCTGGTCGCGCAAGGCTACGGAAGACAGGTAGCGTGGCGGCATTTGTTGGTTGTCAAAAATATGCATGCGCTGGTTGGCGCCATCGGCCACCCAAAGTTCTTTCTCATTTGGGGTCAATCCAATGCCGTGGCTGGGGCAGCCATGCCGTTTGATGAAGCCTTTTTCAAAACCGGGTACTTCCACCCGATGGATCATTTTTCCGGTTTTTAAGTCTGCTATTTCAAAGCCGAGCAGTTCGTTCACGTTGCCGTACAACAACGACTGTTTGCCATTGATGGTAAAAGGGCGTACGCTGGCTGAAAAAGGCCCGATCTGACGTTGTTTGCTGGTGTTTTTAGGGTTGACCACGGTTACGATGGGTGAAGCCAGCCCTTCCATGTAGACCGCTTTTCCATTGGGTGCAAAAATGGTATTGTGGGCTTTACTTTTGAGCACGACCTGCTCTTTTACCTCACCTGTTTTGGCATCGATGACGTACCATTGGTCTTTTTCAAAGGAGGGTTGAAAGATGGTCAGGCCATCGGGCGAAATGGCCATGCGGTCGCAGCCCGCTTCGTAAATTTTTTCCCAGAGCAATTTTTCACTTTCCAAACTGATGCACATCAGTGATTTGATGGTGCTTACGTAAATACATTGGGTAGCCAGGCTCACACAAACGCCTTTGACGTTGGAAGGGTGGCCTTTGTCATCCAAACTACCCGTGGGAATCCGTTTGACCAATTTGTAATTGTCGTCGATGTCATACACCAAAATGCCGTGACCTCCATATTCGAGGTAGTTGCGAATGCCGGGTTCGGCTACGTAGAGGTATCTTTTAACACCTGATTGTGCCTGAGCAGTGGTCAGGATGAGGCATAAAAAGGTGAGGGACAAAAGTGAGGCGCAAATGGCTTTAAAAACTTTGATCTTAAACATTGCAAGGAATTGAAAATAGGCAATTCATTTTATTTTTTAGCCACAAAGACACGAAGGTGCCTTTGTGGCGGAAAAAAATCGTTTACTTACGTTTGTAGCCCAGCGTAAAGCCGATTAAAGCCCCGGCAATAGCACTGATGATCGCATACACGATGCCATCCAGGAATACCCCACCCCAAGTTAACAAACTGGTCGTTCCGTGAATCATCGAGTCATAACTTACCGTGATCAAAAAACCAATGAGTCCGCCGTAGATGGCTCCGGTTCCTAGTGTACGGATGCTGGCCCATCTTTCAAAAATCCAGGTAAGCAGGAACGATGCAACCAGGTTCCCAAAGACCAGCACTTCCATTCTGGGTTCAATTTGTACACTAGCCATGTTGGGCATGGCAGAAGCTAAGGCATTTTTAAATACAATGGTGTACATCAGAAAACCGCCCATAAAATAGCCGATAAAACCAGCAAGGGTTCCCAACAAAAGTTTGGTAGAGTTCATAAGTGTTGTATTTAAGAGGTGAAAAAGGAATGTCTGAACGAGGTAGGGCTAGTGTCAATACTGATGGAAGGCCTGGGAGATAAAAGCTAACACATCGGGTAGGGCTTCACGCCAATAGGTCCAGGTGTGGCCGCCATTGCGGATGCGAAACTCATGAGGAATCTCTTTTTTGCGCATGGCGATGTGGACAAGGGAATTGCCTTCAAACAAAAAATCATCGTCGCCACAGTCGATGTACCAACGGACGGCCTTCTTTTGGTCGTCGGGCATGGTTTCGATCATGTGCAAGGCACTTTGTTGTTTGTAATAAGCTTCGACCTGGATGGCGGTCGCGGTGGAATCAGGCCCTCTTTTGATTTGTGCCTTGGTCATTTCCAGGTTCAGTGGCCCGGTAGCGGCACTCAAAGGGCAAGCCGAAGAAAACAACTCGGGATGGTGCAAAGCATAAGCAAAACTTCCGCCACCACCCATAGATAAGCCGGCAACGGCTCTAAAGCGTTTTTCAGCTTTGATGCGGTATTTTTTTTCTACCGCAGGCATCAATTCCTTGAAGAAAAAATCCTCATAGAGCCAGGTGCCTGTAGCACTGTTGGCATAACCCCGGCGTCCGGTATTGGCATCGGGCATGACGATGATCATGGGTGTAGCTTTACCTTCGGCAATGGCTTTATCGGTGATGTTTTGTACTTCGCCAAACTGAACCCAACCGGTTTGATCGTCGCCCGCACCGTGTAAGAGGTAAAGTACCGGATAACTCCGGGATGAAGTTTCATAATCGGGAGGCAGGTAGATGGCGTACTTCCGCTCCATATTGAGGATTTTGCTTTGGACGGAAAGGTTGTCAAAAACTTTGCTGGTTTGAGCAAAAAGGAGATTGGTACTCATCACTGCGATCAGTAGGAAAAAGTTTTTCATGTAGTTTATAGTTTAAACAAGCCCTAAATGATACACAAAATACAAAACGTTTTGTATTCTAAATCAAAATTTTACGAAACCGAACGAAAGTGTTCACAGGTGAACAGTGCGCCAGATTTCAAAATATCTAATTACTTGATTTAACGTTATTTTGTTTTCTTGGCATAAAAATTGGGCCTTGTTTTACGATTGGCTTTGAAAAAACTGCGCACACGATGCTTCACCACAACCTCTTGTTGATTTACCGCAACATCAAACGATTTAAACACAGCTTTTTCATCAACTTGATCGGCTTGTCTACCGGATTGGCCTGTACCTTATTGATCTACCTTTGGGTCAACGATGAGCGAAGCGTTGATCATTTTCACCAAAATGCCCCACGTTTGTTTCAGGTCATGGGCAACCTGGAAAACGAAGGCAAGGTGGTTACCCAATCGGCTACGCCCAAACACCTCGCCGAGCTATTGAGTGCTGAAATGCCGGAAGTAGAAATGGCCGCTACAACTACACCGCCTGCCTGGTTCCCCAAATTCACCCTCAATGCTCAACATACCCCAATCAAAGGCGTAGGTAAATTTGCCAGTGTAGATTTCTTCCAGTTGTTTTCTTACGAACTCCTGCAAGGCACCAAAACCCAGGTTTTGGCTGATAAAAGTGCCATTGTCATTTCAGAAAAACTGGCCAAAAGTTTGTTCAAATCCCCTGAAAATGCCCTCGGCAAAAGCCTGGAATGGGACTTAGCCGGTTTGAAAAAGCAATGCACCGTCAGTGGTGTATTTAAAAACCTATCCGCCAATGCCTCCGAGCAGTTTGATTTTGTCTTACCCTTTGAATCTTTTTTGGACATCATCGGTCGGGGACTGAGTTGGGACAACCTATTCAATACTTACGTGGTGTTGAAAAAAGGTGTTGACGCGGAGCGGTTCGACAACAAAGTTGCCGATTTTATCCAACGCAAAAACCCTGCCGGAAAGGTTGAATTCTTCCTCAAACCCTTTGCCGACAACTACCTGTACGGCCAATACGAAAATGGCATCCAGGCAGGTGGGAGAATCGAATACGTCCGCCTTTTTTCGCTCATCGCCCTGTTTATCCTGCTCATCGCTTGCGTCAATTTTATGAATTTGGCTACCGCAAAAGCGGCCAACCGGATCAAGGAGGTGGGCATCAAAAAAGCGATTGGAGCCCGGCGAAGCACTCTCATTTGGCAACATTTGGGGGAATCTACGGCCATGACTTTGCTCTCCTTTTTGGTGGCAGTACTGTTGGTGGTCTTGCTATTGCCCGCTTTTAATGAGCTTACAGGCAAACAACTCAGCCTGAACTGGAACACTAACCTGGTACTTGGAGCCCTGGCCATTGCCGCAGTGACGAGCCTCGTTGCGGGCAGTTATCCGGCCTTTTACCTTTCCAGTTTCAAACCAGTGGCGGTACTCAAAGGAAAACTGAGCACTTCCGGCGGTGAATTGCTGGCCCGCAAAGGACTGGTGGTTTTTCAATTTGCCATTTCGATCGTGTTCATCGTAGCGGTACTGGTCATTTACCAGCAAATCGAATTTGTACAAAACAAAAACCTCGGCTACAACAAAGACAATCTGCTCTACTTTGAAATGGAAGGAAAGGCCACGGCCAATCCCGAAGGCTTTTTGGCCGCTTTGCGCAAAGTTCCTGGGGTGGAATCGGCTGCCAATATGTTGACCAACATCGTGATGGGGCCTGGTGGCAATATGCCCAACGTGGATTGGAAAGGGAAAAAAATTGCCTTTCAAAATTCAGGTGTGAGTTACGACATGATTGAAACCCTGGGTTTGGAAATGCGCTCTGGTCGACCTTTTTCCAGAGATTTTAGCTCCGATACCAGCAAATTGATTTTTAACGAAGAAGCCATATCCGTGATGGGTTTGTCCGAACCCGTAGCGGGGCAGGTCATCGATTTTGGCGGCAGGAAAGTAGAAATTTTAGGGGTGGTCAAAAACTTCCACCTGCAATCTCTACACGAACCTGTCAAACCTTTCTACTTCCGCTTTGACCGCATGTATGCTGTAACAGTGATGGTGCGCATCGCTGCTGGGACTGAACAAAAGACCCTGGCTGCCTTAACACAGTTTTACAAAAAGTACAATCCTGGCTTTGTGTTTGACTATACTTTTTTGGATCAAACTTACCAGGCGCAATATGTAGCTGAAAAACGGGTGGCGGTATTGTCGCGCTATTTTGGGGCCTTGGCGGTGTTGATTTCTTGTCTGGGTTTGTTTGGTTTGGCGGCATTTACAGCTGAACGGCGGGGCAAGGAAATTGGAATCCGCAAAGTGCTGGGGGCATCGGTATTGAGTGTGGTAAGGCTGCTCTCCATGGATTTTGTGCGACTGGTTTTGCTGGCCATTGTGTTGGCACTTCCCATTGCCTGGTACCTGATGCGGGAGTGGCTAGGTGGCTTTGCCTATCACATCGAGTTGCAGCCTTGGGTGTTTGTATTGGCGGGTTTGGCGGCACTGGGTATCGCCATCCTGACGGTGGGGTATCAGGCGTTCAAAGCGGCCATCGTCAATCCGGTAGAAGCATTGCACAATGAACAATTAATCAATAAATAGTAGTCACCATGCTGCTGAACTACCTCAAAATCGCCCAGCGCAACCTCTTGCGCCACAAACTCACGGCCAGCATCAACATCCTTGGCTTAGGGATCGGCATTGCGGCCTGTATGGTCATTTGGCAATACGTGCAGTGGTAACGGAGTTATGACGGTTTTTTTTCCAATGCTTCTCAAATTTATCGGGTCAATACCCATTGGGGAGATGGCACGTTGGAGGAACGTTTTGCCACCAGCCCACCCCCTTTGGCTGAGGCCATCCGCAGCAGCATCCCCGAGGTAGAGGCAGTGGCAAGACTGTATTACTGGTCGGATTTTACGATGCGGCCAGACCATAACTTTGATAAAATCTTTCGGGAAACCAAGGTTTATGCCGCCGATGCCGATTTTTTCAAGGTCTTGAAATGTAAGTTTTTGGCGGAGATCCTACTACTGCGTTACAAAAACCTACCTCGGTAGTTTTACCCCGCAAGGTGGCCATTCGTTATTTTGGCAAACAGGCGGTGGAGCAAAACCGGATTGTCGGGCGTTACCTGCGCGGCGGCAAGGATGCTGGCACACCCTGGCGAGTCACTGCTTTGATTGAAGATTTACCGGCCAATACCCATTTGCAGTTTGAATATTTGGTCTCGTCCAATTCATACCCTGACGACTTGCACCGCAACTCCATCTGGACTTGGCCAGTGATGCACACCTATCTGCGCTTGAAAGACCAGGCTTCGTTGGCCACGGTGGAGCGAAAATTGGAACAATTGGTAGAAACCCACGCTTTGCCCCAACTGCAAAAAGCCAACAACGCCACGAATGCCTCCAACTTGTTCTTCCATTTTCCGCTTCAAGCCCTGACCGGCATCCACTTGAAGTCCGATTATTTGCAGGAAATGGCCCCCAATGGCAATGCTACTTATGTCAATACCCTCTACATCATTTCCATTTTTATCCTCTTGCTGGCTTGTGTCAATTACATCAACCTGTTTACGGCCAGAGCAACCCTACGGGCCAAAGAAGTAGGCGTTAAAAAAGCAGTTGGTGCCAATGGCAAACAGTTGATCACTCAATTTTTGACCGAATCGCTGGTGTTGTGCAGCCTGGCTACTGTCTTAGGCTTTGGCTTGATGCAGGTGTTTTATCAGGGCGCTGACGGCTTTTTGGGCAAGGGAGCACTACACCCCATTTGGTCGAGCAAACAAATGGCCCTGATGGGATTGGGAATCACCGCGATAGTTGGGCTATTGGCTGGAGCTTATCCGGCGCTGTACATGACCCGCTTCCGGCCCTTACAAGTCCTCAAAGACAATTTAGCGCATGGTTTACAGGGGAGTAGCTTGCGCAATGTATTGGTGGTGTTCCAGTTTGTGGTATCGATTGGCCTGATTACAGCTACCTTGGTGGTCAATCAGCAGGTCAGTTATTTCAAAAACCCGCCAACTGGGTTTTGACAAGGAAAATGTACTGCTGATTCAAAATGATCGGGAGATTGAGGAAGAACGGGATGCTTTCAAAGCTGCCTTGCTCCAGAATAGCAATATCCGCCAAGCTTCTTTTTCCACTGGTGTGCCTGGCTTACAGAGCTACCAAACCCGCGATTTTTCTACCCCTGGCAACAGCAACAAAGGTATGGGCATCAACTGGTACCAAATTGATGACACCTATCTGCCGACTATGGGCATGGAACTGCTGGCCGGGCGCAATTTTTCCAAAAACATCGCTTCGGATACCTTCGGCCTGATTCTGAATGAGGCTGCCGTTCAGGCGATGGGTTTACAAGACCCTATCGGCAAATATTTGGTCAAAAATGCGGGTGCAAATGATGAGCAGAAAGTACAAGTCATAGGTGTAGTCAAAAACTTTCACCTGGAATCCCTGCACCACAACATCAAGCCGCTGGCACTGCAATTGCTCAACGATTATGTGTACAAAGATTATGTAGCCATCCGTATTGCTGGAGGAAAACTCAAAACATCTCTGGCTTTTGTAGAGCAGCAGTGGAAAGCCTTTGAGCCCAATGTGCCGATCACCTACAGTTTTTTAGATGAAAAACTCAATCAACATTTTGAGGCCGAAACCCAACTAAGTCAGATTTTGAATCTGTTCACTGCACTGGCCTTGTTCATCGCCTGTATGGGATTGTATGGCCTGGTGTTGTTCATCATCGAACGGCGCAAAAAGGAAATTGGCATTCGCAAAATCATTGGGGCCTCTACAGCGGATATTTTATTGCTGCTCAATAAAAATTTCCTAAAACTCACCCTGTTGGCTTTTTTTATTGCCAGTCCAATCGCCTGGTACGCCATGAGTCATTGGCTGAAAAATTTTGCCTATCACATTGAATTACAGTGGTGGGTTTTTGCACTCGCGGGAGTGGCGGCCTTGGGCATTGCAGCTTTGACGGTCAGCGTTCAGGCGGCGCGGGCGGCAGTGGCCAATCCGGTAGAATCATTAAAAACGGAATAAATCATGCTGAAAAACCATTTCACAATCGCTTTTCGCAATTTGTTGCGGTACAAATTGCATAGTTCCATCAACGTGATGGGGCTGGCCATTGGCATCAGCGCATGTTTGGTTATTTTTCTGCTGGTTCATCACCAACGCAGTTTTGACACCTTTCATCCCGACAAAGAGCGCATTTACCGCGTGTACACCGTTTACAGTGGCCTGTTTGATGCGACCAATAGTGGCATCGCTTTTCCGATACCCGACGCCATTCGTAAGGAATGCACAGGAGTGGAAGCAGTGGGGCATTTTATGACTTTTAGCAACCTCAAAATAAGCCTGGGTGCACAAAAAGAACAGGGTAAGGTTTTTGAAGAACAGAACAAAGTCGTTGCCGCTGAACCTGACTATTTCCGGGTATTCGATAGTTACCACTGGTTGGCCGGGACTCCCCAAACGGCCCTGAGTGAGCCCTTTAAAGTGGTGCTCACCGAAAGCCGGGCCCGCTTTTATTTTGGCAACATTGAACCTCGCGCGGCGCTTGGTCAGGAGATCAATTACAACGATTCTTTGTTGGTGACTGTTTCCGGGATTGTCAGTGATTTGCCGAAACAGACTGACCTGAATTTCACCGATTTTATTTCTTTCAGCACCATTTCTCAAAGTTGGTTAAAAAACGACGTGGGTGGCCTGGAAGGCATGAAAGAATGGGGCAGCACCACCAGTTCTTCCCAAGTTTTTATCAAATTGGACAAAACTACCCAGACCGAACGGCTCAGTAAACAGTTGGCGCAACTGGTCAAAAAATACCAGGTGGATAAAGACCCCAAGCTCAAACTGGCGTACCCGCTGCAAGCGCTGGCCGACCTGCGCTATTCTACCATCGGGATTTTCAACGATAGCCTGGCTCCTGCGAACCGCAAAACACTCAGTGCATTGGCACTAGTGGCAGGATTACTCTTGTTGATTGCCTGCATCAATTTTATCAATTTGGCCACTGCTCAATCGATTCAACGTTCCAAAGAAGTGGGCGTACGCAAGGTTTTGGGTGGCACCCGAGGCGTGTTGATCAGTCAGTTTTTGGGCGAAACCCTGGTGATTACCTTGGTCGCTATGTTGTTCTCCATTGCGCTGGCCAAGGGCGCGATGGTGTTTTTTAAGGAATTTCTGCCCGAGGGTTTAACTTTTAACCTATTCAATCCCAGTGCTTTGTCATTTATCGCAGGCGTTCTTTTGCTGGTCAGTGTGTTGGCGGGTTTGTATCCAGCCTTTGTGCTCTCGGGTTTTCGGCCAGCCGTGGCTTTGAAAGCCAAGTTATCCAGCAAAGGCAGTGGTAGCGGGGTGGAATGGCTGCGCAAAGGTTTGATCGTTTTCCAATTTACTTTTTCCCTGGCGCTGATTGCCGGAACCCTCATCATTGGGCGGCAAATCAAGTTCATGCAAAATGCAGAAATGGGCTTCAATGCGGATGCAGTGGTACATTTTCGGCCACCTTTCCAATATGAGCCGGAGAAAAGAACACTGTTGAGCAACCAAGTCCGGCAGTTGATTGGGGTAAAAGGGGTTTCGATTCATGCTGACGCACCTGCTTCCCAGGGAATCAATACGCGCATTTTTAACTTTAAAGGCAAAAAAGAAACCGAAGACCATGAATTTTTGGTCAAAGGTGCAGATACAGCGTACCTGAACTTGTACGACATAACCCTGTTGGCGGGACGCAATCTGTTGCCTGCCGACTCCACGCGAGAGTATTTGATCAATGAAACCGCGCTAAAACAGCTAGGTTTTAAACACCCGCAAGAGGCTTTGGGCAAAAATTTGATTGAGGATAAAACGGAGTATCCGATTGTGGGCGTAGTCAAAGATTTTCACAGCAGGTCTTTACACGAGCCCATCCGTCCTTTGGTGCTAGCCATTAGCCCCCTGGGGCAGCGCCGTGAACTGAGCCTTAAATTGGCTACGCAGGGCAAAGGAACCGATTCATTTAAAGCCACCATGGAGCAGGTGGAGCAAAGCTGGAAAGCCGTTTATCCTGGCGAAAAATTTGAATATACTTTTGTGGATCAGGATATTGCAAAGTTTTATGAAAACGAACAACGCACTTCCAAAATCATGAGCGCAGCTACGGGGATTGCCATTTTTATTTCCTGTATTGGCTTGTTTGGCTTGGTTTCCTTTATGATTGGCAGGCGGACGAGGGAAATTAAAAGGCAAATTTGGGCGCTTCCATTGCGAATATTGTAGCCTTGTTGTCCAAAGACCTCTTGTTGTTGGTGGGTATCTCGATTCTGTTGGGATCACCGATTGCCTGGTATTTTGCGCAGCAATGGTTGAAAGATTTTGCGTTCCACATTGCGATTGAGTGGTGGATGTTCGCAGCAGCAGGGGGACTGGCGATTGCTTTTGCACTGTTAACGCTGAGTTATCAGGCCATTCGGGCGGCTATCGTCAATCCGGTGGATTCGCTGCGGAATGAGTAGGTCGGGGTTGGTGCAGGTGAGGAATATAATCCTCATGAAATCATTTTTCCTACCCACCAATTTGCCATTTTTTTGAATCTTGGGATATAAACGGATGTGATGAAATTCAGTCTGCTCTCCCTGATCATGCTCCTGCCGGTTTTGGCCAGTAGTCAACCCAGCATGGGGCGGCCTTTTTCCGTTTACCTCAATCCCCAAAAAGGAGAAGCCGAGCGGGGCGGAATCTCCATCATGCTGCGGACTACTCAAGACCCCTACCCTTTCAATGGCATTCCGCTTGATTTGAACTTGCATCGTGTGCAGGAAATTTGTTTCAATCAGGCTCAAAAAGACTACGAAAACTACCGCGTGGGTAGGCTCTCGGAGCAAGCCTATCGGGCCATCCCCATGTCCAATCGCGATACCGCCATGATCGCTGACATGACTTATCGACATACAGTTCATGTGCTGGTCGGCTTCAACACCGCTGGAAAAAAAGTGGTGATTTTTGACAAAAACCAAAACCGGGATTTTTCCGACGACGTGCTTTTGGAGTTTGATACCACACACACCAATTTCAACCTCATGATGGAGGAAAACCACCGCTTTGAACTTCCGGAAATTGAACTGAACTACGAACACTTCGATGGACAGCAAATCCAAATAAGAACCGCCTGGTTGCGTTTTGACCCCTACCGCATCATCCGCCTGCGCCGGGTGAAAGATGAAATTGAGCGCCTGTTGGAGTTGCGCATCATTCAGGATGAATATTTGGACGGGATTTTTAGCTTCAAAGGCCAGGAGTACAAAGTAAGGGTTTGCCATAGAGTTCCATCTGCATCCACTTACTTAGGGCTATCAGTTCGCACGCACATCAGCTCCAAATACCGCCCGATGAATCTTACTCAGGGATTATTACGGGGCGATACCCTGTTGCTCGGTGAACATCCGGTGATATTGGCAGGCCTTGTCCATGTATGGCGATTCCTTGCGCCTGATTGAATTGCCAGAGCAAATTAAACTCTGGGGAAAAGAACCTGGTTTTTTTGCACGCGACATGGTGTTTATTGATGTAACCGGGGCTTCCCGGCGCTTGTCCGATTGTTTAAAAAATGACCATTACCTGGTGATTGATTTTTGGGGAACCTGGTCACAGCCCAGCATCAAAAGAATACCGGAAGTACAAGATTTGTCCGATAAAATTTCCAGATTAAAAAGGTGGACATGATCAGTGTGGCTTATGATCAAGACATCAACAAGGTCAGATCCTATATAGAGCGCTACAACCGCAGTTGGCCTCAAGCCTTTGACGATTCCAACCTGTCTAACAATGCCAGTTCTCCCGTGCGGCAACTCCAGGTAAAAGACTTTCCTGCCATTTTCCTCATTGGGCCAGATGGCAAAATCCTGGCTACGGATTGTGCAGAAATCAGCAAATGGGCAGATGAGAAATTAGAGTGAACCCAGACCCAAATTGCAATTTCACCCACCCTGTAAATATTTTTTTCTACCCAACACTTGCAAAAAATAAAAATGCCCTTTATCTTTTCACTGACATTTGGACGCGACTTAACATTGTTTCACCAAAATCTGTGCTGGTACAAAGCTGTAAGCGAAAAAATTAATCATCCGCATTACACTTTCCCTGTAAATCCGCAGAGTCATGAAAAAAGAAAAGAACAAAAAAAAGAACGTGAATCGTCAGTTCGATGACACTGAGTTTGTCAAGGACAAAAACAAGAAGGCCATGGGTGCTTCCAAGGAAAAACCCAAATACAATAACCCTAAAAAATGGTTATCCTACACTGACGACGACGAAGATTAAAAATCAAGGGTCATTTGGCATTTTTCTACCCGCTGGTGACCCTTGTTATTTGATTTTTCTCCGTACTTTCCCCCCCAGTTAACGCCGAAGTAGTAGAACTGTGTTAATCAACATTTTCAACTTGATCTTTCGAATTTCATCTTCCTTATTTTTTCGTGACAATGCGCTGCATTGTGCCTCAAAAATAAGTCGCTGAAATCCAAAATCTCTACGTTGAATTATGTCGATTAACTCACTTCCACTACTTACAACATCCTTTACCAATGATCCTCTCAGAAGTACTGCCGCCCAAATCGGCTAAGCGCATTCATCCCGGAGAATTCGAAGCGCACAGACATTGGTACCCCAAAGCGCTCAACGCAACCATCCATCCAATGGTCAATTTTTTTCTCAACCTGAGTAGAGAAAGAATGATCAACCGATATTGTCACTTACACCCTATTGTCAAGGCAGATGCATTGGCTGAATTGCTTGACTATAAGTGCAAACACTTCCTCTGGGCTGGTGCGGATTTACTCAATGTTACGTCCGCTAGTGCCCGCCGCCAGATGGTCATCATTGAAAACAACTCCTGCCCGTCCGGGCAAAAATCGATGCCTCTGACCGATGATCACAAAGAACAGGGAGGGTATCGTCTGCTGATCGAACGGAGCTTCAAACCTTTTGTACAAAAAAAACGCAGCGGATTGCAAGGGGCTTTGGCCGTTTTATACGACAAAAACCCGATGGAGGCCTCTGGTTACGCCGCAGTCATTGCTGACGTAATGAAAGAGGACGTGTTTTACGTGCCGTTTTTTAACGATGATCCCAATCCTCCGGTGCGCTACAATGCAGATGCCCAAATGGAAGTTCGGGACGAAAACGATGAATGGCACCTAATCAGGGCTGCCTTCCGCTACGTCACCCAACGCCCCTGGAACCGGCTGCACATGCACACCAAAACCCGGATTTTCAACCCCGTGGTCGCTTGTTTGGCCGGAGGCCGCAATAAAATGATGGCCGCCAAAGCCTATGAACAATTCAACAGCGAATGGGAAGACCAGGGTTTGCGCATTAACATTCCACAAACCATCTGGGATGTACGTAAAGAAGACATTCCCAAGAGGGTTGCCGAGATGGGCGGCCAAGCTGTGGTCAAAGTCCCTTACAGCAACGCTGGCCAAGGGGTATACACCATCGTTTCGGCAGAAGAACTAGCCAGGTTCATGGCAGAAGACTTCACTTACGATCGCTTCATTGTACAAAGCCTCATCGGCAATTACAATTGGAGTTCCACTACTTCTTCGGGTAAATTGTATCACGTGGGCACTATTCCCACGGCCAACGGCAAAACTTACGTTGCTGACCTGCGCATGATGGTGAGCTCTACCGAAGACGGTATTTTACCGCTCTGCGTGTACGCACGCCGGGCGAGAAAACCCCTGGAAGACCGCATCGAAGAAGGCAGCGATTCCTGGGACATGCTGGGAACCAATCTTTCGATCAGAAACCCCGATGGCACCTGGGACAGCGATACCAATCGTTTGGTGCTCATGGATCGCCGGGATTTTAATAAATTGGGCATAGGTTTGGACGACCTCATTGAAGCATACATTCAAACGGTACTTTCTACGGTAGCAATTGACAAGATGGCTGAAACCCTGGTCAATAGTCAAGGGCGCTTTCGCATGAAATTGTTCAAATCGATCAATAATGATCCATCCTTGATTGAAGAGATTGCGCTATGAACCCATTCACCCGTACCGATATACCGATTGAAGTGATCCGCCGCCTCGATCTGAGTAAGGTTCCCAAAGGAACAATACGCCGCTTTTGGTTGCACCTGATCTCCGACGGAATGGGCATGCCCGTACATGTGCCCGTAATTGTGGCACGAGGCCGTAAAGATGGGCCAGTGCTGGGCATCACCGCCGCCATTCGGGGCAATGAAATCAACGGCATTCCGCTCATTCAACGTTTGTTTCAGGAAATTTCACTCGATGATCTGGCGGGTGTGGTAGTAGGGATTCCAGTGATCAATATTCCTTCTTTGCTCATCAAAGAGCGCAATTTTATCGATGGTGCCGACCTCAATCGGGTCATGCCGGGCAGGGCCGATGGCAGCAACAGCCAGGTCTACGCATTTCGTTTGGTAGACCGCGTCATCCGTTATTTCGACTATTTACTGGACCTACATACCGCCAGTTTTGGCCGGGTCAACGCCCATTACATTCGCGCAGACCTGGATGATCCCATCTGTCGCGAAATGGCCATCCTGCAAAACGCGCAGGTGATTGTACACAATTTGCCTTCAGATGGCTCGCTCCGCGGTGCAGCCGACTCACTGGGGATTTATGCCATCACCCTGGAGGTAGGCAGTCCCCATACGTTTCACAAAGGTTTTATCCGTTCGGGATTGACGGGCATCTACAACCTCCTGCGCCAGTTGCAAATGACCGAAGGCGCCATCGAATTGCCCGAAGCCCGCCCCTACATCTGCAAAAATTCGTATTGGATTTACTCCGACTCGGGGGGCATTCTCACCGTTGCGCCAAACGTGGGCGAACTGGTGTATGCCGGCGAAACCATTGCGACCTTGCGCGACATTTTTGGCGATGTGATCAAAGAATATACGTCTCCCGAAAATGGCATCGTGATTGGCAAAAGTGTAGATCCCATCAACCAGACGGGAGGAAGAATTATCCATTTGGGGGTTTTAGGGACATAGAGGGTTCGGGGGTCTGGGGGTTTATTGAACCCTGAACCCCGAACCCTAAACCCCCAACCTCGGAACCCCTCGAACCCTAAATCTATGCTCGACATCCAACTCAAATCAACCACCCTCTCCCCCCAGGAATGCATCGACCTCGCCGCACATCCGGGTTCAGGTGGCTCCACGGTATTCATCGGCACGGTGCGCGACCAAACCCAAGGCCGCAAGGTGCTGCGCCTGGAGTTTGAAGCTTATG
Organism: Haliscomenobacter sp.; assembly: GCF_016718685.1. Taxonomy (GTDB): domain Bacteria; phylum Bacteroidota; class Bacteroidia; order Chitinophagales; family Saprospiraceae; genus Haliscomenobacter. The sequence continues at coordinate 2,252 of NZ_JADKCX010000075.1, read as the reverse complement.
CTCCAATGGCCATTTCCGAGATGCGCAAGATTGCTGCCGTAGTCGAGCAGCGCTGGAATGCGCACCACGTGGTCATTCACCACCGCGTGGGCAGTTTGGCCATTGGCGAAATTGCCGTCATCATCGCCGTGGCTACCCCCCACCGCAAAGCGGCCTTTGAAGCCTGTCAATACGCCATCGATACGCTCAAGGAAAGTGTGCCCATTTGGAAAAAAGAGATTTTTGAAGACGGGGAGGTCTGGGTGGCTAGCACATCTTTTCGACTTCGGAGGAATCCATTGAAGTTTCTCCCACAGATTCGCAGATTTTTTCAAAACGGCATTATTGCGTAAATCTGTGATTTGCGACTTTTATCTTATAGATTGCCGCAGGCGGAGTGCTAAACATATGCCTTGATTTTATACATTCATTCGACAATTCCTGCTCTGTGTCGAATAAGCCCACACAATTGGCAAGAAATCGCGATCTTTAGTCCGGTTTTTAAGATTCACCGCTAAAACACCTCAAAAACCGCTGCAAATCCATGCGCCACTCATTCCTACTCTTTGCTCTGCTCTTTTCGACCAGTTTGCTATTCGGCCAAAAAACGGGGAAGTCATACACCGTCAATACCGTGCCCGACCCCAAGAACAAGAACAGCAGCGTCAGCGACCCCGACGATTACCTCTCTGCGTCGGATGAAGCCGTACTCAATCAACTGATCAACGCGATGGAAGACTCCACGACTGCCCAGGCAGCGGTAGTTGTCCTGTATTCCATCGGCGAAGAAAACCCCAAAGAGTTTGCCACCAAATTGTTCCAAAAATGGGGCATTGGTATGGCCGAAAAAGACAATGGCCTCTTGATCCTGACGGTCATGGATCAGCGGCGGACGGAGTTTGAAACGGGCCTGGGCACCGAAAGTGTGTTGCCCGATGCCATATGTTACCGGGTGGGCATGCAAGAGTTGGTACCGCATTTTCAAAAAGGCGACTACGGGGTTGGTTTGATCGCTGCCGTAAACAAGTTCAAATACATCCTGGAAAACCCGGACAACGTCAGCGAAATTGAAGACCAAACTTATAGTTCAAATGACAAGGGTGGTTGGTTGCAAGTCCTGTTTGGACATTCCATCTTCAACGCCATTTTTCACCTTTTGTCGCTGATGTTTGTGTACAAAAGCCTCAGCAGCAAAGAAGATGCCTACGACAAATACAATTCCCTGCGCAAATCGCGGATGTGGGGCTTTTTGATTTTGTTTCCCATTCCTTACATTTTTGTGTGGTGGTTTGTAGGCCGCAAGATGAAGGAATTGCGCTACGGCAAACGTTTCAGCAAAAAAACCGGAGCAGAACTGCGCCTCATTCCCGACAATGAGGAAGATCCATACTTACAAAAAGGCCAGATCACCGAAGAAGAAATTGGCGTAGCCGACTACGATGTGTGGGCCAATGACAATGACGCCGATGACATCCTCATTCTGCGCTACTCCAAAAGCAATTTGCAGTACCGGCGCTGTCCCAAGTGTAGTTACATCACTTACTACAACTCCCATACCCAAACCATCGTCTCCCCAACCTATTCTTCTTCCGGCACCAAAGAAGTGACCAATGATTGCAAAAGTTGCAACTACCACGATGTCAAACGGGTTACAATTCCGATGCTGACCCGCAGTTCTTCTTCGGGTGGTGGTGGCGGAAGTAGTGGTGGCGGTGGCAGCTGGGGCGGTGGTTCTTCCGGTGGCGGTGGTGCTGGAGTGAGCTGGTAAGGCCTGTTTGTACCTCTCAAACAAGGTAGTGAACGCCATTCCCGAATTTCGCTACCGTCTGGTGCAAGGTGAGGTACGCGCCTACGACCAGATCCACATCGGCACGACGATTGCCCACGAAGACCACTGTTTTTCTTTTTGTTATTTTGATTTCAGGAGGACTTTCCCAGCTTTGCTCAGGCTGCCCGCACGGCGATAGTGCAACAACAAATCCGCAAAACGCTATTGCCGGAAGAACATCGTCAGGACCTGATTCATTATTCCAGCACACCTTGGGTTGCTTTCACTGGCATCAAACACGCCCGCCAATTTGGTTTTGAAGACAGTATCCCCAAAATTGTATTTGGTAAATATTTTGCTGAAAATGGTGGCCTCCAACTGCCCATTTCCATCGAAGCACACCACGCCCTGATGGATGGATGGCACGCAGGACAATTCTTCCTTCAATTTGCGGCAGCCGCCAAAGAATTTGCGCAGATAAAAACTGTTTGATGGCTTGACAAGT
>NZ_JADKCX010000074.1 GCF_016718685.1 Haliscomenobacter sp. | reverse complement strand
CCACTACCTCACCTCAGCAAAGCCCTCTGCCATCTGAACTTCCACAACATACACTTGTCCTTTGGGAAATGCACGGGTATCCAGCTGAAACTGACCGGCATCCAGACCCGTCTTTGTCCAAATTTTACGACCCAGCTGATCAATGACGGTAATCGATTGGATGTTGGAATTATGACCAGTTGTAGACAGGATGAGCTGATCCTGCACTGGATTGGGGAAGGCATTGATTGATCCCGCTGGAAGGGATAAGTTGTTTTTGGGCAAAGCAGCAGGAGCCAATGGAAGTGCTTCCGGAATCAGGTATGAGCTAGAGCAATTGTTACTGATTGGGAGTTTGAAGGTTTTAAGAACGGAATAAGTATTTTCTACTTCTGATGGAGCATATACATTCGTACCCACCGTACTACTCACCCAGATTTGTGATCCGTAGCCCTTGGCCATGGTCATCGTCGCTTCCATTTTTGGTGTGCCCAAATGGGTAAGATCCAGCAAATCTCCATTTTCTGCATTAAGTGTAGCGACAATGGCATCTATTGATCCCAGGCCGTATTTTCCCTTGCCTGAAAACGAAGCGGTATCGCTAAAAAACGTGAGTTTTTTTGTGTTTTCATAAGCTGTGCTGTGGTTTGGAAGGTACTGAAAAGAAGCCCCGCTATATATATGAAAATTCAGACCAGCCAACTTTAACCTGCCTTTTTCGGCAAAAAGATTACTGACCTGTAAGCCTTCCGTTTTTTTAACCCAGGTCATCTCCCCTTGCTCATCAAAAGCAGCTACATAGGTCTTGGCTTTAAGGGTGTCTAGTTCGTAATTTGGCTTGCTGCGGTGGAAATAGTTTAATTGGGTGTAACTGATGTAGTAGTTCCCAAATTCGTCTACCGTAAATGCATCAGGATTTACACTGGTTTTTTGATTTTGCAGCAGCTTATAAACAGGTTTAATGGACTGTAGTTTTAAAGAAATGGTGTCCAAAAAGAAGAGGTGTGTATTTACCTGATGAACGTCAACAGGCAACGATAAACCATCCAAGTCGCTACTTTTAGCGGTGGTGTCAATTTGGGTATAAATGGCCATTGTGCCATGGCTACTCCAGACCGCGGTCGGGTTGAATGTATAACTGGTTGGAACGGGAAAAGGAACATTCCCAAGCTCAAAACTAGCGTATAGGCTTGGAAATGGCTTTTTCCTGAGCACTTGCCCTGCATTATTGAAATGAATGATGATTCCTTCCTGTTTTTCTGCGTAGTCAACGACTAGGGTATTGTCAATAAAAAAATCATAACCCGGTTTTCTTTGGGTGATGTAGTAAAAATCATCGTTTTTGCCCCGCAACATACTCCCCCTACACATGTTGGTATTGAGGTGAGCTGAAAAAAATTGATTGTAAAAATGCTTTACCCATAGCAATTCACCACTAGGAGAAACTTTGGCAATAAATGCCCCAGGCCCAGGCCTGGGAGTGCCCAGTCTGGGAGCATAGCCCGAAAATAAAACGTTCCCTTGCCCGTAGCCCAGTAGATAGGTGTTTCCTTTACTATCACCAATGGCTTGTTCGATGGAATAATTTTCAGCATAATCAAAACCTGGGTATTCGAGTTTCCACATTAGTTTTCCAGCCTTATTGTATTTGAGTGCATACCAGCCCGATTCGGGATATAGATAGCGAATGATGTGGCTTGGATCACGAAAAGTACCCGCCAGGATTCGGGAGCCATACTCATCTTCATAGATCGTCCGGTTGTCAAAGTACTTGTTTACCAATAAACTGTCAACATGCACCTGACCTGACTCAGCATTACAAACTGTACCTGAAGGCGTTTCCCCTATTTTTGTAAACACTTCCAGGTTGCGCGTTAAACTATCTACACAACCTTCCTTGGTATAGGCGTATAGGGTTATTTTTCGAATGCCTTGTCGATTGTAGCGCAGTCCAATCGGGACGCGGGTATCGTTGCGTTCGTAGGTTGCGCCTCGATCAAAAGTCCAGAAGTAGGACTGGGATTGCTCACTTTGATTCAGCAAGCGCAAGGTATCTCCTTTAAAGTTTTCCATGCCCAGTACTTGAAATTGTGCCCCGGATCGGCGGGCATAACAAGTAATCCGGTGCCCTATTCCATCCTCGCAATGAAATTTTTCGTGCCGAACAAATACATAAAAAGACACAAAATTAACAGCAGGACCAGTAAGGCCAGTACTCCTCAGTTGCTTGAGAAAGGGCGTACGACAAGGAATTAAAATGGTTCCTCCCGTGCCTTTTACTTTGGGCAATCCGGCATCGGCCCAATATTCGTAAGTTTTTCTGGTATTTTGTACCCGGATGTAAAACACCTTATCCATACAAACGGTATCGTCATTGATCACATCAATTCCGGGGAAACTATTGATCACGTGGATGAAATGGGTTTGTTGAGCCGTTTGGCGTCCACATCGATTTTCAACCGCTGCATAAACGGTAAAGGGCAGGGTTGCACTCGGATCCGCACCCGCATACCCGGCAAGGGTGAGATCTGATCCAGTGCCAAAGACGGGCGCTATACCGTTAACTACATAAGATACCCCAGGCTGGCTCTTGAGAATGGTAAACTGTGGGCGTACCCCACTACAAATGGTATCTTGCAAGGAAATGCTCTCTAGCTTGATGGTAAAATAACCCTCATAATCGACGATCCTGATCATGGAATCTTTTTGCATGCCATCGCTTACCACCAGCTTAATGGTATCTTGCACACCTTGTGGAACCATTGTATTGTAGGTACGCGCGATGCTGCGGTTGTTCAGGTACCAATGGTGCTGGTAGCTGGTGTTGCTTTGACTGATCAAGGGGAGTTGCCCCGTCCCACAAACTTGGCTCACATCATAGTCAATATAAGCGCGAGGAATCGGTTTACCCCCTCGATTCGTGGTCATGGCCAGGCGTTCGCCATCGCCACAAGCCCACATGACATCGGCATTGTACGGAATCAACTGCCCCACTTCAGGGTCGCGGTCAGCGGGCAAACGCTCCCAACTTTTGCCCCGGTTGCGGGTTTGGTACACGTAACCATAGGCCGTGTAGCCTACGCTGTCGTTGACAAAATAAATATTATCCGAATTAAGCTGCGTGATCGGTCGATTGGTCAGGATCCAACTTGCACCTCCGTTGTTGGAATAATATATGTTGTTGTCGGTGCTCAGTACGTATACCAAATTGTTGTTGACTGCGGATATGGCTTTAACTTGAAAGGGGGCATTTAATAACGTCCAATTGGTTCCACCATCGGTGGTTTTAAGAAGGGATTGTTCCCCGGCTACATAGCCCACCAGGTTATTGGCAAAATCCATGACCGTCAACTGCCGTCCCACCATAGCCATGTTTCTGGATTGTGTCCAGGTGTTGCCGCCATTGGTCGTTTTGACTATGCCATCACTAAAAACTACATACCCAATGTCATTATTGACTGGGAACTCCATCCGGGAGACATAATTTTCTCGGCTACTGTTGAATGTATAAGGAAAATGGTAGACCACTTTCCAAGTATTTCCGTTATTGGTACTTTGTAAAATGGCAGGCTCGTTATTGTATTCACCAGCAACCAATAACTTGTTGTTGCCAAATGCTTTGACATCTGCATAATAGAAACCAAAGGTTAAAGTGACCGGATTTTTGTTGTAGTCAACATTATTGTTTTCTATGAATTTGCGTTGAAAGGTTCGGCCACTGTCTGCGGTAAAACCCACCCATTGATCACTCACCACAAAGCCTTCCGACAAGGAGTAGAATGAAGCATTGAGAAACCTGTTGAGTGAATCAGTTCCCCGATACAGGCTTTTCCACTGGCCCATGACACTGGTTGACATCAACAGGGCAAGAAAGAGTAGTTTGGTTCTCATCGCATCCAATTTAGTGTATAACCAGACATTTTTTTAGTGCAATCCCTTCATCACAGTGAATACGCATCAAGTACATCCCCGCTGGCAATTGTTCAAGTTGAATCGAGTGATCAAAACTTGTACCCCTCGCGATTGACTCCCCATTGAGTCGCATCAGCGTCCATTCCCTCAACTGCAAACCACCCAGGTCTAGCTGTAAACGCTGGTCTGCTGGTTGGGGATAGAGTTGTATCTGAGCGCTTAAGGTTGGGTCCATTTCATTTATCCCAACTGTTTTACTCAGGGGCAATACGGTTTGAGGGGCATTGGTTGCAATGGTTTGCCCTGCTTTATTGATCAATTTGACGTCGCGGATTTCGAGGTTAACGCCCCGTTGTAGTCTTTGGGCTTCCGAGGGCTCCAGCGACAGCAGGAGGTTGCCGATACGACCAAAGCCACTGACGTCTTGCTGATCCCCACGAACCAGCGCCACATCAATCCTACCTCTAAGCGGGTCGTTTCGCTGTATACTCAGGAATTGTTCACCTTTTGTACCCAGCCAGGAAGCGGTGGGTACAAACCCGATTTTGTTCTCATCCACTTCCGCAGGGTTGTACACAATCGAAAAAGCGACGCCATAAACACTAGAGCCAGGAATACCCGCAGTACCCAATTCCACGGAAAGTGACTGCACGGCCCTGGTCTTTATCGTATCCTTGCGCACAAAAAGAGGGATAGGGTCCTGTCTTATTTCGGGCAATACGAGGGGAGGTTTTCCCGCCTGGTATTTGCGTTGCCAGTTTTGCTGAATCGCCAAGGTGTCACTGGATGCAATCAGGCCATTGCCATCTGCGTCGATAAAAGCGAGGTCTAACGAGGCATTGAGGATGGATTTGCCCCACAATTCGGTACGTTGTGGACGCCAATCGAGGGTCGCTTCATTGCGCACCAAACCTCGATTGCCCAAAGCTAGTCCGATGGGCAACAGGTCAAAATGATCTACATGTCCACTCCGGTCGCTGTCTCCGGGCCATATCGCCGGGCTAATGCTGATTTCGCCAGAGTAGGTGCTGAACTTTTCGATGGACTCAACGCCAGTAGAAATTTCTACCGGAAGCGCTTGGTTGTCAAAAGCCAGATAAGCCGTGTCTTCTGATAGTTTTGCCTGAAAACACAGTTCAAAAAGTGTTTTACGGGTTACATTAATTCCTGGGGTGTAATTTTTTGCAAACCGGATAAGTCCCAATTGAGTATCAATCAAATTGAAGTTGCTGTTGTCGATTTGATCGTCTCCATATTTCAAGGTCAAATAGGACAATTTTTCCGGGTTCCACCGGATGGCAAATTGCACAGCAGACAAATCCTGAACATTCGCAATGTCAACTTTAGAACAAAATACTTCGCCGGAGACAACGGAGGCCCCACTGATGACCAGGCTCACTGCAGAACTATTGCCGATGCATTCCTGAGCAGATAGATTGTTCAAAATGGCTTCACACCCTTTGGAATCCGTCACGGTAACGCTGTATAATCGATTGCTGGCTACCGCTATCTGGCTACTGTTCCGGGAAATTTCATAGGTATCATCGCTCCAGTCAAATGCGTATTGACCTACACCTCCAAAAGCGTTGATCCTGATGACTGCTGAGTCGGGCCGGCTGGGACTGCAAAAAACCAGTGACTGCAGGCTCGGCCCAATACCTGCGGCAGGAGCAGTGAGGCTAACCAGCGCTTCAAGGGTATCATTTTTGGCATCCACAATGATCAGAGGGTATTTCCCTGGCACCAGGTTAGTCAACCTTAACCGAGCCAGCGTACCGTTACTTATCCTGGTAAAAAACACATAAGGCGTTGCTCCTCCTGAAATGGTCGGAATGATGTTGCCCAGTTTGCAGTCTGCGCTGCTGGTACAAAGCTGTTCAAGCTTTAACGTTGAGGAGGGCAAATTCCCCTTTAGCACCAGATTGGCACTTACTCCTACAGGGATGTTTTCGGATTTTACGGATTCGGATGATCCCCTATTATTGTAGACAAATTGTGCCGGTTTTTCTGGGCTAAATCCGATCCTGGTTCGGGTAATATTTTTGTTTTTCACCAAAAACCGCAAGGTGTACAGGCGGGTATCATCTGGCAGCGTTTCACCCGGATCATCTATTAGCGCAGGGTCATTCCACACAAATTGAGAGCTACCTTGGGTATCTATTCCGGAGGCTGGACTTTCAATGTTGTTGGGAAAAAATACCCGGTTAAGTTGAACAGCATCGATGAGTTGGAGTACTTGTGGATCCCATTCGGTGGTGTACTCGAGCGCAATAATGTTTACAAATCCTTTGGTGCTGACTGTCACTTCCAGGGTGTCTCCTTTGAGTGAACCGTTCTGGCTGAAGAAGATATTCAAACAACTCGTCGTTTGGGCCGTTACAGCACAACTGGCGCAAATCATCATTGGGATTAGGAAACGCAACAACATTTTACAAGTATTTAAGCTACTAAATCGGATGGCATTTGTTTTGTAAAGTTAATTGTTATTTTTTTTGTGCATGTTAAATTTTGCTTCTCAATGTCGGCTGCCTTTGTTGGGGGTTCCCCCCCCCCGGTGGTGGGGGGTTTTTTTTTTTCCCCAACGGGGGGTTGGGTGGGTGTGGCCCTTTTCCCGGGTGGGGGGGGTGGTGGGGTGGTTGCGCCCCCGGGGGGCCGGCGGGGGGGGGGGCGCCCCGGTGGGGGGGGGGGGTTTGGGGGGGTCCCCCGGGGGTGGTCCCCCCCCCCCGGGGCCGGGCCCTTGGGGGGGGGGGGGGGCCCCCGGACGCCCCCTCCCCGGGTGGCCCCCCCCCCGGGGTGCCCGTGCTTGCGGCGGGGGGGGGGGCGCCCGGCCCCGGGGAACCCGGGCGGCGGGGCGGGGGGGAAACCCCTCCCGGCCCCCGCCCCCCAAGTCCCCGGCCCCCCTCCCCCCCCCCCCCCCCCGGGGGCCCCCCCCCCCTGGGGGGGGGGGGGTGGTGGGGGGGCCCCCCCGTCGAGGGTGGGGGGGCCCCCCCCCCCCCCCCCCGCCCCCCCCCCCCGGCCGGGGGGGCCCCCCCCCCCCCCCCCCCAACCACCTCCCAAAAAACGCCAATGCTCTCCTTCCACATCACCGGCGTATACTCCTCATGCCCTACGCCTTCATACTCCATGTTTGAACTGTGCATTTTTCCGTACAGGTTGTATATTTTTCTAAAGTCCCATTGATGTACTGCACCCCTTCCAAGGGTGCCATGCGGTCGGCTTTACCCGACATCGTCAGCAGCGGGCGGGGCGCAATGCAGGCCAATACCGCCTCATTGTCAAAATAGCGCAACAAGTCCTGTACGTAATAATAAATGCCGTGTGAGCCCATTCGCCCCAGTTTGATCAGCTCCTGGTTGCGCACAAGGCATGCTACGGCCACCGTGACCTTCACCCGATCGTCCACCGCGGCCAACCAGTAAGAACGCAGGCAACCCATACTCATGCCTACGGCACCGATGCGAGCGGGGTCTACTTCGGGACGGGAGCAGAGGTAGTCCAAGGCCATTTGGTCGTCGCGGACCATGGTTCCCCAGAAACTGCGGCCTTTGAGCAGGTTGATGCGGGCCCAGGTCAGCTCTTCGTTTTTGCCTTTTTCTTCGGGGCCATTGGGGCCTTTGCCCGAGCGTTCACCGAAGGCGTAGGAGTCGATGGCCAGCACGACGTAGCCTTGCTTGACCAGGTCTTCGGCTGGCCCGTTTTCGTTGACCCACTTGGGTTTGAACAATTCGTCTTTGCCATGGGCATAATCGCCGCCGTGGTAATGATGGTAAAGGATGCCGGGAGCTTTGGGGTACGTTGCTCTGGAATGAGGATTATGCCGGGTACGGTGGCATCCATGCCGTTGAAAAACTCAAAGTATTCGATGGTGTAGCCGGGGTGTTTTTCCGTGCGCAGGGTTTTGACGGCGGGTTTGGGACGGGCGGGTAGCGGGCCGAAGCATGCTTTGATGGTTTGGCGGACGGCTTTGCGGCGGGTTTCCCAGGTTTTTACAGAAGTAGGCAGGACAAAGTCTGGATATTGGAAGGAAACATCGTGATAAGGGGTGGTGCTGGCGTTTTGGGCAAAACTTTCAAGAATGAATAAAAAACTGAAGGTTATTAATAAGGTGTAGGCTATTTTTTGCATAACAATGAGCTGGTTTTAAATAAATTAAAAAAGCGCCGCAGGCGCACCGAATCACTAAGGTGCTCTTAGGTGTCTAAGGTGGTGAAGAAAATATGTGCTCTTCGCGCTTGCGCGCAAGAGTTTTTATTTGAACCACCTTAGGCATCACCTAAGGGCATCTTAGGAATTCACCTTAGGAATTTACTTACGGTTGTACACTTTCGCCGACACCTCCGTAGCCAATTCTACCTCTTTCTTCGCCTGCTTCAATTCCGTATTCAGCAGTCGAATTTCCGCGGAGCGTTTCCCGCTGATGTGCAACAACAAATCAACTGCCCCTTGATAACGAATGCCATCCAGGGTAATTTTCTGGCTATTTTGCACCTGCATCACTCGTTTTTCCTGCGTGAACAGGCCGATGTTTTTGAGGCGAATGTTTTCACTTTCTACACACACCAGCCCCTGATTACAAGTGATATTGGCATTTTCAATGCTGATGTTTTTGATCGGCATTTCCGGCAAACCCCGGATCAGGATGCCCGTTTCGGCACCTTGGCAGACAATGTTTTTGATGTGAAAATTGCGGAATTGAGGCGTGCCTTCACCCAAGGGTTCCGCCTTCATTTCGGGCAATACATTCTTTTCCCCATTCAGGGAAACCGGATCTTTGGCCATGTAGTACATGTCAAAGAGGATGGCCTCACCGGGGATATTGGTCATGTTGATGTCGGTGACGTAGATGTTTTCGACGATGCCACCCCGGCCGCGGGCGGTTTTGAAGCGCAGGCCAACGTCGGTGCCCAGGAAGTTACAATCCGATACAAAGAGGTTGCGCACCCCACCCGACATTTCCGAACCGATCACAAAACCTCCGTGACCGTGAAAAACGGTGCAGTTGCGCACGATGATGTTTTCGGTGGGTACACCCCGTTTGCGGCCTTCGGCGTCGCGGCCCGATTTGATACAAATGCCATCGTCACCCGTATCAAAAGAACAGCCTTCCACGAGGCCATTGCGGCACGATTCGAGGTCGAGGGCATCGTTGTTTTGGCCGTACCAGGGATTGCGCACAATTACGTTGCGCAAGGTGATGTGCTCACAGAGCAGCGGATGGATGGTCCAGGCTGGAGAGTTTTGGAAGGTGATGCCTTCGAGCAAAACCTGGGTGCAACGCGAGAGCGACACCATGTTGGGCCGCAAAAAGTCTTTGAATTCGTTACAATTGTTCAGGTTAAAACCCGCAGCAATGCTCCCCGGTTTTTGAATTTTTGAACCTTTCAACGCATTTTCCGAAGGATACCAGGTGCGTTTTTCTTCATCCAAAACACCACCTGAAGCAATGAGTTTTTTCCATTGTGCTTCGGTGAGTTTCTCTTTTTTCACTTGTCGCCAGACTTGACCGGCACCGTCGATGATGCCCCCTCCGGTGATGGCAATGTTGCTGGCTTCAACTGCCGAAATGGGGGCCTGGCAACGAATGGCATCCTCCCCTTCCCAGGTGGTTTTGACCAGCGGGAAATCTTCCCTTCTGTTGCTGAATTGTAGCAAAGCTCCTTGGCTGATGTGGAGATTGACGTTGCTTTTGAGTACGATGGGGCCCGTGAACCAAAACCCGCTTGGAACCACCACTACTCCCCCACCCGCTTCATGGGCCAGGTTGATCGCCTGGTTGATGGCTGGGGTGCTGAGTGTAATCCCGTCAGACTTCGCGCCATAACGAACAATGTTGAAGGTATCTTTACGGAAAATGGGCGCGGCAATTTTGGGCAATTCAAATTCCAGTTTGTCCGTAAAACGGGAAGGTTTGAGCAAACCCAACAAGGGGTTGCCAATCTCCTGAATGCCCTCGGCGACTAACGCAGCCATCACGGTTGCTCCATACTGGGAAAAGTGGGTGTCGTCCACCTTGCCGTCGGGAAATTTGGGGTACATCTTTCCCGGCAAATGCATGAACAGGCGCTTTGAACCCTCTACACCTGCCTTTTCAATCACTTCCCGGCTTTTGGCGTGTACATCAATGAGCGGAACTTTCATGGCTTGGGCTACTTCTTTGACCACCTGCGGATACTCACCGTGGGTGTCTACAAATTGGCCGTTTTCGTCAAATTTGCGGCGCATCACCGGAGTGAGCAAAATGATATTGCCGCCCTTGGCGCGGGTTTCTTCAATATAACGGATAAAGTTTTTGCGGTAATCGGTTTGCGCAGCGGCGTAACGCGTGCTGTCGGTATTTTTGGAATCGTTGTGCCCAAACTGGATCAAGACCCAATCGCCGGGGCGCATTTGCTCCAGTATTTTTCCCCAGCGGCCTTCGGTGCGGAAACTTTTGGTGCTGCGGCCATTGACAGCGTGGTTTTGCACTTCAACGGACTCGGAAAAATACTGCGGAAGGATCATGCCCCAGCCGGTTTCGGGGGCATCAAAAGGCAGTTTGTTGGCCATGGTGGAATCGCCGACGAGGAAGATGCGGAGTTTTTCTTCGCCGGAAGTAAAGGCGAGGAGGAAAAAGCTGAATATGAATAAATAAGCAGTTTTCATGATGCAGAGCTTTGAGCAATTGATAAACATAAGCGACAATATGGGAGCGCGGATGACGCGGATCAAGCGGATTTACACGGATTTGATCAGCGTAAATTCGCTTGATCCGCGTCATCCGCGCTCCCATAGACCTCGATCACTTTCCCCATTTTTTCACCCATTCCGGGTATTCTTTTTCGATCAACCTGGCAGGCCAGGTACCATAGTAAGCATACCCAGTCCGGCGTTCATTTTCGATTTCCGCCAAGGTGTTTTTGGGTTGGCTATCCCGACCTACAAAGAAGGCTTGATTGGTCTTTAGGTCATAAAAGCGCGCCCAAAGTACGGAACTGGAATCGGGTACCACGACGCGGTCTTTACCTTTGGGCTGATTAGGATCCGCGATGTCTTGTATTTTGATTCCTTTGATTCTGACCGCGTCCAGCCAGGCCACTCCGGCATGAATGGCTTTTTTCACCGCATCTGAGGGTTGTTCAATGGTCATCAAAAAGCGCAAAATGTTCACACTCTCATTGCCACTGAGGGAGGGCAGTTCAAAAGCACGAGCTTTAGCGGGTTGTAAAGTTTTGCTGTCGTGCTGGGCACACCAAACGGTCAAGGTTGTTCCCTGATAAAATTGGGTTTTGAGGATGCAATCAATACCTTTCTCCACTGCTTTTTGTGCGTCAGTGCCCAATGTTTTTTGCAATGGTTCAAAGTGTTGTTGACCCGTAGCCACGTACTTCATCACCCAAAGCACATCAATCATGGCGTGGTCGTTGTACGTGATGTGCTTGTGGTAGCCACTGGAGTCGGGGTAAAATTGCGGCCAACCTCCGGCTTTGTTTTGGGCTTGGAGGAGGTAACGCACGCCATTTTCGGCGGCTTTCAGGTAAACGGGGTTTTTAGTTTTGGTGTAGGCTTCGGCGAGGTATTTGATTTCGCGCGTCGTCGCCTGATCGTCGATGGTGGCATCGGGTTTGTTTTTTTCACTGAGGAATTTAGTTTTTTCTGACTCGCTGAGGGGCTTGTTGTAGTTGATGGCGTTGCCTCCGGGTTGGGGCCAGCCACCATAGCTGCGCTGAATGAGCAGCATTTTTTCGGCAATGGAATCCTGTACTACGGCCACAGGATTGGGCGCAGAATGGAGTTGCTGCTGCACATGGCAGCCACTCGTCAACACAACGAGTGGCGACCACAGCAGCGCAATCGTGAAGCTTATCTTTTTAATCGTCATCATCTTGAAATAAATCAACGCAATACGTCAACTGGTTGTGGGTCCATATCGGTGTATTCCTGGTTTTCACCCGCCATGCCCCAAATAAAGGAATAACTGCTGGTACCCGAACCCGCGTGGATCGACCAGGGCGGTGAAATGATGGCCTGATGATTCGCTACCCACATGTGGCGGGTTTCTTGCGGCTCGCCCATCAAGTGCAAAACCCTTTGGTTTTCCGGAACATTGAAGTAGAAATAAGCTTCCATCCGGCGATCGTGTACGTGGGGAGGCATGGTGTTCCATACACTGCCAGGAGCCAGGACGGTCAATCCCATCACCAACTGGCAACTGCGGATGCCTTCAAGGTAAATGTATTTGTAAATGGTGCGTTTGTTGGCCGTTTCAACCGCGCCCATCTCCACGGGCGAAGCTTCTTCCTTGAGCAAGCGTCGGGTGGGATAATTTTGATGCGCCGGGGAAGAAAGCAAGTAATAATTCGCCGGGGTAGCGCTGTTGACGCTTTCAAAAACGACCTTTTCATTGCCTTTGCCCACGTACAGGCAAGCCATGAAGGGCAATTCGTACACTTCATCACCCACTTTGACTCGGCCATCGCCGCCCACGTTGATGATGCCCAACTCTCTTCTTTCCAAAAAATAATCACTCCGCAATATGGGATACGTAGGTAGTTCCAAAGCAGAGGTTGTGGGCGAGGCACCACCAATGATCACCCGATCATGATGCGAATACACCAAATTGATTTCGCCGGGTGCACAGACTTTTTCAATCAAAAAATTCTCGCGCAGTGCCTGGCTGTTCAGGGTTGCACTTTCATTTGGGGCCGATTGCGGTACGGATTTGCATGTTTTTTGAGTTGAGTGGGTTCGGGGGTTCGTAGTTCGGGGTTCGGTTCGCTAGTTCGGGGTCGTAGTTCGAGGGTTCGTAGTTCGGGGTTTTGAGGGGCTCGGGCTAGAATTGTGTGCAACCCTCGAACTCCCGAACCTTCGAACCTTCGAACCCTCACCCCCCCTCTTTTATCTCCCCATCCAACCGCCATCGACGGTCAAAATGGTGCCATTTACATAACTAGAAGCCTCGGAAGCCAAAAAGACGACCGGGCCTTTGAAGTCTGCGGGTTCGCCCCAGCGGCCAGCCGGAATCCGATCCAGGATGGTTTTGCTGCGAACGGGGTCCTGGCGCAGGGCTTCGGTGTTGTCGGTGGCGATGTAGCCCGGCGCAATGCCGTTGACGTTGACGCCTTTGCCCGCCCATTCGTTGGCGAGGGCTTTGATCAAACTGGCAATGGCGCCTTTACTGGCTGCATAGCCAGGTACGGTAATTCCCCCTTGAAAAGACAGCAGAGATGCCGTGAAGATGATCTTTCCACTGCCCCGGGCCACCATTTCTTTGCCGATTTCGCGGGCAAGTACAAATTGGGAGTTGAGGTTGATTTCGATGACCCGATCCCAATATTCATCCGGGTGTTCAGCGGCCGGTTTGCGCATGATGGTGCCCGCGTTGTTGATCAGGATGTCGATTTGTGGAAAATCCTGTTTTACTTTGCTGATGAACGCGTACAGTGTATCTCTTTGGCTGAAATCGGCTTGATAAGGGTAAAATTTGCGCCCTAACGACTGCACATAATCGCCAATTTCACTGCCTTCCAACCCCAAACTGGAGGATACACCAATGATGTCTGCACCAGCTTCGGCCAGCCCTTCGGCCATGCCCCGGCCAATGCCCCGG
Organism: Haliscomenobacter sp.; assembly: GCF_016718685.1. Classification (GTDB taxonomy): domain Bacteria; phylum Bacteroidota; class Bacteroidia; order Chitinophagales; family Saprospiraceae; genus Haliscomenobacter. Next base: position 12,137 of record NZ_JADKCX010000074.1, on the reverse strand, counting down.
TTACAACCCGTGACGAGCGCCAACTTTCCATCCAGCCTAAATCCATTTTCCGTATTCATCATACAATAAATTGAAATTTTATTTTGGTAAAACTAAGGATAACCATACGAAGTAGTGGGGCAAAAATAAGTGTTCATTTTTATTGAGCCAAAGGATTAGATAAGACACTTGAAATGAACCGTTTACTCATCTGATCCTTTGGCAAAATGAACACGTATTTTTTATCGCCCCTAAGCTAGGCCGAATCTTGACGATGTTTTAATTCATTTGGTCAATTTTCTACGCAAACGTTATCGGGAACGATTGCGTAAGCCGCTTTTTTTGTAACTTCTGATGGTTTGTATGGTTTTAAAATAAGGCTACCGTTTAATGATGCTTTTGGTGTAAATCGCGCCCTTGCTAATGAGTTTCAGCAAGTAGTTTCCCTTGGGATGTCGGGATAAATTCATTTCCAGCGTCTGTTCTTTGGAAATGCGCTGAGTAGTACTATCAACCTGACGTCCGGTGAAATCGTACAGGAACACCTGCTCTATTTCCGTATCTGACAAGTTGTGGATGTTGATCAGTCCTTTGGTTGGAATCGGGTAAATTTTGATCTTGGCATCATCTGCGTTGATCAACTGAACACTGCTGACAATTTTTGCTTGCAGGCCGTTGAGGTATACTTCCAGCATGGTATAACCTTCAGCGTTGGTGGTATTGCGGTCGCTGGGGTTGTTGGGGTTCAAGCCTTTGGACAATTCCCAGGCATCGGGCATGCCGTCTTTATCACTATCGAGGGGCGCGGATGCAGAGTTGTAGCTTGGGAAACCACCCACATCACTGGGTTTGTCGATGATACCGGAAGGATGGGTTACACCCGTAGAGGTGACTGTTTTGTAAGTTGCACCTTCGTAAGTCGCTTTCCCTTCCAGCATTTCACGGATGATGCGGGCATCAATGGGATCACGTTCGGGTAAAATGGCACCGGCGTAACGCGCCACAGAATCGTAGGCGCTGGTGGCAGCAATGGGCACAAAATCAGAAATGCTGTACGGCATGGTCTGTTTGGCTTCGCGGATCAAGCGATCGGCATCAGGGTGATTGCTGCTTCTTTGTACCCCTTTGGTCCAATTGTCGGCGGTCACATCGGGATAACCGTGTACGTAGTTGCCGTGGATGTAAAAATCGCCGCCCCAGATGGTATCGGTGCCTTCCAGGTAAAAGTTGGAATAGTTCAGGATGCGGTTGCGTTTGTTGGAGGCGCTGCTGCTGGTCAAATTGCCGGGAGTGGCGGGACCGGGTTTGTAGTAATTGTTGATCATGTTGTATTTGCCACCTTCACCGCCATAGACGCTATTGGTGCTGCCCCAATTGTAAATCACGTTGTTGCAAAACTCCAGGCTGTCGCCGAAGGTCTGACTATCGTAACGGGTGCCATTGAAGCGCGGGGTGCGGCTGGTGTGGTGCGCAATGAGGTTGAAGAGGTACGAAGAGTTTGCGCCGCCAAAAATACCGGCATAACCATGGTTGCCCTTGGCATGCACCGACTTATACAGGCTTTCGCTGATGAGGTTCCACTGCAAGGTCACATTTTTTACATCATAAAAACTGGTGGTTTCATCCACCGACCAAGACATGGAACAATGGTCGATGATGATGTTGCGGTAGGCACCTGAAAAACAATTCAAGGCGTCGTCTTCTGAGGCTTGGGCATCGCCGTGCCGGAAGCGGATGTAACGGATGATGACGTTATTGGTAGAGATATTCGTGGCATAATTGGCCAGGCAGATGCCCTGTCCGGGAGCGGTTTGGCCGGCGATGGTGATGTTGGGTTGCCGGAGTACGAGCCTCGACTTTAGCTCAATGATTCCTGAAACCCGGAACACGATGGTACGGTTGGGTTTGCTTACTGCGTCACGCAGGCTGCCTGCTCCTGAATCGTTCAGGTTGGTCACTTCGTATACTTCGCCGCCGCGGCCACCAGTGGTGTATTTGCCGCCGCCCATTGCACCGGGGAAGGCCAGTGGTTGGGCGATGGATTGGGTTCCTAGAGGGAGGGATGAGGATGATCATCCAGAGGATATTGGAAAGTTTCATGTGATGCTTTTGAGAATAGTGATTAAAAATTAGACTTACAGCTCCGCAATCCGAAACCAGTCAAAATCGGCGTAAGTGCCTTTTTTGCCCGTACTGAACAAGCCCACTTTGGCACCCACCCATTTCCCCTCTCTGGCGGTAAAAGGAGCACCGATGGTTTTGAAATTCACACCGTCCAGGCTGTAGAAAAACTGGCATATCGCTCTAATTGGAGCCTTGAGCGGAGACTGAACCTTTCTCACTTCCACCCGAAAATACACCTCGGGCGAAGTAGCGGAAACCTCTGGTGAACCTTGCACTTCGGTACTTCCCTTGTCGGCATCTTTACAAACACGCAAGGAAATGGTGTACTTTTTGCTCGGTAAATATTCGATTAGCAGGCTGGCGTAATCCAGTCCAAAAACCGTTAGCCCAGCTTTGCCACCCTGAGGAGCCAGTTTGAGTTTGGTGGTCGCACTGAAATTTTCTGCCGGAAATTTTTGCAAGAGCAAATTGGGTTGCATCCAGATGCTGCGCTGATCTACTTGTCCCATGCCCATCAAACGCAGCAGCCCATTGTTCAAAACAGACCAGGAGGGGACGATATTGGCTTGCCACTGCCATTGTAAGCCCAATTGTTTGTCGTTGAATTCATCGGTAGTTTGGGGGACTGCACATTCTTTAGAAAGTACAGGTTTTGCAAACTCGGATACCGGCTCCCCTACCCCATTGCCATCGTAATCCTGCCCCATTTCAGGCCAATCGTTCACCCAACGCAGGGGTTGCAGGTGGATGATGCGCCCATAAGCACCTTTGTCCTGAAAATGAATGAACCATTCTCGCCCATCCGTGCCGCTGATCCAGCCGCCTTGATGGGGCCCGTTGATTTGGGTGGAACCTTGTTCCAGCACAATTTTTTCTTCGTAGGGGCCAAAAACATTTTTTGACCTCAAAATGGTTTGCCAGCCCGTGGCCACTCCACCTGCCGGAGCAAAAATGTAGTAGTAGCCATTGCGCTTGTAAAATTTGGGCCCTTCAATGGTGTTGTGGTTTTGTTGGCCGTTAAAGACCAGTGTGGAGGTGCCCAGAATTTCTTCTCCATTGGGGTTCATTTCATTGACCAGGAGCACACTTTTAAGCCCTACGCGGCTATTGGCGTAGGCGTGTACGAGGTAGGCTTTGCCGTCTTCATCCCAAAGGGGGCAACAATCGATCCAGCCAGTTACTTTTTTGATGAGTTTCAAAGGAGACCAAGGCCCGGCGGGATTGGTGGCTTTGGTCATAAAAACCCCTCTATCGGGGTCGCCGTAATAGATGTAATAGGTGCCATTGTGGTGCCGGATACTGGGTGCCCAAATGGCATTGCCGTGCTGGGGTAAGCGAAAGGAGGTGTCGGGATAAGTTAAAGCGGCATGGCCGATGATTTTCCAGTTGACCAGGTCTATGGAATGCAGGATGGGAAGGCCGGGGAAAATGGCTAAAACTGGAGGCAGTCATGTAATAGTCTGCTCCAACCCTGACAACATCTGGGTCGGAATAATCGGCGTGGATGACCGGGTTGCGGTAGCGGTCATCACTCAGGTTGGGGTTGTGGATGCTTGCTTGAGAAAAAACGATCCCCTGAACAAGGCAAAGCATCACTGCGATACCCGTTATTTTAGAGCCCATTATAGTTGTTTTGAAAAGGAAATGAGAGAAAAGAGAGGCCGCCGGGTTTTTCATAAAATCACTAAGCGACGACATTTTTTAAGCACAAAGGACACTAAGGCAGCACAAAGGACACAATGATTAGATGTTGACAAGGCTTCCAGCCTAAAGCAGGGTTTATTTTTAAAATTCAAACTTTGTCAAAATCTCGCCTTTGTGTCCTTTGTGCTGCCTTAGTGTCCTTTGTGTTAAAAAAATGTCGCTTAGTGTCCTAAAAATTTCAGGACAAATTACCTGCGAACACCTACAACTTCACCCGCCAACGTGGATCCCCACTAGAGGTTTTACCCGCAAAACCAGCATCGGCAAACGAGAAAACACCCTTTGTAGGATCTGTCCAAAGTTTGGTGGCCGTGCCTGAGTAGGTCAGCGCTGGAAACCCTGGCAGCTCCGATCCTGCGGCAACGGCAAAGTCTGAAGTCGCCCAAGTGTTCAACACGGTGACATTTGTACCAACCAGCCCTTCTTTAAAAGTAACGGTTTTGTTGCCACTTGCTGCCTTGTCCCAGCCCGTTCCCCAAACGGAGTTTGAAATCGTCAAACCTCCGATGATGTTGTTCCGGTCAGTTCCACCCCGGTATCTGAATGTACGTTGACCAGCCTCCGTAAACTCGCTAAACGTACAAGCATCGATCAGGAAGCTTTGCGAATTCGTGCGGGAAGTGGCGATGAAAGAAATTTGATAAAAGGTTGAATTGAGCAACTTTATGTGGTCTACTGCTGCCTTGGTAGCACCATCCGTATCCGTGGTAAAAACGCCATAACTGCCGATGTTGTAAACGATGCTATTGCTGATGGTGAAATTTTTGATGAAAGAATCACTGCGCAAGCGGGCAATCCCCCGGAGGCTGGTGATGGTACAGTTTTTAAAGAGCAAATTGGTAATGGTAGTAGGAGCGCCCGAGTTGTTGATGTTGAAGACGTAAACGGCACCAGGATCTGAACCAATGATGTCAATGTCATCAAAAACGATGTGGTCAATCGTTACTCCTGTTGCAATCCTCCAATCCCCACTGGAAAAGATTTGCGCTCTGGTCTCAGTGAGGCCATATGCCCCTTTGATGGTAATGGAAGTGCTTAAGTTTGCGGTAGGAAAATTATAGCGCACGCCTCGCTTCAGCAGGACAATACTCCCCTCGGCAACCGAAGCCATGGCCGTTTGCAATGCAGCGGGGTCTTCGGTAGTGGTAAGGTCAATTACGTTCGGGTCACCAGGATAAACACCTTTTTCCAAGGTCTTGTACTCAACAAAACCGCGTAGACCACCCGCGCTGTAAATCGCGACCAAATAACTGGTCGCAGGGGTCAGCTTGTCGATGGTTACTTCTCCCGCCGTATTCTGTGAGGAATTGACGGAATAGGTACCCAGTGCAGTTTTTAATTTTTTATCCGTAGCACTGAATACTTTCACTTGATCAACGGGACTGCCAAAAGGGTTCCAACGCACTCTCGCCAATACATCGGTTACGTCGTAAGCTCTAGGTGCCAATTGAATGGAAGGCAGTGGTTCCGTACGAACAGAGCCCAATAAAGCTGTCCTACTGTTGAACTGGGCGTCCGCAGCATTGGCAGTCACCCTGATCTGATACGAAGAATTGTAATCCAAGTCCTCTCCGACGAGGCTTTTGTCCACAATCAAGTAGGTCGTATCAGTAGTAAAGGTATACAAAGGCGTGGTCTTAAATGAATCCTGGCTGATTTCGAATTTGTAGGAAACAGCCTCTTTCATTTTGGCCATGTCAATAATGATGGTATTGAGTTTGGCGGAAAGCGCATTGTTTAGGGCTGGCCTAAACAATCTGGTTTCTTCGTATACCATTTCTTCTTTTTCGCAGCTGCTGAACAAAAAGACCAGTGCGGCGCAAAAAGCAATGGGAAAAATAGCATACTTAGCAATATTCTTCATGACAGAATTTTATCTTACAAGAAAATTATTTGAACAAATAACCATTGTTGTCAACCTTGCCTTGGCTAGCTGAAACGGCTTCTAGTGGAACGGGAAAAATGTACCGTGCCACGCCAGGAACCGGGCCATTGTAGTAAGGTTCCCAGTCTTTTAGGACAAAATCAGAGTAGGTCATCTTAGTGGCGTCATACATCGCTCTGGTAAAGGGAACTCTGGTCCAGGAAGGGTCAGGCACTCCCGCTACTCTGGTATTGGGATTCAGCACAATAAATTTCCCGGCGTCGTTGCGTTTCCAGTACATGTAGTCGGGCAGGTTGGCGTATTTGCCCGTACCTGCAAGGGCATCATCAACCATTTGTTTTTGGATGTTGACGATTTCCTGCATTTTTTTGGAATAAATGCCCCAACGGATCAACTCGTATTTCCGGATCATTTCACCGCCAAATTCCCAGCCTCTTTCATCTACGATGGCGTTGAAAAAATCTTCTTTACTACCAGACCTGGAGTCGGTGTAAGCGTCTACTTTCTCCGCCCAAAGGCTGGAAGAGAAGGCTCTTTGACGAACCCTTTTGAAGGCGTTTTTAGCTTCCGCAGTTGGCCCGTTCAGTTCGTTTTCAGCTTCAGCGTACATCAACAATACGTCGGCATAACGCAGCATCGGCCAATTGATCCCGGTTCCTTTGGCAGAATTTTGCCCTTGAGGGGCAGCCAAAAAGTACCGGCTCCATTTCCCTTGGGCGATGTTGTTTGCTGATGCAAACTCTTCTTCAAACTTGGTATTGACCTGATACAAAGCACAGGTTACATCTCTTCTAATATCTGTGGTATCAAAAGAGAAATAATAACTCATAGGAATGGCCATATAATTATTACCTGATCCATAAGCATGGCTAGCCGTTGCTCCACCTTGCACCGTAATCCCAATGTTCCAACCCACATCACCGTTGCCCAGCGCAAAAGGAACTTCAAAGAGTACTTCTGAATTTACGGTGGTAACAAACTTGTTTTGATTGAGGAAAACCTGGCGATAATCCGTAGGCAAGGGTCTGTCTTTCAAGGTAATCAGCTTGCTCGTATAATCCTTGGCAATTTGATAGTACGTTTTGTAATCCCCTTCTCTGACCATGGTCATGTCGGGTTTGAGGTAATAGCCACCTCTTTGCAGTGCCAAACGGGCAATCATCCCCAAGGTAAACTCCCGGTTGACCTGTTCGGTGCCGTACTGGCATTGGTCGGCCCAGAGCATTTTATCTTCGATGGCTTTCAGATCATCGATCAACTGCGTCAAAATAACGTTGCGATTCTCGCGAGGCAGGTAAAAATCAACCCCCGCTTTGGGCGCTAAACGAACATTTGGTACATCCCCAAAAAAGTAAATCAGCATGCTGTACCAGTAAGCTCTGAGCGTATACACTTCACCCAGCATGTTGTACATCAGGCGTTTGGTTTGTGCATCGTTCGATTCCAGCGATCCACTGCTTTCGATTCCCTCAATGGCAATATTGGCATCACGAATGGAAGTATAGGCTGCATTCCAGAACTGGCGGAGGTCACCATTGGTAGATAAGGCGTCCAGATTCCAGATTTGGTACCGATCGCTGGAGCTGGTCCAACCACTCTGGCGTTCAATATCGGTATTGCCCGCCATGTTGTTCGAAAGACGAGACCGGAAGCCGTCTGTTCCAAACTGTACATAGGCTGCATTCACCCCTTTGCGGGCATCGTCAACGTTTGAAAATACATACTTGCTGTCGAAAGTTGACAAAGAATCTGGTTCCAAAAAATCGGAACAAGAAACCAAAGAAAGAAGCAGTGCAAAAATGAATATATTCCGTTTCATCGTATCCTGATTTTTACCAGTGAATTAAAAGTTGATGTTAACCCCAGCGGTATAAGACTTGCTCCGAGGGAAGGAAGAATAATCGACACCTGGCGTAATCTGATTGTAGCCACTACGACCAGTGCTCACCTCGGGGTCATAACCGCTATACTTGGTCCACAGCTTCAGGTTGGTGCCCGCAACATAAATGCGCACTTGGCCAATATTCACCTTTGAGGTCAAACTTTTAGGAAGGGTGTAACCAATGTTGACGTTGTTCAAACGAATGAAGGAGCCATCTTCTACTGCCCAAGAGTGAATCACTGCCTGTGCAACACCGTAGCTGGCGTGTGACCAAATTTCTTTGCCCGCATTCAATTGAGCCAGTTGATCCAGGTTGGTAACCACCTCACCGGGAATGCCCGTTACTGCGCCATCAAAGTCAATGTAGGTAAAGCGTTTGTCGGAACTCATGGTGCTCAAGAGGTTTCCATAAGTCACCCTTCTGAATTGATTGTACTGGATTTTACCCGTATTGTAGATGTCATTGCCTACCGACCAGTTGAAGAAGACAGCAGCGTCAAAACCTTTAAAAACACCGCTCAGGCCAAAACCACCTTGTGCAAGGGGCAGGGCATTGCCAATCACCTGACGATCCTTACTCGTAATTTGTCCGTCAGCATCCAGGTCTTTCAATTTCAGGAAACCAGGTCTGAGGCGCGTGTTGCCTACGGTTCCACCTGAGTTCGGCACACCTTCTTTCAAGGTATAGGTATTGGTTACGGCGTTATAACCCGCAAAATCGGAGGTTTGATAATAGCCATCGGTTACATAGCCATAAATATCCCCCACTTTGCCACCTACCACAATGTAGTAGTCGTCTCTGTCTTTTAAGTCGGTACTCGCCCAGTTCGACTGGAAAAAACGAGAGTTCGTTCCGTCGAGTGCATCAATTTTGGCTACGTTATGCCCGACCGTAAAATTGGCGTTCAGGAAATAGTCGCGATGTTCAATGATCCCGAGGCTTAGCCCCAACTCAACCCCTTTGTTGGAAGTGGTACCAATGTTGTTCCATTGGGTACTGAATCCAGTATTGGAGGGGATTGCGGATTGCAATAAGAGGTCTTTGGTGGTATTGTAATAGAAGTCCAGGCTACCCGTGATTCTGGATTTGAACAAATCAAAATCAAGACCTGCATTGCGGTTGACGGTCGTTTCCCAAACCAGATTCGGGTTATACAGCGTTGAACCGGAGGGGCTGTAATACGGATTGTCGAAGTTGCCAAAACCCGGTCCTCTCAAGGTTGAACCCACAAACAACAGCTGCGTAGCCGTGGAGTTAATCCGGTCGTTACCCGTTTCGCCATAGCTGAGTCTCAGCTTAAGCTCAGAAACGACATCTGAATTTTGGAGAAAGGCTTCCTCCGAAATTTTCCAGCCCAAGGCAACGGCAGGGAAAATACCTAAACGGTTTTCCGCAGCAAATTTACTGGAAGCATCTGCTCTTACCGTAACCGTTGCCAAATATTTGTTGTTGAAGCTGTAGTCGAGACGACCAAAACCTGATACCCTGTTTTCGTCCGTAAAAATTTGGGTTTCCAAACGATCAGTGCGGCCAAAAGTCATGTTGGCGAACAATTCTTCAGGCGTAATGGACAAGCGGAAATCCTCGGAACGAATAAAATCGGACTTCCCGCCATTGGAGTATACCTCATGGCCGAGCAAAATGTCCACTTTATGTTTAGACACGTCAAACTTGTAGTTCAGTGTATTCAACCAGCGGTAAGAATCAGCAATGGAACTGCCTTTTTCGCCGAGTGGTAAGTTGCCGCCGTTGTTGAAAGACTCCCCCGTGAGCGGCCCATAAAAGCGCAAGTTTTCATTGAACCCTTTTGATGTAGTGAGGGTCGTTTTGATGTTCAAATTGGGCGTAATGTCGTATTTGAGCGCCCCATTGAGGACGTATTCATTGGTGGTTCTTCTGCGCCAATCCTGTGCCGCCAATTTGGTTGGACTGACCAGGCTGCTGATGAAGGTAGCGAAATCGTCGTTGGGATCGATTTCAGTCAGATTTAAATCCAGTTCATCGGCCAAACCATTTACAGGGCGGGTCTGCACCGCGTCCTTGATGTTCAACTGGGCGTTGCCCGAAGTACCGGCACCGTTTACAATGGTATTGGTGAGGCGAGCTGTAGCGGTAAAAGTCAATTTTTTTCCCAGCTCTTGATCAATTTTGAAGTTGAGCACATTGCGCTTGTAGTCATTGTTGGTCAACAAACCGGCATCCTGGTTATTGGAAAAACTCAGGGCCAGTTTGGTGGTTTTGGTGCCTCCACTGATGCTGATGTTGTGCGATTGGGAAGGTCTGGGTGCGCCAAAAAGTTCGTCCTGCCAATCGGTAGGTCTTTTTTGTTTGTACAGTTCCAAGTCGTCGTAAACGCCAAAAAAGCGCTCAAAGGAGGTCAGTGCCGCCGTGGAGGAAAGTTTGGCAAACTCATAATTGGCCAGCACAAACTCGTAAGGGTCAAGCACTTCGTATTTGCGGTCATATGGCAAGGTTTTGAGTTGATAAAACCCGTTGTAGCTGACCGATACTTTACCCGCTTTGGGTGTTTTGGTCGTGATCACCACGACGCCATTGGCTGATTGCGCCCCATAGATGGCCGTTGCGGCGGCATCCTTCAGTACGTTGATGCTCTCAATATCTGATGGGGGAATACCCCGGATCGAGCTGACGATAAAACCATCCACCACATACAAAGGCGAGTTATCCTGCGTGATCGACCCCCCGCCGCGTACCCGGATCACGACATCGGCATCGGGCGAACCATCGGTAGTGGTGACGTTCACCCCGGGGAGGCGCCCCGTCATGGCTTGGGCAACATCAGGAACGGGGATTTTGGACAACTCCTTGGCGCCCAATGAAGCTACCGAACCCGTCATGTCGCTCTTTTTCACGGCTCCATAACCATAGTTGACGATGACTACTTCATCCAGGAGCGAAGCATCTTCCAGCAGTACGACATCGAGGGTCGTTTTCCCTTCCACCGAAACTTGCTGGGTTTTAAAGCCAGTAAAAGAGAATTCTAAAATGGCATTGGCCGGAACAGTTACCGTGTAGGTGCCATCAACATTTGTCGCAGTACCGTTAGATGTTCCTTGTTGGATGACGCTGGTACCTGGCAACCCTGCACCAGAAGCGTCCGTTACTTTTCCTTTTACTACTATTTGCGCATTCAGGAAGCTGCAAAATAGCAGGAAAGAAAGAAAAAAATAGTCCTTGCTTTGTAGGCATTTTTGTAGAATTTAAATCTATACAAATGAAAATTTGTGAAATTTCAACCAACGTGACTGGCCAAAAAAAATTGATTCAGTTTTAAAATAAACAAATTGTCAAATGGGCGTTGGCCAAAAAAAAGAGTAGCGATAGGCGATTTTTCAGTACGATATTAGGTTTTTATATTCCTTCGTGTAACAAGAGTTGGATTTTTTTTTACGCAATCGTTATCGGGAACGATTGCGTAAGCGTTTTTTTTTAAAATGTTCAGGGTAAACCTTAAGTGGTTGCGTCTTTATCCACTATCTTGGAACTTGGTAAGCATCGAAATACTACTACATTGGAAGCAATAACGATTAAAGATATTGCCAAGGCACTCAACCTGTCTACTTCTACGGTCTCCCGGGCCTTACGAGACAGCTATGAAATCAATGCTGAGACCAAACGTTTGGTGTTGGAGTATGCGACTAAAATGGACTATCGACCCAATCCCATCGCCCAGGGTTTGAAAGAAAACCGCAGCCGAGCCATTGCCGTGATTGTACCCGAAATTGCCAACAACTTTTTTTCCGAAGCCATCACCGGCATTGAAGATGTGGCCAATGCCATGGGTTACGACGTGGTGATTTTTCAGAGCCATGAGTCGTATGAAAAAGAGGTATCCAATGTGCGCAACGTGGTGGCCCGGCGCGTCGATGGCCTGCTCATCTCCATTTCCAATCAAACCAAAGATGTTTCCCACCTCAGCGATTTGCACGAGCGGGGTTTTCCACTGGTGTTTTTTGACCGGGTATCTGATGAGATAGACACCTACAAAGTGGTTGCCGACAACTTTTCCGGGGCATTCAAGGCTACAGATCACTTGTTGAGTACAGGAAAAAAACGCATTGCGCACATTACCAGTTCGGCGGGCTTGTACATTACCAAAGAGCGTTTGTCTGGCTACAAAGCGGCTTTAGAAAAACACGAAATCCCCTTTGATGCCAGTTTGGTGCATTACTGCGTCAATTTTGGTTACATAGAAATGGAAGGCATCATCGAAAGTATTCTTTCGGTGGACCCCATGCCCGATGCCATCTTTACTGCGAGTGATCGCCTGGCACTGGCCTGTTTTGAAGTGTTGTCAAAAAGAGGCATCCGCTGCCCGGAAGACTTGGCACTGATCGGTTTCACCAACCTCAAAGTAGCGCACCTGCTCTCCCCCGCCCTGACCACTGTTACCCAACCCGCCTTTGAAATTGGGCAAACCGCCGTGGAGTTGCTGATCGATCTAATCGAAAAAAAGAAACGTATGTCCAGCACTTTTATGATCAAGTTGCCGACGGAGTTAGTGGTAAGAGCGTCGTAGGGTTCGAAGGTTCCAGGGTTCG
>NZ_JADKCX010000073.1 GCF_016718685.1 Haliscomenobacter sp. | reverse complement strand
TGCTGTTGATGGTTCTGAGTTTTATGTAGACAATATTTGCATGTGGGGTAGTTCTACTTCTGTTGGCTTTCCAATTAGGAGATCAATTTGTATTAAAAATGGTGCATCATATCTCAATTCGTTTATCGCCAGTGTATCTGGATTGTATACTAAAAATGAAACCATAAATGGCCAATGTCCAAGTATTTGTAATTTTCATGGAATAAATATTGAAAATTCAAAGATAAGTGAGTCTAACAAATTATTTGACACTAACTTATTTCCTCCTCTCATTAACGTTGACTCTAATGATGTACTTCCTAAGCAGTTCACCAACTTGGATTGCTCAAGCCAGTATTTCCCCAATACAACTCAAAGCAAGATTAGAGGAAAGATTTATACAATAACACCAATAAAAAACCCTGCTATTTATGTAAGCCTAAATGTAGATTCGGTTTTCTTTGACGCTATAGAAGTATTAGTACTGAAATGTTCTCCAGGCAATGTCCTAAATGAAAATCAATGCATCAAACCTAATCTAAAAATGAAATCTGCGCTTCACAACATTATAGGATATGAATTTCCCGCAGAAATAAACTCATCTTATATTGTTGTTGTAATTGCAAATACTGAATTGTCTTTTTCATTAGTCATTAGAGATAATTTAAATATATTTGACTGCACCAGTTGCCCTTGTTTTAACGTCAACATAGAAGAGCTAAAAAAATACCAATTAGTCTGAAAGATCAGAAAGTTAACGAGCCTTCTATGCTAACAGAATCATTTGGTTTTCAAGATGGAGAATTTCTGGGCGGAGAGCGATATTTTAGCTTTATTGTCGAAAAATCAGCGAACGTAAACATTGTTACTTCATCCAAAAACATGGGTTTTTCGACCTATTTACTTGGAAGCTCCTGTAGCACCGATATACATGGATACTCGTTCACAGCGAAGAATGGTGGAAGTTCATCAATTAACAAATATTTGGAAGCAGGGTTTTATCATTTAATAATTGATCAACTAAATCCAAACCCGAGTGTTACATTCAATCTTTCTATAAGTGAGCTTGAGCAAATTCCTGATCCAAAACTGGAAGATAATTCTTGTCCGGTTCAAAATAATTCTTTCCACACCGTAACCATACGCGCCAATCCGCTGTTGCTCGATGGTAATTCATTAAACATTAACGACAGAATCTATCTATCAAACGAATTCACTTCTACCTATCGAGAACAAGTAGGCTACAATTGGAATGGGAATGAAATACAATTCAAATTATTTTTCCATCAATTCAAATCCATATGCACAGAATCGAGAAGATACGCTTTACTTAACGAACGAGGAGGGGTTCCAAAAAAGCAGATTATTATCGCCTCCAAGCTGGCTGTTTAGGCCCCAGTGTTAATGCAGGTATTGATCAAAGTTTTTGCCCAAACAAAATACTATTTTAACCGCTACAGGAACAGGAGTGATCTCCTGGATTACCCTCATCAACTGTGTCCAAACCCCAACTCCCAATCTCGGTGGATCAAACGCGTACCTATACCGCGTATGCTACATTGAATGGATGCACTGCTATCGATCAGGTCAATATAAAAGTAAACCCAAATCCAACGGTTGTCAAAGAATCCATCAACCCCTTCACTGGTCCATTTGGCCACATACAGGTAAAAGTAAGTGGCGGCACGCCTAACTACAAATTCCAGTGGTTCAGAAATGACACCCTCATCTCCACCCAGGAAGACCTTACTGGACTAAAATCAGGCATCCACAAACTCATCGTCACGGATGCCAATGGCTGTACGGCTACCTTTGGTCCACAAGCCGTTATCGTAACCAACGCCATCGACATCACTCTGGAAAAAAACATCCGCATCTCCCCCAACCCTACCGACGGCCTACTCAATCTGGAATTCCAATTGGAACAAAACACCCCTTTGGAAATAAATGTATTGGATGCACTTGGAAGAAGAAGCTGGCAGCAGGAACGACAAGTTTTTTACCGTAAAAACCTCATCATTGATTTGTCTGCCCATGCACCCGGGATGTATTGGATACAATTCAAAACTGATGCTGGGGCATTTTTCAAAAAAGTAATCCGCCAATGAAAACAAATAACCCCTTAAGTAATTTCTACTGGTATGTGTGTCTTTGTTTCGCTCTGTTCCTTTCCAGTTGCATCGGTCCAAAACTCGATCAGCTCGACTTCTTTGAAGTCAAAACCAAAACGCCACGTTCTGCTGGGGTAGGTAAATTGATTGTTGAAGGCAGCATCACTCGATCTTTGAGGGAAGAAGGGCCTCTGAGCGATCATGGTTTCATCTGGGCGGAAAACTGGAAGGGTGAAGACGAAGATTTTGTCAAAGACAAACCGGGGATAAAAACCATCAGTTTGGGCAATTTTGACCAGGGCGATTTTAGTGATACCCTCAACAACCTGGACCCTGGCAAAAAGGTATACCATGTTCGGGCTTATGGTTTGTCCGAAAACAGAATGATTTATGGCAATGTGGAAAGTTTTGCCTTTAACTTCTCGGTACAAACCGATACCATTGTCAGCAAATTCAACAATTAAGCAACCCTGTCGGCTATTCTTTTTGGGCTTGAAGTGCTCAGTGATTCCATCATCGATCGGGGGCATGTTCTGGCAAGAGATACGGTTAATTTGTATTTGGACAAGCCGTACTTCAAAAAAACCAGCTTAAAAAGCTCCAATGATGATGGTGTCTTTTACAGCACTTTTAAAAATCTGGCTTTCAATACCCTTTATTATGCCAAAGCCTACATACAAACCCGGGATAAACGCATTGTGTACAGCGACAAAATTTTACCCCTAAAAATGGCCGATGGTTGGCTGCGGGTAAGCAATCTTCCCGCGGGACGGGCCCATTTAATTGGCGGCAACCTCAGCAACAGCGGCTACGTAAGTTTGGGTTGTGCCGATGAAGACTGTTTACTTACGCGCTTTGGATCCATGCGAACCACTTTTCGGTTTGACCCATTGATGGATACCCTCGGCCAATGGACTGAAGTTCAGGACTACAATGGCATTCCCACCCTCGGCGCCATTTCCTTTACCATCAACAACAAACTCTATGTAGGATTGGGTGACAAAAGTAACGGTCGGTACTCCAGTGATATTTGGGCTTTTGACCCCAGTCTCAATGGCAATACGGGAGATTGGCAATTGGTAGATACCTTCCCCGCCCAGGCACGCGAAGGAGCGGTGGTTTTTGTCATCAATGAAAAAGCCTACATGGGTACTGGTGGCATTAAAGACCAAAACGGGAACGAAGTATTTTACAATGATTTTTATGAATACAATCCCAGTGCTCCTCGTGGAAGCAGATGGAAAACATTGGCAAATATACCCCTGAAACCTGGGCCCAATGATGCAAAAACGCTACTTGGGCGCAAAAATGCAGTCGCTTTTTCCATCAATAATATTGGCTACGTAGGTACTGGTTTGTACAGCAACGGTGATTTACGCGATTTTTGGGCCTTTGACCCGAGCAAAAACACCTGGGTCGAAGTTGATTTTCTCCCGGGTGATCCCCGTCGAGATGCTTTGAGTTTTAGCCTCCTCAACAAAGGGTATGTAGGAATGGGGTACCTGGCAGGAAACAGTACCTACCTTGCCGATCTTTGGGAATTTAATCCACTAGCAGCACCAGGCAAACAATGGCGAAGTCGCACCCCTTTGTTAGGCGGAGGCCGTTCCAATGCAGCAGCTTTTACTCTCGACAATCGCGCCTACATCGGCGGCGGAAGGAGTATTTTTATCAAAAACAACAATCTGGAGTTCTTGATTTTCCGCGACTTCTGGATGTACACTCCTGAAACCAACTAAGCCATGCGACGAATCATCTTACTCTTCTTACTGGTTTTTCCCTGGGTACTTCAAGCACAAAAAAAGTCGCTGATTTACACCGAAAGGGATACTTTGAGTTTTCAGCTCACTGAAAAAGCAGGCAAATTGGCGCTCGATTACGCCGAATTTAATACCAATGCTTTTACCAAAAAGCACTTCATGGCCATTCAGGGGCTACAGTTAGAGGATGCTGATCTGGTACTGAGTTACCAGGTGGACGAAATAGAGGCCAATTTTAACTACATCACCAGCATGCTCATCATCAATCCAGCCAAGCAGGTCATTGCCCCACCTCCTTTCAAAGCAAAAGGTGACCTTGGAAAATTAAATGATGGACTCTTTGGACAGCGCAGCATCAGTTGGGAAGATGCCCTGGAAGATGTACTCCTATTTGGGCAAACCTACCGCCTGGTATTGAGCGCTGAAATGTGGGGGCCGGTTGCCTGCGCAGAAAAACGGCCCACTTTTACCTTCCGGCAACAACTACCTCACCTGGGCATTGCAGCAGGAGGCATCCTCCTCACCGGAATTGGCCAATTTCAAAAAAGTAAAAAAGTGGATGCTTACAACACCTACAAAGCTTACCATGCCAACGGGGAATCCCTTGCTTTGGCTCAGCCGTTTTACGACAAAGCAAAAGCCTATGAAAAAGACGCCCGGTTGTTTACCTATACAGGTTGGGCTGTGTTAGGTTTGGATGCAGCGGTTTACCTCTATCGCGTGTTCAATACTAAAGCGCGACAAAAACAGTACGATAAATACTGCCAGGATGATGCGTTATCCTTGCGGCTGGAGCCTATACGCCTTGGTGATGGAA
Organism: Haliscomenobacter sp.; assembly: GCF_016718685.1. GTDB lineage: Bacteria > Bacteroidota > Bacteroidia > Chitinophagales > Saprospiraceae > Haliscomenobacter. Next base: position 37,741 of record NZ_JADKCX010000073.1, on the reverse strand, counting down.
CAAACAACTTGCAGCTCAAATTTGCCTTTACCCTTAAATAATCGATCATGTTCAATTATAAGATTATGCAGTATCGGCAGCTCCTTCACCGGTTCTATTTTGGGCTTTGCTTTATTTTTTGTCTGGCCCATCTTTCTTTTGCCCAAAGCAGAAATTGCTACTCTGGTCAGCGCAATGATGGCATTAAAGACCACAATGAAAGAAGGTACAACAATGCCATCAACAATTTTTTTGCTGCCCTGGCCTGTGAAGATTGCCCTGTGGAAAACGACATCATTGACTTGATTAAAAAATCCCAAAAGGCCATTGAAAACGAACTCACCGAAAAACGAGACGATGCCATAGCTGCGGAAAAAGAAGCCCGCAAATCCTTAGTCCTTGCCGAAAAAGCCCAAAAAGCCGAAGCTATTGCCCGTGCAGAAGCAGAAAACAATGCCCAGGTAGCCCGAGAAAAAGGCATTCAAGCCGAAATGCTACGCCTGGCGCTACTGGCGGATAACCAAAGAATCAGCAACAACCCTACCGATGCGCTGCTCTTGGCGTATCTTTCGATGAAACTGGCTGGCGACCGCAGCACGCCCGGTTTGATCCGCTCATTTGCCCAGGCAGTTTGGGATACCCTCAAACAACCCATTGCCACGACCAACTTGCCGCTCAAAGCGATATTTCCAGTTGCAGATGGCCAGGAATGGCTGGGGGTGCTAGCCGATCAAAGCCTGGTTTTGCTCCGCGATGGAAAAATGTTGCCGTTCAATACGGGATCAGAGCAGGCCTCATTTGATGGGGCAATGGCAAGTTCGGGTGGCAAATTGCTCGCGGGTACTACCTCTGGAAAGGCCTGGTTGTGGGCACCTGGGGCCAATGCAGCCCTTCCCGTAAACGCCCACCCTGAGGCAATTTTGGCAACCAGCGCTTCCCTTGACGGCAAATATTGGTTGACGGCATCCCGTGACAACAATGCCCGTTTGTGGAGTGCCGAAGGTAGCCTGTTGCGTACTTTTGAAGGGCATACAGGCAACGTCTATGGGGCGATTTTTAGTCCGGATGGCCAAACCATGTTGACCAGGTCTTCCGATGGTAGCTTGCGGCTTTGGAGCGTAAGTACTGGAAGCGCTACCCTGCTCCCCAATCCTCCCCTTTACAGTTATGATGTGCTGTTTTCCGTTTCTGGAAGTAAAATTTTGGCCGCAGGCCATGATGGAAAATTATACCGCTGGGACAGCCGTGGAAATTCCCTCCCCGCTTTAACCTTGCATCGCGGCCCAATCCGTCAATTGACTTTGTCGCCCAATCAGCAATACATTTTCACCAAAGGTATAGATTCCACCTTGACGCTGCTGAGTCCGGAAGGCGAATTATTGGCAAAATTTGAGGATCCCACGGCCCCAATCCACATCAGCGGAATCGATCCCCAGGGACAACATTTGGCACTGGGAGTAAAAGACCACAGCATCCGCTTGTACAATTTCGAACGCCGCGAAACACAAGTCTTACGCGGGCATCAGGCTGAGATCATTGGATTGGCGTTTTCAAGCGATGGCAAAAGCCTCCTGAGCACGGCTAAAGACGGGATGGTTAGGCTGTGGGATCTCCATGGCAACCTGTTATTGGAAGTAAAATTAGGCAACACAACCGTTCCTATTGCCGCTACTTTTTCGCCGGATGGCAAAAAAATAATTGCTGCGTCCAATGACAACCAAACGCTATTGGAATGCCCAACACCTGAGGCGGCAATGGCCATATTGACCAGGCAAGCAGCTTCACTTTTGCCAAAAATTGAACAATTAAAGCAAAATTATAACATCCAGTTTGTGGAGTAAGGGCGTAAAAAATAAGTTCCCTGAATTGAGGAGAACGTTTACTAAACCTCGAGGTTTAGTAAACGTCGTCGTAAAACAATGCCCAAATAGACTTTATGCCTGACTGTTTTCTTCATCTACGAGTTTCCACATCACCTCCCCCATTCGGCTTACCCCGGCTGGTGAACGAAAAAAGCTAAAATGGTCACAAGCAATGGTTTCGGTTGTGGTGATTAATTCAGGGTGTGGGATGGCTCGGGAGCTGCTCACCCCTACCACCAAGTCATTGGGTTCTTTGAAGATCAACTTATCTGCTACTGTATAGCCCAGATTGCGCAACAAACGTTTAAAGAAAGAGAATTTTTGCTCTTTTTTATCGATTTTTTGTGTGTCTGCGGTGACAATGGTGTACGGAATATGTGGAGGGCTGGCATCGGCCAGTGCCCTAAGGGTTTCCGAATCTTTCGTCAAACGCGCTACATTGTCGTCGATGGTATCCAGATTGGTAAAACGCAATAGTGCGGTAGCAATTCCTTTGACCAAGCCAGGAATGGGCATGATATTGATGGCATGGGAAAGTCCCATCATCAAGAGGTCGTACAATTTGGTGATTTTTGCGCCATCATTCGGCGCACCAGCCTGGATGTAATGCGTTACGACCTCTTTGCCTTGCAACATTTCAATCCACCAACGGGTCACAATGCCACCCATCGAGTGGGCGATGACGTGGAAGGTTTTGCCTTCCATGTTGGCTTTGTTGATGCCAATGGCCTCAAGGTCATCCTCCAATTCTTTGGCAATGGTTGAAATTGGTGAAGACAAGGTTTCGTAATCAAAAGTAAGGATGAGGTCGTAGTGATCTTGGAGAAAGGACTGTTGCCCATCTTTAATGCGCGAAATTCGGCGCACCAATTTGATGTGGTCATCGGTCGCTCCAACATATCCGTGGGTAAACAGTAAAATGCGCTTGGCCTTGGTAACTTCTTTTTTGATCTCTTCCACGTTGCTGGAGTATTTCACCTCCTCTGCCAAATCTGCAGGGACCTCAACCTTGGCCAATTGGTAAAGGTCTTGTTTGCCCATACGATCGGCAATTTTTCCCAGGATGGGTTTGCCTAGCGTTATTTTGTACAAAAACAGTTTGAGTGCTCTTTTAGGGTTTCTTTCGTTGCCCGTTTCATCCCCCAGCATTTCTTCATCCAGCTGAACGATTTTTGCAGCATGTTTGCGGTCTCCGGGCAAACTGAGCGGGTACCATTGTCCACCCTTTTGAGTAAAGGCGATAAACACTTCATCCGCGGCCAGATTACTTTCCGCTTTTTTAGTCAAAGAAATATTTAAGGGGTCATTTGGCGTAATGGAATCCAGTCCGTCTATGTTTTCCAAAGCGATCACGCTTAAACCCGTTGAGCGCAACATACCCGGGGTTAGTGACATGGGCGCAAATCCCTCCATCATTAGCGGTTCTGCATCTGAGGAAAGTGAGCGATTGGCTTGGGTTTCGTGCATCATGGCTGCTTTTGCACTGAAACCCTTCGGTCCGGCAATCGATACACTTTCTTCCAGCGTGACTCGGCTGGCATCGGAAAGCTCAGTTTCCGGGCGTGGCCGCACGATGCGGATGGGGATGCGGCGGGTTGTCCAGTCTTCTTCATCAACGGTGGGAGGAATTTGCAACCCTTCGCGCGTAGTGGGTTTAATGCCCCGAATGATCAATGCATCCTGGTTGAACCCGTTCGTATCAAAATCTTGCTTTGCAACGATCACCTTGATGTAATCGATTTGTTCACTTAGTCCAGCCTCGAAATGTGCATCGTCGATACCCAAACCAATCGATGGTGTGCTTTCAGTTACGGTACCGTTTGAATCTCTTTTTACGGCAAGGGTCAACCATACCCCGTCTCCTGGGTTTAAGCGGGCATTGGGGAGGTATTCATTGGTGATCCCAAAGCGGCCACTCATGAACAAGGCCGAAACAAAAAGCTCGGAACTACTTCGATTCGTAATCCGCAAGGCAAAAGCAGACGGGACAATTTTGCCATTTTTATCCAATTGATAAGCATATTCAACCGGCGCTGTCCAATCTTCGATCAGTTCCATGTCTTTGGGGCTATGCGTCCACCACTTTTCAAGGCGGGTACCGCGATACAATTCAAGTTGAATATGCGCGGGTTTGATGCTACTACTTGGGTTTTCAAGGTCGATCAAATGATGCCACTGCAACACATTGTCTACCTTTTTCCAAAATTCGTGTACCTGCTGGTCGGTAGGTTTTTCGGCAAAATCAATAGGCAGAAATACCGGTTCTGCATTCCCCAATTGAGTCAAATAAACGGATTCAGGGGTAGCATTGACCAACCAATTGGCACGGTTTCCCGAATTATCTACCTCGATGTAGGACGTATTTGCTTTGTCAAAACCAGCCCATAATAGTTCCTTCACTGTTTGATCAGCATCCTGAGTGAACGCTACCAGGCGTTTCCCTCCCCCACCAATTTTGACGCGTACATCGTACTGTTTTTTCGGATCTGGGGTAAAGGCAGCATTGTCCCAATGCACAGAAGACCGCTCAGTAAAGACTGTTTGTACGGATAGTTTTTGGTCATTGTCAAGAACAGCAACGGTACTTGGATACTTATCGTTACTTACCCCGTGATACGACCCGGCGTTCAATTCCCATGATTTGTTGTCGTCATTCCAATAGACAAAAAAGCGGTTTTTGGGCAATATTGCCCCCCCTAGAAAAGTGATATTTGGATTAGCGCCCATCGTTGCGAACAATTGAGGGCGTTGATTGCCGACGATATTATCAATCTTACGACCTACCCTGCTTTCTAAATCAAGATAAGAAAGTGGAATTTGGGTGGTATCTAAAGCTTCAATTAAACTGGAAGTGAAGGCTCCCCGGATTTCTTGCCCAATTAAAGTTTCTTTAGCCGTTTGGTAATTTCTACAAGCAGCAAAATTGAGGTGTTTCCCTTGGGGAGCACTGTATAAACCTTCCTCATTGCGCTTGTACAAACCTTGTTCAAAACCATAATAGCCTTCAATAGAGGGTGGGTATGAATTGGGTTTTGAGGTCCGGCTGGTTACTTCTCTATCATCACGGGTATTGCCACCAGAATGACAACAATCCATGACCACCAAAAAATGGGCTTCTCGGTTAGCGGTTGCTTCATGGATCAAACAAGCCATTTCTTTGTCTACCAAACAGGCATCGTAACAAACTATGGCTTCATTCATGCCGTCGTGAGCTTCCCAAAAGTCTTTGGTGGGAATTCGGGATCCATGTCCGCAGAAAAAAAATACACAAACATCCTCAGCTTTTGCTGCTTCAAAATGCTTGAACCCCTTGATGATGTTTTGTTTGGTAGCTTGGTCATTTTTCAAAATGTGCGGCACGAGTTTGTAGCCCTCATCACTTTGGTCTGATTGCTTTTCCAGGTAATTCAAAAAGGCGGTCATGTCGTTGACACACCCTCTAAGTGGGCTTACACCACCGGTGTATTTATCGATGGCGACCAAAAAGGCGTATAATTTTTTCTTTGCCATGGTGTTGAGGTTGAGTGGATGGCGTATTAATTAACAGGGTGAATATACAAAATCATTTATGCAAAAAATCAAGGTTTCGTTAGCTTTCCGAGCCAAAATAATCCATTTAAAATCAATTTATCTTGCACTGGGTTGCCAAATTGGAACGACAATTCCCGGTTGGTCTTGTTTTCGTAATCGATGTCGTTGTGGCCCATATTGAGGTACAACATGTGGTAGTTTTTATTCGTCCATACCACGGGATAATCGCCACTGTGCCAAATCTCGTGCGGTTTGGGGCCTGTCCCGAGTGGGAAGCTACTGGGATCGATTGAGAGCAGTACTTGAATATCCGGATTGCTGCGCAGATCGTTTTTCCAACGGTACCATTCGTTGGGAGAAGATTGGAAGGTTTTGGGTAAGCCCCTGAGCACGGGGTGTTTACCTTCCTTGCGCAAAATGGCCGGAGTAGGGCGCCAGGTATTGCTTTTGTATTCACCCGCGCCTAAAAACGCATCGTGGTACCAATCCCAATCCTGGTTAAATGCGGAAGGAGTCAGGGCGAATCCTGCAAAGTGAAACCCCATCCAGGCGCCACCTTTTTCTATATAGGTTTGAAAAGCGGCCCGTTGGGCGGGTGTTTCTGGTCGGGTATCCAAAAACAAAACGACCTGGTATTGGGCCAAAAAATCGGCATTGAGTTGATTCCAATTGTTGGTTGAATCGTAGGTAAACCGATGACGCTCGGCCATTTTGCTGAACCAGCGGTTGGCTTCGTGTACAAAACTGATGTGCGCCTGGTCATTTTGGGCAGTGTAAAAGGCAATGGCTTTGAACTTGGGGGTGTTGCGCTGGGCGTGGACGCCCAATTTTCCACCAAAGCTCAGTAGACACAACAACAATAATTTGTACATGGCAAAAGTTTATCAGCCCGCCTGCGGCAGTCTGTGTAGGTGTTTCTTAGCCACAAATTGCACAAATTTTCACAAATCAAATTATTCACAAATTGCATTTGTGAAAATTTGTGCAATTTGTGGCTTATAATTATTTTGCTGAACGCCGCCGCAGGCGGGGTGTGTCACCCCAAAATCTCCTTCAATTTGAACAACACCTCATCCACCTCCTCCTGCGTATTCAAATGGGAAAAAGAAAAACGTAAGGTCTGTTGCAAAGAGCCTGGCCTCAAGGCATTCATGACGTGGGAGCCTACATCCACACCAGAACTGCAAGCGCTGCCCCCCGAAACCGCAACCCCGGCAATGTCAAGATTGAGCAACAAAAGATCTGTACGCGGCCCGGGCGGAAAACCTACACTCAGGATTTTGTAATGCCCCTGGCCAAAAGGGTCACCGTTGAATTCCAGGCCTACAAATTGTGCTTGTAGTTCCCTGGCAAAATAATCCCTTAACCCACGGATGTGCGCCCGTCGCTGTTCCATCTCCACGCAAGCCAATTCCAGGGCTTTGGCCATCCCCAGGATTCCGGGGATGTTCTCGGTACCACCCCGCATGTTGCGCTCCTGTGAACCACCGTCGATAAAGGGGTGGATCATGTTGTCGTTGTTGATGTAAATGAAACCAATGCCTTTAGGGCCGTGGAACTTATGCGCCGAACCCGTTAAAAAAGCCACTTTGGTTTTGGACAAGTCGATGGGATAAAAACCAATCGTTTGTACCGTATCGGTATGAAACAGGGCATTGTATTGGACACAAAGCGCCGAAACCCGGTCCAAATCCAGCAAAGTACCAATCTCGTTGTTGGCGTGCATCAAGGATACCAGGGTCTTGCTTTCGCTGTGTTGCAGCAGGGTTTCGAGGTGTTCCAGGTGGATGTGCCCATTGCTTTCCTGTTCTACATATATTACTTCAACGCCATGCTCTTTTTCCAGGGTTTCCAAGGAATGCCACACGCAATGGTGCTCGGTGCGTGCACTGATGATGCGGCGCACTCCCAGATCCTGCACGGCGCGTTTGAGCGCCATATTGCTGGACTCCGTTCCTCCTGAGGTAAAAAATATTTCACCAATAGAAGCATTGAGCATACGGGCAATCTGGCGTCGCGCCTGCTCAATGGCCGCCCTGGCCGTTCTTCCCTCCTGGTGAATGGAAGATGGATTGCCATTGGTGTTCCGCAGAGCTTCCAGCATCGTTTCAATGACCCGTTCATCAATGGGGGTGGTGGCGGCGTTGTCTAGGTAGATGCGCATTTGGTTGGTTTAAAAGTTGAGGAGTTGAGGGGTTGAGGCTACCGCGAACCGCACCTCGACTTCGCTCGGTGACCGGTTCGCAGTAGCCTCAACTTCTCAACTTACTATACCATTCCTCCACCAACTCTTCCTCCAAATGTTGATTGGATTGATGGTGAAACTCATTGGTATGTACATTATACACATAGTCCTTAGCCCAAGTTTCATGTTTGTGTGCCAATTCAGTAATGGCATCCATGAGGTAGGTCACTTCAGCATCGGTCATTACGGGGTGAATGGACATCCGAATCCAGCCCGGTTTTTCGGACAAGTCACCAAAGTTAATTTTGGTGGTAATAGAATTGGAATGCTCTTTGGATACTTCCAGGAGATAATGGCCATAAGTTCCCGCACAAGAACAACCGCCGCGCACCTGAATGCCAAAGCGGTCGTTGAGAATCCGTACCCCCAGGTTGTAGTGCAAGCCATCGATGTAAAAAGAGATGACACCCAGGCGATCGCGATGCCCATGCGCCAGAATGTGCAGATTGGGGATGGCTTCCATGCGATCCCAGATCAGATCCAACAATTCATGCTCCCTTTGCAAAATGTTCTCCACCCCCATTTGGGCTTTGAGCTGCATGCACAGGGCGACTTTCATGGTTTGTAAAAAGGCGGGCGTACCTCCGTCTTCGCGGGCTTCAATTTCTTCGATGTATTTGTGTCCGCCCCAGGGATTGGTCCAATCCACGGTGCCTCCACCAGGGTTGTCGGGAATGCGGTTTTTGTACAATTTGGCGTCAAAAATCAAAATTCCGGTTGATCCAGGGCCGCCTAAAAATTTATGTGGAGAAAAGTAAATGGCATCCAGGTGTTGCAGTGGGTTTTCTGGGCGCATGTTGATGTCGATGTAGGGCGCGGAACAGGCAAAATCGACAAAGCACAAGCCACCGTGGCGGTGCATAATTTCAGCAATTTCATGATAAGGCGTAAACAATCCGGTTACATTTGAACAAGAAGTTACTGCCGCAATCTTCATTTCCCGGTTGGCGTAACGCCGCAGCATCGCTTCCAGGTTTTCCAAATCTACGAGGCCATCCGCTGTTGGGGAAATCACTTCAACATCCACCAGGGTTTCCAGCCAACTGGTCTGGTTGGAGTGGTGCTCCATGTGGCTGATGAATACAATCGGGCGTTGGTGTTCCGGCAATTTCACCAAATGTTGGTGGCGTTCGTGCACTTTTAAACCCAAAATGCGCTGGAATTTGTTGACTACCCCGGTCATGCCGGAGTTGGAAGAAATCAATACATCGGAGGGCAGTGCGCCAACGTAGGATTTGACGATCGACTTGGCGCGATGATAGGCCAGGGTCATCGCGCTGCCCGTAATGGTCGTTTCGGTATGTGTATTGCCCACAAATGGCGCAATGTCCTGGGTGAGGATGTCTTCAATCGGCTGGTACAGTCGGCCACTGGCCGTCCAGTCGGCGTATACAATGGTTTGTTCACCATAGGGGCTGGTAAATTGCTGATTGGCACCGATTACCTTGCGGCGAAAGGTTTCAAAATAGGCTTCCAAAGAAGCAACCATTGTTTGGCTTTGCATGGTTTATTTGGTTTTGTGCAGCTTCGCTGCTTTTTCAACTAGTGCTCCTTCAGCGCTTCGCGTTTCGTGCGCACGCGACATTAATAGGAACGCGGATGACGCGGATTGAGCGGATTTTATCCCATCTGCGGTGTGATTGAAAGAGCAACAAATTTGTAATTTTCGGCTAAAAACTTTTGCTGCAGGTAAAAGAGAATCCGCGTTAATCCGCTCAATCCGCGTTATCCGCGTTCCCATTTATGCCTCTTTGGGAAATTCAAACGCTTGTTTATGCAATCAATTCCAACACCTCCGCTTTGATTTTCTCTACCAAAGCTTTTGCTTCCTTTAAAGTAGGCGCTTCTGAATAGATCCGAATGATTGGCTCGGTGTTCGATTTTCGCAAATGCAACCAGCTATTGGGAAAATCAATTTTCAGTCCATCAATTGTACTGTGCTCCTCGTGTTGGTATTTTTGCTCCAGTTTTTGGAGAATGCCTTCCAAGTCCAGTCCTGCGGGCAGTGCAATTTTGTCTTTCACCATTTGGTAATCGGGGTAAGTTGCCCGCAACGCCGAGGCAGTTCCGCCAAATTTGGCCAACCAAGACAAAAACAGGGCAATACCCACCAGGGCGTCGCGGCCGTAATGCAGTTGTGGCACGATGATGCCTCCATTGCCTTCACCACCGATCACTGCGTTAACGGTTTTCATTTTTTCCACTACATTCACCTCACCTACTGCTGCCGCAAAATATTGGCCGCCGTGTTTCAGCGTCACATCCTTCAAAGCGCGGGAAGAAGAGAGGTTGGAAACGGTGTTGCCCTTGGTTTGCTGCAACACATAATCCGCCACGGCTACCAAGGTATATTCCTCACCGAATGCTTCGCCATTTTCGCACACCAACGCGAGGCGGTCTACGTCTGGGTCAACCGCGATGCCCAAATCGGCGCGGTGTTCTAAGATCGCCTTTGATAAGTCGACAAGGTGCTCGGGCAAGGGTTCCGGGTTGTGTGCAAAATGGCCATTGGGTTCGCCATGGATGAGTATGACCTCACAGCCCAGGTATTCCAACAGCGGAGGCATCGCCAAAGCGCCGGATGAATTGACGGGATCCAATACGACTTTGAAGCCGCGCGCCCGCACCAGATCCACCTCTACTTCGGGCATATCGATGATGGCTTGAAGGTGTTTTGGTAAAAAATCAGTGCGTTCATGCACTTTTCCCAATGCATCTACGGGGGCATAGGAAATCCCCCCGTCGGCAATCAATTTCAACACAGCTTCCCCATCGGCAGCTGAAATGAACTCCCCTTTTTCATTGAGAAACTTCAACGCATTCCACTCTTTGGGGTTGTGACTGGCCGTAATGATGATTCCTGCACCCGCATTTTCAAAAATTACCGCCATTTCAACGGTGGGAGTAGTGGAGAGCCCCAGATCGAGCACATCGACACCCAATGCGAGCAAGGTACTGACCACCAAATCTTTAACCATCGAACCAGAGATTCGTGCATCGCGACCCAGCACAACTTTTGGCGCGTTTCCTTTTTGCAAAAGCCAGGTACCGAAAGCGGCTGTACATTCTACAATGTCTTGAGGGGTTAAGTTTTGGCCGGGCAATCCGCCGATGGTGCCTCGAATTCCGGAAATAGATTTGATTAATGACATTGACTTAATTTGGGTGCAAAATTAAAATTTGTTGTGGGTATTCTTGCTTTTAAGTGCGGTGGAAATGTTGCTATATTTGCGGCATTCGACAAAACGAAAAGTCCACGCTTGATTTTATCGATCTCTATGCAACAACTTATCACCATAGACCAGTACTTTTTTGAGCTCATCAACGTACATGGTCACAACGCTGTGCTGGACTGGATCATGCCCTTCTGGCGCGAAAAATCTACCTGGATACCTTTATATATAGCACTGGCTGGATTTGTTGGGTACAAATACCGCAAAGCCAGCCTGTATTTTATACTTGCTTTGGCATTAGCTGTTGGCCTCGCCGATACCATCAGCAGCAAAGTCATCAAACCATCGGTTCAGCGCCTGCGCCCTTGCAACGATCCAGAAATCAAAGCGGAAGTACAATTACTGGTGCGCTGTGGCAGTGGCTACAGTTTTACCTCCTCACATGCTTCCAATCATTTTGCAGTAGCCGCATTTTTGAGTTTAACCCTGGGCTTGCATTACCGCCGCCTTCGCCTACCCCTTTATCTTTGGGCAGCCAGTATTGCATTGGGACAAGTTTATGTAGGCGTACATTATCCGCTGGATATTTTTATTGGTGCGATTTTAGGATTAATTATTGGCAACATTGTTGCAAAAATGTACCTTCGCCTCTTCAACACCCCATTTTACAAGCAACAGGAAAAAGCTGCGTAGTTGAGGAGGTTGAGAAGGTTGAGGCTGCCGCACTTGCGGCCCCAACCTCCCCCAACTTTTGAAAAGAACAAATCCGAATGCACATCTGGGAATACTTGCTCCTCTTTTTGACTCCATTTATTGGGGGATTACCTGCTTTTTTTCTGGGCAGTAAAAAGCCCAAATTGGTACGCTACATCATGCTGTTCAATGGAGCATTCATTCTGGGGGTGGTATTGGTGCAATTGCTTCCTGATCTGTTTTCCAAAGGAGATCATTACACGGGTTTGTGGATGTTGTTGGGTTTTGCCTTACAAATGTTGCTGGAAGAGTGGTCGGGAGGTGTCGAACACGGTCATGTACACACGCATGGAAAAAAAACCAGTTGGTTGGCACTATCCATCATGTTGGGGCTGTGCTTGCATGCCTTGATTGAAGGATTGCCCTTGGGTGGATATCGAACCTTTATGGAAACTTTCAGCAATAGAAGTGGCGACAATCAGTTTTATCACCTCTTGTTGAGCATCACCATTCACAACATTCCGGCAGCGTTCGCCCTCACCTCTTTTTTGTTGATGAGTGGGATAAAAAAATGGCCAACTTTAATCCTTTTGCTGGTTTTTGCTTTAATGGCACCTATTGCGGCATTTTCTGCGCAATTTTTTCTACAGGATCCTCAAGTTTTGGTGGTATTGCTTTCCATGGTCACCGGAAATTTGCTACAAATTGGCTCTACCATCCTTTTTGAAAACGACGGACATACCTCACATCGCTTTTCCGCATTCAAGTGGTTGGCACTAGCACTGGGTTTTGGATTATCTGCCATCCATTTTCATTGAGTAATAGCGTTGAGTTAAGGCTAAAAAATTAATCTTACACAAAATAATTTTTTAATCTGTAAAAAGTTCGGAATAAAAATTCGTCCTTATCTTCAATCTTGGATAAAATTCGGTTTGTAAAAAATTAACTTGTTAGCGAATTTTCACTAATTTGCCTCCATTTAGAATATTATTCGCTCACTATTTCGGTTTTCAGCATGAAATATCTATCTAAGTCTTTGATGCTTAGCATCATTCTGATTTTCTCTTGTTTAGGCATTATTCGTGCACAAACGACGATTCGAGGAGAAATTAGAGATGCCGCCAATAAAGAAGGCCTGGCCAATGCCACGGTCATTTTAAAAGGTACGACAGAAGGAACAGTTGCCGACTTGGAGGGTAAATTTGAATTGTCCACCGCGCAAAAATTACCGTTTACCCTACTGGTTTCCTATGTGGGGTATACCGATAAAGAACTCATTGTTACTGCGGCCAATCAAAAAATACTGATCGAACTTTCCGAGGACGCTGTTACCATCGACCAGGTAGAAGTAAAAGGGCGCCGCATATCGGAAAAGAAAACTCAGTCTGCGCTGACTATGGAAACCCTCGATGCCATTGCCATCACCGAAACCCCTGCGGCCAACTTTTACGACGGACTTGGTTCGTTGAAAGAAGTAGACCTAACCGCAGCCAGTTTGGGCTTTAAGATCATCAATACCCGGGGGTTCAACAGTACCAGCCCGGTGCGTTCGCTGCAAATCATTGACGGTGTCGACAACCAGTCGCCTGGTTTGAACTTCTCTTTGGGCAACTTTTTGGGTGCATCCGAGCTTGATGTCAACAATGTAACCTTGATCGTAGGTGCCTCTTCCGCTTTTTATGGCCCCAACGCCTTCAATGGCGTTGTGAGCATGCAGACCAAAAGTCCGTTTTTGCACAAGGGCTTAAAGGTCATGGTCAAAGGAGGAGAACGAAACCTCTTTGAAGCGGGTATCCGCTGGGCTGATGCTTTTAAAAACAAGTCCGGGAAGGAATCCGTTGCTTATAAATTTAACATTTCGGGCTTTAGAGCCAACGACTGGATTGCAGACAATTACGATCCTGTTGACGGCACACCAAGCAGTACCAGTAACCCCGGTGGTTACGATGCAGTCAATATATACGGTGATGAGTACCTGCTTTCCAATGACTTTACCAATTCGTTCTCTTTACCTGGGATGGGAATCATCCACCGCAAAGGTTATCGCGAAATTGATATTGTTGACTACGATTCAGAAAACCTCAAAGTAGCGGGTGCGGTACATTTTCGTTTGAATCCAGCCAAGGATTATAATTCGCCAGAACTTGTTTTTGGCAGCAATTATAGTACAGGAACGACGGTTTATCAGGGTGACAACCGCTATAGTTTGCGTGACATCCAGTTTTTCCAGCACAAAGTGGAATTAAAACAAACCGACAAATACTTCCTGCGTTTTTATGTAACCCATGAAGATGCGGGGAACTCCTACGATCCTTATTTTACTGCGTTGCAATTGCAACAAAACGCCAAAGAAGACATCAAATGGGCTTCAGATTACATCAACTTCTGGCAGACGACAATCAACCCGAGGGTGCGGAAAATTGAAGGATACCCCAATCCAATCGATTACCTCGGCCGTCCCGAAGATTTTCGTGCAGCCCAAGGTTTGTTTTTAAATAACTCCAGGGTGATGGACTCCCTGGCCTTGTACCATTCACTGGCCCAAACTCAAGTGTTAAAAGGAAATCCGCTATTCGAATCAGTGGATTTTTTTGAACCCGGTACCGAACGATTCAATCAAGAATTCAATAGCATTATTACTCGCCTGGGCTATACGGAAGGGGGAACCCGCTTTTATGATCGCTCGGCTTTGTATCACATGCATGGTGAATATAAATTCAACGACCTGATCAAAGCGGATAAGGGTGGTGCCGTTACAGACTTGGATTTATTGGTAGGTGCCAATTACCGTTTGTACACCCCGAACTCAAAAGGATCCATCTTATTGGATACGGGCACTGTCAACATCGATACATATGAATACGGCATTTATGGCGGGGGAACCATGGAACTGAATAAAAGATTAAAAATCAGTGGTTCTGTGCGATTGGACAAAAACAAAAATTTCAATTATCTGGTTTCGCCAGCCGCCTCCCTAGTGTATACGCCTAATCGCGATCAGGTGTTGCGTTTTTCCTTTTCTTCCGCCATCCGCAACCCTACCCTGGCGGATCAATACCTGTTTTACAATGTAGGACGAGCTATTTTGATCGGGAACCTCAATGGATTCAACAACTTATTGACCATTGAATCCTTGCGGGAATACCTCAACACCCGTGATCAAAGTTTGCTCGATTATTTTGACGTTGCACCCATCCGCCCCGAGCAAGTCCGCACGATTGAAGCAGGATACCGCAATACTTTTTTCGATAAGTTGTATGTAGATGCTACTTACTATTACAGCTTTTACCAGGATTTTATTGGCTATAATATTGGGGTAGATGCAGCATTTGAGCCATTGACTGGTTCTCCGACCCGTGTTCAAGCTTACCGGGTAGCAGCTAACGCCGTTGATCGAGTGACTACACAAGGTTTCTCACTGGGCAGCAGTTATTATTTTGGGCAAAACTACGTGCTCAATGGCAACTACTCCTTCAACCAACTCAATACCTTGAGCGACGATCCAATCATTCCTGCGTTCAATACACCCAAGCACAAGTACAACATCGGGATTTCTGGGCGTGATTTAGCGGTGAATTTTCTGGGGCTTAAGTTTCCTGATTTTGGTTTCAATGTCAATTACAAATGGATCGAAGGGTTTATTTTTGAAGGTTCTCCTCAATTTACGGGCATCATTCCGAGCTATAACATGTTGGATGCCCAAGTCAACTGGCAGGTAAAAACCATCAATACGACCTTCAAATTGGGTGCATCTAACTTGTTGAACAATATGACATTCCAAACTTACGGCGGGCCGAGAATTGGTCGTTTGGCCTACTTATCGATGGTGTACGATTGGAATAAAAAATAAAACGCTGTATATTCAGGAGTTTATCGGCAGATTGCAGGTAAACTCCTGAAGTTTCTATGGTCATTTCATTTTAATTCACTCAAAAATTTTTTCAAATGAAACAACTCAACACTTTGCTGCTGTTGATCATTACTTTACTAGGAACAATGAGCTTATCTGCCCAAACTGGCCGATACCGCACAGATGTGTTCACTAGTTTTTCTGTACAAAGGAACATAGTGTATGCGAAGAACATTTCTGTTCTAACAGGAGCACCCAACCAGTGACTTAGTTATGGATGTCTATACGCCAGCAGGCGATTCAGATACCAAGCGTGCCGTGGTCATGTATTTTCACACAGGTATCTTTTTGCCACCATTACTCAATGGCGGGATTACAGGCGCACGCTCAGACTCTTCCGTAGTTGAATTTGCCCGTCGACTTACTCGTTTGGGCTACGTAGTTGTGGTGCCTACTTATCGCCTTGGCTGGAATCCGGTTGCGCCGAACCAAAACGTACGTACAGGTACACTTTTGAATGCTGCTTATCGGGGTATTCAAGATGCGCGCAGTTGCATCCGTTTCCTGCGTAAATCCATTGCCGAAAACAGCAACCCTTATGGTATCGATGCCGATAAATGGTATTGTGGGGCCAGGGAACTGGTGGTTACATCTCATTGGGTACGGCTTATTTGGACCGCTTCAAGGAAGAAATCCAAATCACCAAATTCATTGACACGGATAATTTAAAGGCTTATGTGGATACCACCATCAATGGCAACCCATTTGGTACGACAACAAAACCATTAAACCTGGTAAACAATGCTGGGTACAGCAATGACTTTAAGTTGGCGGTAAATATGGGGGGTGCATTGGGCGATATCTCCTGGCTGGAAGGGAAAGCTGGCGAGCCTGCAACCATTGGTTTTCACGTCCTTTCAGATCCATTTGCTCCTTTTGCTGATGGTGCAGTAATTGTGCCCACTACCCGTGAATTTGTGGTCAGCGTTTCCGGTACCCGTTCCATTGTAGAACGCGCCAATGAAGTCGGTTTGAATGCTAAAATGGCACCCGCCAATGCTGAGCCCATTTTCGTAAACTTGAAAAACCAGGTATTGAAAACCGTGCCAATTCCTTTCCCAACCTTTAGTTACAAAGGTGCGGCAACAACCCTTTCTACCGACAACATGTATCCTTTTGTTACCCCAGGCAACCGCTTGGAAGCTGGCCCATGGGAATGGTGGGATACTACAACCCTGAAATTGGTCGTTGCGGGTACGAATATGCAATTGGGCTCCAGTTACGATTGGAAAGTACTCCACTCCAATGGTTTATTGACCAACCCCAACATGAGCAAAGCTAAGGCAATGTCCTATATCGATACGATGATGATGGTGTTTACACCACGGGCTTACCTCGAACTGAACTTAGCGACATCAACTGAACAAGTCATTTCTGATGATGTGGTCAAATTGAAAGTTGGGCCGAACCCCGTCGCCGACCGGGTGTACATCCAATCTGCGCTTGAGCACAAAATGCGCGACATTGCCCTCTACAGTCTCGACGGTAAAATGGTGCGCGGTTACGCCAACATAGAATGAAAATGACTTTGAGTTACAGCGAGGGGGATTGCCCATGGGCACTTACGTCTTGCAAGTCCGCTTTGATAAGGGGATAGTGGCGAAGAAGTTGATTTTCAATTAATAGTTCCCGAAAGCCTTTTGAATAAGGTATTCGGTTTTGCGGCTGTTTCATTCATTGAATGGAACAGCCGCAATTATTATACACTCAAACCAACAGTATGCAAAAAAATACCCCGAGTGAAAGTAGAATTCACCCAGGGTATTTTTGCAGTTTATTTAAGCTGAAAGCTTATGCTTCGGTCAGTACTTTGGTGACCAGCGCAGCAGCTTCAGCCAACTGAATCGCTGAGTAGACCTTCAAGCCCGACTCATCGATCATTTTTTTGGCCAAATCGGCGTTGGTTCCCTGCAAACGTACGATGATGGGAACATTGATGTTGCCCATGTTTTTGTAGGCATCAATTACCCCTTGGGCTACGCGGTCACAGCGTACGATGCCCCCGAAGATATTGATCAAAATTGCTTTTACCGCTGGGTCTTTCAAGATGATTTTGAAGGCATTTTCAACCCGTGCAGCGTCGGCAGTACCGCCCACGTCCAGGAAGTTCGCAGGTTCACCACCCGACAATTTGATGATGTCCATGGTGGCCATCGCCAAACCTGCGCCGTTGACCATACAGCCCACGTTACCGTCCAGTTTGACGTAGTTCAGTTCAAATTCTTGGGCCTCAACATCAGTAGGATCTTCTTCGTCCTTGTCGCGCATCGCCTCCAAATCTGGATGGCGGTACAGCGCGTTGTCGTCGATGGTCACTTTGGCGTCAACGGCCAGGATGCGGTCGTCTCCGGTACGCAAACAAGGATTGATTTCGAACAAGGAAGCGTCGGAAGCCACAAATGCGGTGTACAACTTGGTAATGAAAGTCGTAAACTCTTTAAAAGCTTTGCCACTCAAACCCAAATTGAAGGCAATTTTTCGCGCCTGAAAGCCTTGGAAGCCCGAAATCGGGTCAACCCATTCTTTTTGCACCTTTTCAGGGGTATGTTCGGCAACGGCTTCGATGTCCATCCCTCCTTCGGTAGAGTAGATGATCACGTTGCATTTTTTCTCCCGATCCATCAGAATCGAAACGTAGTATTCTTTGCAGGCGTTGAAGTCTGGAGCGTAAGAATCTTCAGCAATCAGCACTTTGCGTACCAGTTTGCCCGAGCCTTCCATTCCACCAGGGGTTTGGGGGGTTCTGAGCATCATGCCAATGATATTGCCCGCGTGGGTTTTGACGTCGTCCAGGTTTTTGGCCAACTTAACACCACCACCTTTGCCGCGTCCTCCTGCATGGATTTGGGCTTTAATCACTACCACGCCACCGCCGAGTTGCGTCCAGGCCGCTTCTGCCTCTGCAACCGATTGGGCTACAATACCCGTTTGGATGGCTACGCCATAGCGCTGCAGGATTTCTTTACCTTGATATTCGTGAAGATTCATAACAAAATCGATATGTGTTTTGGAGGATGTTGGGTTATGCTCAGAAAGCGGCACAAAGCTACACATCTAAAGCGTAACACGGAAAGGCAGAGGGGAAAAAAGTTAAAGCTTATTTTTTGACAAACCTTTCTTTCAACAAACACAAAGCAATCGTATCACCCACGCTCAACTTGCTTTGTACGCGAATTTGATCCAGGTGTTCTTTTTCGTTCAAAAATTCTACATATAAATCAACGGAAGAAACCATTGATTTTGAGGTCTGGTAAATCCGATATGGCAATCCAATCTCGCGGTTTTTGTTGCCCTTTGGACAAGCAACTTTAAGGCCAACTGGCGCTTCACCGATGGCGAGGGTGTCTCCGTTGATGGTATACTCACCACTGACGACCTGAATTTCTTCAGCCGGGCCATAAAATAGCGCGAGTTCGACACCATTGGCACTGAATTCGATGTAGGGTTTTTCCAAATCAGGGTATTGCCCACAATCATAAAAAGTGGTGCCAAAAAAATCTTTATCACAAAACGGCATCGCCTGAATTTCCCCTATTCCCGTTGGGTTTGCCTGTATTTCTCGATAAATGCCTTCTTTTTCAACACGAAAAAAGCGAAAGGTTTTATTGTCGATGCCCGCATATTCGTAACGGCCTAGTTCCAGCCGATTGGAGGCTTGTGGCATGCTGATCCAAAGCAGGATGGATAAAAAAGCAAAAAATTTACTGCCCAAAAGCATATTGGTATCTTTCCTGGTTGATGTAATCTAAGCCTAAACTGCGACAAATGTTCGGTTTGAACCGACTTAAACGAAACAGAAATAACTTTCAACTGGTTATTTCCGACAAACATCTTTAAAAATAAAAAGCAAAACAAACTTCTCCGCGTATTTTTTCCAAAAACATTATAATTTTAGCGAAAATTCGCTAAAATCACTGTTTGTTATGTCTACTAAAAGCCAGCAATACCTCAAGAATCTGCGTAGCTCCTTGAAGATGAAGCTTTACTTCCTCCAAAAATTACCCAGTTTGTTTTTTTGGGGGGTACAAATAAAATCTGCCAGCCCCGAACGTGGCCAAACCCGTATCCCTTTTGGTTGGCGCACTCAAAACCCCTTTCGTTCTACTTATTTTGCGGCACAATGTGGGGCCGCGGAATTATCTACAGGTATGTTGGGTTTGCTCGCATTGGTAGACCAGGTTCCTTGTTCTATGTTGATTGTAGGCATGGAGGCGGAGTTTCTCAAAAAAGCCACCAATTGGGTTACCTTCACCTGTGAGGATGGGAATGCTATTCAAACTGCTGTACAAAAAGCCATTGCAACTGGCGAGCCTCAATCCATCACCGTGAGTTCTACCGGTATACAGGAAGACAATGGAACCGTGGTCGCCAAAATGAAGTTTACCTGGTCTTTTAAAAAGAAATAGTTCTATTTTTGCCCTGTTATTGGGCTGCTCCACAAGAACACCTTGCAGCCTATTTATTCCAGACCAAATAAAACTTAGTCCAAATGATCATTGGAGTACCTAAGGAAATCAAAACCAACGAGAACCGGGTAGCCTTAACCCCGGCAGGAGCCTTGGAATTCAGCAAAAGAAAACATACCGTATACGTACAGTCCAGCGCCGGGGAAGGAAGTGGATTTGACGATGATGAGTATGAGGCAGCGGGGGCGAAAATTTTGTCAAGTATTGAAGAAGTATACGCCATTGCCGACATGATCATCAAGGTAAAAGAACCCATCGAATCCGAGTGGCCCCTGATCAAGCCAGACCAGCTGTTGTTTACTTATTTTCACTTTGCTTCTTACGAGCTACTCACCCAGGCCATGATCAAAAGTAAAGCGGTGTGTTTGGCATACGAAACCGTGGAGTTGCCCGATGGTTCTTTGCCTTTGTTGGTTCCCATGTCGGAAGTAGCTGGACGTATGGCTATCCAGGAAGGGGCCAAATATCTGGAAAAACCAGTGAAAGGGCGTGGGGTGCTTTTGGGTGGTGTACCCGGTGTAGCGCCTGGCCGGGTTTTGGTGCTCGGCGGTGGTATTGTTGGTACTCAAGCGGCCAGAATGGCTGCTGGTTTGGGCGCTGAGGTATCCATTCTCGACATCAACTTACCCCGTTTGCGTTATCTTTCCGAGGTCATGCCTCCCAATGTGAATACCATTTTCTCCAATGAATATACCATCCGCAAGATGATTCGGGATCATGATTTGATCATCGGCGCCATCTTGATCCCGGGCGCCAAAGCACCCAAGCTGATTACTGCCGACATGCTCAAAACCATGCGACCAGGTACAGTTTTGGTAGATGTAGCGGTAGACCAGGGGGGCTGTTTTGAAACCACCCACCCCACTACCCACGACAACCCGACCTACATCATCGATCATGTGGTACATTATTGTGTGGCCAACATGCCCGGCGCAGTGCCTGCCACTTCGACGCTGGCGTTGACCAACGCTACCTTGCCTTATGCACTACAGTTGGCCAATAAGGGCTGGCAAAAGGCTTGTCAGGACAACCTGCCACTGCGCAAAGGACTAAATGTAGTCAACGGAAAGGTCGTATATCAGGGCGTGGCCGACGCTTTTGGATTGGACTATGTTGATGTCAATTCGGTTATTTAAGAATTGCATCTAAGTGCCATATTCCTAGGGTTGCTTCTGTGCGTTGTCTAAAGTTTCTTAGGTGGTAAGAATTTTTTTCACCACCTAAGAAACCTCAGACACCTCAGTTACAGCTGTAGTAACGGCGGTTCATCTTCCAATTAAAACCGCAGCATCTTCCTTGTCTCCGTTCCAAATGCGGTGCGCAGGGTGTAATAAAAGACCCCGCGCGCATTACCCAAAGTTTGCGCGTCTAACCTTAATTGATGGGTCCCGCCAGGTAGATTAGTCGTGTATAAATAGACTGATTTCCCTTGTACATCCCAAACCGATAGGCTTACTGGGCTGTCGGCGCAGGGAGCAGAAGTTAATCGTTGTTTCGTCCTGGAAAGGATTGGGTTGATTCTGAGCCAGATGTGTACCAGCACGCAAGTCTTTTTCAACGGCCTGCGCATTCAGGTCGCTCAGGTTGGCCAAGTCACTTTCTTCTTGAACCTGGTTGAGCGATGGAATGTAACTACCATCAATATCCCCCAATTTAATGGCTATAAAATCGGCCACAATGCCGCTATCCAAACTGTTTACCAATACGGAATCTGGATAAGTTCCCGGTTTCAGGCTACGGGTAAGTGGATGGCTTGCATCCACAAAGCGCCAACAATTGCCTTCTGGAAAAGAATCACCTTGGAGGTAGATTTGCCGCAATTTGCCAAAATCATTGACATCAATGACACCATCCTGGTTCACGTCCGCGGCCAGCAGTTGGTAAGGCGTAAAGCCATCCAGCTTGTTTTGCAAGATCTCCAGCATCAAATTGATGTCGCGGGTATTGATGCCATCTGCGTTGCTGGCCTTCATGCGTGGTCGAATGACGTAACGCTCATTTTCGGGTAAATCCTTGAATTGGTAAAACCCTAACTTGTCCGTTTTAGCCTGGTGAACCACAAGTTCTTGTCTGGCCTCCAAATTAATGTTGCGCATGCGGGTTCCTTTAGCGGTAGCAATTGAGCCGGCAATTCCCGGAAGAACCGGGCAAATGCGGCGATTGTCCTGCACCAGGATGTACGTGACACAATAGCCATGATTGCCGAGGTTGTCCCAGGCGTGAAGTTCAATGTCCACTTTTTGCCCTGCTTCGGTGCAATCAAAAGTCAGTGAGGAGCTGCTGGATTTTGGCGTCTCCCCTACCCGATTGATGGAATAGAGGGTGATTTTTTTCAAGCCATTTTTATCCGTCTCGGGGCCTTGCCCATTACAATCGTAAGCAGCACTGGCAATAAAATCGCTGGCCCATATCGTATTTATGGCGCCCCCCTGTCCGTCGGACATCAAAGCCATGGCCAAACCCTGTTTGCAGGTCGGTGCTGGAGCGCTGCAGTCGCGCACTTCAAATGGAATGCGGGTAGGCAGTGACAAATTGCCACACAAGTCGCGCACTGAAACAATCAGGTCGTGTTTACCTTCGGGCAAATTGGCGATCTTGATGGTAAACGTACCGTTTTTATTGTCTTTCCAGGTCCATTTGCTATCGAAGTTTGCGGGCATCCGCATCCCACCCTGGCTATAGGTTTGGAAAGGAGCAATCATGATGGAAGGGACTTCCAGACTCACCTGATCGGTGCAATTGTCGCTGGCACGGAAGGTGACTTCAATCGCCCCTTTGCAGGTGTATAAATCGGTTTGGAACTTGGGTAAGGAAGGTACCGTTACCACCGGACGCACATCGTCATACACCTTGATGACCTGGGTGTACATGAATGCACGGTAGTGGAATCCTCCGTTTTCCAAACAAACCGGACTCAAGTTGATTTTCACGTCATCATCATCAATGACCCGATCATGGCTCAGGTAGGCCACGTTGGCACGAACCAATACACATACCCCTTCACCGAGTTTACCATCAAAATCAGGGGCGTCCCGATCGATGACGACTGGATTAGACATGGGATCAAGCTGGCATCTTTCGTTGTACAATTCCCAGTTCATGACGGTGTACGTACGAAAAATTTTGTAACAAGCATCGGAACCCGTGCGGTAGAGCTTATCACTGATGTTAACCGCAAGTTTGTCGTTGCCCAACTCAACCAACTGCACCCCCGGGATGTTGGTTGGCGCAACACAAGTATTGCTTTCCACATCGGCAGGAAAACAAATGTCGTATTCATGGATTTTCGGCGGCGGCATTTTTGGCCACCAGCCTGGCATCTGCCATTGGGCATGTAGGATAGAAATTTGGCTCAAACATAGCGCCAAAAAGAGGCAATACTTAAAGTTAATGGCTTTCCGTCTACGCAATGACGGTTGGGTCGAATTGAGCATAACTCGATTAGGTTGTAACTGTTTGTTAATGGCCTGATACCGGGCGGGAGGAGTATTACCTGAAAGAATGGAGGGTACGCTAAAACCCACGAACAATATTCGTGGTATAAAAAAATAAACGTAATGCATTTCGATTGGGTTGCAATTAACCCAACTAAAATTTCCGCAATATACGTTTTTTTTTAAATTCGGCACACAATTCTTTGTGAACTAAGTTGCCAAACGTTACTTTTTGTGCTTCCCAAATTCTATTTTTGCGCCGATTTAATCCAACACGATGAAAGATTTTCTGGAAGAACTGGAGTGGCGCGGTATGTTACATTCCAAAATTGATGGTATAGAAGAAAAATTGAATGCTGGCAAAATAGCTGCATACATCGGTTTTGACCCTACTGCTCCCTCCCTGACGATTGGCAATTACGTACAGATCATGTTGCTGAAACTGTTCCAACTCAGTGGCCACCAACCCATCGTGTTGATGGGTGGCGCAACTGGCCGGATCGGAGACCCTTCAGGCAAAGACAAAGAGCGTGAGCTAAAAACCACGGATGAGTTAGACGATAACCTGGCCCACCAAACCGCTCAGTTCAAACGATTGTTGGATTTTGAGGGTGGCGATAATCCGGCCATCATGGTCAACAACCTGGATTTTTACCGCAAAATGAATGTGTTGGACTTCTTGCGGGATGTTGGCAAAACCCTTACAGTGAACTACATGCTCCAGAAAGATTCGGTACAAAATCGCCTGGAAGCGGGTATTTCGTTCACCGAGTTCAGTTACCAATTGTTACAAGGGTATGATTTCCAGTGTTTGTACAAACAATATGGT
Organism: Haliscomenobacter sp.; assembly: GCF_016718685.1. Classification (GTDB taxonomy): domain Bacteria; phylum Bacteroidota; class Bacteroidia; order Chitinophagales; family Saprospiraceae; genus Haliscomenobacter. Next base: position 13,619 of record NZ_JADKCX010000073.1, on the reverse strand, counting down.
TGTATCCTGCAAATGGGCGGTTCTGATCAATGGGGCAACATCACAGCGGGTACGGAGTTCATTCGCCGCAACTTGAGTGAAAAGGCCTATGCCATCACCACTCCCCTTTTGACTAAGGCCGATGGGACCAAATTTGGCAAATCTACAGCGGGTAACATTTGGATTGACCCCAAAATGACTTCGCCTTATAAATTTTATCAATTCTGGATCAACGCGGATGATGCCGATATTCCCAAGTTTACGCGTTATTTCACCTTGCATTCCAAAGAAGAAATCGAGTCTCGTGAGCGTGAATTCTCCACTGACCCGCGTGAACTCAAACGCCTGCTGGCCGAAGAGTTGACCAAGCGCATCCACGGTGAAGAGGCGTATCAGAGTGTATTGAAGGTTTCTGAGTTGTTGTTTGGGCGGAATGCCGATCGGGACATGTTGTTGTCCTTAAGTGCCGAGGAACTGGAAACGGTGTCTTCAGAAATTCCTTCTTTTCAAGTAACTAAAGCGCTATTCGCAACTGGTGTCAACATTTCTGATTTGTTGGCCGACCATACCCAGATTTTGGCATCTAAAGGTGAAGTTCGCCGCGCCATACAAGGCAACGCCATCAGTGTGAACAAGGATAAAATCAATTCCCACGAGGCCCTGATTCCCATTGAATCATTGCTACATGGCAAGTATTTGATGGTAGAAAATGGAAAGAAGAACAAGTATATATTGGTAGCGAAAAACGAATAGCGAATAGCGAATAGCTAAGAGTGAGCAACTTTTCGCTTTTCGCTTTTCGCTTTTCGCTAACTAAGTAGCAAATACAGTAACTGCGCGTACACAATTTTCACCACTATCGACATTGGGGTCATCAAGGAATAACCCACATTGGGGAGTTTATTCTTGCTGCGGCGGATGTTAAAATCCAATATAGCCGGGTGGTTAGAAACCAGCCCGATCAAGATGCTGAAGGGGATTTTCAAAATTTTGTACCCCACCAACAAAGTAGCACATACCGTAAGAATGCTGATGATGGCACTGCTGGCGAACACCCAGAGGCCAATTCCTCCGCCGGTGATGGTTTTGACAAACTGGTGGCCAGAGTTAACCCCTACTCCCGCCAAAAGAAAAATCAAGCCAATTTGCCGCAAAATCAGGTTGGCACTATAAGGCAAAGACCAGTTGATGGGCCCGCTGCGGCGCAAACCGCCCAAAATCAAACCCACGATGATGGGGCCACCCGCAAAACCCAGTTTAAAGTTGACCCCTCCGGGTAAAGTAAACGTAACCATCCCCAAGATCATCCCCATGGCCATCCCCAAACCAAAAGAAAGCAAGTCGATTTGGCTCAGTTCTTCGTAAGAGTCGCCAAAAAACTTGGCGATTTCGGCCATGTCTTTTCTTTTGCCAATCACCCGCACCCGGTCTCCCAGTTCCAGCACGGTATCTGCATTGGCCATCATGTCGATATCGCCCCTGCGCACCCGGGAAATCAATAGGGCATAGTCTTCATTTAGGTTAAGCGCCGCCAGTTTGAGTCCGGCTACTTTGGAATTGGACACAAAGATGCGACGGGTCTCATACTCGGTTTGGTCATAAGAGAGCTGAATGGGTAAAATGCGGCCCAGTTCGCTGGCCACTTGTTCTACTTCTTCGCGGTCACCCACCAGGGCTACCCGATCACCAAGTTGGAATTCGGTGTCCCACGACGTGAGGTGCATTTTGTTGGCTCGTTCAAACCTACCGAACATAACCGTCCAACCCCGTGCTTTGCGAAGATCGCGAATGGGGGTATTCAACACATCTTCGTGATTTACTTCTACGGTAAGGGTGAGGATGTCCTGTCGCACCGGATAATCTTTGCGCAATTCCCGTTCTTCTTTTGGAAAGTCAATCTTGAGGAGTTTTTGCATCAAAATCACGGCCAACATTGGGCCCAAAATACCCATCGGGTAAGAAAGGGAATACCCAATTACGCTGTTTTCAGCGTCGAGCTTGCTCACACTGTCCTCTAGGCCCAAATTCTGGATCATATCCAATAAGCCCGCCAAAGCCGGGGTATTGGTCGTGCTCCCTACAAATAATCCCGCAGTAATGCTGGCATCAAATTGGAGGAAGTAATGCAAACCAGCGGCAATACTGGCTGAAAAGGTCAACATGATGAACACAAAGATCAAATCTTGCCAGCCCCGACGTTTGAAGGTGCTGAAAAAGCTAGGGCCACTGCCCAAACCTACGGTATATACAAAAATGGAAAGCCCTAGGAAGGTAATGATTTCAGGGATGCGCAGATCCGGACTAAAGCTGCCGATGAACAAACCGACAAACAGCACTGCCGCCACGCCCAAGCTATTGCCACGAATGCTGATGCTGCCTACGCCGTAGCCCAATCCAGCTACAATGAACAGCAAAAGAATGGGGTTTTCAGTTAATGCCTCAATCATGGTTTAAGTGTTTATGAAAGCAAAGTACAACTTCACGAAGAGATTTTAGCCAAAAAAATAGCCCCTGAGTGCGCTGAAATCTTCAGGGTCCAGGCGAGTGTTAAAATTCGCCAAATTTAAATTGGCCTAATCCCCTCCAGACAAAAAAATTGCCCTTTCGTTAAAATTTATGGTAAAATTTTGTGAGTATTCATAAATTGCCCTATATTGCCCTCGGAATTAAGAATTCCTTAACACAGTTGTTAATTTCATTAACGACATTTAAACTTGCTTTTTAGATCCTTCATAATAACAGTCGGGTGATTTCTTACAAGAGCGGAGCATTGTGCTTGCGCTCTTTTTTTTTGCCCAGTGGCAAAAAAGCCACGACTAAAGTCATGGCTTAGATTTCTGGGTGGCCTCCCACGAATAAATTCGTGGGTTGGCACACACTAACTCACACACCAACTCACACCCTATCTGGGTGGCCTCCCACGAATAAAATCGTGGGTTAGCAATTGATCCAGTCCATTTCACAATTTTTCTTTTTGTGAAAAATTGAATATCATTACAAAAATTTTTTGAAGTCCTTAGATTAGCAACTTAACGCTTGTTCTTGAACCAAAGGCAAGCGCACAAAACGATTAATGTGAAAAACAAACCGGATCTTTCTTTTTGGCAAATCTGGAACATGAGTTTCGGGTTTTTAGGAATTCAGTATGGCTTTGGCTTGCAGCAGGCCAACATGAGCCCAATTTACCGTTACCTAGGCGCAGAAGAAAGCAATATTCCTGGATTGTGGCTGGCAGGGCCACTCACCGGATTATTGTTGCAACCCATTATTGGGGCTTTGTCTGACCGCAGTTGGTCAAATACCTGGGGGCGACGCAGACCTTATATTTTTATCGGGGCCATTGTGGGCAGTATTGCCATGATTTTGATGCCCAATTCCAAATCGGTATTTATGGCCGCTTGCCTGATGTGGTTGTTGGATGCGGGTTTGAACTCTTCAATGGAGCCTTTCCGCGCTTTTGTGGGCGATCTATTGAATAGCAAACAACGCCCTACTGGTTTTGCAGTACAATCTTTTATGGTCGGTTTTGGCCAAACCTTATCCAACCTCATGCCCCTGATTTTGCCAATCATTGGTTTATCCATGGCAGTAGGTGGTGATTTCAGCAATGGAATTCCCGACTCGGTACGAATACCTTTCTACATCGGGGCGGCAGCCATTTTGTTGACCGTATTTTTTACGATGGCCACGACCAAAGAATATCCTCCTGAAAATGAGGACTATAAAATCAAACCTACGTTTAGCGAAGCGCAAAAGAAAAACATCTCTTTTTGGCACCTGGCCCTTACCATAGGTGCGGCCTTGATTGGTGGCATGTTTGCCTGGCGCTTGGCGGGAATGACCAATGCCTTGATCTGGATGGCGGGCATCGGAATAGGTTTGTATCTGGTGCTGATGTTGCCCGTTTTTAAGGAAATCCTGGCTTCCTTGTCGGAAATGCCCCTGGTCATGCGCCAATTGTGGTGGGTGAAATTTTTTACCTGGTACGGTTTGCCGCTGATGTGGCAATACCTTTCTCTGTCGGTGGCTAAATATGCTTTCAACGCGCCTAGCCCGGATGCCAATCCAGCCGGTTTTGAAGCGGGTAAAAACTGGGGAAGTTTGTGTTTTGCCATGTTCAGTATTTCCTGTTTCGTGATTTCGATCTTTTTGCCTGCCATTGCGAAACGGATGGGCAGCCGCCGCGCTACCCATGCTTTCTTTTTGGTCATCGGGGCTTTGGGCTTTTTCAGTGTCCTGTTGAGCAACGACAAGTGGATTTACTTTACGGGGATGACCCTGATTGGTTTTGCCTGGGGTTCGATCATGTCGATGCCTTACCTGATGCTGGCCAACGCGGTTTCTTCAGCCAAAATGGGCGTCTATATGGGTATTTTTAACGGTTTCATCTGTGTGCCCCAGTTCATCGGCATGTTGACGGTGCCATTGTATTACAAGCCCATTTTGGGTGACGATCCACGCAATGCCCTGGTTTTGGCGGGTATTTGTATGGTATTGGCTGCCGCTTCCTGCTACCTGGTTAAGGAGGGTTCGGGAGTTCGGGAGTTGGAGGTCGAGTTTGGGGTTCTAGGTTTTAGGTTTGAGGTTTGAGGTTGAGGCGAAAAGTTCTCGCGCTACCAACAAACCTCGAACCTCGAACCCCGAACCCTCACCGTTAACAATTTTTAACCTTATATCAATACAGTTTAACCTCTTTACCGAAAAGCAGCGGGTATATTTGCAGGAAGAAATAACCCGACTTAACTTTTCTTTTTATGAAGAATCTTTTTACCCTCATCTGTGCCCTCTTCCTGACGATCTCCACTATGCAGGCACAGACTAAAGTTTTTGGTACTGTTGTTGACACGACTGGAGAAACCCTCACGGGTGCTACGGTGATGGTATTGCAAGCCAAAGACTCCCTGCTCAGTGGATTTGCTTTAGTTGACCCTAAAGGGGCTTTTGAGGTTACAGGCGTAAAAGCAGGCGATTACATCGTACAAGTTAGCTTTTTGGGCTATGGCGTCAAGAAAATTCCCATCACCTTGGCTGGTGAAAAAGAAAAAGACTTGGGCAAAATTCTCATGAAGGAACAAACCGCCATGCTCAACGAGTACGTTGTGGAAGGTGAGCGAGCGCCCATGACCATCAAAAAAGATACTGTTGAATTCAACGCTGCGGCGTTCAAGGTTCAACCCAACTCTACCGTGGAAGAATTGCTCAAGCGTCTGCCCGGAGTAGAAGTTGAAAAAGATGGCAACGTAAAAGCCCAGGGAGAAAACGTAACCCGGGTATTGGTAAATGGCAAGGAATTTTTTGGCCGTGACCCCAAAACGGCTACCCGCAACTTACCTGCCGATGCCATCGACAAAATTCAAGTTTTTGATAAAATGACCGACGTGGCGGAATTTACCGGTGTAGACGATGGCCAGCGGGAAAAAACGATCAACCTGACCTTGCGCCCCGATCGCCAGAATGGTACTTTTGGCAACTTTCGCCTGGGTGGCGGTGGCCCAGAACAATTCGATTTGGGTGGCAACATGAACCGTTTTTCCAAAACTGGTCAAATCTCGATCATTGGCTCGGCCAACAATGTCAACCGCAATGGTTTTTCCATCAATGAATACCTCGACTTTTCTGGTGGTGGTGGCATGGGCGGCGGCGGCATGGGCGGTGGAGGCCGTGGCGGCATAGGTGGCGGCGATGTGCCCATCAACTTTGGTCGCAATTATGGCTTTACCACTTTTTACTCTGGTGGTTTGAATTTCAGCAAAGACTTTGGTAAAAAGACCAAATTCAACGGCAGCTACTTATATAGTGGTTTCAAAAAAGAAACCGATCAAAAAAGCCGTACAGAAAACTTCCTCGAAAAATCCGCTTTCATTCAAAGTGATACTTCTGAACAAGACGAAACTAGTGATGTACACCGCCTCAACTTTACCCTCGATCACGACCTGGATTCTACCCAGTCAATCCGGGTGGTGAGCCGGGTGTCGTTTAGCCAGAACGGCAGCGATGTACTTTCCAATTCGTTTTCTACCAACGAACAAAGTATACCTCGCAACTCCAGCGACCAAACCAACGCCTCGGATGGTTCCAACGTAAACCTGAACACTACTTTGCTTTACCGCAAAAAATTCGGTCGTCGGGGACGCAACCTCAGTACAACCTTTACCTTGAACAATGAGATGGTTCAATCACCAACCGGCAAGACTATAACCAGATTACCGACGCGATCAACGACCGCATGAGTTACAATGCCCGCTTGTCTTTTACTGAGCCATTGTCACGTGGTAAGTTTTTGGAATTGAACTACTCCTACAACCACCGGGGCAACAACAACAACAGCGAAGTGTACGATGTGCTCCCAACAGGTCAATTGGTGCTCAACCAGCTCCAGACCAACCACATCCTCAGCGACTTCAATTTCCACAATGGGGGCTTCAATTTCCGGATTGCCAACCCTAAATTGAACTTTACCACGGGTCTGGCGGTGCAATATGCAACCTTGGAAGGCGACTTGCGTTCAAGAGAACAAAGGGTAGAGCAAGAATTCACCAACTTGCTACCTAGCGTGCGTTTGCGCTACAATTTCAGCCAAATGCGCAGTTTCAACTTCGATTATAGCACCGACATCAACGAACCGGCAGTGACCCAGTTGCAACCTGCACCTGATTTGAGCAACCCGCTGAGCATTTATTATGGCAACCCCAACCTGAAGCCTGAATATGGTCACCGTTTTACCATGCGGTACAACCACTTCAATCAGTTCAACTTCACCAACTTCTTTGGTTTTGCCAACTTTACGTATACCAACAACCGTATTCAAACTGCCCAAACCATCAATGAAGAAACCTTCATCACCGAGCGCACCCCCATCAACGTGCCCGATGATTACCGTTTCATCAGCCGGCTCAACTATGGCGGCCGTTTGAAAAGTATAAAAACGCGCTTTAGCTTCAATGCTGGCTACAACTACAACTGGGGAACTACGTTTGTGAACGCTGCACGCAACTTCACGAAGACCCAAAACCCTACCGTAGGCGTGACTTTGGACAACCAGAAAAAGGAAAAATGGGACTGGAACCTCGGATATACCCTCAACTATTCGAATACTGCTTACTCGCTGAACAGCGAACGCAACCAGGACTATTTCAGCTATACCTATACTGTAGGTGTACGCAAGTTCTTCCTGAAGGATAAATTAAACATCGAAACCGATTTGGATTACAGCCAGTTCCGTGGCTTGGGTGAAGAGTTTGACCAGGATATTCCAATCTGGAACGCGGCCATCTCTATGTACTTCCTCAAGGCCAACAAAGGTCAACTCAAATTTGGTGCCTACGATATCCTGAACCAGAATCAGGGCATCAGCCGTACGGTGCAATTGAACTACTTCCAGGATCAGGATGTAAACTCACTGGCCCGTTACTTCATGTTCAGCTTCATTTACTCCATGAAAGGCTTCCAGAAAGGAAATGCCAATGGTGGAAATCGGATGAATATTCAGATGAGATAGCGAATAGCGAATAGCGAATAGCGAAAAATAAATAGCACACGATGAAAAACCAATTGTGCTTACTTTTCGCTTTTCGCTTTTCACTTAAAAATCCATTTAAGAAACTCCGGCATAACCTTCCCCCAGGTCGTCTGGTCATGACGGCCACCTTCCACTTCGCGGTACACGATCTCACCGTCCCGCCGATAGCCCTTCTTTTCCAATTCTTCAATCAAACCCAGGGTATCATCAATTGAGTCGATGATGCCGTTGTTGTTGCGGTCCGACACTTCGTCTTCCGTACCCGTTTGGAGCCAAAATTTCAGCGCAGGCTTTTGATCATTTTCACGGATCAGCGCGTGCATGATGCGGTCGGTAGCCTCGTTGTATCCCTGATCCAGGGCTTTTGAACGCCACCAAAAGGAACCAGAAAACACCCCAACTTTGGAAAAAACATGCGGATGATGCCAGACGATATCTATTGCAGATAAGCCTCCCAGAGAAAACCCTGCAAAATAATTGTGCTCAGGCGATGATTTAGCCCGGTAGTGTTGCTCGATATACGGTTTGAGTTCTGTCAGCACAAAATGGGTATGTTTTCCCGCTTTGCTGCCCCTTCCGGCATAATCGGGTATTTTAGCCGTTCCATACTCCTGCTTGCGCTGCTCATTGGCATGAATCCCCACCAAAATAAAAGGAGGAATTTCGTGCGCCGCATAGAGTTGATGCAGGGATTCCTCCATCCGCAAACTCGGTAAATCCTGGCCATCATTGAGGTACAAAACCGGGTAATGGTGAAAACTTAGGGCATAATGGGGAGGCAAAATAAGGCTTACCTTGACCTTGCGTTCCAAATGAATTGAGGATAAAACGAGTTCTTTTTTGTGCATACGAATATTAATCTTATTTTAGTCGCAAGCAAATGTAATCACTTTGCGATTTTACACTTTACTATTAAACCAAATTACCTTGCAAGAAACTTACCACAAATTCTGGTCGCATTGCCTGGGAAGAGAAATCGAAATGTTGAGTTTTGGGAATTGGGGTTATCCAGTCCTCTTGTTTCCAACCTCAATGGGGCGTTATTATGAAAACAAGGACTTCAAATTGATTGAATCCGCCCGGTGGTTCATCGAATCCGGCAAAATCAAGATCTATTGTATCGATAGCATTGACAAGGACAGTTGGTACGCCAAACATTTGCATCCCGCTACCCGCATCTACAACCATACCTGCTACGACCGTATGCTGAACGAGGAGCTTGTACCCTCCATCCGCCAGGAGTGTAATGTAGATAAAATTGGTGTTGCAGGATGCAGTTTTGGAGGATACCATGCCCTGAATTTTGCCTTCAAGCACCCCGATAAAGTCGCCTACATGTTCAGTATGGGCGGTGCTTTTGACATCAAACAGCACCTGGGAGGTTATTACGATGACAATGTTTTTTTCAATAATCCTCCCGATTATATCCCGGATGCGCAAAATTCGCATTTTTACGACATGAAGGTGGTTTTGGGTACCTCCGAACACGATTTCTGCAAAGGAGAAAACGAGTGGATGTCCCAAATTTTGCAGCGCAAAGGCATCAACCATTGGTTGGATATTCGCCCGTTTGCCAACCACGATTGGCCCATCTGGCGCGAAATGTTCCCTGATTATTTGTCAAAAATTTAAAAGAAGCGCACTTAAATCAAGTACCAGCCTTCTTTAACCAAAAACATTTACATATGAAAAAAATCGGCATTTTATTTGGCAAAGAAAACACATTCCCTTGGGCTTTCATCGAACGGGTCAATCAAAAAGAAGGCAAAGACATCATTGCTGAGCCTGTTTCAGTGGATAAAGTCATTCAAGGAGAAGCTAGCGGTTATGCGGTGATTATTGACCGCATTTCCCAAGATGTCCCTTTTTATCGGGCCTTTCTGAAGAATGCCGCCATGTCTGGCACCGCAGTGGTCAACAACCCCTTTTGGTGGAGCGCGGACGAGAAGTTTTTCAACAATTGTTTGGCCTTACAAGTTGGTGTTCCCGTACCCAATACGGCTTTACTTCCTTCTTTTGAGTTGCCTACCGACACCAGTGAAGAATCCTTCCGCAACCTCAAAATGCCCCTGGACTGGAACTACATCTTTGATTACATCAAGTTTCCCGCTTACATGAAACCCCACGCTGGTGGCGGCTGGAAAAGTGTGTATCGGGTTGACGATGTAGAAGACCTCTGGAAAAAACACGCTGAGACGGAACAGTTGGTGATGATGTTGCAGGAAGAAATTGTGTTCGACGATTATTTCCGTTGCTATTGCATTGGGCAAAAACATGTGCGCATCATGCCCTACGAACCCCGCAATCCGCACCATTTGCGCTATGATTCTCAAATTAAGGCACAAGGCCCGGCGGCGAAAAAATTGCTGGATACTGTACACGATTACGTGATGCGCCTCAATTTGGCACTGGGTTACGACTTCAACACCGTAGAGTTTGCGGTACGCGATGGCATTCCTTACGCCATCGACTTCTGCAATCCAGCGCCCGACGCCGATGTCAATTCAGTTGGCCAGGAAAATTTTGACTGGGTCGTTGAAGCCGCCGCCACGATGGCGATCGACCGTGCCAAAGCTGCCAAACCCGGACAAATCAACCTCACCTGGGGCACTTTTATTGGTGCAGGAACAACCAACGAAATGGCAACACTTGCTGGAGTGCCCGCAGCGAAAAAGCCGGCAGCGAAGAAAAATAGGATTCGAAACGTTTTGGGTTTGAAGGTTTTAGGGTTTGGGTTACCGCCTCGGACCTTACCTCGGACACGCCAGCAAGCAATGCTAACCACCGAACTTAACCTCAAACCTTAATAAATCTTTCAAACTTATGGATCTTTCTGGTTTCACCCTTGGAATAGAAGAAGAATTTCAAACCATCGACCCGGTTACCCGGGAATTGCGTTCGCACATGTCGCGCATCGTTGACGAGGGGCAAGTAAAGCTCCAGGAACAAGTGAAAGCGGAAATGCACCAGGCGGTGGTTGAAGTTGGCACGGTCATTTGCAAAAACATTCAGGAAGCACGTGAGGACGTGATCAATCTGCGGCGCTACGTCATTGAGATCGCTGACAAGGTTGACCTCAAAATTGCTTCTTCTGGTACCCATCCTTTTTCACACTGGGCAGACCAAGCGATCACTCCCAATCCACGCTACGACCAGATCGTAGAGGAATTGCAGGAAGCTGCCCGCTCCAACCTCATTTTTGGTTTGCACGTACACGTAGGCATTCCCAGCCGTGAAGTGGGTGTTCAAATCATCAATGTGGCACGGTATTTTTTGCCGCACATTTTTGCCCTTTCTACCAATTCTCCATTTTGGGAAGGCCGCAATACGGGATATAAATCGTTCCGCACCAAGGTATTCGACAAATTTCCCCGCACCGGTCTACCGGAGTCTTTTTCCAGCGCGATTGAATACGAGCAATATTTAGATCTTTTGATCAAAACGGGTTGTATCGACAATGGCAAAAAAATCTGGTGGGACATGCGCCTGCATCCGTTTTTTGAAACCGTAGAATTCCGGATTTGTGATGTACAAATGCGCGTAGAAGAAACCATTGCCCTGGCCGCTGTAATGCAAGCCATAGTGGTGAAATTGTACAAATTGATGAGCAGCAACCTGAGTTTCCGCATGTACGGCAAGCCCCTCATCAATGAAAACAAATGGCGTGCAGCACGTTACGGCATCGACGGCAAGTTGATTGATTTCGGAAAACAAGAAGAAGTTCCTACCAAAGCATTGATCTATGAGCTGATTGATTTTGTTGATGATGTAGTGGATCAACTCGGTAGCCGGGAAGAAGTGGAATACCTCATTAAAATGATGGAAGGAGGAACCGGAGCCGATCGCCAACTCAAAGTGTATCAGGAAACCAATGATTTCAAAGCGGTTGTAGACTACATTATTGGCGAAACTGCTTATGGTCTTTGGTAATTAGGCGCACAAAAGTTAATTTTAGCGCTTTTTAATCAATCAATTGTGATGAAAACGGACGAAACGTTAAAAATCGCGGTGCTGGACATGTACGACAACTGGGCCAATGAAGGCATGCGTTGTATTCGGCAAATTGTCACCCGATTTTTGGAACAAGACGACATTGAGGGGAGTTTTGAAGTGTTCAATGTACGCGCAAACAACGAAATTCCAGACCTGGAAACCTACGATATTTTTATTTCCAGCGGTGGCCCAGGTAGCCCATTGGCGGCAAATACCAAATGGGAACAGGACTATTTTGACTTTATCGATGCACTTTTTGCATACAACCACCAACATGCACGTAAAAAGCACATGTTCCTGATTTGTCATTCTTTCCAGATGGTGTGCCGACACCTGGGTTTGGCTGAAGTGACCAAACGACAATCCACTTCCTTTGGAGTCATGCCGATCCACCGCATGGGCGATGGGTATGCCGAATATATTTTTCATGGCTTACCCGAACCTTTTTACGCAGTAGATTCCGTGACTACCAGGTTACGCAGGTCAACGAAGCGCGGATGCGGCAGTTTGGCGCGCAAGCACTTTGTCTTGAAAAAGAACGCCCGCATATTCCCTTGGAACGAGCAGTAATGGCCATTCGTTTTTCGCCAGAAGTATTCGGCACCCAGTTTCACCCCGAGGCCGACTCACGCGGTATGCTGCGTTACTACCTCATGGACGACAAACGCAAGTGGGTGATCGATACCCACGGCGAAGCCAAATATTTTGAAATGATCGATCGATTGGATGATCCCGATAAAATTTTGCTGACGGAAGCGGTGATCATCCCTTCATTTTTACACCACGCTGCCGAGCAACTCCAGGGAGTGCTGGTGGCGTAATGATTTCAGATTGAAAATTTGTGAAAGTCTAGCCTCCGGCTTCGGCCGATTTGTTCTGATTTTTGAAAGCCTATGTGATGAATTTTTTGGCTGGCGCTGGTTATTTTCACGACGACATGACGCTTGCGTCGTGTTTGCCAATAGTGCGTTGCGTCATGTGAAAAAGGAGCGGCAAGTCTGCTGACTTGAGGTTAGAACTGATCGGCCCTGCCCGCAGGCGGAGCTTGAACTTTTATGAAGATTTTATAAAACCTTCAAGCTGGATCATTCAACACAAAGCCCATGTTACCAGAAATACGCAAACGCTACAACGATTCCTTTTCCGATGAGACCTACGGCGTCTTTATGGAACAAATCAACCATGACTTTCCCAATAGCCTGGAGTTTCGCGTTGCTGAAACGCCCACTTTCATTCCGAAGGCGCTGACAGAAAAGTTGATCCAGGCCGGAGAAGACATCATTGATGTGATGGTGCAACCCGATTTTAAAGCCAAAACCGAACGCGCCATTCCAGCCGATCAGCGGGTGCCCAACGAGGATGACATTTGTTCCTTGCTGACCCTGGATTTTGCGGTCTGTAAGGATGAGCACGGCGAGCCAACTCCCCAGTTGATCGAGATGCAGGGGTTTGCCACCCTCTATGGCTACCAGGCCTACATCGGTGACATGTACAAGCGATTTTTTTATTTTCCGGATGGGTTTAGCGAATACTTTCATGGCCTGGATCGGGAGGGATATCTGGCGGAATTACACAAAGTGTTCATTGGCGATGGTAAGGCAGAAAACACCATTCTGCTGGAAATTTATCCGGAAATCCAAAAAACCAGAATCGACTTTGCGGTCACCAAAGACCTGCTAGGTATTGAAGCGGTGTGTTTGACCAAAGTGCGCAAAGAAGGCCGCAAACTGTACTACGAAAAGGATGGCCGCAAAATTGCCATCCAGCGCATTTACAACCGCGTCATTGTAGATGACCTGCAAAACTACCCTGATCTGGTCACGGAATTCAAGCTCACCGACGATGTAGACGTGGAGTGGATTGCCCACCCCAACTGGTTTTTCCGCGCCAGCAAGTTCACCTTGCCGCTGTTGAACAGCCCTTTTGTGCCCAAAAGTTACTTCCTGCACGAATTGGCAGAATATCCCGCCGATTTGGAAAATTATGTCTTAAAACCCCTCTTTTCCTTTGCAGGAACCGGCGTCAAACTGCACATCAGTAAAGCAGACCTCGATGCCATTCCCGACAAAGAAAACTTCCTCCTGCAACGCAAGGTCAACTACGAACCTGTGGTGGAATCACCAACCGG
>NZ_JADKCX010000072.1 GCF_016718685.1 Haliscomenobacter sp. | reverse complement strand
TCATACCTCCCATCTTGCTACCGGCGTCACGTCCTGCTCCACAAATTCCCCTTTTAGGTATTTGTAATGGCCCGTAATGCCAATCATGGCGGCATTGTCGGTGCAATATTCAAATTTGGGGATATAGGTATTCCAGCCGCGTTTTAAACCTTCTTCTTGCAGGCCGCTGCGCAGTGCCGAATTGGCCGATACCCCACCAGCCAGGGCAACGTCCCGGATGCCCGTTTCTTCAGCGGCTTTAGCAAGTTTGTGTAGTAAAATGCTTACAATTCGATCCTGCACCGAAGCACAAATATCGGCCAAATTTTCAGCGATGAAGTTGGGGTTTTCGGCCACCTGCTTTTTGATGAAATACAAAATGGAGGTTTTTAGACCGCTAAAACTGAAGTTAAGCCCGGGGATTTTGGGTTCTGGAAAAGTAAAACGCACTTGTCCTTCCCTGGCCAATTTGTCAATAATGGGGCCAGCTGGATAATCCAGGCCCAGCATTTTTCCGGTTTTGTCAAAGGCCTCTCCGGCGGCATCGTCGATGGTTTGTCCGATGACTTCCATCTCCAGGTAGTCGCGTACGATCAGGATTTGGGTATGCCCGCCGGATACCGTCAGACAAAGAAAAGGGAAATTGGGCTTGGGTTCCTCGGCAAAATGCGCCAGGACGTGCGCCACCATGTGGTTGACCTCAATCAAAGGCAAATTGCGGCTCAGTGCAAAACCTTTGGCAAAAGCAACCCCTACAATCAAAGAACCTATCAAACCGGGCCCTCTGGTGAAAGCCACTGCATCAATCTCCGATTTGCTGATGCCCGCTGCACGAATCGCTCCTTCCACTACGGGTAGAATGTTGATTTGATGCGCCCTGGACGCTGCTTCCGGCACCACTCCACCGTACAATTGGTGGATTTCTTGGTTGCCGTTTTGTTGCTCAACACCGCTCCATCGCGTACAATGGCAGCAGATGTATCGTCACAAGAAGACTCTATGGCTAAAATTGTAAGCGACATAGGTGAATATTGTTAAAAATTGGCCTTATTTTGCCATGGATAAGTTAAAGTAATCATTCCCAAGAACAGAGGAATTACCGGGAAATTAACCGTTTTGCTGCGGTTTTTGATTCCGGGTACATTCCTGCAAAACAAATTTTATGTCTACTGCAATCAGCAAAGTCAGAAAAGAGACACCAAGCGTTTCCTATTCCAACAACTCACCAAGTGAAGGATTCAGCAGCTGCGTGATCGCGCAGGGCACAAAAATAGAAGGAAATTTTCAATCCGGCGAAAACGTTCGACTGGACGGTACCGTGGTGGGGGAGTTTTCCTGTGATAAAAAACTGGTGGTGGGCAAAGATGGCCGAGTAGAGGGCAGCATTCGTGCCCGTGATGCCATGGTCATGGGCTTCGTCAGTGGGGATGTAGAAGTGTCGGGTTTGTTGCAGTTGGACAAAACAGCGGTGGTTACTGGCAACATAACTGCTGGTAGCCTTTCCATCGAGGATGGCGCCCGTTTTGATGGGTTTTGCAAAATGGCGAAATAAATAAAAAGTTAGTGGTTTGGGGGTTTAGAAAGTGAGGCTGCAAGCGGATACGCAGACCGCAAAACCTGCGGTAGCCTCAACCTCCTCAACTTCTCAACCTCCTCAACTTGCACAAAAATGGCTAATTTGAAATACGACATCGTTGAGGACAACTACTCGCCGCACATCTCGGCATTGTGTAAACTGTCCATTCTTTTTGGGATGGACAGTTTTAGTTATGCTGTAGTCGACAACCAGCAAAAAATCCAGGCTTATCAACATTACTCCCTGGATCGGGACGCCAATGGCGAGCTTGACTGGGCCAGTTTTTTGGCTACGTTACACTCTCCCCGGGAGATGCTTACCCGCAATTATCGCTCGGTGCGGGCTGTCGTGGCTTCACCTGTTTTCACCCTGGTTCCCGCTCAATGGTACCGTGTCGAGGAAAAATTGACCTACCTACAACACCTGACCACCCCCTCCGCCCAAACCATCGTACAAGCGGATGTCATTCCCGGGTACCCGATGAATGCAGTGTATGAAATCCCGAATGCGGCTCAGGCCTGGCTGAGCAACTTGCAGCCGGAAGCGGAGTTTGTGCACTGTGTCAGTGCCTTGGCCCCTCTGCTGCGCAGCAGGTTGGAAACCCCGCACAATGTGGCGGCATATTTTGGTCCCAATCGGGTGTTTATCTTTTATTTTCACGAAGGGCAACTGGTTTTTTGTAATTCGTTCAGTTACCAAACCGCTCGTGATGCCTTGTATTTTCTGTTGCTGGTGTTCGACCAATTTCGACTCGGTACGGAGTATACCCCCCTCTGGATCATGGGACACTACACCGAACAAGGGGAACTGCACCGCCAAATCAAGCGTTACATCAAATCATTGCAGTACGTACCACTGCCCGCGGGTTTTCGTTCTGGAACCAAGCTGAACGCTATCCCTGAGCATTTTTACGTTGACTTGGTGGCGGGGATCTAGTATTTATTGTTTCGTTGATTTATTTGAAAATGTATGCGGATTATTGGAGGAAAATTTAAAGGCCGGCGCTTTGACCCGCCCGCCGACAACTGGCCAACCCGACCGACTACCGACTACGCCAAAGAAGGTTTGTTCAACATCCTCAACAACAACCTGGATTTCGAAGAAACCAAAATGCTGGACTTGTTTGGTGGCACGGGCAGCCATTGCTATGAATTCATTTCCCGAGGGTGTACTGATGCCACCTACGTAGACAAACACCAACCCGCCATTCAGTTTGTGAAAAAAACGGCGGAAACCCTCCAGATCGACAAATTGATCCGCATCATCCGTTCCGATGTGTTTAAATTTATGGAAAGCTCGGGGGAAGATTACGATTACATTTTTGCCGGGCCGCCTTACGCCCTGGCCACCATGGATGAAATTCCGGATCGGGTATTCAAATACAAACTGCTGCGCCCCGGTGGCTGGTTTGTCATGGAACACAACCCGCACC
The DNA here is from genome assembly GCF_016718685.1 of Haliscomenobacter sp. Classification (GTDB taxonomy): domain Bacteria; phylum Bacteroidota; class Bacteroidia; order Chitinophagales; family Saprospiraceae; genus Haliscomenobacter. The sequence goes on along the minus strand of NZ_JADKCX010000072.1, from coordinate 15,668 downwards.
ATTCCTACAAACACCACCCCAATTACCTACAGGAAAGACACTACGGCAAAACCATATTTAGTTTTTTTCAACACAAAGATGACGCAAAAGAGGAAGAATGAAGTTAAATTGAGAGCATGTCTAAATATTTTTGTTTTAAGCGAAAATGAGGCCGATTTGGTGAATGAGGCCAAAGCGGGTACGCCGAGCATTTCCGAACCCAAATCAGGCCTGAAACAAAAATTTAGACGCTCTGACACTCAAATACACCCTCAATTCTCGACTATGAAGAATCTATTGCTTTTTGCTTTTTTACTGCTCACTTCCTGGCTGGCTGCTCAAAACAATGAGCTCAGCGGCAAGTGGGTCGGCGTGCTGACCCAGCAGGAAGGAGGTTTTCGCCAAAAATACTATTGCGAATTGGTCATCCAGCAAAAAGGCAATAAGATCACCGGTACAACTTACGTGAGTGTAGAGAAAGTTCACGCAGAAATGGCCTTCACCGGGGAAGTGAATGGCAGTGTCATTACCTTCAAAGAAAACCGCATCATCCAATATTCCAAACTTGACGACATGGCCTGGTGCCTGAAATGGGGCAACCTCTCTTTGCGCAAAAAAGGCACGACCTGGTTTTTGGAAGGCATGTGGGACGGTCAATCCATTTATGGCCCTTGTATTCCAGGAAAGGTATTCTTGCAGAAGGAGGTTCCACGGGCCTAAGCCCCGAACTTTCGAACCCCCGAACCTACGAACCTTCCCATTTTTTCTTACTTTTGCCATTCAATTTTTTAACATACCCGGACAAATGAACATTGTCAGTATCATTCAGCAAGGCGTCGTTCAGGGCGCTGCGCATTTGTACCAACTGGAAATCAGCGCGGAAGATTTTCCCCTGAGTACAACCCGCAAAGAGTTTGAAGGTGATTACACCCTGGTGGTTTTCCCGTTTACCAAACACGTCAAAAAAAGTCCGGAAGCCATCGCTCAAGAACTGGGGGCTTATCTGGTGGAGCAAGTAGCATCCATCAAAGCCTTCAATGTCATCAAAGGCTTTTTGAACCTGGTGGTGGACGATGCCTACTGGCAGGCTTTTTTGCAAGACATCTACCACAACCCGCAATATGGTACCCAGGCACCCAATGGCCGCAAGGTCATGGTGGAATATTGTTCGCCGAACACCAACAAACCCCTGCACCTGGGGCACATCCGCAACATCTTATTGGGCTGGTCGGTGAGCAAAATTTATGAGGCCGCAGGCTACGACGTGGTTAGGGTGCAAATCATCAACGACCGCGGCATCGCCATCTGCAAAAGTATGTTGGCCTGGCAGAAATTCGGTGAAGGGGCGACCCCCGAATCAAGTGGCATCAAGAGCGACCATTTTGTGGGGGACTACTATGTACTGTTTGAGAAAAAGTTTCAGGAAGAATACAAGACCTGGCAACAAAGCCCGGAAGCAGTAGCCCTTTTTGAAGAAAAGAAAAAAGCCGAACAAAGCGCAGAAGAGTATTTCAAAGCGTACAAAGACCAATACTTTAACCTGTACAGCACCCTGGGCAAACAAGCCCGCGAATTGCTGCTGGCCTGGGAAGCCAACGACCCGGCCACCATTGAGCTTTGGAAAAAGATGAACGGCTGGGTATACGCCGGGTTTGATTCCACGTTTGACAAACTTGGCGTACGGTTCGACAAATTGTACTACGAGTCCAATACTTACCTCCTGGGCCGCGAAACCGTAGACCAGGGCTTGAATTCAGGCGTGTTTTACCGCCTGGAAGACGGCTCCGTCTGGATTGACCTGGAAGACGCCAAACTGGACAAAAAACTGGTGCTGCGCAAAGACGGCACCTCGGTATACATCACCCAGGACATTGGTACCGCTCAGGTGCGGTACCAGGATTTTGGGGCTGAAAAAATGATCTACGTCGTTGCCGACGAGCAAAACTACCACTTCCAGGTGCTTTTTGAAATCATGAAACGCCTGGGCGAACCTTACGCAGGGGGGCTTTACCACCTGTCTTACGGCATGGTGGACTTGCCCAGCGGCAAAATGAAATCGCGCGAAGGCACCGTAGTAGACGCCGACGACCTGATCGACGAAGTGGTCAACGAAGCCTGGGAAAACAGCAAAGAACGCGGCACCCTGGCCGACCTCAGCCCTGAAGCCCAGCAGGAGGTCATCCGCAAAATTGGCGTAGCGGCTTTGAAGTTTTTCATCGTCAAGGTGCACCCCAAAAAACGCATGATCTTTGACCCCAAAGAGTCGGTCGACTTGCAGGGACAAACCGGGCCATACGTGCAAAACGCCATCGTGCGCTGCAATTCCATGCTCAACAAAGCCGGAAATCCCGACCTGAGCGCGGCCAGCGACTACCATACCCTGGAAACTGCCGAAAAGGACATCATCGCCCAATTGTACCAGTTTCCGGAAATCATCAAACAAGCCGCCGAAGGTTACGACCCCTCGATGGTGGCCATGTACAGCTACGAATTGGCCAAGGCTTTTCACCGCTTTTGGCACGATTATCGCATCTTGCAGGCCGAAACTGAAGCCGCTAAGGCGTTCCGCATCCAGTTGTCGATGGCCGTACGCAATGTGCTGCGGATGGGACTAGATTTGCTGGGAATAGAAACACCGGAACGGATGTAGGGTTCGGGGGTTCGGGAGTTCGAGGGTTATGGCCCTCCGCCTTCGAGAACCACTTGAACTTGAACCCCAAACCTCGAACTACAACCCCAACCTCAACTCGAACCTCAACCCCAAACCTTTAAACCTTACTGCCATGAGTGCCGACAATCCAGTGACTGAAAAAGAAGAACGTTCACTCAATTTTATTGAGCAAATCATTGAAGAAGACATTGCCAATGGCAAACACGCTGGCCGGATTCACACCCGTTTCCCGCCAGAGCCCAATGGCTATTTGCATATTGGCCACGCCAAGGCCATCACCGTCAATTATGGCATTGCCCAACGTTACCAGGGCCAGTTCAATCTGCGTTTTGACGACACCAATCCCGTAACCGAAGAAGTGGAATACGTGGACAGCATCCGGGCCGATGTGCGTTGGCTGGGTGCCGAATGGGACAATGAGTGTTTTGCTTCGGATTATTTTCCGCAGCTCTACGATTTTGCCGTGGAATTGATCAAAAAGGGCCTGGCCTACGTGGACGATTCGACCAAGGAAGAAATCGAAGCGCAAAAAGGCAATCCTGCGGCACCGGGCACCGAAAGCCCCTACCGCAGTCGCAGCATTGAGGAAAACCTGGACCTGTTTGAACGCATGAAAAACGGGGAATTCCCCGACGGCGCTCGGGTATTGCGTGCCAAAGGCGACATGAGTTCCTCCAACATGCACCTGCGCGACTCCATCATGTACCGCATCAAACACGCCCATCACCACCGCACGGGCGACCAGTGGTGTATTTACCCGATGTACGACTTCGCACACGGGCAAAGTGACTCCATCGAAGGCATTACGCATTCTTTGTGTTCGCTGGAATTCATCCACCACCGTCCCTTGTACGAATGGTACATCGAGAATCTAGGCATTTTCCCCAGTCGCCAAATTGAGTTTGCGCGCATGAACGTGGCCTACCTGATCACCAGCAAGCGCAAATTGCTCAAGTTGGTGACCGAGAACCATGTCACGGGTTGGGACGACCCCCGCATGCCCACCATTTCGGGAATGCGCCGCCGGGGTTATCCGGCCAAAGGCATCATCAACTTCTGCGAACGCGCCGGAGTGGCCAAACGCGACAACACCATCGAATACGGCTTGCTGGAATTTTCGGTACGCGAAATATTGAACCAGACCGCCATCCGCGCCATGGCCGTACTCGATCCCCTGAAAGTGGTGATTACCAATTACCCGGAAGGGCAGGTGGAACATATGGAAATTGAAAACAATCCGGAAGACCCCAATTCGGGCAATCGGATGGTTCCTTTTTCGCGCGAAATCTACATCGAGCAAGAAGACTTTATGGAGGATGCGCCCAAGAAATTTTTCCGCCTGGCACCTGGTGCGATGGTGCGCTTGAAAGGGGCTTATATCATCCAGTGTGACGCCGTACAAAAAGACCCGGCAACGGGGCAGGTTACCGAGCTGCACTGTACTTATTTCCCCGAAAGCCGCTCCGGATCGGATACTTCCGGGCTCAAAGCCAAAGGGGTCTTGCACTGGGTATCGGCAGCACAAGCGATAGATGGAGAAGTGCGCATGTACGATAAATTGTTTACCGATCCAGAACCCACCAACCACGAAGACCGTGATTACCTGGAGTTTGTCAATCCTGATTCCCTCAAGGTAATTCCCAACGCCAAACTGGAACCCAGCCTGGCTGAGGCCAAAGTCGGCGACAGCTTCCAGTTCCTGCGCATGGGCTACTTCTGCGCGGATCAGGACAGCACAGCGGGGAAACCGGTGTTTAACCTAACGGTGGGGTTGAAGGATGGATATAAACCGTAGAGGGTTCGGGGGTTCGTCGTTCGAGGGTTCGGGGGTTCACGAGATCTTGCAAACAAAGGGCCACAACCCTCGAACGACGAACCCCCGAACCCCCGAACCCTAATTTTTTTTGCACGGAACAAAAACTATCCTTAAACTTGTTTACTCTATCAGATTTAAAAATCATCTCTTAAACAAAAACCCAATTAAAAATGAATGACTTCCCTTTTGTAGGTGATCAAAGACAAGAAGCCATTGCCGCCGAGCAAGCGCGGTTCATGACCAAAGTGTTTGGTTGGATGGCTTTTGCACTAGCCATTACTGGCGCTGTAGCTTACGTGGTGGCGGGTTCCCCACAACTGCTGCAATTTGTGTTTGGCAATCGCTTTATCTTTTTTGGCCTCATCATCGGCGAATTGCTGTTGGTAGGTTACCTCTCTGCTGCGGTGATGCGCATGTCGGCCAACACCGCTACTTTGGTGTTCCTGCTGTATGCTGTGCTGAATGGACTTACCCTATCCTTTGTGTTCTTGATTTACACCAGTACGTCCATTGCGGGTACTTTCCTGATCACTGCGGGTACCTTTGCAGCGATGAGTGCCTATGGGTATTTTACCAACAACGACCTCACCAAGGCAGGTAGTTTGCTGTTTATGGCCCTGATTGGTCTGGTGCTCGCCTCGATCGTCAATATTTTCCTGCGTAGTCCCATGATGTACTGGATCATCACCTATGCCGGAATCCTGATCTTTGTGGGATTGACGGCTTACGACACCCAGAAGATCAAAAGCATGAACATCATCGGCAATGAAGGAACCGAAGAAGACCATAAAGAAGCCATTATGGGGGCTCTGACCCTGTATCTGGATTTCATCAACCTGTTTTTTATGCTGCTGCGTTTGTTCGGAAACCGCAAGTAAAGGACCCAGTTATCCTGATGCGATAAAACCACGGAGTGTAATTGTACAACTTCCTGGTTTTTGCTATTTCGAAAGTATATTGTCAAGAATTAAGTGTTAAAAATTAATTTGCAAATGGGAAATAATGTTTGCATTTTTATCCTATATCCATTCAAATCAATGTGAACAAGTAGATTTTGACGGCATTTAGTTTGTCAGATTTGTGCATTTTGCTTTTGTTTGGAAGAACCCCTTCAGTGAACCTGGTTAATTTGTTTACATTGAGAAACCCGCTAACCCTGTTTTTTGTATCGTTAAGTCTCTTCACTTATGCACAGACTCCCCCTCATGCACTGGTTCACAGTGTTTTTGTCAGTGGTATCCCATACGACATCCAAAATGAAAAAATTGATGTAGTCGATTCTGATAATGTATTAATTGTCCTCCATCGCCTTCCCAAAGGACTTCATTATCAATATACCTTCAACGGAGGAGAATCAGCATTTCTTTTGGATTCCATGTTTCTTTCCCTTAACAAACTCAAGAAGGGTGCGCATTCCTTAACCATAGCGGTACAGCCACAGGGTCTGGAATACCAAAAGGAACACCTTAATGTTTCAGTAAATGATTCTTTTTTGAAATCGTGGTGGTTCATTCCTGTGCTTGGTTTTTACCTGTTGTTGTTACTTGGAGCCGCCATTTATTTCATCGGTTTGATCAACTCCCGGAACAAAGAAAAAGTAATGAACCTGCGTAGCGACTGGACAAACCAGTTGCACAACGATATTGGCGGCGATTTGAGTAGCGTGGCTTTACGCCTGGAAATTTTGCGCAAAAAGCTTGCGGAGGTAGACCCCAAAATATTTGACAACCTGAGCAAGATTTTTAACATCCTCAATGACATTCAAAGAAAGTTGCGCTTTGTATTCAATTTGGTTGACCCCAAAAAAGACTCTTTGCACGTCATGTTTATGGGGATTTATGATTTTGCGCAGGAAAATAGTAGCGTTCAGGGGATCAAATTAACGTACGCCAACAAAATTTCAGCCGAGGAAAACTTGAAAATTGATGTTGGCCGCATCAACCAGTTGTTTTTGGTACTTAAAGAGGCATTAAACAATGTCTTTAAATCGGCTCAAGCGACAGCCCTCTCAGTGGAAATTCAGCGAATCAAAGAAGGGATCCGGATTGAAATTAAAGACAATGGCATTGGCTTTGATCCACAGGCAAACCACCAAGGCAATGGTTTGAAAAACCTCAAGCAATTGGCTAAAGATGGTTTCATGGACATCAATATTGACTCTACACCAGGAGCAGGAACCTGCATGGTCATACTGGTTTATCTGTAGGGGTGAAAAAAGTAAAAACCACCAGTTTTGGGGGTAAGGGATAAAAGTAGCGATCCCTACATTTGAAACTCAAATGTAATCATCATGGTTCGAGTAATACTATTTGAAGACAATCGAAATTTTCGGGAAGCCCTTGAACTATTTTTCGAGGATTCCGAAAAGGTGTACCTGACTAAATCCTTTGAGGATGCGACCAAAGCGGTTGCCCAAATCAAGGAATATCAACCCGATGTGGTCTTGATGGACATCGAGATGCCGGGGATCTCAGGCCTGGATGCGATGAAATTGATCAAAGCGGAATGTCCCAATACCAAGGTGATGATTCAAACCCAGTTTGAAGACGATCACCGTTTGTTTGTAGCCTTGTGTCGGGGTGCCTGGGGTTATGCCCTCAAAAGTGATTCTTTGGATCGAATTGAAACGGCCATTTTGGATGTACACCAGGGCGGTGGGTATTTTTCCCCGGCAATTGCGGGTAAGGTGGCGCGCTTTTTTCAGGAAAAAGAGCTAAAAGCCGACCCTGATTTTTGCAACTTGACGACAAGAGAATTGGAGGTGTTGAAACATTTGGTGAATGGAAAAAGGTACCAGGAGATTGCCAACGCCATGTTCATCAGTTATGAAGGGGTACATTCTCATGTCAAAAAAGTGTACGAGAAGTTGCATGTGAACTCAAAGTCGGAGGCCATCGTAAAGGCGATTGATGCGAAGTTAACCAATAAAAATCATAAATATGGGAAGGGGTTGAATTTTTAGCTTTCAGTTTATTGACAATTTCTTTGTCAATAGCTGGCGTATAAAGAGCTTTTGTGCAAAGACGCTCAATGGATAATACCTGGCTGGGCAGCAAGCATCGAAATGGTGATGAAATTTCATCAACCCTCAACACCAAATCCTCCTGGTCAACCTGATATTTTATAAAATATGCAAGTTTTAACAAAACTTAGAACAGCCTATTGAAGGTATGTAATTCAAGTGGTTCTCACTCATTCCCTATGCAAGTTCAATGAATAATTGTATTTTCCAATCCCTTTTCTAGGGATATTGTTAAAATTGATTTTTTAGATCAGATTTTTAATTCTTATGGATACCAATCAAGCCAGAGATCGAACCCCAAGTATTCTCCAATGTTATGGAACCGTTTAAAAATGGAAATTGACAACTGTCGACCTTTTATTGTATTTATAGAACCTCTTGCTCATGCAACAATTCAATCTGATCACGCAATGGTTGTAAAGGATTATAAAAATGTAAATGGCGTTAATATTAATTATTTTCTTACAAATGATCCTTGGGCATCCTGTTCTGCTGGATCGGAGACTATTTTTCCTTTTACTAATTTTGCTAACCAAACTGGAAGCGGGGGAGGATCTTGGGGTGGATCATCAATTCAAGTAAACAGAGTTTTATGCTACAGCTGTTGAGGGTTGAAGAAAATAGATGATTCAAAAGAATCATTGAAAAAATAAATACTTCGCTATGGTTAAATACTTATCAGCAGAAAAGCTTAATAAATGCTTTATTTTTCATAGGCCAATAAGGTAGATAAAACACTTAGCATAGGAAGAAGTAAGGATGTTGTTTCGGGGATGTGCAATATTAAGTACTTTTCAAAAAGGGGGGTGCTAAATGCAATTTCAAATTTTACTTTATTGAAAGATAAAGTTGACATAAGTTTTGACACCTTAAATTCAAACAACAAAAAAATTATTTTGAGTAATTTACAAGGACCAGACGCTATCCAAGGGAGCCTGAAATATGAACTCATTAAATTCCCTCCATTCAAGTATGAATTTTTTTCATTTGACTACAATGGCCAAGCCTACATGTCTCCGGCCGCAGATTATTCTGACCTTAAACTTTTTACGGGTATAGCTTATACAGAGAAGAAGGTGGTTGGGGGCTTGCGCGCGATTGCTAATGATTATTTAAATCAATATCGTCAAGCTTTTAAGTTATCAATTAAAACCTTGCTTTCAACCAAAGATAAATTCAACAATGGAAGCACTCAAAAGTAATGGTTACAATTTGGGATTCAACCTCGAAACCAAATCCAACAAAATGGCTACAATTTTTAAATCTTCGGGAGTAGGAGGCATCAGAAATACTGCCGCCTTTGGTATAATGAATGATTTGATTGAAAACTATTGGGTAGACACTTCACAGGAGAAGGTATTTCCAATTTCACTATGGAAATTGAAACAACTTTTCAACGCTTTTTCATCCGCCGAGGTTGCGCTTAAAGTTACTGATATTAGCTCTTCATTGCTGATAGATGCTGATTGGGTGGCATTCGACGAAGGATTTGAAGAAGTGCTAACAGAACATGATCAATCTTTTGATCATTACTTTGTATTTAATGAATCTGATTTTGAAGATTTACGTATTGGGGCATCCGATATTTCTGCTAATCTTACTGTAGTTTTAGGACGAATTGGTAAGAATGTTGATGAGCAGGGGCAGGCAATATTTTATGCATTTTTTTGTGCAGCTTCTATGACCATAAAAGAGCCTGGTGGCGCCGGCCAAGGCGCCAGCACCGGTTACAAAATCCCCTCACCGTAACTCCATTCCATTTGTCCTGAATTTGCATTCAATTGCCAAATTCAGGGCAACTTTTTCCCTTGACCCTATAAAACCTTCCCACAATGAACACGATCTTAATTGCAAGAATTACCGTAGCAGCCAGCTGCCTACCCATCATTATTGCGGCCTTAAAGCGCAAGGACTTGAATACACCTTTGCGCATTTTTTTAATGTACTGCGTACTCTCCTTAGTGGTCAATGTTTCCGAGTTATCTTTCCTCTGGTATGCGAGTAAAAACTATGCTTCATTAGAAGGGTATTTCAAGTACTTTGACATTCAGGACACCAGTTTTATTGGCATATTGTATTATGTTTTAGATTTTATATTCTTGGGATGGTTTTACACCTTATTGCTTGGAAAAAAACATCAAGGAAGGGTTGTTCATTGGATCTCCTACTTGTTGTTGCTGGTCTGCGTGTTGAATTATTTATTCATTGAAGGGTACAAAGTGTATGGAAAATTCAATCCTGCGGCTGATGCAATCTTTATTTTTGTATTGGCAGCCTACTATCTTTTTTTTCTATTTAAATCAAATCTTTCCTTACCCCTCTACAAAAATCCATATGCCTGGATTAGCCTTGGCTTGATGATTCCGCACATCATCGGTATTTTCCTCTTCATGGTAGGCGATGTGGTGCACAAAGAAAATTATCACCTATTCACCACCTTGTCTTCGCTAAAAAACGGCTTCCTCATCATTGGCCAAATCCTCATGGCCATTGGCTTCTGGCATGCGCAATATGTCCGTTTCATCACCCTCCCCGGCGAAAAATAAGCCAAAATACACCAGAACTGGGGGTATGCCAGGGGGACTTTCGCCCTTACCTTTGTAGTGCTCTCAATAAAACACTGTCCTGAGGAAATAAGTGAAGAGGTCCCCCTGGCCGGTAAAACTAAACCTTTACCCCAACTGACCCCAACCATCCGGTTACGGACCTCTCCTCCTCGTTGCATTAAAAGTATGTCCCTTCTTACTAGATTTTCCTACCAGCATTTTTTTATCTTTGCCCATCTATGGATAAACAACGCATCATCATCGGCTCCGAGCGCTTTGCCCTCACCATTGATCGGCTTTGCCATCAATTGGTTGAAGAGTTCGATGATTTCTCCAACACCTGTATCGTAGGCATTCAGCCGCGTGGCGTGGCGCTTTCGGAGCGCATCTACCGCCACCTCGTCGACCACCTCAACATTCAGCACATCGATTACGGCAAACTGGACATCACCTTCTACCGCGACGATTTTCGCCGCCCCGGTGCGTCCATGCACGCCAGTGTAACCGAAATGGATTTTTTGGTGGAAAAGAAAAACGTCATCCTGGTAGACGATGTGTTGTACACCGGGCGTACGGTGCAGGCCGCACTGACCGCGCTCAACCACTACGGGCGGCCCGAAAAAGTGGAACTATTGACCCTCGTAGACCGACGTTTCAATCGCGAATTGCCGATTCGTTCTACCTTTACCGGCATCAAAGTAGACGCCGTAGACGAGGCTTATGTTAAAGTGGAATGGGCGCATACCCACGGCGAAGACCGCGTGATTTTATTTTCTGACAAAAAAGAGGCACAATAAACGGGACAATGGCAAGTGCTAACCAACAACTAAGCAGCAAACACCTTCTGGGCATCAAAGACCTGAGCACGGAGGACATTCGGCTGATTTTTCACACCGCCACCAATTTTAAAGAAGTCATCAATCGCCCCATCAAAAAAGTGCCTTCTCTGCGCGACATCACCATCGCCAATCTCTTTTTTGAAGATTCAACCCGCACCAGGGTCTCGTTTGAATTGGCGGAAAAACGCCTTTCGGCAGATACCATCAATTTTTCGGCTTCTTCTTCTTCGGTCAAAAAAGGGGAAACCCTGCTGGATACCGTGAACAACATCCTGTCCATGAAGGTGGATATGGTGGTGATGCGCCACCCCGCTCCCGGTGCCTGTCAGTTTTTGGCACAGCACATCGATGCCAATATCATCAACGCGGGCGACGGGACGCACGAACACCCCACCCAGGCGCTACTCGACGCTTTTTCGATGCAAGAGCAACTGGGCGACCTGGAAGGCAAAAACGTCGCCATTTTTGGCGACATCCTGCACTCCCGCGTGGCTTTGAGCAACATCTTTTGTCTGCAAAAACTGGGGGCCAAAGTAAGGGTCTGCGGGCCGCCTACCCTGATGCCCAAGTTCATCCACAAACTGGGCGTGGGCGTGAGCTACAACGTGCGCGAAACCCTGCAATGGTGTGACGTGGCCAACATCCTGCGCATCCAGCTGGAACGCCAAAACATCAAGTATTTCCCCACCCTGCGGGAATATGCTCAATACTTCGGCATCAACCGGCAATTGCTGGATTCGCTGGACAAAAAAATCGTGATCATGCACCCCGGACCCATCAATCGCGGCGTGGAAATCACCAGTGATGTGGCGGATTCGGAGCATTCGATCATTTTGCAGCAGGTGGAAAATGGGGTTGCGGTGCGGATGGCGGTGTTGTTTTTGTTGGCGGCGAAGGGGTAGGAATACTACTCCCCCTTGACTTTTCTCAACAGGTATTTTTTTGCAGTCGCGTCATCTCGTTTGCTTCCGTTGGTATTGAAGCTAACGAGGCCCTTCTCCATAACTTCATATTTGGTACTGCCCGACTCACTGGTCAAGGTGACAATATCCCCGTCTACAGTCCAGGTTCCGCTCGTTTTTGAATTTAGATTTTGGTCGGTGTATCTTTCCTCTAAGGTAAAGGTCCGATCTACATCGGCATTTAGCGAAAGTAAGGTTTTCGATTCCATCACCATCTGCATTCGGCAAGGTTCCAAAATAAAAAGCAGCCAGTTGACTTGCCCTTTCTTGTGTAACTGCTTCTACATCAACATCTGGTGTTTTTTTACTTTCTCCCTGGCAAGAAAATAAAACAAGCAGCGCAAGGCTGGCAAAGACTAGGTGGTTTCTCATTTTTTGATGCTTTGGCGTTTGACAATGCTTTGATTTCGCCTGCCAAGGTATTTAAAATGTCTGATTTTTCAGTCATTTTACGCCACTGCTTATATTCTCAAAGCCATCATCAGGTACATTCTGATCATCGTTTTATCCACCCCATTTACTGCTGTGAAATATTCACCCGCCCTGAAAGCCGAGGTTGAAAACTGGAAATTCAGGTTGTGGTTGTAATAATAGTTCAGGTACCAATCCCCGCCCATGCCGATGGATTTACTGGTGGTGGCCAGTTCATTCAAGGAGCCAAGCGTAGCAATACCAGCGGAGCGATCCTTAGACTCCAACACCTGCGCAAAAACGCCATGTACACCCGTAGACACCAATCTGCCCAGTTTCCAATCCAGGTGCAAAGTGGTGGCCTGTACATTCGATCCTTTGAACGCATCGACATAGCCAAACCGACGGTGTTCATTTTGCCACAATACATTGTAGGACTTCAGCTCCGTGTCACCAGGATTGTCATCACCACTAGCCCGGTAATAGGCAAGCTGAGCGCTAAGTTTACCGTCAGTGGAGGTATACCCGGCACTCAGTTCCGTTGCATAGGCATTGACCGTTCCGGTGATGTTCTCATTCAAGATACCTTTGGCGGTTCCGGTTTGCAGAATGAATTCAGCAGAATATCGAAAGTTGCCCAATTGGCCAAAGGCGCGAACATCGGGCATGAACACAGTGGTGCGCAATCCACTGTTGTACTGGTCAATGATAAAAGGGAGATTGGCATCGAAGTTGATCGCCCTGGAAAAGTTAAAGGTGTTGAAGGTGGCCAAAAAGATGGGGTGATTCCATTCAAAATCGGCAGCCGCCGGAGCGGGCTGATACAATTGCACCCACATCAGGTCGCTGGTTACGCGCTTTCTTTTGTAGCGCAGCCTTACACTCTCAAAACTCCGCCCCTTGGTAAAATCATCGTCGCCAACCAGGATCTCTGAACCGTATTTACCCAAGGACATCCGGCCAAACCGCAAGGCCAGGCGGCCGTTTTTGTCCAATTTTTTCAGGTCTACATACCCTTCGTACAATTTCAGGTTGGGATCCAGCGGTCCCAAACTACGGGTATACACCCCATACGATTGCAGACTGAACACCATATCCACATTTTTGGGCAAAGACAGTTTTGCACCAAAATCGCCGCGCAAATAAAAATTCAGGTGACCCGTGTCCACGGCCAATCCTGCTTCTTTGTAATTCAGGGTGCCTTCGGGCAAAAAGAAAAAATTGACCTGGGGCGTGAATTGCAGTTTGTTGGTGGAAAGGATGGCCGGTGTTGCCGCAGCGCTGGTATCCTTGGGCAGATACTGGATAATGCCATCAGCGGGAAGAATGGAGTGGGCTGTTTCGGTTGAATTTTGTGCCTTTGCTAGTACTGCAACTTGTACAAACAGCAAGAGGGTTACTAGGTGCTTTTTCATGTTGGTTCTGTGAAGTGTGCGTTTAATCAATCCTACAAAGTTCGGAAATCAATACCCCCAAAACATCCTCATAAATGGGGAGAGACTTAAAATACTGTGGAAAGAGGACGCGCGTTCAACGGGAAGCATGACCATCCGCCTCAAATTCATCCATACTTTTGACATAATGCGGCTTGATGCGGTACAAAAGGCAATATTCAAACAGCAAGAGGTGGCTCAGCAATAAAATCAGCGAGAACAACAACCAACGATCCTGGTGCAGCAGTACAATCAGCATAACGAATAAGCCCTGAACAAAAATGGAGTACCCCGCCCACTTGTAATATTTCTTGGTCAGTTCTCCATGCCGTAAGGCGTTCTTTTTGCTCATCATATTGGCAAACAAATCGACCTCCAGGCGCCAGGCCGCCGCCAAATATGGGAAAGACCCCGACATCAAAAAAATGGCAAAGCCGAGGGTCCAGTCGTCCATTTTCATGTCGGACAAGCTCGTCTCGATGTTCAAATAAGAAATGAGGACAAACTGCGCCACACCGACCAAAAAAGGCACCAAAGTATCGATGATATTGGGAAACCAGCGCAGGAAAAAAATGCTGATGGCATAATGGTGCCAAATGGTAAAAATGATCAGCAGCATCAGCAGGATCGGCAACAAATGGATGTCCAACCAGGGGTGTTCGGCAATCTCGACATAAGTGAGAAAGATCGGCACCAATTGGGACAGAGCGATGCCCTGGAGCAAGGAAATAACGGCGAGGTAGATGTTGGGGAAATAATCGGCAATAAGTTCGGATTTTTTGGTCATTGGTGTTTTTTTGGGTAGTGGTATCTTTTCGGACAATACCATGAAATGTGCTGTGCTTGAGATTGTCTGTATAAATGTATTGAATAAACGGTAGAATTCCAGCATTCATCGAAAAAATGCTCCAGTTGTAAGCAGCACTTGCTCATTTCTTTTTTTCCCTGCAAATTGGCTAAAATTTAACCTAAAACCCAGTATATGAAACCCCTGCATTTAACCCTCGTGTGCTTGCTTTGTGCATGCACAAGCTTGTTTGCCCAAGTTCAAAAAGGCGCAATTTACCTCCCTCCTACCCAGATTTTTTCTGGATCATTTGGCATCGCCAGCGACAAATTTTCTGCAAATCTGCTTTCGAAAAATGATCAGTCATCGCTCAACTTGACGTTTTTGACGGCAGGTGGTTATGCGCTCAGTGATCATTTTCTGGTCTGGGGCGTAAGCGCGTTCAGCACCAACAGCGTAATGGCAACATCCTACTCCAGATTGGGGCTATCCCTCAATGCCCGCTACTACCTGAATCCAGAAGCAACTAACAGCAATTTTTTCATTGAATTGGGTGGCAACACTGACCTTGAATTGGTGCCCGATGGTCAAAAACGTTGGGGATACCAGGCCGCCCTTGGTTTGAGCCATTTTATTTCACCTTCTCTGGCCCTGGAAGTTGGAGCTGGTCGCCAACAAACCGGCGAACAGGCCAGTTTCGCACTCTATACCGGATTGGCCATTTATTTGAACAAGGAACGCAACGCCTCCCTCACCAGCATTAACCCCTTCCGAAAAGGAACCTGGATGCTTGGAACCGGACTTATGAAGCTCCGGTTCCCGGAAGTAGCCAACCAGCAGCGGGATCTGAATCTATCCCCACAGGTAGCCTATTTTGTAGCCGATCGTTTTGCCGCTGGCCTTTCGTTCAACTACAACGACAGTAACCTGGAGGGAGTCAAAAGTACCTATTGGACCCTGGAACCCCATCTGCGCTACTACTACCGAATCCGTGCCAAAGCGGGCCTTTTTTTCACCGCAGGCGCAGGCCCCTACGGCAGCAAGATCGAGCAAGGAGATTATGCCGAATCCCAATCAGGGTTTTTTTATGGCCTGGGCATAGGTACAAATGTCTTGATCACGCCTTCGCTGGCGGTTGAAGTAGGTCCCAATTTTCGCCATTATACCCATGCAAACCTGACCCGAATGGGTTTGGATTTGGG
>NZ_JADKCX010000071.1 GCF_016718685.1 Haliscomenobacter sp. | reverse complement strand
CCTTTTCTCATCTTCCATTTTTTTTCGATCTTGTCCGCCTTACACCACACATCTGACATGAAAAGAACCATTACCACCCTACTCTTCAGCATTTGCGGCCTCTTTATTGCTCTGGCCCAGGCCCCTTCCGCCCTCAACATCGACCAAATCATGCTCGGTGATCGTTTCACCGGGTTTTCACCGGACAATGTCTTTTGGGGCGAAGACAACAAAACCATCTATTTCAACTGGAACCCCACGATGGATACCCTGGCCGCGTTGTACAAGGTGGTTTTGCCCACGGGCAAACCCGAAAAAGTGAGCCTGGAGGAGCAGCGCAACCTCATTGGCGGCGGGGTGTACAGCCGCGATTTTAGCCGCAAAGTGTTCAGCCGCAGCGGCGATGTATTCCTGCTGGAAGTGGCCACGGGCAAGGTGCAACAAATCACCAATACCCTGGACAACGAGAGCAGCCCACGCTTCACGGGCGACGAAAAAGGCCTCACCTGGCTGAGCAACAACAATCTTTACCTTTGGGATTCTGGCACGGGCAGCATCACTCAATTGACCAACTTTAAAGGCGGCCAGGCCACCCGCCCCGCCGCCAAGCCCCTCGAATACGAAGAATGGCTCAAAGAAGACCAAATGGACATGTTTGAAGTGTTGCGCTGGCGCAAAGGCCAACGCGACGCCCGCGAACGCCAAGCCAAAGCCCTGCAAGTCAAACGACCGAAGGAAATCAACTACGGGACCAAGTTTTTGAGTGGTTTGCAAGCCAGCCCGGATCTGCGCTTTGTAACTTTCCGCTACACCAAACGCGCCGAGTCCAAAAGTACGGATGTGCCCAACTACGTCACGGAATCGGGTTACACCACCGACCTCACGGCGCGTTCCAAAGTAGGCACCCCGCAAGACACCTACGAATTTGGCATTTACGACCGTAATCGCGATACTTTTTATATGGTCGACACCAAAAAGCTGGAAGGAATTTATGACAAACCCGCCTTCCTGAAAGATTATCACAAGGGCGACAAACCCTACAACCCGAAATACGACAAACCCCGCGAGGTCTCCATCACCGGACCCGTTTTTTCTGACGACGGCAAAGCCGTGGTTTCCATCCGCGCCCTGGACAACAAAGACCGCTGGATCGTATTGCTCGATCTGGTCACGGGTCAAATGAAACAACTGGATCGCCAACACGACGAGGCCTGGATTGGTGGCCCGGGCATCAGTGGATTTGGTGGCAGTGGCCTCGGCTGGCTACCCGACAACGAGCACCTCTGGTTCCAATCCGAAGCAACGGGTTATTCACACCTGTACACCATCAACATCAATACCGGGGTCAAAAAAGCGCTGACCAGTGGCAATTTTGAAGTCCGTGAAACGAATCTTTCCCGCGATGGCAAATCCTTCTACCTGACCGCCAGTGCGGAAGGACCACATGAGCGGCATTTTTACCGTTTGCCCATTGCCGGAGGCAAATTGGAAAAAATTACCACGCTGAAAGGAGGCAACGAAGTCAGCCTTTCCCCCGATGAAAGCACCCTGGCCATCCGGTACTCCTACAGCAACCAGCCCTGGGAGTTGTACTGGATGCCCAACCGCAGTGGCGCAGCGCCCTTGCAGCTGACCAGTTCCACCAGCGCAGCCTTCAAAACCTACCCCTGGCGCACGCCAGAAATCGTGTGGTTCACCGCCCGCGACGGCATCAAAGTACCCGCGCGTTTGTACAAACCGAACAAAGCCGCCCCCAGTCGCCCGGCGGTCATCTTCGTACACGGCGCAGGGTATTTGCAAAACGTACACCACTGGTGGAGCAGCTACTCCCGCGAGTACATGTTCCACAACTTCCTGGCCGACCGGGGCTATACCGTGCTCGACATCGATTACCGCGGAAGTGATGGTTATGGCCGCGATTGGCGCACGGGCATCTATCGCCACATGGGCGGCAAAGACCTCGACGATCATGTGGATGGGGCCAAATACCTGGTCAGTACGCACAAGGTCAATCCCCAAAACATCGGGATTTACGGCGGCTCGTACGGTGGGTTCATTACCTTGATGGCCATGTTCACCGCACCCGAAACCTTCAAAAGTGGAGCTGGCCTGCGTTCGGTAACCGATTGGGCGCATTACAACCATGGCTACACCGCCAACATCCTGAACACCCCCGTGGAAGACAGCATTGCCTACCGCCGCAGTTCGCCGATTTATTTTGCCGAAGGCCTCAAAGGCAACTTGCTGATGCTGCACGGCATGGTGGATGTGAATGTTCATTTCCAGGACGTGGTACGCCTCTCGCAACGTTTGATCGAATTGAAAAAAGACAAGTGGGATCTGGCCGTTTTCCCCTTGGAAGACCACGGGTTTGTAGAGCCGAGTAGCTGGGCGGATGAGTACAAGCGGATTTTTAAACTATTCGAGGAAACGTTGAAATAGGGTTGTAGGATTTAGGTTGGGCCCGCGCCGCGGAACCCGAACCGAACCCCCAAACCCCAAAAAACTAACCACCTTCGCGCGGGCCAATCCAACGTTTTAGCTTTAATTTTCCATTTGAAAAACAAACTACCCATATCATGATCGGACTGATTCAAGTAGTCATCGGACTCGTATTTTTACTCCTGTTATTGAGCCTTTTGGTGACCACTATTATGGAGCTCATTTCTTCGATGTTGGCCTTGCGGGGTCAAAATTTGGAAAAAGCCATCCGCAATATGTTGGCTTCAGGGCAAGAAAAAGGCGAATTGTTCCAGGGTTTCAAAGAAAATGCCCTGTACAAACAACTCTGCAATTATCGGGGCGATGCCAAACAGCGCCCACCCTCCTACATCAGTGCTGAAAATTTTCAATCCATCCTCATGGACATCATCCTGAAAGGTGAAGACGCCGGAAAACTCATGCAAAGGATTGATGAACTGCCCAACGAAGACCTCAAAAAAGTACTCAAACAATTGCTCAACGATGCGGGCTATGAACTGGAAGTATTCAAAGCCAAAATTCGCGGCTGGTTCGACGATGTGATGGACCGTGCAGCGGGTTGGTTCAAGCGCAACATCCAGATTATGGTCACTTTTGTGGGCCTGGTGGTCGCAGTTATTTTTAACGCCGATACCATCTCGATTTACCAGCGTTTGGAATCCAATCCCGAGGAATTGAAGGAGATTGTGACCATGGCGGAAGCTTACGCCCAAAAATCCGACATTGAAGTTCAAAGCGGTGGAACCGTGGAACAACAATGGCAGCAAGTGAATCGCCTCATCGATGACGAAATCAGCCAGGCCAAGTCTCCACTGGGCCTCGGTTGGCATCCGGAAGAATTGCAAGGCATGAGCCCCAGCGATTGGGTCATCAAGGTCTTGGGCTGGATTGTAACGGCGCTGGCCGTGTCTTTGGGGGCACCGTTTTGGTTTGACTTGTTGAAGAAGCTGGTCAACATTCGCTCTGCGGGTAATCAGCCGAAATAAAATTTTGTGAAAGCGCTCGCCTGCGGCGAAATGATAGATGATTTTCACCCCAGATGGCCAAGATTCACACAAATTTTATGGCATATCTATAAAATCTGTGTGAACTCTGTGGCCATCTGTGGTAAAAATCCACCAAAAATTGGGTTGTCAAAGAAAAAGGAAAGAAGGAAAAAAAAAAGGGGGAGGAAAAAAAAAAAAAAAAAAAAAAGAAAAAAAAGAAAAAGGAGGGAAGAAAGGGGGGGGAGGGAAAAAAAAAAAAAAAAAAAAAAAAAAAAAAAAGAAAAAAAAAAAAAAAAAAAAAAAAAAAAAAAAGGGGGGGGGGGAAAAAAGAAAAAAAAAAAAAAAAGGAAAAGAAGGGAGGAGGAAGGAAAGAGAAGAAGGAAAAAAGAAAAAAAAAAAAAAAAAAAAAAAAAAAAGGGAGAAGGAGGGGAAAAGGGGAGAGGAAAAAAGGGGAAAGGGAAAAAAAAAAAAGGAAGGGAAAAAAAGGGGGGAGGGAAAAAGAAAAAAAAAAAAAGGAAAAAAAAAAAAAAAAGAAAAAAAAAAAAAAAAAAAAGGGAAAAAAAAAAAAAAAAGGGGGAAAAAAAAAAAAAAAAAAAAAAAAAAAAAAAAAAAAAAAAAAAAAAAAGGAAAATTTAAAAAAAAAAAAAAAAAAAAAAAAAGGAGGTAAAAAAAAAAAAAAAAAAAGGGTTTTTTACATATTTTTTGTTTTATTCATGACCCTAAGCACCACTATCCATGAAACAGCAATTTGCCAAACAAATTCAGCGCAGCTTCAACCGTGCCTTGCGTCAGGTTGATCCTGTGTATTTTCAGCACCGGCGCGGCTTCCTGCGTCAGTTTGCAGGACTCTCTACCGGAGTATTATTGGGGCAGTCGCTGTTGCCCGATCTGGCGCGCAAAACCAGCGTGCTCGTGGTCGGAGCAGGTATTGCCGGGCTGAACGCCGCCCATCAACTGAAAAAAGCGGGCATTGAAGCCCCGATTTATGAAGCTTCAAATCGTTATGGGGGTCGCATGATGACCCTGCGCAACTACTTTGGGCCGGGTTTGACCACGGAATTGGGCGGCGAGTTCATCGATGCCTACCACGAAGACATGCTTAGCCTGGCGAAGGAATTCAAGCTGGAGATCTACGACCTGCGCGAAGACGAGCCCACGCTCCAGGAATCCTTATATTTTGGCGGAAAACAGTATACCGAGGACGACTTGGCAGAAGCCATTCAGCCTTTCATTCCCAAATTCCGCGCCAGTTTGGAAAAACTGCCCGAGGATTTTGAACAGCTCTCCTACCGCGATGCCGCCAATTGGCAGGAATTGGATCAACTTTCGATTCCACAGTATTTGGACAGTATCGGCGTACAGGGCTGGCTCAAGCAGTTTTACCACAGTAGTATGTCAGCATATTACACCATTGATGCCGCCGAGCAGTCGGTCATCAACCTTTTTTTGCTGTTGGGCTTACCCGAACCCGGGGCATGAACACGAAGAACAAGAAGACCTCGCCGAAATTTTTAAAATTCGTGGTGGTAGCCAGGCGCTCACCGACGCCCTGGGCAAGTCATTGGAAGCACAAATCAAGCTGGGTCATGCCCTGAGCGAAATCAAAAAGCACGCCGATGGCACTTACACTGCTGTTTTTGAACACCGAGGTAAACTCAAATCCATCAAAGCCGATTACCTGATTTTGGCCCTGCCCTTCACCAAATTGCGCGAGGTAAAAACCACGGGCTTCGCTTGGTCACCCGTCAAAGCTCAATGCATTCGGGAACTGGGCTATGGCAATGGTGGGAAAATCCTGTTCGGATTGAACGAACGTGTTTGGCGCAAACACGGTTCGCACGGCGGTTTTAATACCGACTTCCCAGCCTACAGCGGTTGGGACAGCAGCCGTATGCAAGCCGGGGAACTGGCCAGCTTGACCGTATTTGGCGGCAGTAACATCGGACACGATGCCGCCCAATTGAATTCCAATGAAATCCTCAGCAAATACATGCCCGGCCTCGATCAGCTTTGGCCAGGATTCAAAGCGGCCAGCAATGGCAAAATGCACAAGTTTTCCTGGGAAAACTACCTTTTCAACCTGGGCTCCTACACCGCGTACAAACCAGGCCAATGGTCCAGTTTTGGTGGCATAGAAAAAGAACCCGAAGGCAACATTTTTTTTGCTGGCGAGCATTGTAGTGTGGTCTTTCAGGGGTACATGAATGGAGGCGCGTATTCTGGGCGGGTAGCCGCGGAAAGCATAATTGAAAAGTTGAAAAGTTGACGTGTTGAAAAGTTTGGTAGCGCACGATTTGTGATCTATGTTTAGCGATTATCGCATGCCCCACAACTTTTCAACTTCATACCGAACCCTTTAAATAACTCACGATATGAACAAAAAGCGACTTAAGAACCTCTTCCTTTGTTTTTGGGCCTGTATTTCCCTTAGTTTATTGAGTGCCCAAACCACTGGCATTAAAGGAAAAGTAAGCGACACCAATCAAGAACCACTGATTGGTGCCTCGGTGTTGATCAAAGGAACCACCCAGGGAACCATTACCGACATTGGAGGCGACTTTACCTTACAAGTGCCTCCCAATACCATCCTGATTGTATCGTACACGGGATTTAGCACAAAAGAAGTGACCGTAGGGAACCTAACCCAATTGGACATCGTCCTTGAACCCGAAAACCTGCGCCTCGACGAAGTGGTGGTGGTCGGTTACGGTACCCAGCGCAAAAGCCAACTGACTGGAGCCATTTCCTCACTCAAATCTGCCGATATTCAGGATCAACCGGTATCCAATCTCGCCAACAGCATGCAAGGGCGGGTAGCCGGGCTGAATGTAATGAGTACTTCCGGTACTCCGGGCGCAGGTCTGTTGGTCAATGTGCGGGGCAACAACGCCCCGCTTTACGTGGTAGATGGCATTCCTTTGCTCAGCGAAAGCAACTCCAACCTCTCTACCTCTTTTGACTTGCAGGGGCAAAATGTGGGATCGGGGCAAACCCTCAGTTCCATTTCCGACATCAACCCCAATGACATTGAATCGATCGAAGTATTAAAAGATGCCTCCGCAGCGGCCATCTACGGTGCCAGAGCAGCCAATGGCGTCATTTTGGTCACCACCAAACGAGGCAAAAAGGGCGCACAAGAGGCCAACCTCAATGTGTATACCGGCTTTCAAAACATTGCTCGCCCCATTGAATTCATGAGTTCGGCTGAAATGGTAGACCTCATTGAAGAAGCCCGCAAAAACGACCTGGCGGTTTATGAACAAGACCCCAGCTATTTTGGTGCAGATTTCGACCCTGCGGTACTGAGCGATCCACTGGAAAACTTCGACTTGTCTTCCGGTCAAAACACCAACTGGCTCGACGAAGTATCCCGTACTGCCCCGATCCGCAACTACGAATTGTCGTTTCGGGCAGGAAATGACAAAACCCGTTATTTCACCAGTTTGGGCTATTTTGATCAACAAGGTGTCATCATCGAAAACTTTTACCGACGCTTCAATTTTCGCCTCAATTTGGACCAAAGCATCAACGACCGGTTCAATGTGGGGGTAACGCTCAATACCGCAGTGACCCGCAACCGCCGCAGTTTTAACGACAATACCTATACCGGCATCATCACCAATGCCCTCGGTGCTTCTCCGCTCATGCCGGTTTATGAAGACGATGGCACTTACGCCAGTTTTGAAGACTACCAGGCCAACTGGTTATCCGACAACCCGGTGAAATCGGCCAAAGAAATTCGGGCTTTTACCAACGGATATCGGGCTTTGGCGACGGTTTATGGCGATTATAAACTCAGTGGTAAACTGAGCTTCCGTACCGCCTGGTCGGGTGATGTCAATTTTTTGTTCGACAACCAATTCAAATCCCCGCTGACTGCCGATGCGGAAGCTTTTGGTGGCGAGGCTTTTGAAGGCAACTTCCGCAACATCACCTGGCTGAACGAAAACACGCTCAATTTCACCCACACTACTGGAAAAAACACCTTTAGTGCCCTGGGTGGGGTCACCTTACAGCGCACCCAAATCGACAGAGCAGGCACCATCGGGCAGGGTTTTCCTCCAGGCAAACTGGAGCGGCTTTCGAGTGCCGCCAACATCATTCGCGCCACTTCAGAAGGGACATCCTTCTCCATACTTTCCTTTTTGGGGCGGGTCAATTACGATTATCAAAACCGTTTTTTGTTTACCCTTACTGCTCGCGCCGATGGCTCTTCGCGTTTTTCCAAAGACAATCGTTTTGGTTTTTTCCCCTCGGGAGCAGTGGCCTGGCGTTTGAGCAGTGAAGATTTTTTCAGCGGGCTTAAAAGTACCTTTAGCGACCTCAAGTTGCGGGTGAGTTATGGCCTCACCGGCGACCAGGAAATTGGCGATTTCGAAAACGTCACCTTCTACACGGCGTCTCGTTACGCAGGCCGCGCAGGCATTCAATTGCGCAACCTGGCCGATCCAGAGTTGAGCTGGCAAACCAACCGCATGTTGAACATTGGTTTGGACTACGAAATCAATGGTGGGCGCTTTAATGGATCAGTGGAATTTTTTAATTCAGTCAAAGCGCGGCTTTTGAGTGAAGACATCATTCCCGCCACTACAGGTTTTGCAACCGTAACCCGCAATGGCGGTGAAGTCCAAAACCTGGGTGTTGAATTCAATCTTAACGCCTCAGTCCTTCGTTCAGACAAACTGCGATGGAACCTCAATTTCAATACCACCTGGATCCACAACGAAGTCAAAAGCCTGACCAGCGATGGGGTGTTCCTCAATGCTTACGATGACCTCGAAGCTACCCATATCCTGCAAGTAGGCGAACCTTTGGGTTCTTTCATCGGCCTGCGCTACACCGGAGTAGATCCTGAAACGGGCGATGTGCAATTCGAAGACAGCAATGGTGATGGCATCATTGATTACGACGACGCCCAGATCATCGGCAAAGCCATGCCTGATTTGTTCGGTGGTTTGACCAACTCCTTCAACTTCGGGCGTTTTGACCTCACGGTTTTCACCCGTTTTTCCATCGGCAATCAGGTGTACAACCTCATCCGGGGTACAACCGAAAACCTGGGCTGGAGCAATGATGGCGGGCTTAGTTCCATTTATGCCAACAACACGACCAATGTGCGCAATCGCTGGCGCAAACCTGGTGATCAGGCAGAATACGGCCGCGCGTCGTTCATCAACCTGAATCTGGCGCTGAATTCTTCCCAAATGGTGGAAGACGCTTCCTTTTTCCGGGTGCAAAATGTAAACCTGGGGTATACCTTTCCTAAAGTGGGCAAATTCAAGGGCTTGCGCGTGTACGCCGAGGCACAAAACCTCTTGATTTTCACAGGATATAAGGGTTTTGATCCAGAAGTTTCCTCTAATGGGGGTTTGGCAGATCGCACAGCCGGGGTTGACTATGGAGCCTATCCTTCAACCCGTACCCTCCTCCTGGGCGCTAACCTGAAGTTTTGATCGGATTAAAAAAGCAAACGATGAAAAAAATCAAGATATTCTCCTTTTTATTTGGACTAGCCCTGTTGGCGTCCTGCAATTTTTTGGATGAAAGTTCACCCAATGACATCGCAGCCGAAGATGCCATCACCGATGGAGCCAGTGCGGAAGCCGCAGTACTGGGCTTGTACAGTGCCATGCAACAACCGGGTTACTATGGCGAAACCTATCTTTTGGCCTCTGGTGGTCACACCGACGATGCCGTAACTGGTGGCTACCAAAGTTTATCCCTGGATCAGCTCGGCAGTCGGGCAGTGACGGGAGCCAACATCATTACTGAAGACCTCTGGATTGCGGTGTACCGCGTCATTGCCAATGCCAATTATTTACTGGAAGGTTTGTCTGAAGTAGACGATCTGGACACGGCTGCAAAGAACCACCTGGAAGGCCAGGCGCGGGCCATTCGCGCCCTCGCGCATTTTGACCTCTTACGCTATTTCGGGGAGCATTGGGACAACAATTCCCAATTTGGCATTCCCCTGATTCAAAGTGTACAAGGGATTTCAGAGCGCCCAGGACGATCTACTGTGGCGGCCACTTACCAATTCATCACGGATGAACTGAACAAAGCGGCGGGTTTATTGGATGCCAGCCAAAAGGACATCCAGTTCATCAATACCAATACCGTCAATGCCCTGCTGGCACGGGTGTACCTCTACCGCAAGGACCTGAGCAAAGCGGCTGAATACGCTACTAAAGTGATCGATTCGGGCGATTTTAGCTTATTGGATGCGGCAACCTATACCGATGTATTCAATACCCGACTGAGTTCTGAGTCCATTTTTGAGCTGGCGTTTGACAACCAAAACCGCAGCGGGTACAATGGAGCGACCTACAGCCGCGACGACGCCATTCGTTCGGAATTGAGCTATATGGCTGCGCAAGATCTAGCCGTTTTTTTTACCAGCCGTCCCGGCGATGTCCGCGCTGATTTATTGAATTTTGATCCCGCAGAAAACGATGCCACGATCATTCCCGATGGCCGCACCCAGAAATACCGAGGGGAAGAATCACGCGACAACTCGGCGTACATCATTCGTTTTGCGGAAATGTACCTCATCCGGGCCGAAGCTCGCGGGCGCAATAGTGGATTGGTGGATTTGAATTTGATTCGAACCCAACGAGGGTTGGCGGAGCTTAGCGCCGCGGATGTTCCCAACGATGCGGTGTACCTGCAAGCAATTCTGGATGAACGCCGGGCTGAGTTCAATTTTGAAGGACATCGTTACTTCGATCTGGCGCGTACCCGGCAGGTCAATGCGGTGCTGGGGATCGAAAATTTTCGGAGCATCATGCCGATTCCGAATCGAGAACTTACCGCAAATGAGGCACTGCAGCAAAATCCGGGGTATGTGAATTGATAAAAAATTATACCAATTGATGCGCTGGCTGTAAATTTCGGCGGTGGGGGCATCCATTGCATCACCATTAATGAACCGAAATAGACCAATATGTACAATCGCAAGTTAATTTTTGCTTCAGCCTGTGCTGGATTATTCCTGTTCGGGGTTGGAGCCATTACCCTGGGATCCATCGCCCCGGATTTAAAAACCAAGTTCGCACTGGATGAACTGGGCATCGGCGGGCTTTTTTCCTTGTTTCCGGTAGGCATTTTGGTTGGTTCCTTGAGCTTTGGCCTCATTACCGATCGCTTTGGGTACAAGTTATTGTTGGCCGTTTGTAGTCTTTTATTGGCGCTGGGATTTGCCGGGGTCGGTTTGGCTACGGTCATATGGGTCATTCAGGTGTGTATCCTGCTGATCGGCGTAGGGGGCGGTGCCATCAATGGTGCCACCAGTGCACTCGTCGCCGACATCAGCGAAAAAAACAAAGCTGCGAGTTTGGCGCTGTTTGGCGTATTCTTTGGGCTGGGTGCTTTGGCCATGCCCTTTATTTTGGGCTTGCTGCGCGATGTAGCTACTTTTGAAGACATTGTGCTGGCCATTGCAGCGCTCACATTTTTGCTGGCCCTGGTGTATTTTTCCTTGCAATTTCCGGTGGCCAAACACGCGGAAGGGATTTCACTACCGCAATTGGGTAAGATGTTGAAAGACCCCGCTTTGTTGCTGATCGGTTTTTTCCTGTTTTGGCAAAGTGCCTGCGAGGCCTTGATCAACAACTGGACTACCTCGTATTTGATTGAGCAAAAAATCGATGTGCGCTGGACTTTGTATGCTTTGACCAGCTATGTGGCGGGTTTAAGTCTTTTCCGGTTACTGACCGGAAGCCTGTTTAGAAACATTGCTTCGTCGCGTATGCTAGGGATTGGCATGGGTTTGTTGATTGTTGGCGCACTGATTCTGGGGTGGTTGCCGGGCTTAGCTTGGGCATTTACGGGATTGATACTGGTAGGATTTGGCCTGGCCTTGGGTTTTCCGGTGATGTTTGGCCTGAGTAGCTCCTTGTACAGCAAAACCAGCGGTACGGCCATTGGCATTATTCTGGCCATTTCATTGATTGGCAACCTCTTGGCCAATTTTTTGATGGGATACATGGCACAGGCCTGGGGCATTGGTGTATTTTCAGTGGCATTGCTGAGTGCAGCCCTTGTTCAAACGGTATTTTGTTTTTTGGTGTTTAGGAAAGCTTAGCAAAAAAAATCGTAAAAATTTAGCACCCCACCTTCGGTGGAGTGTTTTTAGTTTAATTTCACAAAAAGGCCGACCCGTCGGTCGCCCAAACGCAAGTTTGTGCCTTTTTTGTGAACTTTTGTGTCATTTGTGGCTGAAAAAATGTTGTCGCACTTCGCCGAAGGCGAGGTGCTAAACTATTACAAAAAATCATACAAAAAAGAAGGCTTAACCATGATGGCAAGCCTTCCTTTTTATCCTGGTAAACTCAACAATTACAAACGCAAGCCCATCGTCAATGCCAATCCCCGGGTTTGTAGCACGGGGCGATTGTCGTTGGTGTTGTCGGCATCACTGTCGAGCAAGTTGTTCAGGCCGTAGTTGTAGCGCAGGTCAAGGGCAACCTTGCCAAAGCTCAAACCCGCCGCGCCAATTAGGCCATAATTGATGCGTCGGGCATCATCCTCATCGTCAAAAGTGAACTTGCGCTCGGTAACAATTTCCTGGCTGCTGCCTATCGTGGTTGTCGTTTTGGTTTTACCACCCAGAGCGTAACCCAACCAAGGGCCAGCCGCAAGATGAAGACCTACACCTTCGCCGCCGTTGTTGCCCAATTGCACTTTGGCCAACAGGGGTACTTCAAGATAGTTGAGTTTGTACCGTACGTCGGTAGTAGTTCCCAGCAGCGTGTAGGTATTGCGTCCCCCACTTTGTGAAAACAACACTTCGGGTTGAAAGACCAGTAGTTTACCCGGATTCAGCTCAAAAGCCAAACCCACAACTGCCCCCAATACCGAAGCATTTTCGAGTTCGTCTTTGGTGACGTTTTCATTTTTTTCGCCCATGGTAGCGACGTTCACGCCAAATTTGACGTTTACCTGGGCAGTAGCCGTCAGGGCAAAACAAAAGAGGATAAACATCCCCAGCATTACTTTTTTCATAGACATTTGGTTAATTGGTGGTTAAATTGTCCATTCCTGGACACATCCACCTTGGGAATAAATAATAGGAAGATTAAAAATTGATACAGTTACTAACAGTTTTTTCTATGAAATTGTTATTTGACCGCCGCAGCACTTGTATAGGGGAGTCTGATGAGATTTTAACAATCATCCATTTGTCCAAACGTATCCCCAGCGTACACTAACGTTCAATAATGAACACGTTGAAATTTCATCAAATACATTTTATTTTGATTGACAAGACAAGACACATCTCGTCTGGCACAAAAATTGTCTGACCGATTGTATTGTTTCATTCCTGATCTGGTAGAAGATGTTCAAAAATTATCTCCTCACTACTTTGCGGCAATTGTGGAAGCACCAGGGCTACACCGCCATCAATATTGCCGGTTTGGCCGTAGGCATTGCGGTGTGTTTGCTGATCGCCCTCTGGGTGAAAGACGAATTGCAATACGACCAGTTTCATCAAAAATCCGACCGCATCTATCGGGTGCTGTGGAACGGTAAATTTGGTGACAACGAATGGAAAATCCCGGTAGGGCCTGTCCCCGTCAAAAGTACCTTGGAAGATCATTTTCCCGAAGTGGAATACGTCACCCAAATGTCCCAAAGCGGGATCACCCTCAAAAAGGGCAGCGAGTACGTTCGGGAAACCGAGATGCTGTACGCGGATGAAAATTTCACCAAAGTATTCAGCATCAAGACCATTGCAGGAGATGTAAACACCGCCCTCAAAGAGCCGAACACCATCGCGCTCAGTCAATCCGCAGCAGCCAAATATTTTCCCAAGCAAAATCCATTGGGTCAAACCCTGTTGAAAAACGATGGTACTCCTTTAAAAGTGAGCGCCGTGGTGCAGGACATGCCCACCCAATCACATTTCCAGTTTCAATTCTTAGGTGCCTTGAACCAACTCCAATCCTTCAAGGAACGTAAAGAACTATGGGGCTTTGCTACGGTGTACAACTATTTTAGCCTCAAACCGGGCACCGATCCACTTGCGCTGCAAAAGAAATTTCAAGCTTATCTGGAACAACATACCCAGGAGGAACACTTCAAGACAAAAGGCAATTTTTCGCGCTTTCCCTTTCAGGCGTTGAGCACCATTCACCTCGATTCCAACCTGGAAATGGAACTGGGAGTCAACGGCAAACGGGCCTATCTCTACATTTTTTCCATCGTGGCCTTGTTTATTCTGGTATTGGCTTGCATCAATTTCATCAACCTCAGCACCGCCCGATCCATCACCCGGGCCAAAGAGGTGGGCGTGCGTAAGGCACTCGGCTCGGGTCGCGGTCAACTCATGGTACAGTTTTTTGGTGAATCCCTGCTTGCCGTTGTAGCAGCTTTGATCTTCGCGGTGGCCATCTTGGGTTTGAGTTTGCCTTATTTTAATACTTTGGCTGGCAAAACGATGCAGTTGCAATGGAGTGGGCTGCCTTTTTTACTCGGTTTATTGGGGTTGATCACCTTGTTTACGAGTTTATTGGCGGGGGTATTTCCAGCTGTGGTGCTGTCTGGTTTCAAAACCATCGCCACCTTAAAAGGCCAATTGGGGAGCCAGTTGGGCCGTAGCCGCCTGCGTGAATCCCTGGTCGTTGGGCAATTTTCCATCTCCACGGCCTTGATCATCGGCACGATGGTAGTGGGTACGCAGTTTCGGTTTTTACTCAATTCTGAGTTGGGTTTCGACAAAGAACGGGTCTTGCTCATTGATCGAGCTTATGCCCTGGATCAAAACTATGGGGTGTTTTTGGAAAAAGTGCGCAATCTTCCGATGGTAGACAACGCGGGTGGAGCGACCGCAGTCCCGGGCAAATTGTATGATTCAACCGTATTTGCGCCCGAGCAACCCGCCAATTTTAAAGAAAGTTCGTTCAACTACGTTTTTGCCGATCCAGCATACCTGAGTACCCTTAAAGTAAAAATACACGCCGGACGAGATTTTCGCCAAAACTCCCGTGCCGACTCGCTGAGTTGTATCATCAATCGGGCTATGGTCAAAAAGCTGGGTTGGGACAATCCTCTCGGCAAACACATTTCAGGTGGCAATGGTGCTAATTTTCAGGTAATTGGCGTCATGGAAGATTTTCACTACCTCTCTTTGCACCACCAGGTTGAACCCCTGATCGTGATGACAGCGCCCTGGTCTCATCCCTACATTGCCATCCGTTTGCCCACTGGAAACCTGGCCGAGCAAATCAATACGGTCAAAGGTCTGTGGAACGAATTGGCACCGACCGCTCCCTTTGAATACAGTTTTGTGGAAGATGAGTACCAAAAATTCTATACCGCCGAGCAACGCCTGAGCCGAGTCTTTTTCTTGTTTTCAGTGCTGGCCTTGTTTATCGCCGGTTTGGGATTGTTTGGACTGGCCTTTTACATGGTCGCCCGCCGCACCAAAGAAATCGGGGTGCGCAAGGTTTTGGGTGCTGATGTAAGCAGTGTTGTCCGTTTGTTGACCCTGGATTTTCTGCGTTTGGTATTGGTTGCAGTCGTTCTTGCGGTGCCGATTGCTTACCTGCTCTTACAGCGCTGGCTGCAAGATTTCGCCTACCGCATCGATATGCCCTGGTGGGCTTTTGTTGGGGCAGGAGCCATCGCGCTGGGCATTGCGCTGCTGACGGTGAGTTTTCAGAGTATCAGAGCAGCGTTGAAAAACCCGGTGACGGCGTTGAAGGTAGAATGAGGGTAAAATTAACAATTTAAATTTTTGTTTTTTGTGCGTTGTTAATTCTGTAGGGGGGTTGTTTCGTGTGTAAAAACGTATTATTTTTTTATGGGTGATCCATTATTATATTTTTTTCAAACCCCACAAACCGAGGCTACCAAGCAGTAAGGTGATCAAAACCAAGGGTAAGATCATCACGCTCCAGTTAATTTCCACTACCACCGCAAATCGCTCTACCTGAATGGAGTCCCATTTTTCCGTTTTCACTGCGGTGTTCTCAAAATGCGGGGATAAAATACAGCCGCAGCTTTCGTGAAAACGCTCCGTGGCTTCCCAGTACTGCAATTGTTGCTGCAAATCCGCAGCAGCCAGGCGATTGAAGGCCAGTTGGGTGTGGATAGCAGGCGAAAAGTAGGCAAAAACCGTGGTAGCCTGTTCGCGCTGTTGCAATTTGTGTTTCAATTCAAGTGCCGCCTGTTGGGATTCATCATCCCCCATTTGTTGCATGGCGTAATACCACAACCAGCTGAAGGTTTTATCCGGCAGGGGGTATTTTTTGAACTCAGGATAATGGGTATAAAATTTGTCCATCGTCACGGCCTTTGGCAAATCCCATTTCTCATGATAGCCTTCGCGTTGTTGGATCATCGTGTTTAAGGCTTCCGGCACCGGGTAACGGTTGATCAGATAGGCGTTGAGCGCGGCGGGGAACACCAGCGTCAGCAACACCCAAAAACTCAACAGGGCCACTGCATTCAAACCAGAATTGCGCTGCGAGGAAATCACCCAGGTGCTGAGTGCAAACCAAAAGAACAGGTACAGGCCCGCCACCACCACAAAAGCCAAAGTTGTATTGCCCAGTGGCAGTTTTAGGGCAACAACAGCAATGCCGAGCAAAAGCAGCAAAACCGTAAAAACGGCCAACATCCAAATCGACATTTTTCGCAACAAAAAAAACAGGGTCGATCGCGCCTGAGTTGCCACCAAACGCAGGGTGCCTTCCTCTTTTTCCTCCGATAGCAAATTGTAAGTCAACGCAATGATGAGCAATGGAAAAAGGAAAATGACTACGAAGCTGAAATCCAGATTCCCCATCAGGAGGTTCATCGGGTTGTGCAAGTCGGTATCGTACTTTTGGTTTTCCAAACCGCGAATGGTCACACTCTGAATGGAGTTCTGGACATCCCTTTGCCCAATCGACAAAGCATTGAGCGGCTGATTCGGATTGACCAGCGTAAAGCGCAGGTAATACAACAGGAGCCCCATTTCATCTTGGTGGTAGCGTACATTTCGCTCGATGTGCTCGCGCTGAAACCGGGCTATTTCGGCTTGTGCCTGCTGTTGTTTGGCCACAAATTGCCGCCCGATCAGGAGGCTCAGGCAGCCCACCAACAGCAACAAGGCCAAGCCTCCCATTGCGCCTTTGCTGCGCAAAAAATGGTTGATTTCCAGAGCGTACATATCAGATGACTC
Organism: Haliscomenobacter sp.; assembly: GCF_016718685.1. Taxonomy (GTDB): domain Bacteria; phylum Bacteroidota; class Bacteroidia; order Chitinophagales; family Saprospiraceae; genus Haliscomenobacter. Next base: position 21,302 of record NZ_JADKCX010000071.1, on the reverse strand, counting down.
TTAATTTTTTGGAAGAATACAACAACAAAACCCACAAGGCAAAGAGCCAAAACAACTGCGCTAGGATGCTCAGTACTTGTTGTTGAAAAACCTGCCCTAGGTTCAAATACTGGTATTGCCAATCCGGCATTTCCCGCCAGTGCTTGCGACTGATTTGATACGGTTTGTCTTGTGGTCCCAACTTTTGATTGCTGATGTAGCGCATTTGCAGGCGGTTCATGCGCTGCGCCAATTGGTAGCGGAAGGTTTCCACTTGTTGCTGAAAATCAACATAAGCGTAAAAATCGGTACCCGCCAAACCCATCGACAGGTTTTTCAAAGCCATAAAAGGATTCAGCAAGGCCGAAGTCTCGGCCAGGCGATTTTGTTGGGTGTATACCGCCAGGAGTTGGTGCCATTGCCGATTGTAAATCTCCGCGCTGATCCGCTCCCCCTCGCTCATGATGAAACCACTGTAATTAAAGGGCAATTGCTGTACCGAATCGATTTTATAAGCTGCCAATAGCGAATCTTTGATGGCTTTATAATGCGGATCATCCGGATTGTGGCTATCCCCTTCTTTGATCAAATCCTGTTCTACCCGGGCTTCAAATTCAACCTTAGTGGGCGAAGGATGCCAATAATTGCCCAAGGCCTGGGTGCTACGCGGCAACACGATAGCCCAAAGCAACCAAAGCCCGATCAAACGCACCAGCGCCGTTTTAGAACTGCTGCTGTAAGCCGATACCAGTACAGCCACCAGCGCAAGAGTGGCCAGAAACAAGCCATACGCGCCTAAAATGCTCCCTAGCCGCAGCCAGTTTTGGCTTTGCTCCGCCGCCGCAAAAGCAGTCAAAAACAGCAAGGTCAGCACCACGGGCAGGAAAAAAAGTCCGGCAATGCTCAACAAGCCCAAGGTTTTACCCAACAACAGCTCCTTCCAACCCACGCCCTGACTGAAGAGGATTTTTAAAGTGCCCTGCTCCCGCTCGCTGGTAATGCTGTTGAAACCCAGAAAAAACAACATCAGGGGCAACACAAGCTGGAGCAGCATAGCCATACTGATGTCGCCAAAACGCAGCAAACCCGTTGAAAAACTGGCCTCCGAAAAATTGACGGTATTCTGGCGGTGCGCCTCCAAAAACACAGCATTGCCCGTGTAACTTTCCAGTCCGTAATCAAACGCACTCAGGGGGTGTTTGAGCCGGAACACCAGGTAGCCGTAGTGCGCCATGCGGTGCGGGTGCTTGTCGGGGCTTTCCTCCCACTCGTGCCGCACCTCGGCCTGGTAATGTTTGCGTAGCTTGTTTTGAACCTGATAAGTCTTCCAACCCGTGAAGGTGGCATAGACCAACAAGAGGCAAAACAGCCCTAAAAGCGGCAATAAAGCCCCTGATTTCAGGGTATGCCGCCAGAACTGCCGCGCGATGAGTAGGATTGGGGATTGTCGCATGGTGGATTGTTTTTTTGTAGAGACGCGATGATGAAGTTTTTGAAAAACCGTCTTTAGGCCCCATGAATTCCTCAGCTTTAGCGGGTTCAATGGCCAGAACTTGAATGGGCTTTAGCCCAAAACTCAATTTTGCAAATGGGGCTAAAGCCCAAAACTAGAGTTCACTGCTTATCCACCAGCTAAAGCTGGAGGCACCTTGCGCCTAGGATTTGAGAACGGTTATTTCAAAAACTTAATCCCGTCTTGCCTTTGTTCTACCACTTGACATCTTGCCGGAGGACATCACCACGTGCTTTAGCGCGTGGATCGGCGCTTAGCCCGGCCTCAAGCCGGCTAAAGCCCAATCGGGAGTCTCTCACCCCAGGCTGGCCTGGGGCAATTGACCCCTGAGCAAATGTTCGAGGCGTTATTCTACCTAAAACCGGTACGTTGCAGTCAAAATCACATTGCGCGGCGCACCTGGAAACAAACGCAGGTAATTCTGAGCACCAATCCAATAAGTCTCGTTAAAAAGATTGTTGGCATTGAGCGCAATCTGTACGTTGCTTTTCGCGGGAGTGTAGTAAAAGGCTGCGTCAAAAATCGTAAACGCAGGCACCTCAAAAGCCCGGGTAAACCAGGGAATCCGACTACCCTGATGCTGAACACCCAAGCCGATGCCAATGTCCTTCAAAGGCGAATTGAGTCCAAAATTGAAACGCGTCCAGAGGTTGGCACTGTTCATTGGGGTGTTCTCTTTGCGTTGCCCAATGAGTTCCGCTTTGGCATCGTTTACAATTTCGGCATCGATGTAACTGTACGAGGCGTTGATCTGCCAGTGCTCGTTGATGTACCCCGCCAAATCCAATTCAAAACCACGGCTGCGATCCGCCCCGCGCTGTACCAGCAAATCAGGTTGGGCAGGGTCGTTGGCGTTCATCAGGATGTTGCGCTGGTTGATTTCGTATACCGCAGCAGTTAAGGTTATTTTTTGCTTGAACAAATCGGCTTTTATCCCCAATTCTTTCAAATCACTCTCCAGGGGTTGAAATTGAGCGGCCGATTTTGGTACGCCAAAAAACGCGCCAGTGCTGGGCATCAGGGTCACCGTGTTGGACTGTGGTTGAAAACCTTGCAGGTAAGTCCCGTATACATTGATTTGCTTCGAAACAGCAAAAGTGGCTCCGATGCGGGGCAATAATTTGGTGTTTTTGAAGGAAAATTCGTTGCTGGTTTCGAAGTTGGTGATGTCTTTGTACCATTCCTGGCGCAAGCCCAGAAGGAGGGTCAATTTGCTCCAGGTCAGGTATTCCTGAACGTACAGCGCGTTGTTGGTAGTCAGTGCAGCGGGCAGCGCAGTACGCACATTGAGGGTATAATCGTTGACGTTGCGGATGGTGTAGCTGGGGTTACTCAGGTCAAAATGGTTCACATTGGGGCGAGGGAGGTGCGACCCGCCGTGGTGATGGTCTGGTAATTGGCCGCATTGGCCAACACAAAAGAACCGGCCACACCGCCATCTTTCAGCAAAAAGCCCCTTGCGGCGTTTTGGCCTCCACCTTTGGTTTTTTCCCAATAATTCAGGTCATAGCCCAGCAAGATTTGGTGTTTGATTTTACCCGTATTGAGTTTGAAATTGAAATAGGAACTTAGGTTATCAACATTCCAATACTGTTGGCGTTGAATGAATTGCATGGCCGCCAGACTGGTTACGGGCTTATTTTCGATGTCCACAGCAAAAGCATTGGTGGTACGGTGCTCTTGCAGGTTTTCCGTCCAGGATTGCTTCATGTACGAAGTGGTGAAGCTGATATTGGGGGTAAATTGATGGACAAAGTTCCCCATCAGGATCAGCTCTTTCGACTTAAAAAAGTCATTGGTGGCGCCAAGATTGAGGCTAATGGGGGTGCTATTGAGCTCCGTCACACCAGCCTGAGCGCCAAAAATGGGTTGCCCCCGATCAAGCACCCCGGTCATGTTACTGAAAATCAGCTCGGCGTTGATGGCCGTTTTTTTATTGGGCAAATAGCTGAAGGAAGGTGAAATCAGCATGGACTTATTGCCGGCCAAATCGCGGTAGGAACGAGCTTCCTGGTACGCGCCATTGACCCGATACAACAAGGTTTTTTCTTCATTGAGCGGCCCCGTGAAATCCAGGGTGCCCCGAAAAGTACTGAAACTGCCCACACTCATGCTGACCTCTTTGCGGTCCTGGCTGAGTGGTTTTTTCGTCACCAGATTGATGCTCCCACCGGGGTCTACACTGGCAAAAGTAGCACTGGCCGGCCCTTTGAGCACTTCTACACGTTCAATGTTGGTCGTCAGTGGCTGCAAAAAATAGTACTGCCGGGTACGCATCCCATTGATGATCTGGCCTTCTTCATTTTGGCTGATCCCCCGAATGGCATACTGGTTGTAATAACTGGAAGGAATGACCCCGCTGGAGATTTTTACGGCATCGGCCAATTGAAAAGCCTGGCGGTCGGCGATCAATTCCTTGGTCACCGTACCGATCGACTGCGGCAGGTCTTTATTCAAAATGGCAATTTTGGTAGCCGAAAAAGAATAGTCGCTGTTGTAGTCTTTTTTGAGCCGACCGGTGATTTCAACGGTTTGTAGCTCCAATTTTTTGAGGGTGTCGGTGGGTGTGTTGCTGATGGTTTGGGCGCTAAGGCTCAAACTCAACAAGGCAAAAAATAAAAGCGTAGTGAGTTTCATGTGTGGGTTGAAAGTTTGTTGATGATTTTATGGCACCTTGGGTGAAATGAATTGCATGAAATGTTTTGAGTGAATCAAAGTCCTGTGGCATTTGCGCACGGCCTAATGCGGTGGCAGGAGTAAAGCCACTCTTAATTTTATGCAACATGGTTGCAAAGTTAATTTGTTTTGTCTTAAATTTGCAACAATGATGCACAAATACATCAAAACAGCTTATTCTTTCCAGCGTAGTCTTTATGCGAAAAACATCACCCCCCCCCCCCCCCCCCCCCCCCCCCCCGGCCCCCCCGCCCCCCCCCGAATTTGGTACTTGATTATTGGCGCAGGGGGGCGATCTAGATAAAAAAACGCTCCCTCATTTCAACTTCCACCTCAGCCCCAACAGCGCCCGCTGTCTTTGCATTGGCGCGTAATTGTACGTAGGATCAAAAGTGAACCCATTGGGGTTGTCCACATTGATGCGTTTGTCGAAGGGGTCAAATGCCCGCAGGATCACGTCTTCGCGGGGAAAAAAACCAAACAAGTTTTTTACCCCAACATAGAGTTCCATGCCAGATTTAAAAGACTTGGTCACTTGTACATTGTGGATCGCAAACCAGGGCGACTGCTCGGGGCGCGGGTCATTGGGCAATACGGGTAGGTGCATCGGACTGTTCAGGTTACCCGTATAATCAAATGAAAGGCCCCACTTGGCCAAGGGGTAAGTCACCGTCCAGGTACCCGCAAAGGGCGGCGCAAATAGCTGTGGCAATTGGATACCATTTTCTACCCGATAAATGTCCATCGCCGTAGCGCCTGCAATGATTTTTAGGCCATTGAGGAAGTTGAAATCGAGATTGAGCGAAACGCCCGAAGACACGGCGTGGCCATCCAGATTGTCAAAAATGATTTGATTGGGATCCGTATCGTAATCTGGTACAATTTGGTTGGTGAAATAAGTATAAAACAGCGACGCGTCCAAGCCGATGAAGCCCGCCTTGCGGGGATAAAACTTGGTGACGTAGTTCAGATTGGCGTTCCAGGAACGTTCAGGAAGCAAGTTATTGGCAATAACGACTTCTCTTGCCCCGGTTAGTGAGGCGTGGTCTTCAGTGAAAATATTGGCTACCCGATAGCCAGTACCCGCTGTCAAGCGGAAGATGTTCTGAGCGTCCTTCGACCATTTCCAACTCAAGCGTGGCGTCAAGATACTGCCGTGAGCAGTGTTGTAATCGTAGCGCAAACCAAGCAATAAGCGGTTACGGGTACTGATTTGGATTTCGTCTTGAATGAAGATTCCAGGCAGCCACACTTGAGAGGGCAAGTTACCCAAACCATCGGGGTGTGGATGTAGCTGGCGTGCTATCGTCATATGCCGTAAACCGCAGGGCAGCCCCAAGGAGAGCATTGTGGTGTTTACCCAGAGGCAAATCAGTGGTCATTTGACCAAAGGCCACTTGCTGGCGACCAAGGTAAAGTGTATTCCCGTAGTAAGAATCCTGGTCGTGCAAGTTCCAGGACACATCCAGCATGATTCGGCGGTTTTTACTGGGCAATTGGTATTTGCCCAGCACTTCGAAACGTTTGGTGTAAATGCTTTCCCCATAAATGCTGTCGGTTCCGCGCCAGCGGGGTTCCCATTGTAGTTCGCCACCCCAGCGGTTTTCCTGTACGTAGCGGGCAGCTAAAGAGGCTATGCGATTGTCTTTGCGCTCAAAATTCACTTTGCTAAATACGGAGATGCGGTCTTGCAAGGTGATGTCTGTGAAATTGTCGCCATTGATGTCCAGTCGTTGGTTGAAGTTGAAATAGTTTACGCCCAACAAAATATGTGTGTTTTTTGCCTTGGCGGTCACTGCTCCATCCAGGTTGTATTCTCCGATGTTGGTGCCGAAGATATCCACTGCTATACGTGGCGCCGTTCGGGCGTCTTTGGTAATGACATTGATGACGCCGCCTACGGCCTCCGAACCGTAAAGGGTACTGGCGGGGCCCTTTACCACCTCAATTCGTTCCACCATGCTGTTGGGAATGCCACTCAGTCCATATACGGTAGAAAGTCCACTGACGATGGGCATTCCGTCGATGGTGATCATGGTATAAGGGCCATCTAAGCCGTTGATCTGGATGTCGCCAGTGTTGCAGACGTTGCAATTGAGTTGTGGGCGTACACCATTGACGATGCTCAGTGCTTCAAAAATACTGGGTGTAGCGTTTTTTTGGAAGTAACGAGGCGTATAAACCTCGACTGGAATGGGCGAAATATCTTTCGAAACCTCTTTCATGGTAGCCGAAACAACCACCGTTTCGAGTGCATTTTCGGAGGGTTCGAGTAAAACAATTTGCTCATTAGCAGGGTTTCCAATTTCCCCCGTCCAGGAGTTGTAGCCAAGGCTGCGAATGGTCAATACGATGTGTTGCTGAAGGAGTTTTTCAGGTAAAATAAACTGACCAAGTGTATCCGTAACGAACCCTCCAGGAGTGTTTTCGATGACTGCGGTAGCTGCTATGATGGGTTCACGGGTGATGGCATCAAGTACTTTGACCAGGTGTTGACCCTGCATCTGGGTGAATGCTTGCCAAGCTATGGTTTGAAGGAATAGGCAAAAAAATAGTTTTTTCATAAAAAGCATCATTTTTTGCAAAAGGGTGATTCGTGTAATCCTACAAATATAGCCTAAAATCAAATTAATGCAACGATGTTGCATTAATTATTTCCACCCCTAAGTTTGTTCCGTTTTTTTTTGGATGGATGAAAGCGAATGTCTATTTTTGCAACGTTGTTGCAAAAATAGACAAACATGAAGCTCTTTTTCAATTCTCTGGCTTTGATTTTTTTTATTGCCTTTTCGTCAGCGCTCAGATCACAAAGTGTAGGCTGGCAAACCTTTGCTCAGTTGAAAGTAGAAACCAAGTTTTTTAAAAGCGAAGGGATGTACATTCAAACCCCTAAATTTGATGAAAAAATCAAATCCCTGGAAGGCTCCTACTTAACACTACGTGGTTACTTTATCCCCGTCGATATCCAATCCGATAAATGGATCATCTTGTCAAGAGTACCGATGTCGCAATGTTTCTTTTGTGGCGGAGCTGGACCAGCATCCGTTGCGATGATTTTTTTCAAAGAGAAATCGCCAAAATTTAAAACCGATCAAATCATCACGGTCCGGGGAAAACTGCGGCTCAATGATTCCAATCTTGATGAACTTAATTTTATTTTGGAGGATTCGGAATTGGTCACGGTGCCTAGCAAATAGAGTCGTCTCAAGCCACTCAACTAAGCTGAACTATAACGCTTTTGGGCCTGATCAAAAAGCGTTATAGTTCAGCGAATACCCAGCCTCAAGTCCTTGCCTTACCCCTGCGTCAACGTTTCCGAAATATCCGTCCGCGAAGCTTGAACTGCAGGTATCACCGCAGCAATAAATCCAAAGAGCAAGGCTCCAATCAACAAGAACCACTCCTGTGGCAAAACCTTAAAGGCCGTAAACGAATAGCGGTACGCATCCTTCATAAAACTTGCCAGCAATTGCATCCCAAGGTGGCTTAGTATGGTTCCAATAACAAAGCCCATCAAAGCCAGAAGTAGACCTTCGGTAATCAGCAGGAAAAACAACTTCGTTTGAGCTGCGCCCATCACCCGCATCAAGGCCAGTTCGTATTTGCGCTCTTTCAGAGAGCTGTAAAGGGAGATAAAAATGCTCAATCCCGCTACAAAAATGATCACTGCAGCCAACAAACGCAGGACTTGTTCCCCCGTTCCCATCAGGGTATACAAACGGGCGATTTCGATGGCCGGAGTGGCAGCTTGTAAATCTGTGTTTTCATTGATGTTGCGCTGCATATTCAGCGTTTGAAAATTTATGGCCTTAAATTTTACCAAGAGAGAAGTGATTTCTGCTGAATCGATTTCTTCAAAAAGGGGTTTGGGTATGGCATTTAATGCTGCTTCGTGGTCGTGGTCGTCACCTTCGTGATCATGCTCCTCGTGTTCGCCCTCTTTGTGGTCGTGATCATCCTGTTCCTGTTCACTGTGCTTATCATTTTCATGATCCTCTTCGCTATGTCCTTTATCGGCATCGTGGTCATGATCCGCCTCATGCTCATGATCCTCCTCGCCTTCATCTTCTTGGTGTTCCTCCTCTCCATGTTCGTGAACCAACCAAAAACTTTGGGTGGTGGTCAATAGCAGTTGGTCGATGACCGAGCCCGTAGGGGCTAAAATACCGACAACTTTAAAAGCTTGTGCGTGGTCATGCTTCATGTCAACTTCATCAACGAACCCATGTGAGCTTTTGAATTCATCCCCAATCTTCATGTTGAGTTCCTTGGCTACATTCGCGCCAATGTTGACTTCAAAATTTCGTTCCCAGACTTTTCCCTTGCCAATTTTGGCCTTGTACAAATCCAGAATTTCTTGACTTGTTCCTACCAGGCGGTACCCTTTGTGGTTATCCCCCAGGGAGATGGGAATAGCCTGATCAATAAAAGGGTGTTTAGGATTCAAAAAAGGGCGCGCTTCTTTCAGGGTGATGTTGCCAGTAGGTGCATCAATGTGGTACATGCTACTCAGAATGAGTTGCAGCGGGCTCCCCTTCGCTCCTACTACCAGGTTGACTCCCGCCAAATTTTTTCAAAATTCTCGCGCAATTGATTTTCCACCAAAAGCAGCAAAGAGATCAATCCGACCCCGAGTGAAAACAAAACCAGGATCAGCAGGGTCGAAAGTGGTTTGTAGCGGAGGTTTTTCCAGCTTAATTGGAAGGTATTCATAGTTGAATTTGTTGCTCGAACCTTGTTTTTAAACGATTGTCGTGGGTCACGATCAAGAGGGTAGCGTTGACGGATGCAGCTTGTTCCTGTAACAATTGAATCACTTGCTCGGTGTTGACATCGTCCAAAGCCGAAGTAGGCTCATCTGCCAAAATCAGTGCGGGTTGGTTGAGGACAGCTCTGGCAATAGCAGCCCGCTGCTGTTCCCCAATACTCAGCGCATCAGGTTTAGCCCGAAGTTTATGCGCAAGATTTAATTGGGCCAAAATGGAACTTATCCTGCTGTGGTTGACAGGTAATCCGGCTAATCGCTGTGCCAAACCCAGGTTTTCTTCGAGTGTGAAGGAGCGCACAAAATGTGAGTGTTGGAAAACGATGCCGATGTTTCGACCTCGGAGGCGATCCAATTGCCCTGCGGAAAGTTCGCTCATCTTGGTGTCGTTGAGCACTATCGAACCCGATTGGACCGTCCTCAAGCCCGCGATAAGGTGCAAGAGGGTGGTTTTACCACTGCCTGATTGGCCCAGGATCAAACAATGCTCCCCATCATTGCAACGGAGGTCTGGAAAAGTAAGTCGCTCTCCCAGGAGGTAAAACGAAATTCAAGCCTTGTGTGCGAAGCATATTGAGGGAATTCAATTTTGTGATAAAAACAAGTCCTAATTCATCGTCTCCGGAAACGGATCTTCAAAATACCCGCCCTTCCACATCTGCTCAATTTCCTCCGGGGTACACAAGCAAGCCCGCAATTCCATTTTGATCCGGGTTTGATCCAGGTCTTGGCCGATGAACACCAATTCATTGCCCCGGTCTCCAAAAACCGGATCCCAGTCTTTTTCAATTTCCTCCTGCGCTTCCAAAAAAGAGGGAATGTTCATGCGGCGGTGTATAGGCATGCTCGCCCACCAACGCCCAGCGGAAGAAGCCTGTAAGGAACCACCCGCCTGGCTCCAGTTGAGGGCCTCGCTGGGGCGGGAAGCGATCCAGAACATGCCCTTGCTGCGCACGATACCGCCGTCAAAATCCTCGCTGAGGTATTGCCAGAAGCGTTCGGGATGGAAGGGGCGTTTGTCGCGGAATACAAAGGAACTGAAGCCGTATTCTTCGGTTTCGGGAGTATGGGTGCCCAGGTTCATCAGTTCGCGAATCCAGCCCGCTGAAGTGGAAGCGATCTCGTAGTCAAAACGGCCTGTGTTGAGGATTTCCTTGGGCGCTACCTTGCCATATTTGGTGCCGATGATGACTGCACCGTGGTTCAGGCCCTGAAGCATGGCGGTGATTTCCCGCCACTTTTCGGCAGGCACCAGATCGGTTTTGTTCAAAACAATCACATCCGCAAACTCTACCTGATCGGTCAGCAGGTTTACAATCGGGCGATGGTCACCTTCGCCGGATTGTACGTCGCGATCGGCTACAGTATGGCTGCTGCCAAAATCATGGGGGAAATTGAGCGCATCCACTACCGTCACCATCGTATCGATGTAGGCCCAACGCGAAAGGTCGATGCCATTTTCTTCATCCACAAAACTGAAGGTTTGGGCTACAGGTACGGGTTCCGAAATCCCCGTGCTTTCAATCAGCAGGTAATCAAAGCGTTCTTCTTTGGCCAGGCGTTCTACCTCCAACATCAGGTCTTCGCGCAGGGTGCAACAGATGCAGCCATTGCTCATTTCCACCAGCTTTTCCTCGGTGCGGGAAAGGGTATGTTCTTTCTCAACCAAACGGGCGTCGATGTTGACCTCACTCATGTCGTTGACAATCACGGCCACTTTTAGCCCTTCTTTGTTGTGCAAAACGTGGTTGAGCAAGGTTGTTTTGCCTGCGCCCAAAAAACCACTGAGCACGGTAACGGGTAATTTTTTTACTACGGCTGTCATATTTTTCTTTTGCTCAAAAATCCTCCACAATTAATTCATGGTTGATCATCGCTCCCGCCATCGTCCCTGCCGCCACGGCAGCGGCTACGGCCCGCATAGGAGTAGTGTTGTCGCCTGCGGCAAAAATGCCGGGGACATTGGTTTTTTTGAAATCATTCACCTGGATATGGCCCATTTCGGTAAAAGCGCAGCCCAGGTCTTTGGGAATGGCACTGCTTTGGGCAAAGGGCACCCGTGCAAAAAGCGCTTTCAAGGCATGATGGCTGCCATCCTCAAAGTGGACTTTTTGCAAATAACCAGCTTGATGCTCCAGTGCGCGAATCGGCGTTTCGATGATGCGGATGTTTTTGGCCTGCAATTTTTCTACCTGGGCTTTTTCCATGTTCATAGGGCCATTGGTAAATAGGGTCATGCCGCTGCTCCAGTGGTCGATGAGGCGCGCCATTTCAAAAGCGGTTTCGCCATTGGCCAACACGCCTAGTTCTTGCTTTTTACCTCGTAGCCGTGGCAATAGGGGCAATGCAATACCGAAATGCCCCAGGATTCTGCAAACCCAGGCAAATCAGGCATTTGGTCTTTTACCCCTGTGGCCAGTAATAGTTTTTTCCCTTGAAAGACCTCTGCGCCCGCCCCAGTGACCTGAAAACCGCCCTCAACGGCTTGCACCGCGCTGACCCAGATTTTGCGCAGCCGTACCGTCGGGTATTGCAACACTTCCGCCCGCGCGACGGCTCCAATGTGCGCCGGGACTTGCCCATCCTGGGTCAAAAAATTATGCGAGTGCGGCGTTTGGCGATTACAAGGTTCACCCGCATCGAGGATCAAAACCTTTGCGCAAAGAACGGCAAGGGCCATAGCTGCTGCCAAACCAGCGTAGCTGCCACCAATGATGATGACCTCGCTGAATGATTCGTTTTGTTGAGTCATGGTATTTTTTTCTGGTACCCAGTGGGTCGCTAATTCCTCCACATTTTGCAACGACAATGCGCCAAGTGCTAGGTTGCGGAGAAATTCCTGGCGATTCATACCTCCGCAGTATTACGCTGGGCGCTCCACCACACCAGTAGCCATAATAACCCGGCGAGTACCCCCAGGCACAGCAAGTTACCGCCTACCTGCGCCTTCAATGGCGGCGCTTTGAAAGTAGGCAAGCGTTCAAACTCGGCTTTTTTGAAGGTTTTGCCCGCCAGGCCAATTTGGGAGACCAATTCCCGGTTTTGCTTCAAGGTCTCTTTGGTCGCGTTTTGCCAATCAATAAAATTGCTCAGTTCAGTGCCTGCGCTGGTGGTAAGGATGGCATTGAACGCGTAGGCCGGATTGAGGTATTTGAGGCGGTTTTCCAAGTCCAGGCGTTGGGTTCCGGTTCGCATCAGCGGAGCACCCAGTTGCTCAACTTTGGCCATGCTGTTCTCATTGTACATAAAGACTTTAATCGCCTGGGTGTCGCGGATGGGCTGGGGTAATTTGGCGTAAAGATCGGGGCGTGTCTTTTGAAAATCAGCTAAAATAGCCGCCACGGGTCGATCCCATTCCTGGGAGCTGATGTCCCTGGCAGTGGCCATAAATTCGCTGCGGGGCAGTACTGGATAAGTTCTGTCCACCCAAAAGTTGGTCAGGGCGGGCAAAAGGATCAACAAGACAATCCAAAACCAGCCAAAACCGTGGCGTTAAAAAGCAGAACTACGCCCCCAGGTGTTTACCCAGGGCAACTAGTCCAGCCCATAAAATAAGCCAGGGACCGCAGCCCAGCACCCAGGCGGGCCAATATGCCCAGTCGGCACCTACTACCGCAAAACCAATGCTACAAATCAGGATGGACAAGCCCCACAGCAGTCCAAATTGTAAGCCAACACGGGTGAATAAAAGCTGCTTCGGCGTAAGGCCTTGGACTTTCAACAAGGATAAAATACCCTCTTCCCGATCCTGACTCAAGGCATTGAACCCGAGTACGATCACCAATAAGGGCAGCAGATAAACCAGTACAAAACTGAGGTCAAAATTCCCGGCCAAAAGCTGTTCGGGATTGTTGATTTCCTCCAATTCTGGCAGATTGACATTGCGGTACAATTGAATGCGTTGATAGGGAGTTTGTTGATCGCGTTGCCCCACGGCCAGTGCACTCAATGAACCAGGCAACCAGGTGGAATATCGGCGGTACCACCAATCAGCCATGATGGGGTCTCCAAAACTTTTCAGCCTTTCCGGCGCTTGATCCCCCAGTTGGGTCAAAGTATCGTATTTGTGTGCCAGCTCGGCATAGGTCTCCGCTTGCTTTTGCTGCACTTCATCGATCTGAGTGCGGTAATGCTGGTAATTGAGCCAGCCGTAAGCAATGGCGTAGCCGCCGCCTAGCAGTATAAACAGGAGCAAAGCCCAGCCTACCCGTTTGCGGAGCAATTGTTTTAATTCGTATTGAAGTATGGTCGTAATCATGTGAAGGAGGCGTTTAATCGCGCGGATTTAAAGCAGACGCTCGGCTTTCCACCAAGGCATCCACAACAGGAGGATCAACAATAAGGCCCAGGCGGCAATGGCTACCAGTTCCAGCGTTCTTTGTTGTAAAGACCAAGCCATGGCTGGCGCCTGGTAGCTGAAGTCTTCCAATTCAGAAAACCAGGTACTCGGCACGATCCAATCCCAATCACCCGTTTTTGAGCCACCGTAGGCCATTTTTCATTCAAAGTACGGATGAGGGTGCGGCGGTACATTTCCGCTGCTTTTTGGAAGTGCAGGTGTTGGTACAAATCGGCATTGGCGAGGCTAAGGCTGAGGTTGCGCAAGGCTTGAAAGGGGTTGACAAAGCTGCTCCAGGCTGTATATTGGGCCTGCTGGCGCAAATCGCGGTTCAAGAGGCCAAAGTGTTTGTCCCACACCGCATTGCCGTAGTATTCATCTTCCTGCATCAACAAACCATCGTAGTTGATGGGCAGTTTGGAAGGGTCATCCACGCCATATTTGGCCAATATTTTGCGTTCAAATCGTTTGCTGCGCGCATCCTCTGGGTCATGGCCATTCAGGCCCTTTTCCCGCTCTTCGTGCATTTGTTCATTGAATTGCATCACCCCCAGGAGTGGTTTTTGCTGTTCAGCCGAGGCGGCTACCACTTTGGGCAAAATGACCGTACTCAAAACCCAAATGCTGAGCAAACTGAGCAAACTCAACGCAGGTTGGCGGATTGCGGCGGCCAATTGAACGGCCATAGCACTGATCAAAAAGTATTACAAAGCGTAAAGCGTAGTGAGGCCCAGCAGGCGCAACCACACATCGGTACCCGGCTGGAGTTGAGGCTGGCTCGGGGCCAGGACGCCACTCAACACCAAAACCAGAAGCAACAAAGCCAGAGCCATGCTCCAAACGGCTAAGATTTTACCCCACAGCAAACTGCGGGCGGGGTGCCCTGGGCCAACATGAGGCGCAACGCTCCACTGCTGCGCCTGCGTTGGAAGCTGTTGAAGGCCACAAAATGAGCAAGAGGGGAACCAGTATCTGCAAAATCAGCCCCGTATGCAGGTCGCCAAAACGGCTTAGGCTGCTTTGTTCGGAAGCTGCGGCGAAGGCCAGCCCGTGTTGGACGTGCCCTTCCAGGCGTAGCGACACCCCGGCAAACTTGTCAATCCCCGGATCTAAAAAATGCAAAATGGATACGGGTTTGTACACATAGGTGCCGTAATGTGCGGATGAATGGGGGTTTTGATCGCCCTGGTTTTCCCACTTCTGGCGCATCAATTGAGCCGCCTCTGCTCTTTCGTGGTGGATGCGTTGGAAATTTTGCCAACCGCTAAAGGTGGCAAACAACAAGAGCCCACCGATGATGATCCAGAGGACCGAGAGTTGTCGTTCTCGCCAGGCGATGCGCCACTTGTTTTGATGATTTGTACTAACATAGTTTAGCTGTTGAGGATCAAACCGTTTCCAAATATATTTTTTCCAGTTCCGTCGCCGAAAACTCGTTAGCCGCATGAGTAGCCACCAGTTGGCCTTCGCGCATGATGCCTACGCGGGTGGCGACGTCTTTGGCGCGGAAGATGTCGTGGGTGGCCATCAGGATTGCCACACCTTCCTGAGCCGTGGTTTTGAGCAAAAGGGAAAAGTCGTTGCTGGCTTTGGGGTCGAGGCCGCTGGTGGGTTCGTCCAAAAACAGCGCTTTGGCCTGCTTGGCAGTAGCAATGGCAATGCCTACTTTTTGGCGCATGCCCTTGGAATAAGTGCCTACGTAGCGGTTGATGCTGTCGCCCGGCAAACCTGCTTTTGAGCAAAAACTCCTGCAATTGGTTTTTGAGTAAAGCGGAATCCGGCCAAACGGCTGAAGTAGTCGAGGTTTTCCAGGCCGCTGAGTTTGGGGTACAACATCACCACTTCGGGCAAGTAGGCCAGAAGGTCGTTTGCTGCCTTGGGGATCACTTCGCCACATCGATGCCATTGATTTCGGCTTTCCTGCACTAGGGGCAGGAATCCGAGGGAAACAATTGATGGTGGTGGTTTTGCCAGCGCCGTTTTGCCCCAACAGGCAGAAGATTTCGCCGGGAGCCATATTGAGGTTCAAATTATTAAGGGCGTGGTGTTCGCCAGTAACTTTGCTAAGGTTGTGGGCTACAATCATGTTTTGTATATTTGCAACATCATTGCAAATATAGAAAGAATTTTATTTTTGCAACGTTGTTTCAAAAATAATTTAACTTGAGGATCAATATGGAAGCCATCGAAATTTTAAACCAACACAAACTCAGGGTGACGAATACACGATTGCTGGTCCTGAATTTCCTCATGGCCCAGCAAAACAAAAATGCCGCCCAGCGTTGGCGGGCGGCATTTTTGTAAAGCCGTTGATGGCGGGTATTATTTGTGCCAGTGGACTATCTAAATTCTATCGTTTATCAATAAGCTTGAACATGATGGTATATACGAGAGGCTTAGAGCATGTCTAAATATTCATTCAAATGAACGGATGTTCAAAAGATTGACCATGCAATTCTCCATATTGCCAATGGTCAAAACAAAGCTTTGTTTGATTTTTAAACCATTAGAAAACGCTGCTGGCTTCCAAGTAGGCATTTTGGAAATAGCCGCAACCAGTATTTCGTCAATTTTTGTATCTCGCCGGCTTCGTAGTTGAAAAAGATGCCAGCGTGAAAAAGCCGACTGCCGCAAAAAACAGCGGGGAAAAACGAGAGGCGAACGAAAGGAATAGAAGATTTCCGTTCATTTAACATTGAATTTAGAAGTGATGTAATAAGTTTTTGAGCCTTCGGAAGTTTGAAAACTTCCGAAGGCTTGGTTTGCGTCATTTTGCTGCGGCAGCAACACAACCAAAGTTGGTCAGAAGCCATTTGCCATTTTCCAATTTTAAACCAATATTATTAATCCCATTTTCCTCCGAGTAAGCAATGGCTCGTCCCTCTCCTTGTTTTGAAATGGAGAAAGTGGATTTTGTAAATTGATCAATCAACAAGTTGGGATCGTCTTGAAGACAGGTAAACAAATCCGAATCAGGGCAAGTGGGAGGTGCTTCGTCTACGTTTTCGGTCGCCCATACTGGTTCACAGTTTTTAAAATAGGCCTTAGCATTGGTAAGGTATTCCGAACTGACGAAGCCGCTTTTTAGCAAAGCAAGACCCCATGATTCAAATTTCTGCACATCGAATTTCTGCTTTCCTTTTTTGACAACGACAAAGGGTAGGTCGCCAGGAAAGCCTGAATCTTCGACCAGATACCATTGGTAAAAACCGTGAATCACCTTGGTGATGGCAACGGAATCCAATGAGGCTGCTGACGAGGCGGTGGTAGTAGGAGTTTTTTGGCGCTTCGTTGCAGGCGAAAAACAAGCAAAGAGAAAGGCAGAGGAACAACAAATTCTTCATTTTTGATTGCGTTTGATATTTTAAAAAAATTAATCGAAGCACGAATCTTTTGCAGGGGCTGTCCCGTTCGACTCGTTTGTGCTTAGTTTTCTGAGCTCACGCCGCCATGTGCTACCATGCGTTGTTAGCGCTTTTATTAGGCGTATTTAGATAGGTGGTTCTTGATCAGGCCTTTGACGCAACATGCATACACCAAAGCCCTCCAACGTTATTCTCTCACTTTCACATAAGTCGCCCGCATGTTCGTGATTTCAAGGCCCTCTGAGCCATCTTTTGAGTTAAAAACGAAAAGCGTATCACCACGCAATTGTACGCCACAGATGGTTGAAATGTCTGCCTTCCCCTTGGTGAAATTAACCATCATCATTTCCTTTTTAGGGTTGAAATAGCACGCAACACCAGTAGGAATTGGGAAGAACGAGTCAAAGCCTTCAAAATTGGTCAGGCCTCCCGTTGCACGCACTTCGGCAATGGCAGCATTGGCTACCTGACCTTTTTTCGGCACTAACCGATAGTTGCCAGCCATCCTGCGCTGTGCCAATTGTTCAACTGGTGGATTGTTTTCCAAATCGTCAAAATTGATGTCGTCAAATCCCACATATTCACGTGTTTCTTCAGGGCTGGTGGCCTTGAGGATGCCGGTTTTCTCATCGAGTACATGAGTGATTACTTGCTTTTCATCATAGGGAATTTCAATTGAATTGATACCTGTTGATTTGAACGCTTCAGGGCCGGAACGCCAACGACAAGTAGTTAGCCAAACCGTGTCTTTTTGGGTAAACATGAGTTCACTGCAAAACAAACGGTTGAGTGTATCCGGTACATTTGCTGCAAAAAGCGCATCAGCAAAGGCCCTTGAAACCCAGTATTTGTGCTTCAAAATGGCACGTGCCTCTACCGGAGCAGCAGGTGCGGATGGGGTTTTCGCAGTTTCATTTTTACATGCCACAAGAAGTGCGGCGCAAATCAAAATTTGAAAAGCGTATTTCATATCTGGTATTTTTTTAAAAGCAGTAAATTTTGGATATCAGCCATTTGCCGTTTTCCTTAACCAATTCTAATTTGCTGTCTCCATTGGTAGTCTTTGCTTGATTTGTGCCAATTAGATCTACTTTGAGCGTGCCAGAGATATAATCTTTTGGATCATTATCTTGTCCACAGAATACCCTGTTGTGGTCTTCACCCGATAAGGGGAATTCATTACCGTTTTCCTTGTCTTTTGCCCAAATCGCTTCGTATTTTTTCAGATACGCCATGTCATTGTCAATAAAGGCCTGACTGAGAAAACCACTTTTCATCATTTGAGCGTGATAGGCTGCCACTTTTGCCATGTCTAATTTTGAAAATTTGCCTTTAGAGTCAACATAGTCAATGCGCTCGATACCCGACGAATACCATTTGTAAAAATTATGCACCACATCGGTGATAGCCGCTAATTCAACTTTAGGATCCGTTGTCTCATTATTCTTAGGTGCTTCTTGACAAGCAGAAAAAGATGCCAATGCAAGGAAAACAACAAACAATTTTCTCATTTTCATGGTTTTATGCGTTTTAAAAATATTGAGGAGCAATGTATGCTATATGGCGCTACTTACCTTTTATTTTTATCATAGGTTTTAATTTTTTCCCAGCCCTTCAAAAAATTGAAAGAAGAATGTTCTTGGAAAAAACATTTAGACATTAAATTGAAGCATATTCCTCTCAAAATGAATACTTTATTTTAAACTATGTATTTTGCCCCACCAATGATGTAAATTTAGGAGAAAAAACAGGCTAAAAATTAATGGGACGATTGACAGAAAAGGTGGGACGGTTGGTAAAATTAGAGGGACGGTTGGAATAAGGTGAAGGTTGGTGAATCAGGATGGTTGGTAGAATCAGATGAACGATTGATAGCGATTAACAGGGAGTAACTCAAGAATAAAACTTTAAATGCTTCAACACCTCTTCTTTAAATCCGCGACTAATGGGAATTTCCGATGCACCAATTGTTAAGTAATTCACACCAATTTTATCTATACACCGCTTATTCACGATGAAAGAGCGATGTGTTTGGATAAAATATGCTTCGGGCAGCGTCTTTTGGAAATCGCTTAGCGTAGAGCGAATGATTTGGCTGCTGCCTGCAAGGTACAATTCGAGATAGTTTTTGTACGCCTGTACATATTGAATGTCTTTAATCGTAATTTTTTTGAAAATCAGACTGTCTTTCACAAAAATCGTATCGGTAAGTTGCAATACCGAATGGCTATCGGGTTGGTGTTCTGACGCACGGTGTCCACGTCGTTGTTCATTAAAATTGGTCAGTGCGATTTCAATCGTTGTATAAATATCGGCTTGTGTGAATGGTTTTACCAAATAACCGTAGGGGTGGGTGCCTGCTGCGGCTTTCACCGTTGCGCTGTCGCTGAACGCTGTCAAAAAAACAAATGGGATTTTGTATTTTTTCTGAATTTGCTCCGCTACCCATATACCATTTTTATCACCTTTGATGTTGATGTCGAGCATCGCAAAGTCGGTTTCGCCTTTTTCCAATATTTTTATGGCTTCATCGGCGGACATGGCATCGCCTGATACTTCATACCCGCTCTCTTCTAAATAGTCGCGAAGCAAGTCCAACGTAACAAACTCATCTTCGACAATGAGAATGCGAACATTCTTGTCCATAAAATTCAACTTTTTTTAACAAAAAAATGTTGGTAATCAAGCAACTTGCTTGATGCAACAAATCGTAAATGTAGTTCCTTCCGCACTTGAGGTAAAATCCAGTTTACCATCCAATTGCCGTACCAAACCCCGTACCAAATTTATACCTAAAGACTTTGTTTTATCGATATCAAAATTTTGGGGCAAGCCCACGCCATTGTCTTGTACATCCAAAACCATTTCATTGGCCCTTTGGTGAAAACGGATTTGGATTTCGCCCTTGGTGCGGTCTTTGAATGCATATTTATAACAATTGGTTATCAATTCATTTAAAATCAAACCCAAAGGAATGGCCGTATCAATATCCAACACCGAGTCGTCCACATCTAACTTTAAGGCAATATCTTGAAACTCGCTTTTCTGCGATTTTTCGATGTTTTTGGTGAGCGTTTCCAGGTAAGATTTTATTTGGATGGTGGTCAAATTATCCGATTGATACAAATTTTGATGCACTAAAGCGATGGAAAACACCCGGTCTTGCCCTTCTTTCATCAGTTTGCGGGTAGTTTCATCCCATGTTTGACGGGATTGTTTGTCGAATAAACCCGATATAACTTGTAGATTGTTTTTTATCCGATGGTGAATTTCTCTCAACATGTTTTCTTTTTCGCCAAGCGATTGTTCAAGCAATGTTTTTTGTTTGGTAATGGTTTGATTGTCTTTTTTGATGCGGCGGTAGACCACAAAGGCGATAGCACCAAAAAGCACTAAGGTAATGAGCGCCAAATTGCGAAGGCGTTCTTGCAAGCGGTTTTCTGCTTCTGCCGATTTGATTTGTGAAAGATAATTATCCGCTTTTACCCTGGATTCTATTTGCCAGAGTTTACGTTTATCGTTACGGCGTTCGAGACTGTCTTGCAGTTCGTCAACCAATTTCATATAGCGAAATGCATTGGTGTAGTCCTTTTTCGCTTCGTAATAATTGACGTAGTTTTGATATAATTTTAAAGGTTTGAAGTAATTGGCTTCTGTTGATAAAGGAATATGCGTTTTTAAAAATTCAACTTTTTTGAGCAAAGGCTCGACTTCATTTAATTTCCCCAATTTCAACTTTATTTTTATTAAAACGTGCAAAGCATCAAAGGCAGCAACTACTTTTTCAGGGTTATTGATGTCCTCTTGGGCTTTATATTTGGCATATCCTCTATCCGCATACTTTTCGCCCTTTTCAAAATTGCCCATCTCAAACAGATACATAGCAATATCTAATGAAGACAAGCCTTGCCAAAAAATGTTGTACCAAAGGCGATCTGCATCGTACTGATTCAGGTTTAAATCATATATTTTCTCTGCGTAAGCGATTGCTTTGGGATAGTTTTTAGCATCGGCATAAATGGATTGAATCAAATTTAATATCAAAGTGTGGATATGTGGGCTGCTATACAACTTTGACTTATTCAAATTTTCTGCCTCTAATAAACATTCTAAAGCCTTATCATAATCGCCCAAAGCATAAAAATTACCCCCTATTTGTAGTAAAATTTGATCAATAGAATATGGTCTAAAATTGTGAATACCTAAGCGTTTTATTTTTTCAAAACAGTGAATAAAAGCTGAATATACTTGTTGCTCGCTTAATTTTTTGTTGCCAAAATCCTTGAAGGCTATGTGGTATTGAGCAACGACTGATTCTACGTCTAAACCTCTTTTTGCAGCAGCATTGCTCATGTTTTCAAGGATTTTTGGAAACATTTCGTCATTAAAAACTTTAAACTGCTCCGCAAATCGCATATACTGAAAATGCCAAAAGAAGAGCGTTTTATCGTCTTTTTTAGCTTCAATAACAGGTAAAATAGCATCATAAGTGGGTTTGTCCATTTTCGCAACGTTGCTATCCGCTAAAAAAGCGAAGCGCTGCGCTGTGGTAGTGAGCTTACGGAATGCTTCAACACTCTGGGCTTGTTGTGCAGAAATAACCGATGCTGCAAAGAGAAAAATGAGCACTGCAAACTGCTTCATGCGATCGGGCTTTGTTTAAAA
>NZ_JADKCX010000070.1 GCF_016718685.1 Haliscomenobacter sp. | reverse complement strand
GCCTCTTCGAGGAGTTGAGCGATGGGTTCGAAGGCGTTGTCGTTCACTTCGATGGTTTCCAGTTCCTGATAAACGTCGCTTAAGGTTTTTTTGGTTATTCCGTACATCTCTTGTTGGTTTTACCACAGATTGCCGAGATTCACACAGATTTTCACAATAGGTCATGAAAATCTGTGTGAATCTCGGCAATCCATGGTGAAAAAAGTTTGTTTAAATAGGTGTTATGACAAGCCGGGTTAACCCCAGGCCAATCAGTTTTTTGCGCAGCTGCGCTGCTTATTTTTTTCACCACGACGGCACGACGACACGACGTTTTTCGCGCTTCGCGCTTTTGAGGCTTCGCCTCTTTTTGCTAAAAGCGTCATCCGTTCTCCCATTAATGCCCTTCTACGCCGAAGGCGTTAAAACGTCGTGTCGTCGTGCCGTCGTGGTGAAAAACTTTTGGCGTAGCCAAAATTCATCACGTCGGTTTATAAAATCAAAACTGATCACCCCTGGTGTTAATTCAGGCAATCCGTAGTGCATTACTCCACCACAATTTCATCCACAAACAACCAGGCGCGGCTACCTGCACCCGGGGCACCCGCCGGAATTTCGCCGTAGTTGCTGAATTCCAGCTTCAGGTAACGTGCTTTGGCGTTTTTCAAGTTGAGGTTGTTGGTAACAATGTTGTCTTTGCCCACTTCAACCTTACTACTGAGCACTTTGCCAAAACTGCCTTCCTGCTTGCCCCAACTCACTTGTACTTGTTTGGGTGCGTAGACCCATTGGCCGGGATTGTTGAAAAAACGGAGTTTTACCTGTTTCAGCGCCGTGGGTTTGCCCAAGTCGATGATCGCTACCACATCCTTACCCGCAAAGCCCAGCCATTCAGCATCATTGTAGCGTTGGTTGCTGCCGATGACCCCATTGAGCACGGAGCCATTCCCAGAACCCCGGTACTGTGGAGCGGGCTCGGTACTCAAGGTGATTTTTTTGCCTGCTCCTTTGTGGAAACTTACATCCAGTTTGGCGGAGCGACCGCTGGGTTTTCCGTCCACAAAGGATTGAAAAACGTATTGGCCACTTTGATTCAGCACCAGGTTGGAACCAACATTTGCGCTGCTGGCAGCAGGCATCGTGCCATCAGCAACGTATTTGATCGTGCCTTGATTGGCGGGGTTTGAAGCGGAAACTTTCACCCCCGTTCCGTCCGAACTGGCTTGTACTTTGACATCAAAAAGGTGATTGCCAAAATTGACCCCTTCCTTTTTCCAGCGCTCCATGTGGACCATCAGGCGGCTTGTAAAATCGGCAAAGTTCTTTTTGGCTTCGCCCGACCAGGTCACTTCGGCCAGGGCCTGGGCGCGGGGATAGGCCATGTATTGCAATTTGCTGAGGTCTTTGATGTATTCGGTCCAAAGATTGGCTTGTGCACCTAAAATGTGTTTGGCTTGTTCCGCATTGAGTTCGCTCGGAACCGGATTGTAGCTGTACACTTTTTCGAGGGGCAAAAAGCCGCCGATGGCCAGGGGCTCATCGGCGTGTAATGATTGGTAATAATCAATGTAACAATAAGATGTTGGAGTCATGATGACGTTGTGGCCCTGCTTGGCGGCTTCGATGCCGCCTTCGGTACCCCGCCAGGACATGACGGTGGCATTGGGAGCCAGGCCACCTTCCAGAATTTCGTCCCAACCAATGATCTGACGACCGTGCTGGTTCAGGAATTTTTCCATTCTGCGGATGAAGTAACTTTGCAGTTCGTGCTCGTCCTTCAGTTTTTCCCGCTTGATGATTTGTTGAGCAGTCGCGTTGGTTTTCCATTGCACCTTCGGACACTCATCGCCACCAATGTGGATGTAAGGACTGGGGAAAAGCGCCATGACCTCGCTCAGTACATCTTCCAAAAAGGTGAATGTGGCTTCATTGGGGCAAAATACATTGGGCGATACCCCCCAAAAGGTGGCCACCCCGAGAGGCTTATCCAGGCAACCCAATTCAGGATACGCCGCGACGGCAGCCTGGGCATGCCCGGGCATTTCAATCTCGGGAATGACCGTGATGAAACGTTTGCGGGCGTACTCCACGATGTCTTTGACTTCTTCCTGGGTATAAAAACCGCCGTGTTTTGGCCGTCAAATTTGCGCTCGGCACCTTGATTGAGGTGCCCAATGATGGTTTCGTTGCGCCAGGCTGCAACTGACTGGAGTTTGGGGTATTTTTTGATCTCAATCCGCCAACCCTGATCTTCGGTCAAGTGCCAGTGAAATCGGTTGATTTTGTACCGCGCCAACATATCGATGAAGGTCTTGACGTCGGCAGGCGAAAAGTAATACCGGCCTACATCCAGCATGACGCCCCGGTAACCAAAGGCAGGCTGATCCTGGATGTCTACACCAGCGAGGTTGATTTGTGCACTGGCCTGAACGGGGAAAAGTTGCATCAGGGATTGAATGCCATAAAACAAGCCTACGGGTTGCCAGGCTTCTATCAGGATCTGGCCAGGACTGATTTGCAGGTGGTAACCCTCAGGATGTTTGACGCTTTGGTTCAACTCCAGGACAATCACGTTTTTTGCCTGCTTGTTGCTCGAAGGGAGGGCATAACCCGCGTAGCTGTTCAACCATTGGTTGAAATAATTCGCGGCCAGCGCTACTTGTTCGTTGTTGAGGTCAAAACGAATGCTGGTCGCTGCACTGAGCACAAACTGCCCCGCTGCGGGCGTGATTTTTTGGGGAAGGGGAATAATGGGAAGGGTAGGGGATTGGGCAGTAGCAAAAACACTCAAAAACAGGGACAAACAAACAATAAGCTGTTTCATGCAATCTGATTTGAAAGACTTTTTCTAAGGTGAATCTTTAGTGTCTTAGGTTTCTTAGGTGGTAAAAAAACTTTCTTCACCACCTAAGAAACCTAAGACACTAAAGATTCACCTTAGAATTAAAAGAAGGTTCCTGCGATCATTAAAACTTCCAGCGCCGAAACGCCTCAATCGCCTCGTATTCTGCCAAGCCCAATTGGCGGTAAATATGCGCCGATTCGCGGTTGCGGTCTTCGGCACGTTGCCAGAATTCACGTTCATCGTTGCCGGGGAAGGGGGGGCGATCTTTTTGCGATTGGTGCATAAAAATGGCCCGACGCTTTTTGAGCAACTGCTCCGGACTGATCGGCACGGCCATTTCGATTTCGTGGGTAGACCATTCGTGCCAAGCACCACGGTACAGCCACAACCAACAATCTTTGATCCAGGATTCTTCCTTCAATTTTTCGAAGGACATAAAGATGGCATCCAAACAAACCCGGTGGGTACCGTGTGGATCAGCCAGGTCGCCCGCTGCGAAGACCTGATGCGGTTTGATTTTTTCCATCAAATCAACGATGATTTTGACATCGTCTTCACCCACGGGGTTTTTGCGGGTACGCCCCGTTTCATAAAAGGGCAAATCGAGGAAATGGATATGGTCATCGTCGAGGCCGCAATAACGTGCCCCGGCGCGTGCTTCTCCCCGCCGGATCAGCCCTTTGACGGAACGAACGTCGGCGATGTCCATTTCATCCGACTTCTTGTTGTTCAAAAACTTGAGGATCTTTTTGTACTTTTTGTCCAATTCATCTTTGAAGCCGTTGTTGGCACCCGAGTCGTTGTATTCTTGCAAAAACTCGACAAAACGCAGGGCATCATAATCATGTACAGCGATGTTGCCCGAAGTCTGATACGCAACGTGTACATCGTGACCCTGTTCCACCAGGCGCAAAAAGGTACCACCCATCGAAATTACATCGTCGTCGGGGTGTGGGCTGAAGATGATGACCCGTTTTTTGGCGGGTTTGGCCCGTTCGGGGCGGGTGCTATCATCGGCATTGGGCTTTCCTCCCGGCCAGCCGGTGATGGTATGTTGCAGGCGGTTGAATATCTTGATGTTGATTTCGTAAGCTGCAGCGTATTCCAGGGTGAGGTCGCTCAACCCGTGCTCGTTGTAATCTTCGCTGGTGAGTTTGAGGATGGGTTTACCTACTTTTTGCGACAGCCAAATGACGGCTTTACAAATCAGGTCATCATCCCAATTGCAAATGCCAATCAGCCAGGGAGATTCGTATTTGGTCAAGTTCTCCGCTGCTCCGGTATCTACATGGAAACGGGTATTCGGGTGTTTTTGCAAAAAGGAAGAAGGAATCGAAGGCGTAATTTCATCTTCCACCGCCTTTTTTACCACTTCTGCTTTGTGCTGTCCCCAGGCCAGCAAGTGAATGGCTTTGGCTCTGAGGATGGAGCGAATGCCCATGGTCATGGCGCGGTAGGGGACGTCTTCCTCGCTTGGGAAATCTTTAAGGGCATCCCTACGGGTCAGGGCATCGAGACGAACCATCCTGGTATCGGACGTATCCCAGGAACCTGGTTCGTTGAATCCAATGTGTCCGGTACGGCCAATGCCTAGCAACTGGATATCGATCCCCCCCAATAATTCAATTTTTTTATCGTACTGGCGGCAGTACTCTTCTACCTGTTCAATGGGGAGTGTCCCATCGGGGATATGGATGTTTTCTTTTTTGATGTCGATGTGGTCAAAGAGATACTCCCGCATGAAGCGCACATAACTTTGTTGCGCGTCGGGTTTCATCGGGTAATATTCATCGAGGTTGAAGGTGATCACATTTTTGAAACTGAGCCCTTCCTCTTTGTGCATGCGCACCAATTCCTGGTACACCTGAATAGGAGAGGAGCCGGTGGCAAGACCCAGCACAATGTGTTCTCCTTCCTGCTGCCTTTGGCGAATGCTTAAAGCAATGGTTTGGGCTACGTGCTTTGAGCCTTCACGGGCATCTGCCCAAACTTTGGTCGGAATTTTTTCTACCGACTTGAGTTGGTATTTAAGAAAGTCCATGCGTATTGGTTTTTTCGGGTTCGGAGGTTCGAAGGCGTTCGGGGTGCGGTTTTTTCAACTTTCGAACCCTCGAACCGAATTAACTTTATAAATTAATGATGCTGCCCCCAGTAAAGCGGCGTCTTCGCTACCCAATTCAGATAGCTTTAACTCCGATTTGCCTTTGAACATGGCGATGGTATGTTTTTCCAGACTTTCGCGGGCGGGATCCAGAATCAGCGGACCAGCCAGGGCCAATCCTCCGGCCAGAAAAACCGCCTGGGGATCGAACAATACAATGAGGTCGGCAATTTTGTACCCCAGTGTTTCACCAGTGAGTTTAAACGCTTCCAGGGCCAGAAAGTCTCCGGCCTGGGCCGCCTGGGTAATGTCGCGGGCGCTGAGCTGATGGAAACTGTAATTGCGCAAAGGACTGTCGACCGTGTACTGACTCATGAGTTCAAAAACGGTACGTTTGATGCCCGTTGCGGAAACATAGGTTTCCAGGCAGCCATTTTGTCCGCAACCGCATTTGCGGCCATTGCGCACCACGAAGGTGTGCCCAAATTCACTGGCCAGGCCGTGGTTGCCAATCACCACTTTGCCGTCTACAATCACCCCCGATCCCAAACCAGTGCCCAGGGTGATGAGTGCATAATTGGACATGCCTTTGGCGCCTCCAAATTGCCCTTCGCCAATGGCGGCAACGTTGGCATCATTGGCCAGACGAGTCCGCAAGCCACATTGTTCTTCCACCAGTTGTCGAACGGGCAAAGTTTCGGTAAAAGGTAAATTTGCTGCTCCGGAAATGGTGCCAGCGAGTTCATCACAAGCAGGTGCTCCAATGCCAATGCCTAAAATAGTATGGGAAGAAGTGACACGCTGTTGCAATTCGACGACTGCATCGGCGATGGCTGCAATAAAACTTGATCCTCCCTTTTGGGCTTGGGTATCAAAACTGCTGCGCTCCAAAATGCGACCTTCTTCATCTACAATAGCCAGTTTAGTGCCTGTTCCGCCAATATCGATGCCAATGACTGCCTTATTTTTCACTTGTATTCAATGTTTGGTTAAGGTTTTGGCGAAAATAAGCGCTTTAATCTTATTTACCTTAAGTTGAAACAAAGGTAGGCAATTTTTTGAATCGTGTGTGCGCACACGCAAGAAAAAATTTTCAGTGTGTACGAACACAGACTTTTTTCTACCTTTGCGTGTGCGCACACCCTAAAATTATGTTTTGAAATTAGTGAATTCAATGAGTAAGCGGGTTACGATCAAAGATGTTGCAGAACAAGCGGGCGTGTCGGTAGGCACGGTGGATCGGGTCATTCACAACCGGGGGAGGGTTTCGCAGGATGTAAAGGAAAAGATTTTGCAGGTCATGCAAGAACTCGATTTCGAACCCAACCTCATCGCCAGCACCCTTGCATTCAACCGCAGCATTAATATAGGCGTGCTGATGCCTACTTTGCACAGTGATCCTTATTGGGATCAACCACTACTCGGCATGCGCCGGGCTCAACGCGCTGTCAAACATTATGGGGTAATTCTTTGCGAACAAACTTTTGATCTATTTAGTCCACAGGATTTTCAGAACAAGGCTACGCAAATCATCGCCCAAAAACCCGATGCGCTGGTTTTTCCGCCAATTTTTTTGAAAGAATCTTTGACTATTCTGGACCTCTGCGCACAGGCGCAGATCCCAACCATCCTCATCAATACGGATGTGGAGCATCCTCATGTGTTGTCCTACATCGGGCAAGACTCTTACCAAAGCGGTGTGCTGGCGGGCAAACTGCTCCACTACGCCATTGACGGAGACGGAGCAGTATTGTTAATCAATCTGGACAAAGAAACCACCAATGCCAAACACCTCTTGGACAAAGAAAGCGGACTGCGGCATTATTTTGATCAAAACCGGGCCCGTGCGCTACCCATCGTACGTCGAGACGTCGAGGAATTTGACAACCCGGGATACCTGAAAAAACTGATGCAAGGCCTTATCCAACAATATCCAAACATAAAAGCGGTGTTTGTTAGCAACTCACGTGCTTATAAACTGGTAGAAGCCATCAAAGAGGAGGCTTTTGCCGATCTTTGCATGCTGGGTTTTGACCTCTTGCCCAGTAATCTCCATTTCTTGCATGAGGGTAAAATAGATTTTTTAATCAATCAAAATGCTGGCTACCAGGGGTACTCGGCGATTAAAAACCTGACGGACTATTTTATTTTTAAAAAACAATTGCCCCGGGTTCAACACTTGCCACTGGATATTGTAGTGGCCGAAAACGCTGCATATTACCTGCAACGCGAGCTGGGAAATTAACCAAACAAATTGCGATTGAAGCAGAACCCCACAACAAAAAATTTTGAACAAAATGACAGCGGCGTTAAATTAGAAGTCAGGTTATACACCCAAAAAAAATATTTGGCGCTAGACCCAAAGGTTTACAGGCAGTTCCATTTTTTTGCCGCTCAAAAAGGAAAAAAGTCGACGAACGGATTTCCCCAATCCGATTCTTTTTGTGATCTTTGTAATCCTCCGATAAAAGGAACGGTTTGAACATGATGCGAAACTAAAGCGATTGATCAGCCACATCATTTTACTAACTTACTGATACGCTCTCTTTTACAAATTGAGACTATTTATTGTTTATCGCCTTTGGCGCAAGATTCTGGAGAATGGTTAAAGATCATGCTACAGTGTGGGAGAGCTGTCTGCAAAACATTCGCAACAATGTTAATATGCAGGCGTTCAGGACTTGGTTTGAACCCATTAAGCCCGTACGGCTCGATGGGAACGCGCTGACCATTCAGGTACCCAACAAGTACTTTTACGAATGGTTAGAAGAGCACTATGTGTCGCTACTCAAAACGAGCATCCGTAGTCAGCTGGGTGACAAAGGTCGCCTGGAGTATCAGATTTTAGTAAGTGATTCTCGTGAAGAGGAGAGACGTAAATCTATTGCTGGAAATGGCATGGGGAATAACTACCCCAATGGCAATGGCAGTTCCGTATCACTCTCCGACCAGGTGCCTTACTACAATAATGTGGATACCGATTCCATCAAAAATCCCTTTGTCATTCCAGGGATCAAAAAGATGAAGGTCGATCCTCAGCTCAACCCCAACTACCGTTTTGACAATTACATTGAGGGAGACTGCAACCGTTTGGCGCGCTCGGCTGGTCATGCCATTTCGCGCAAACCTGGACAAACTTCTTTCAACCCCCTGGTTATCTTTGGCAATGTAGGATTGGGTAAAACCCACCTGGCACAAGCCATTGGCAACGAAATTTTGGATAAATTCCCGACCAAAACCGTGTTGTACGTTTCGTCGGAAAAATTTACCAATCAGATCATCGCCGGGATCAAAAACAATGCCATCAATGATGTGGTGACTTTTTACCAACTCATCGATGTGCTGATTGTAGACGATATTCAGTTTTTGGAAGGCAAGAAAAAGACCCAAGACATCTTTTCCACATTTTCAATCAACTGCACCAAAACGGCAAACAAATCATCCTGACTTCTGACCGGCCACCTAAGGACCTTCAGGACATGGAGGAGCGCCTGATTTCTCGCTTTAAGTGGGGACTTTCGGCGGATTTGCAAGCGCCAGACCTCGAAACCCGCATCGCCATCCTGGAATACAAAATGATGCAGGAAGGGGTGGAAATTGCGCAGGATGTCACCGAATTCATCTGCTACAACATCAAAAACAACATCCGTGAGTTGGAAGGGGTGCTGATCAGTCTGATTGCCCAGTCTTCCCTCAATCGCCGCGAGATCGATATCGATTTGGCGAAAGAAGTGGTGCGGAACTTTGTCACCGAGATCAATAAAGAAATCACGGTGGAGTTCATCCAAAAACTGGTGGCGGATTATTTCAAAGTTCCTGTAGAAACCCTCAACGGTAAAACCCGCAAACGTTCGATCGTGATTGCGCGTCAGCTCAGCATGTACCTGGCCAAAAACATGACCGACCGCTCCTTAAAGGCGCTTGGCGAAGTTTTTGGTGGCCGCGACCACAGTACTGTAATTTATTCTTGCCGCACGGTTCAGGATTTGATGGAAACAGATCCGTTTTTCAAAGAAACCGTGAGTGATTTGGAGAAAAAGATTCGGATGAGTTTGAGCGAAAAATAGCAGAACTACCTATACCGCAATACAAACAAAAAGGCATCAAGGGGAAAGGTTCTCTTGGTGCCTTTTTGTTTCCAACAATTGCCTACTAAAATGAAAGCAAAAGCAAATATTATCCTTTGATTGCACTCACCGAAAGCCCCCCCCCAGCGCCCGAGACAAACCCCCCTACAAAAACAAGACCCCCCCGCAAGATGCCGGGGATCCATCCTTAATTCGCTACCAGCGGGTGATTTTGGAAGTGGAACGTTAAGCGCCGTTGATGGCCTCACACGTATTCTTCATCTTTTTGAAAATACCGAATTTCATCTAAAAACTCCATCGATTGTAGCATGGGTGTCCATTCTTTGCCTTCAAAAATCATGCGGAACCACTTCTTGTCTCGATTCTCATATTTGATGTTGAAAAAGAGCCAAAGCGCGGCCCAAGTAAACAAAGCAGTAATCAATAAATTGATGAACAGGGATAAAGGTTGTTTCAGCATTTGTGCATTGAGGTAAAACGTAGTCCAAATCGGTAATTGCAGGAACAAAAGTCGGGCCACCCAAAGTGTTGATGCTTTTAAACTGGCAATTTTTTCCTGAGCCTCCAACACGGGTGTACCCAGGTTGATCTGGGAAATGAGTACCAATTGGTAAAGGTAAATGCCAAGGGCCAATTTGGATAAAACAACCTGAATGGTTGCTGAAACCAGGAAAAAAGCACTCCCTGACTGCCAGGCACCGATGATCAAAAAATCCACAAAACCGACCCATAGAATACCCACAATGATGGTGAATATTTTAGGTGATTTCATTGAGGCCAAGGCCGACTGCACCTTCATTTTGCTGATCTCTTCAGCATATTTCCGGGTGAGCAAGATATTCTTTTCAAGTTTTAGCGCCTGAGTTTGCCACAAGGCTTTCAGTTCTTTATCGTCCATTTTAGCTGATTTTTTGTTGTGAAAAACGTTGTTTCAACTTGTCTTTGATGCGGCCAATTTTGGTCGCTACATTGCTTACCGAAATTCCGATAATCTCCGCAATTTCCGCGTAGCTACGATCTTCCAAATACAAAACCATTAAGGCTTTATCCAATTCTTTGAGTTCTTCAATGAATTGTTCCAGCAACCTGAGTTGTTGTTCTTTTTCAGGTTGATCCGAATCCTCTGACAAAGGTGTTTGGCCCTGGAGGGTGCCCTGTTTGCGCTGGTGAACCTTGTTTTTCCGGAAGTGCGAGATGGCTACATTTAAAGCAATCCGGTACAACCAGGTGGAGATTTTGTATCGTGGATCGTAGCGTTGCAAGGACTGCCAAATCTGAATCATCATTTCCTGAACCAAATCCTGCTGCTCTTCTTCATTCGGACAATACGCTTTAGCCACCTTGAACAAAATGCCACGGTGTTGCTCGACAAGTTCCTGGAAGACCTGGCTTGGTGTTTCTATTGGCATAACATTACAGGGTTGAGAACCAGTTGGCAGCGAGTCCTAAAGTAATCATAACAACTACAAACAATTTTGCTGTATCCATCCTGCGGAAGATTTGAGTGAAAAAACTTTACCTCATTATTCGCAAGAAAGGGGCGAAAATCACAAAAGCAAGAAAAAATAAATTCAAGTGAGTACAAAACGACCCCATCCGCCTTACCTTTAAAATGCTATATCTACATCCTCAAGCTCTAATCTATGAAGTACTCAGCACTTGTCGCAATTGTATTATTGGCTTCCCTTGGCGTCAACTCCTGTTCCAAAGATGCTGCCATCGACAACCCCAACCCTGATGTGACCGAGATTGATCCCCAAAGTTATAATGCTGATTGGGCGGAATCAAGCCACGGTAACGTTACTCCAGACTACGCCATAGTCTTTCCCCAATCATCCGTTAACCAAATCGAGATTACGCTGGGTACGGATAAATGGACGGCTATACGCAACAACATGAAAGCGATATTTGGCTACGATTTTGGTGCCCGGGCTAATGCGGGCGGAGGCATGGTGAACACGGAATCGGAATACGTCGACGCAACCCTGAAGTTCAACAACAAGACCTGGAAAAATGTAGGTTTTCGTCTAAAAGGCAATTCTACGTTGAATCAGGCCTGGGGGCAGGGCAACTATAAATTACCTTTCAGGTTGAATTTTGATAAATTTGAGGATGAATACCCCGGGATCAAAAACCAGCATTTTTATGGTTTTGAAGAGCTCACTTTTTCACCAGGGGCCAAGGATCAATCCCTGATTCGTGAAAAAGTAGCGGCGGATATTTTTCGCATGGCGGGGGTGCCAGCTGCTCAAACCGCATTTTACCGCGTGTACATCGACTTTGGGGCTGGCTTAAAATACTGTGGTGTGTATACCGGGTGGAAATCCCAGAAGACAACATGGTCAAAAGTCAGTTTGGCGAAGAAAAAGGCAATGTGTACAAGCCAGAATCCAGACTTGCCACGTTTATCCAGGCTGAGTTTGAAAAAAAGAAAAACGAAGAAGCGGCAGATTATACGGATGTACAAGCTTTTATCAGTGCCTTAAACAGCAGTACCCGCAGCAGCAACCCAGCGCAATGGCGCTCGAATCTGGAGGCCACTTTTCATGTGGATCATTATTTAAAATACCTGGCGGTCAACAACGCCATTGTGAACTGGGATAGCTACGGTGCTATTGCCCACAACTACTATTTGTACAACCACACCCAGGATAAACTGACCTGGATTCCCTGGGACCACAACGAAGCCTTGAGTGGAAATCCTGGTATATCTGGCAGTGTAGGCTCGGGTGCCGGAGGGATGGGGCGCAACGCGGTGTCTTTGAGCATGAATGAAGTCAGCAGTACCTGGCCTTTGTTGAAGTATGTGGCCGAAGACCCGACCTATCTGGCGACTTACAAAAGCTACTTGAAATCATTTAAAGACAATGTATTCACCGAAAGCGCCATGAACGCCCTTTTTGAAAAATACCATAGCCTGATTTCTCCCTACGTGGTTGGTGCCAATGGTGAACAAGGCGGGTATACTTACATCAGCAGCAGCACTTCTTTTGTCAATGCGCTCGCTGAGTTAAAAACACATGTGAGTAACCGCAGGGCCTTAATCACGAGTTATGTTCCCTAATTTTTTAAGTTCTAATGACAAACCGGAATCTCCTGCCCAATCTCCCAAAACCGCATCGTCTCGGGCAAATGGAAATTGATGCCCCGCGCCATAAAGTACAAGCCAAATAGCCCCAACAAGATGGGACTTAACCTGCGCAGTCGTTGCCGCCAATTTAAACTGATGAATTGACCAGCCAGGGCAGTGCCCAGCATCAATGGTAAAGTGCCCGCACCAAAACCACCCATATACAAGGCACTTTGGATCCAGGTATCACTCAATACTGCGCCGGCAATGGCTACGTAGACCAGGCCGCAGGGCAGCAAACCATTGAGCACACCAATCAGAAAATTGGTTTGTAAACCCTCGCGACGGAGCAATTTGGCCATGTTGCGCGACACCCAGTTTTGCAAGCGTTGCACCGGAGGGAACTGCTTGATGTAGGTTTCTACATTTAAAGAAAGAATGGCAACAACGATCAGCAAAATCCCCAGGATGACCGAAAACCAGGACTGTACGCCCGCCAAAAACAAACCTCGGCCAAAAGCCCCAATGATTAGTCCCAACAACAGATAGGTGAGGATTCGGCCAAGGTTATACAGCAATGCTCCCGCAACTGCCCCCCAACCTTTGGAGGCATTCGGCAATGCCAAAGCGATTGGGCCACACATGCCTACGCAATGTAAACTCCCCAATAAGCCCAGCAAAAATGCAGAATAGAGCATGGTTTTAGATTTGAATGACCTCTTCTTTGTAATAGGCTCTTTTACCGTCGCTCCAGTCTACCTTCACCCGCCATAGGCCAGATTTTAGCCCGGATGTAGAGATAACCTGACGGTGATTGAGGTTCGGCGCGATGTTCACCTTAAAGTCACTGCCTTGATCTGATGGACAGAAAAAATGAATCTCTCCATGAACTCGCCCAAGTTCACCCGGAAAAAATAGCTCAACCTGGCTACCTGATTCGGCGGTTTGTATTTCCAAATCCTGTTTCAAGGCTTGCGCGTTACTCAACTTGTCAAATCTTTCCTGGTATTTTAAATCATCGGCATAGTAGTGCTCTGACACCAAGCTGTTGTCAAATTGAGTCGAGCGATACACGGAATAGACCATCGTGATCACAAAAAGGCTATAAAAAACGGCTATGCCGGTTCCCCAGTTGAATTTCATGGTGATTTTATTTTGTTGATGAGGGTTGATAAAAGTTGATGAGGGTTGATCTCGTTGATATCTTAACACCAACCCTTATCAACCTTCATCAACTTTTATCAACCGATTAATTCATTGGCCCTAAAAAGTTCGTTTTTACACGGTCAATTTTTTTCCCATTGGAATAAACATCTACCGCAATCCTCGTTTTCCGTCCGGTTAGTTTTTTTCGATCTATTTCCACAAACATGGCGCCTTTCGTAATGTCCGAAGCCTTGGTATACGGTGTTTTGCCAATCATTTTCACGCTGCCGCTCGGTTTTACCAAACGGAATTCAACAGGGAAAGTATCTCGCGTTTTGTTGATGATTTCGTAGTTGTACAAGTTGCTGATGTGTGTTGTGCCCACTTTTTGGTACAACATGCCAGGCGTGCGCAACAGCAAAACCTCCACCTCGGAACGCGTCGAAAGCAATACGATGTTGAGGATGACCATCAAGGCCAAAACAGCAGTATAAGCTTTGACCCGGGTAGTGAATATTTTTTGGGTTTTGGTTTCAATGCTGGTGGCACTGGCGTAACGAATCAACCCACGTGGTCGCTGTACTTTGTCCATGACTTCGTCACAAGCATCAATACAAGCGGTACAGTTGACACATTCCAATTGGGTGCCATTGCGGATGTCGATCCCGGTAGGGCACACGTGAATGCACAATTTGCAGTCAATGCAATCGCCCAAACTCTTTTGTACCGCTTCAATTGGATTGGCGGCATGGGGTAATGCTTCCACCATTTCCAGGGCTACGGCCTGTTCGCTTTGCCGTACCGAAGATTGGATGCTGGTAAGGGGGGACTCTGGTTTGGGTGCGTCTCTTTTGATTTTGCCCCGAGGTTCACCCCGTACATGGTCATAATGCACCACAATCGAACTTTTGTCCAACAGTACCCCTTGCAGACGGCCATAAGGACAAATAGCGATGCAAATCTGTTCGCGCATCCAGGAAAAGACAAAGAAGAAAGCAAAAGAAAATACCATGAGCGCAATGAAGCCAGCCAGGTTTTGCGAAACGGGTTCGGATGCAATTTTAAGTACCTCATCCAATCCGATGATATAGGCCAGAAAGGTATTGGCGATCAGCACAGAAATGGCAAAAAAGATGGCTTGTTTGGCTCCTTTTTTCAGGATTTTTTCATTGGTCCAGGGGGCATTGTTGAGCTTGCGTTGGGCATTGGCATCGCCTTCAATCCAGTATTCTATTTTGCGGAAAACCATTTCCATAAATACGGTTTGGGGACATACCCAGCCGCAAAACAACCGACCATAGATGACCGTAAAAAGGATAATGAAGACCACAAAGGTCAACATGGCCAATACAAAGAGGTGAAAATCCTGGGGTGCAAAATTCACCCCAAAAATGATGAAGTGGCGCTTCAGAATGTTGAATAGCAGCATGGGCTCCCCATTGATCTTGACAAAGGGTGCGCCAAACAAAAAGATCAAAAATGCCCAGCTCAGATAAGTTCTGGCTGAGGTGAATTTTCCTTTCGGTTTTTTGGGGTAGACCCAAATTCGTTTGCCGCGGTCATCCACGGTTGCGATGTGGTCGCGGTATTCTTCGGAATCTTCAAAAGGGGTGATTTCGCTCATGGCTATTTGAGTTCGGGGGTTCGGGAGTTCGAGGGTTCGAAGAGCTGAAGGTCACTAGGAGATCCCTCCTCAACCTTCGAACCTTCGAACTCCCGAACCCCAAAATCCATTAATTGTTACTCGGTTTCAGGAACATACTTTTCCCCCTGCGGCGCTTTGGCATTCGGTGGATTGGTGCCTTGCAGTGATAGAATGTAACTGCTCACTTTGTACATGTCAGCAGGTTTCAGCTGTGCACTCCAGGCAATCATTCCTTTTTCTGGCACCCCGTTTTTGATCGTTTTGTAGACATTGGTAATGCCACCCCCGTGAATCCAGAACTCATCGGTAAGATTGGGACCTACACTACCTTCGCCATTGGCTAGGTGACAAGCCACGCAGTTGGTTGAATAAATGGTTTTACCAATTGCAAGGTCTTGAGGATCGGTGCTGGCTTCCAGATTGTCTTCGTCAATCTGGTTGGCCTGCGTAGCAGCAAAAGCAGCTTTGGCTTGTTCGGCCACTTTCATTTCTGCATTGTATTCGTCGGCTTGGCTTGGTCCGCCCAAAACGTGGTAATACGCAAAAAATATGACACCAAGGAAAATGGTAATGTAAAACATCGCTACCCACCAAGGCGGTAAACTGTTGTCGAGCTCTTTGATGCCATCGTAGTTGTGGTCCAGCATGACCGTGTTTTCCTTTTCAATCGGAACCACGTTCGTCCAGGCCTTGTATTGGCGTTTCCAGAGAGGTTCTTGACTTTCTTTTATCTTTTCCTGGTACGCTTCGAGGCCTTGTTCTTGGTAGATTTTGATCTGCTGTACTTTAATCATCATGCTTAGCAAGTGAAAAAGTGCCAGTACTGCGCCCAACATGGTCAAACCAGCGAAGAAAATCAAGCCATTTGACAGGAGTGAATTGTATACTTCGCTATTGGCCTGGGAGGTGCCACTGGCGGTAGCTGCGGCTCCCTGGGCGAATACTAGCGAAGAAGAAAACAGGGCTAAAATGGTGATGACAATTTGCTTTTTGAGCTTATTTTTCTTCATGGCGAATGACTGTTTCCGATGTTTGAAGAATAGAATCGTCCAGAGGAAGATTCGACATTTTATTGAGGTAGGCTAGGGGACTGCGAAAAGCCATCACTGCGCTCACCAAAAATACGGTGACAAAAGTGAGCAGAGCGGATACAGCCATCCAATTGATGTCGCCTACGCCTTCGAGAATGTATTTGTACATGATTCAGGGTTTGGAGGTTCAGAAGGTTCGAATGTTCGAGGGCTTTCTAATAGCCCTCGAACCTCCGAACCCACGAACCCTATTTTTAATTGGTTGCCGCCTTTGGCTTGATGTCTGTACCTAACCTTTGCAGGTATGCAATCAAGGCAATGATGTCGCGTTTCTCCAACTTTTCGTCTTCAATGCCGTCAGCGCGCAGGCGCGCAGCTATACCAGCTGCTTGTTCTTTCAAATCAGCCACAGCACGATCCTCAAAACCAGCTGGATAAGGTGTGCCCAAAGAGCGCAGTACCTTGATCTTACGGGGTAGCGTCCCCAAGTCCATTTCATCGCGCAACATCCATGGATATGGAGGCATAATCGAACCCGGCGACATACTTTGTGGGTCAACCATGTGGTTGTAGTGCCAGCTATCGGGGTATTTGCCGCCTTCGCGGTGCAAATCTGGCCCGGTGCGTTTGGATCCCCACAAGAATGGACGATCGTAGATGTATTCTCCTGATTTGGAGTACTCTCCGTAGCGTTCGGTTTCCGAACGGAATGGACGTACCATTTGGGAGTGGCAACCCACACAACCTTCGCGGATGTAAAGGTCCCGGCCATGTAATTCCAGTGGCGTATAAGGTTTCACCGAGGCAATTTTGGGTATGTTTGATTCAATCATGACCATTGGGGTGATCTCGATGATGCCCCCGATCAAGATGGCGATGGCGCTCAGAATCAACATTTGCATCGGACGGCGCTCAATCCAGCGGTGCCAATGTTCTCCTTGTGCACATCGGCAGTGGCCACCTGGGCAGGTGCCTCTGCGGCTTCGTCACCGATGAATGCACCCTGTTTGATGGTTTTGATCAAGTTATAAATCATCACCAGCGTTCCGGCAAAGAAGAGTGTACCTCCGAGTGCACGGATGTAATACATCGGCATAATCTGGGTAACTGTTTCCAGGAAGTTGCCGTATTTCAAAAACCCATCAGGTGTAAATTCTTTCCACATCAAACTTTGTGCCCAACCAGCCCAATACAATGGAATGGCGTAAAATGCAATCCCTAAGGTGCCAATCCAGAAGTGTGCGTTGGCCAGTTTGAGTGAGTACAAATTGGTGTTGAATAACCTTGGAATCAACCAGTACAAAATACCAAAAGTCAAAAACCCATTCCAACCCAGTGTGCCAATATGTACGTGACCAATGGTCCAGTCGGTAAAGTGGCTGATGGCATTGACGGATTTGATCGAAAGCATGGGGCCTTCAAAAGTGGCCATACCGTAAGCGGTGATGGCTACCACCATGAATTTCAAGACTGGATCTTGTCGTACCCGGTCCCAGGCACCTCTTAGCGTCAGCAAGCCGTTCAACATCCCCCCCCAGGAAGGTGCAATCAACATGATGGAGAAAACGGAACCCAGTGATTGCGCCCAATCAGGCAATGAAGTATACAACAAGTGGTGAGGACCGGCCCAGATGTAGATGAAAATCAAGGCCCAAAAGTGAATAATGGACAAGCGGTACGAGTATACCGGACGATTGGCCGCCTTGGGTAAGAAGTAGTACATCAAGCCCAGATAAGGCGTGGTGAGGAAGAATGCCACCGCGTTGTGGCCATACCACCACTGCACCAGCGCGTCCTGAACTCCGGCGAAAATACCGTAACTTTTGGTAGCGGATACCGGAATCTCGATGTTGTTGCCAATGTGCAACACGGTTACGGTAATCCAGGTCGCAATGTAAAACCAGATGGCAACGTACATGTGGTTTTCACGGCGTTTGATGATGGTACCAAACATGTTGATGCCAAAAACCACCCACACCAAAGCAATGGCTATATCGATTGGCCATTCCAATTCGGCATACTCTTTGGAGCTGGTAATGCCCAGCGGAAGGGTAACTGCCGCCAGTACAATAATGAGCTGCCAACCCCAGAAGTGGATGTTACTCAGCGTATTGCTAAACATGCGTGTTTTGAGCAAACGCTGCAAGGAGTAATAAACTCCCATAAAAATACCATTTCCAACAAAAGCGAAAATGGCTGCGTTGGTGTGCAATGGACGGATTCTACCAAACGTGGTGTAAGGAATGCCTAAGTTCAAATCGGGCATGATCAGCTGAAAAGCTGCAATCAGGCCCACTAGCATCCCAACAACACTCCAGAGCATGGTTGCGTACGTAAACTTACGTACTATAGCATTGTCGTAGTAAAATGTCTCTACTTGTGCCATCAGGTTCGTGATTTAAAGTTTTGTGTCAGTTGGTTTATCGTCTTCAAGGAGAATGCGGACAGACGGGGTATAATCGTCATCGTATTGTCCTCCTTTGACGGCCCAGAAGAATGCTCCCAGGAAACCGAGCGCCAGGATGAGGCTAACTAAAATGAGCAGGAAAATGACTGTCATACCTTTGTCAAGTTTCGACACAAGGTAGCGCGTCCAAGATGTGGAGCAGGATGACAGGGGTCAGAACCAAATGGTGATTTTTATCATGGGTAGATAAATGATCGTGCAAAGACCAAAAAAGGCTGACTTTTTGGGTCAACCTTTTTTGAAAAACCAGTCATTGTCGACTGTATTTGGCATGAAAAATTAGCCGATATGCTTTTTAAAAAAAGTAATGGTGCGATCCCAGGCCAATTTGGCCGCCTCCGCATTGTAACGTGCCTCGGAAGTGTCGTTGTGAAACGCGTGGTTTACACCTTCATAGACGTACTGTTCGTATACAATTTTGTTGGCTTTTAGGGCTTCTTCATAAGCTGCCATACCCGCGTTTACCCGTTCGTCCAAGGCACCATAGTGCAGTTGTACGGCCGCTTTGATATTCGGAACGTCCTTGGGGTCAGGTTGCCGACCATAAAAGGCTACGGCGGCACCTAGTGCAGGAACTTTGACTGCCAAGGTATTGGCCATCGCGCCTCCCCAACAAAAACCTACACACCCAAACTTGCCATTCCAGTCTTCACGAGCGGGGAGGTAATCAATGCAACTCATGAAGTTGGCGGTGTTGTCTTCTGCTTTGAGGGTGCTGAACAGTTGACGAGCTTCGTCTTCCGTCATGCCCGGTTTGGTGAGTGGTGCCAGCGCATTGGGGGCAATGGCCAAATAACCCGCATTGGCTGCCCGGCGCGCCACATCTTCGATATGGGCATTGAGCCCGCGGTTTTCGTGGATGACGATCACAGCGGGGTATTTTTTCTTCTTCTCAGGGCGGGCCACATAGGCTTTCATTTCTCCCTGCACGCCTGGATAGGTGATGTATTCGGTGAACAACTCACCTTCGGTGGTGATGTTGGCAGTTTTGTAGTCCGACTCCAGCATGGGCAATAAGGACATGGCGGCAGCAGTACTGCCCGTCAGCATGACCAATTGTTGCATAAATGCTTTTCGCGTGAGCGGTTTATGGGTGTATTCGTCGTAGAGGTTGATGATGCGCTGATCCATTGGTACGATTATTCTT
The DNA here is from genome assembly GCF_016718685.1 of Haliscomenobacter sp. GTDB lineage: Bacteria > Bacteroidota > Bacteroidia > Chitinophagales > Saprospiraceae > Haliscomenobacter. The sequence goes on along the minus strand of NZ_JADKCX010000070.1, from coordinate 21,962 downwards.
TGATGTTGGTTAATAACTTTTGAATGGTTAGGGCGTTTTCCTCGGCATCAAAAATAGCTTTTACGGATATTATACATCCGGGTAGTAACACACTTTCGATGTAATCTGGAATTTCGAGCAGATTTTCCTCAAGGGATGGATTCGGCATGGTTACGCACTTGTTTTTTCAAAATTAAGCGTTTTTGGGGAAAGATGCACACTCTAGGGATGAATTGATTATTCCACGTACGGATCCATTAACCCCAAAGGTGAATACTCTAGTTTTCTCCAAAACTGCGCGGGGTTTAGCGCTCCTTGGAATTCATGACTGTAGATGGTGTATTCTCTTTTGACTTTGTCGCTCGACATGTCTGTGGGGTCAATGACCTTGAGCTCAGCTCTAAGTACAGTTGAAAACGATCCTTCAAAACTTGGCATTGGAAATGACCAATAGGTTTGACTTCTTAGGATCAAGGTATGATAACTGTTGCCACACCAGCTAGAAGGTAAATACTCGATGTCTCTCCACTGACCAGCCGAATCTTTGGCTTGTAGTTTCATATACAATCTGCCATCCTGGGCATTAAAATATTGGTCACCACTACTTAAATTGCTGATAAAAAGCACAGAATGGCAGTCTTCTGTTATGCTTTGATTTTGACGAATACTTATGGAAAGGCCCTCTTCAAAATCAAGACCAGCATGAATGGCTTGGGGAGAATTGTCATTTTTGGCAAAACCACCATTATCGCTTGGATGTCGTTCAGAGGCAGCATAAAAACTCCCACGCAGCATATAGTCAATGTTTAAAACGCAGTTTTGTGTATGCTTTGGCTCTTGCCAAATGCTTTTTCCATCTTGGGTGATGTACATATATCTTTCATCTTCAATCACTAATAAGGCACCGTTTTGGTAACCATTCCTGTCAAAATGCGCATAAATAGCTGAGGTGATGATAGCTCCATTCGCAGATGCCAAACCAAAGCGATCGATCAATGATTCAGATTTTTCATCTAAAAAGGGATCATTGTACATCAGAAGGTCTGAGTTCGGGATCCGGTTTATTGCTTTAAAATTGGATTTGAATAATGTTCTACCAGTCTGATCTATACTTTCCCAGAAGGAAGATTCTTTACGTTTTACCCAGGTGATGCCATCCACAAAAATGCCGTCAAGTACTTCATCAAAGGCCTCATGATGTACTTTTGTTCCGTTGGTATCGACTAAGTGCCACAGATCGTTTTCATGCACAAATGCACGCGATTTTGAAAAAGATGTGACCCAACGATTGGCAGGATTATTGATGACCAGTTCCCCTTTTTTATTGACGAAGCCATGGTAAAGAGATGATAAATCATCCTTTTTAACTTTTTGATCCAATAGAACTTGAATCCGCTCTAATTGATCGATGTTATAAAGGTCCAATTCTCCTTTTGATATGCGTAGGATTAATTTCCCCTTTCTATCAATTAAACCCTGCCAATCTTTGCGTTTTCCGACCACTTTAGCAAGACCATTATTGAAACCTTCTATTTCTGCATAAAATCCAAAGGGGACAATAAATTTTCCAGTTGAATCTATGACGCCATATTTTGCATCGTATCTAGTAACAAAATCTTTCTTGTGTATTGATACGACCGCTACTCCTTGATCAAATGACCCGATATAATCGTAAAGGGTATCTAGTACAAATGACCCTTTGGAGTCAATTAACCCCACTTTGCCTGATGAGGTAAATACATGAGCTACTCCATATTCAAAGCTACTCATTGCTTCTCCAATTGAGGAAATCACTTTTTCTCCTTGCTTATTGATAAAGTACGGAAAGCCCTGGTCGTAAACTAAAGCCAAACCTTGACTAAATGCTGTTGCATATTCAAACCTGGGTTCAATCTGGTATTTTCCCGCCATGTCAATGTATCCAAACAACCCGTTTTCCCTGACCGCAATCAAGCCCTCTTTATATTCTCCAAGGTTATGATAGATGGGTGGAATGACCTTTTTACCACTCATGTCAATGTACCCATACCTTTGGTTCTCAATAATTTTAAGCAAATTATGCTGCCCATTATTACTAGAACATAAGCAAAACGAGCACACCAGAAAAAGAAAGAATTTTATGTTTTTCATGCTGGAGATTTTAAAATGAGAGCATAATTCATCGGTTCGTTTGGGGTGTTTCCCAACGAAAAAAGGCGAATAGATAAGCTTATCGTAATTGTAAATGAAAAGAAACAGTCGACTACAAATTGGTTGTTCAACAATGGAATAATGTGGTATTTTATGAAAGTTACAGATTGACCTGTTTTTTATTCTAACATATACCTCCCCGGTTTCAACAAAATCTTCACCAATCCCAGCGCCACCGCCAACACCAGAAACAGCGCCGGAAATCCCCCCAATGTCGAGGCCATTTTGATTCCTTCTATGCCGGCATTGGCCACCATGACCCAGGCAATCAGGCCCACCAAACTACCCCAGACGATTTTGATCCAAACTGGAGCTTCCGGGCTTTCCGGTGAAATACCACTGCTCGACAAACTGCTCATCGCCGAAGTATTCGCATCGGCACCCGCCACATACGACAAAAATGCCGTGGCCAAAAAAGAGAGCCCGGTGAGTTCCGCCAGGGGCAATTGATCCAGCACGCCATAGATGACACTCTCCGGGCCCTGGCTTTGCAAGGTGCCATACAGATTGGCAGTATGGGTCACAAAATCCATATGAATGGCACTGCCGCTGAAAATGACCATCCAAACCACCGAAAAAGGGAAGGAAGGATCAGATTGTAATGGATGAAGTCGCGTACGGTATAACCAATGGCTACCCGCCCCAGAAAAAGTGCAGTTACCGGTGTCCAGGCCAACCAGTTGGCCCAATAAAAGACCGTCCAACTGTCGGCCCAGGATTTGTCTACTTTTAAACTGAGGCTACGCGGGAAAAATGTGCTGGCATAATCGCCCATGCCTTCAATACCATATTGAAACAAATAACGCGTGGGGCCAAAGACCAAAACAAACAAAGCCAGCACAAAAAAGGCATACGTATTGATGTTGGACAAAATGCGGATGCCGTTAAAAAGCCCGGTGATGGCCGAAATGATGAACGAAGCCACAATGACCAGGGCAATCAGCAACAAGAGCATCGGACTGTCTTTGAGGCCGAAAAAACGCTCCATGCCGCCTGCCACTGTCAAAATTCCCGCACCCAAAGAGGCAGCCATTCCCGCCACCAAACTGTACAAACAAATGGCGTCGATGGCATGACTCCAGGCACCGGGTTTGCGTTCCCCAATCAGTGGAAACAGCATCGAACCCAAACTGAAAGGCTGTTTGAGGTTGTAATAGGCGATGGCAAACATCAAACCGGCTACCGTATAAATGCTATAGGGTGTAAATGTCCAGTGTAAAAACATGGTGGACATGGCAAAACGGGCCGACTCTGGGCTATTGGCTTTTACCCCAATCCCTCCCGGCGGGGTGTGCAAATGATAAAGTGGCTCCGCTGTGGCCCAAAACAAAATGCCAATGGCAATGGTGGTACACAAGGTGATGCTGAACCACTGCCAGCGCGTGAGGATGGGTTGGGCGTTTTTGCCCCCAATTCTAACTTTTGCCAGCGGCGAAAAATATATCCAAACACACAGCAACAAAAACACCAAAGTCCCGCCAGAAAACAACCAGCCGAAATGGTACAAAATCCAGTCGTTCGCTGCCCTGACCTGCACCAAAAAATCTGCTGGATCGTACAGACTGTAGAGCATGGATACAAGCAACAAAATGGCGGGTGGTAAAAAGACGGGAAGTTTGATCTTGGGCATCGGTTTCTTTTTGTAGTCAAAAAAATTCTAGACAAAAGAACACTTTTTTACAACTTGCGTGGATAAAATTCTTGCATGAAACTCATTTCCATCAACTCCGGCTTTTTTAAACTGGATGGCGGCGCCATGTTTGGCGTGGTACCCAAACGCATGTGGCAAAAACTCAACTCTCCTGACGAAAATAACCTCTGCACCTGGGCCATGCGCTGCCTGCTGATCGATGCAGGTAAGCGCAAAATTTTGGTGGATACGGGCATTGGCACCAAACAAGACCCCAAGTTTCGTACCCATTTCATTCCTTGGGGGCAGGATGTTTTCCTGCAAGATTTGGCAGGGAAAGGATACCGTGCCGAAGACATCACCGATGTGTTGCTCACCCACCTGCATTTTGACCACGTAGGCGGAGCCATTCAGCTCGATGCCAAAGGTAACCCTGAACCTACTTTCCCCAAGGCCCGCTATTGGTCAAATCCACTACATTTTGCCTGGGCAGAAAGGCCAAATGCCCGGGAAGCGGCTTCCTTCCTCAAAGAAAATTTTATGCCTCTGCGCGACTGGGGCGTGTTGGAAATGATTGATCCCAGCGACAAAGATGTGGAATGGCTGCCGGGTATCCGCCTGCGTTTTGTCAATGGGCATACTGAAGCCATGATGCTGCCAATCATTGATACGGCGGAGGGGACTGTAGTGTACTGTGCCGATTTGATCCCTTCAGCCTGGCACATTCGCATGCCGTATATTATGGCTTATGATGTGCGCCCATTGGAAACTTTGAAAGAAAAGAATCTTTTGTTGGAAGAGGCGGTGGATGGAAACTACACCTTGCTGTTTGAGCACGATCCAGTACGCCAATCGGGTAGGGTAGTGCGCGATCAGAACGGGGCTGTTGCGCTCGACATTTAAATTGTGCTGGCTCGATAGGATTTGAACCTATAACCAATGCCTTAACAGGGCACTGCTCTACCCTTGAGCTACGAACCAGTATAAAAATTGATTACAGTTCCATAAACTATCAGGGCTTTCAGAAAGTTCCTACAAGTAATTTTTTTCAAATAATGCATAAAATATAATTTTCTCCTCCGCAGATCGCGCAGATAATTCCTCTTTTTCGAAAAATCGCGTAAAACAGCTGATCTCTGGAGGATTTATGGTTTGTGAACCCCTAGGCAGTGCTATTTTCTCATTGCCAACACCTTATACTCTGCTACCCCTCGTCCGAAGGCACCATTTTCAGCCTGTACCAGCACCTCAATCTGGAAATGGCTCCAATCATCGGTTTGGACAAATGAAAAACGCGCCAAACCTTGTGCGTCCGTTTCGAGGTTGGGGTTCCAATATACTTGTGGCCGAAAGAATGGCTGGCCAACTTTCGTACGAATTTGATCGGCGAGTAGGGTAGGGAACTCAACCGGAGTTTGTAAGCCATTGATGCTAAATACATCTGCTTCTTCATCTGCGGGAATGGCCATCCCCGATTTACTGCGGATGTTCACCACGCCACTACGACCAATCGCTTTGAAATTCGCAAACAATTGATCGGGTTGATAAAACAGGTCTATCTGCTCAATTTGGTTGGTTTTGAGCCGGGCGATAAAATCGGCATCACGGGTTACTTTGCCATCAAGGATAAAAATGGGCGCACTGGGGTAATCGATAAAATTGCCCGGATTGTACATTTTGGCCTGATAGCGCCCAGATTTGCGCTCGAGTTTTAGGGTAAGGGGGTGTAGAGATTTCCCGAAAAAAAGGCTAAATCTTCAAAAGCTTCGTATTCGGACATTCGCAGGCTGCGATCAGCGGACAAGGGATCTTGCTTTCGGGCATTACCCCGTCCTTGAGCTGGGTTTCTACACTTGCGTACAACTGGTAAATTTTTTGCGTTGCCGACTCAATTCCAGGTATTGCAAAATGCCCGGGTGTAGGGCAATGCTGGACTAGCCGTGGATGGAAATGGATTCAACAGTTGCACCTGAATGGCGGGATTGGGATGCCCCAGAAACTGGATATTTTACTGCCCACAAAGCTGGGCATTTCTACGGTATACACTTCCTGCTTGGATGAAGTGTACACCATTTTCCAGTCTTGCGGAAAAAAAATGGCAATGAGGTTTTGTCCTTGATCAGCGGCTTCATTGTGGAGTTTCACCTGGGTAAATACCTCATTGCTGAGGGTATTAGCGGTTAAAGGAAGACCTGGTTCGAAGCTGGATTTGGGCAATATGGCCATTCCTGTAAGTGCTTGGTCGCTAACGGAAACGGAGAGCTTGCCTTTAACCGGGTTGCCATTTTTGTCTTTTACCCGCACCAGGACTTGTACGGTTTCGCGATTTTGATAAGCTTCTTTATTCAGTTCGACTTCTACCAGAAGGTCCTTCAAGGTATAAACGGGATATTGTATACTTTCGGGGGCTGTGGTTTTGACAATGTCCAATTTTTCCAAATCGTTGTAAATGGGCACGGCTATTTTGGCCAAAACAACCGGGCTTTTTGTGCTTGATTCCATGCCAATAAAAACCAACTGGTATACTCCGGAATTACAATTGTAAGGTATTTTGTAATGCCCATTGGCCTGGCTTTTGCCCTCAGTGGCGATGAAAAATGTTTGAATGCTTGCGCCATTTTTATCAACTATTCCCACTCGAATCGTGAATGCATGCCCACGATTGGCCACCGGTAGATAAAGGTTAAACCACATCAGCTCCCCACTAACGTAGAAGGATTTGTCGAGGTGGACGAGGCATTGGTCAACCTGCGCCAAACTTTTGGACGAGCTCAGCACAAAACCCAATAAACAGCAAAGCAGATAGATGTTGCGCATATTAGTCGGTTTATTCAATCCAAAAAGCAGGTTTTGTTAAAGAACTGCCCGTTTGTAAGAGGCAATTGTCACAGATGGTCGGACCAATGCGGGGTTGTGGCGGTTGCGGGCAATAGTTTGTAGGTGAGCCAACTTGTGCTGGGTTGACGTACCTGCGTAGGGTATCCTGTGTGGTGGCATAAAAGTAGCCATAAGCTGCCTCTTGGGGATCGGTGCTACTCTTGATGTTGCTGGCAATTTTTGCTGCTGGAGCCTCAAACATGTTTCCACTGCGTTCGGCCAGGAGTTTTACCTGGTTCCAGTAGTTGTAGGCTGCTGGAGTGAGTGATTCTTGCAGAATGGTTAGGTGAAAACCTTCGGCAAAACGATGGTCAAGTTTTACGTCAGCCAGGTAAAAAGTATCCAATCTGTTCAGATTGAAGGCCGCACCGTCGAAGATGAATACTTTTTCCACCCGTTGCGGCTCGGCATTGTAACAAACCTTCTTAGCATTGTCTGTCAAACGGTATACCGCGTTCAATTCCCAGCGCAGTTTGGATTTTTCGCTGGAATTGGCTGCCTTCAAAGCGGTATTGACCCAAAAGCGCAGATAAGTTGAAGTAGTAATGAAGCCTTTTTTATCGGGTAAAGCCAGATCGGCAAGCTGGAAATCCATTTTTTCCAGTTCCGGGTTGGGTAGCAATACCTCTGGCTCGGATTCATATTGACGACCATCCAGCAAGGTCACCCGAATGTGATAGGCCTGGCCAGTTTGTACCTTGAAGGTAGGATGGTTGCTGGGGATAATGGCCTGGTACAAACGTCTGGAACTCACTTCGGCAAGTTCAACACTCGCTCCAGCTGCATTCCATAAACTGACTTTCGCCGAACCAATATAGGTCGCAACTTCAGACCCACTGTAATCACCAATACGCTGAATGCTTACTTCAACTACTGCCGGCGAGCCCTGCACCAGTTTTCCCTGAATGACCACCGCTTTGGTATCAAAACTTTGATTTTTGAGTTCAATCTCATCCAGACAGCCCGGTAAAAGCAGGACAAGAGCGAGTATGACCATCAGGTATTTCATAGAGTCTCAAAGTTAAAGGTGACAGAAGGGAAAACGCTGCCCAGAATGGCCAATCGATTGGCTTGTGCGGCCGTGAAGGGGGTTTGGGTAAAGTACACCGAAAAAGCATTTTTCCGGGCATACACATTGTACAGTGATATGGTCCAACTGGTTTTGAACTTATTGGTCTTTTTATGATCTTTGCCAATTGTATAAGCCAAATCCATGCGGTGGTAGTCGGGGATGCGCAAGGCATTTCGATCCGAATAAATGGGAATGGGGACCCCCGCTGGCGTGCGGTAGCTACCTTCAGGCGCGGTAGTGGGCCGTCCGGTTCCGTAGGTGAAGTTCAGGGTCAGGGTATGCCGTTGGTTGTACTGGTAATTGAGCACTACCGTCAGATCGTGGGGCTTGTCAAAATTACTGGGATACCAGCGGCCTGCATTGATGCCCTCGATGCGCCGTTCGGTACGCGACAAGGTGTAACTCAATACGCCGTGTAATAAGCCCTGGGTCTTTTTCAGACTCAATTCCATACCATAGGCACGCCCCGTTCCTTTCAAAAGCTCCGTTTCCAGGTGTTCGTTGACGTTCAAATCTGCAAAATCTTTGAAATCAAATAGTGCATCTATGGCACGGGCGTAAACCTCGATCGAGCTTTCCCAGAGGTTGTCCTTGAAGTTTTGGAAATAACCAATGGAAACGTTGTGCGAACGGGTGGGTTCGATGTACCGGGTGCTCAACTGGTATTGGCTAGTGGGGGTAGGGGAGGCTGAATTAAAAATTTGATTGATGAACTGTGCGGTACGGCTATAGCCTAATTTGACCGACACATCTTTGCTGAAACGGTAACGCGCCGATAGCCGAGGTTCGATGCTACTGTAGGTGGCAATGTTTTTACCCTTGCCAAAGAGTGTGGTATCGGTAATCTGTAGAGGGTTTGGCAAAACAGGATTTTCGTAGGTAAAAATGGTTTTTGGCCCCAAAAAATTATACAATCCAACGCGCAATCCCCCCGATATTTGTAAAGCCGAAGTAAGGGACCATTCGGCATTGGCAAACGCCGCCGATTCCAGTCCTTGTTCGGTTTCCAGGGTTTTGTCAACAATCTGTGAGTTCTCGCCACCAGGACGACGGATACCGGGTTGGGTTTGGTACAAAATACTGGAAATGCCCGCATCCAGTTGCAGCCCTTCACGGGGGGTAAACGTGAGGTGTTCTTTAAGGTTGAAATAGCGAATGTTGTTGTCGAGTTGTGCGGCATCCAGTCCCGAAAAATCAAACTGGGTACTTTCGTAATTGCTCAAGGTGGCCGACAGTTTTGAAAACAACTTGCTGGAAAAAATCTTTTTGTAAATTGCTTGTCCCATCAGGGTTTGGTAGTCAAAACCAAAGTCCTGATTGTAACTGAATTCATCTTTACTGGCATAACCTGCCAAAATGAGGGTGTTTTTTTCATTCAAACGGTGGGTGTAGCGAAAATTGGCGTCGTAAAAAAAGGCTGAACTGTTGCGTACTTCCGGGTTTCTAACCGTTTGTAAAATCCAGTCCGAGTACGAAGAGCGAAAACCGACAATCACCGAACTTTTTTTAGGAACCACCGGTCCTTCAACGGCAATGCGACTGCTCACCGGGCCAACTCCACCCTTGATCCGAAATCTTTCAAAATTGCCGTCGCGCATTTCCACATCCAGCACCGAGGCCAGGCGGCCACCGTATTGGGCGGGGATGATGCTTTTGTACAAGGTGACCCGGCTGATGATGTCGGAATGAAAAGAGCTGAAAAATCCCAGCGCATGAGAGGTGTTGAACAGGATGCCATCGTCTTGGAGCACCAGGTTTTGGTCAACCTCACCCCCGCGCACATTGAACCCCGTAGCGCCTTCCCCAATGGAACTAACCCCGGGTGATAACAATAAACTTTTGATGACGTCTGCTTCACCCAAAAAAGCAGGCAATTTGTTGATGTTTTTGACATCCAACTGGGTCACCCCAATTTGTACATTTTCTACGTTGGCATCTACGGCCTGAGCGCCAACTACCACTTCGTCCAGATTCACCGTGGCACTTTCCATGGTCAAACTCAAGTCTCCATCACCAAAAACCTGAATTTCCTGGGTCAAATCGACATTGCCAATGTATTGCAACAACAATTGGTGCTTGCCTACAGGGAGTTCAATTTCAAAGCGGCCATTTTCGTCGGTAGCCGTTCCTTTATCGAGTTTCAGTACCCGTAACGTCGCACCAATGACGGGAGTTGGTTCTTTTCCTTGCAAAACTTGTCCACTCACCTTGGCTTTGCCTGAAGCTTTTAACTGGCGGATGTCACCAATGGAGATGAGTTGTTGAGTGGTATTGCGTTCGGGAGTGGCGCTCAAACCCCGCTCCAAAGCCTGATAATAATCGGCAGAATAGACTTCCTGGATGAACGCTTTGGGTGCAATGACGAAGGCGTGATCGCGGTATATAAAAAAACTGAGTGGGGTAGGAGCAAGCAGTTGTTGTAAGGCGTCTTCGAGGCGTAAGTCGCGAGTATTGAAAGAAAATAGGGTGTTGGGTAAGTTTTCAGCTTGATAATAAAACCGTATTGGGTGATTTTGCTCCAAATAGTTGAAAATTGCTGGCAAGGTTTGGCTTTCCAGATCGGCCGTGATGCGCAGCTCGCTCACCTTGCTTTGTGCATAAAAGTGGTGTGGCCCAACTGGTCACATATGCGATCAGCAAGCCAAGCAATAAGCCTTTTTTCATACTATCCGTTCAGGTTAGATATCCGCTGGTAAAGATAGCAGAAATTGGGAGTCTGGGTAAAAGAGAGACTTCTATTGTCCATGAACTGCCTAATATTCTCCCTGAACCGTCGAATATTACTGAACGTTTTCCCATTTGCCGTATTTTTGTCTGACGGATAAGCATACATCCGAAACTTGAACCTAAATTTTTCTCCAATGACCAAGCTGATTGCTTCTTTTTACCTGATTCTAGTGAGTGTTATTGCTTTTTTCAACCAGGAACCAGTTGAAAAAACTTTGTCTATGGCCGCAATGCCGATGTGCAACGCCCTGCCAGAAGATGAAGTGAATCAATCGAGTGCAGCACTTGCACCAATCGCAGCATTGCCACCTTTTCAACAGCTACGGCAGGGTTGGAAATGGATTCTTCTAAAATTTATTCCATGCCATTGCTGAGCAAAATGCCCAGCAATGAAATAATGCTAACCTGGACAGAAAAAGACGCACAAGGCATAGTGGCGTTATGTCTGGCCATTTCCAAAGACCAGGGAAAAACTTTTGCTGAAAAAAAAACTGTTTTCTCCGGCTCGGGCATCGGAAACAGCCGCTTGATGCGCGCCAAAGTGCTGAGCAAAAAAGATGGTACTCTGGTGGCCGTTTTTTCCAACCGCAGCACTGCTCCGGCAACTTCCACTCCACCCAAACGCGGCGGACGATCCCTGGACATCGTTTATTGTGAGTCCAAAGACGGCGGCACAACCTGGACTAGCCCCCAATCGGTTGATTCAGATAAAACCACGGGTATCGTCAGGGGGTTCTTTGATGCCATCCTCATGTCCAATGACGAAGTTGCGGTGGCTTACCTTAAAGACGTAGCCAATAGCACCAAACATGAAGAAAGAGATTTGCGCCTGGTAATCACCAAAAATGGCATCTTCCAACCCGAACGGGTCATCGATCCTGTGGTATGTGATTGTTGCAACATCAACCTCCTGGTAGATGCCAATGGTGCATTGAACGTGTATTACCGCGACAACAACGATGACATTCGGGACATTGCCCGCATGACTTCATTTGACAACGCAGCAACCTTCTCCAAGCCCCAAATTGTACACGACGACCAATGGAAAATCAATGGTTGTCCACACAGTGGTGCTACCTCCATAAGAAGTGGCAAAAGTGCCTTGATTGCGTGGTTTTCTGGAACCGATAAAGAGCCGGGTATCCGCTTGGTGACCAACGAAGGTAAAAAGCTGCTGATACTCGCCGATCCAACTGCCAAAAATGTTTTTCTGCTGGGTTCTGCCCAAACTTCGGTCATGCTCTGGGAACAAGTGCAAGGCGAAATTCCGCAATTGGCTTACCGCAAAATCAAAAACAACAGCGTATCTGAAACGGCCTGGATCGAGGGCTCGGCCAACGGTAGTAACCCTTGTGGATTGGTTGTGGACGGTCAATTGTTGTTGGCGTATGAAGTAAAGCAAGGTACAGGAAAGCCTCAATTGAAGTTGAGCACGGTGGGGATATGATTTTTTTTTGAACTACCTGATTTTTTGGTGTGGGTAGAGTATACTGCCCACACCAAAATTCTCAATGAGATCCTATATTTTTCGGTAAGCGGTACCGATGACCAACAGGACAAAGCCAATCAACAGCATTTCATAGCTATACTTCGACAACTGATCAACAGCGACGAAGTGCGTCAAAATGCCTAACATGCCGATGATAACGGCGATGATCCAAAGTGTTAAGTTTGGAGCGCTGGGTAAAAAGGTCTTTTTTGCCATTATGATTTGATTTTTAGGTAATATACAATAAAATGGCATAGCGAAGGGAATACATCGTGAAACAAGAAAGCGCTTATTGATGCGGATCAAAATGCAAATACCCCTCTTCCGCCCGCAGCTTACCCTATCTACATAAAACTGGCGATCGGGATTGGCACTGGTGCCCAGTCCATCCACGTAGCGGTTGCACATACAAAACAAGGCCGAAATGAGTACCGTATCATGGATTTCTTTTTCCATAGCCCCCAGATTTTTGGCCGTGTCAATTTGTTCGGGGCGCACCGCTTTCCCGCCGCGTTGTACACTCTCGGCAATACTCAACAAAGCTTTCAATTTGTCCGAAATGGGCATTGCCGCATAGTCTGCTTTGATGTTGTCGATAAATTCCATGTCGCATTGCAAATAGTGTTGAGCAATGCCACCGTGGGCATTTTGACCAAAAAAGCAGTCGGTCAAGTGTGACACATACGTAGCAATCAATTCTCTTTCTCCACGCGAGAGGGTGTTGTCATCGTCTCGCAATAGTACTTCGGCTAGGCCATTGATGTAGTGAGCAGTTTCGGGGCGGAATGCCATTAGCCCCCGGATTCCGGGTAAGCCTTCGGGTACATTGATGTAAGCCATGTTTTGATTTTATATAAAAGTTGAGGAGGTTGAGAAGTTGAGAGGTTGAGCAGCTCGACCCGGTCCCGGTCGATCGGAGCTTTCTTTTCCCATAAACTGTTAAACTATGGTTGAACGGGAGGTACGTACCCCAAGCTACCCATGCGCTCGCCCATGAGGCGATACGCATCGGGATCGCTCGGAGTCGATGTACCCAATCCATCTACATACCGATTGAACATACAAAAAGCGGCGGCAATCAGCACCGTATCGTGGATATCGCGGTCGCTGGCACCGCAGGAACGAGCCAGTGCAACATCCGCTTCACTTACCGTGCGGGCATCCGCCTGGACCTTACCCGCGATGCTCAGCAAGGCCTTGATTTTGTCAGAAATGGGCGCGCTTTGGTAATCAGCCAGCACCAGATCCACGGTTTGTTCCTCATCCTGATACAAATAGCGAGCAGCGGCGGCGTGGCTGCAAGAACAAAATACACATTCGTTCTGGGCGGAAACATAAGCGGCGATCAATTCTCGCTCGCCAGGACTCAAGGGTGAATCGGCACGCAACAAGACCTGCGCCAATTCATACAAAGGTTTGCCCGTATCGGGCCGATACAGCACCAAACTGCGGATGCCAGGTACACCATCTTGCAAGGAAATATGGGCCATGGTATTTATTTTAATGATGAAGAAGGTACAGATTTAGGTGCACGATCGTTGAAAGCCACCAGCAAAGCCACCAAAAAAGTGATGGAAAAAAACAGCAGAGCATTACCAAAACCGCCAAAAAAACTGACCAGACTGCCTACGAAAAAAACGGCAGTAGCCGTAAAAAAGCGGCCAATGTTAAAGCAGAACCCTGTAGCTGTTGCCCGAATGTTGATGGGAAAAAGTTCCGGAATGTAACTGGACAAAGCACCTTGACTGATGCCAAAGAATAGAGAAAGTAAAGCGGTTTCAAAGTAAATGATGGGGGTAAAACGGACATTGGTCAAAAACAGGAGGCAACAAGCCAAAAAGCAACCAGCAAATGTAAACATCAACGTGTGGCGCGAGCCGAGTTTTTTGATCAAAAAACCGGAAAAAAAGCCGCCCGTGATTCCACCCAAACCCAACAGCATCATGCTCAGTCCACGCTCCTGTTGGCCATCAACCCCTGCGCCCAGAAGGCTTTGTATCCAGGTGGGGAACCAGGAAAAAATAGCCCACAAACCGATCAATACCGAACCAAAAACCAAGGATCCCGCAATGAGGCGCTTTTTATATGGAGCCGAAAAAATGGATTCTTGCAAGCCCATTTGTTTGGGTTTGGCCTGGTGCCATTGCTCCGATTCAGGGATGAACATAAGGGTAACTACGGCCAAAAACATAGGAATAAAGCCCAACCAAAAGGCTGAACGCCAATAGGCAAAAACAATATTTAAACTCCCCCGTCAGCACAATGCCAATTGGGAATGAAACGGCCAATATGCCGAGGGCAATCGGACGAGAACTTTCGGGCCAGATTTCAGAGATGTACACGGTGCTGAACACCAGTACTCCACCTACACCGATGCCCGCCAAAAAACGGTAAAACAATAAGGTTTCCCAGTTTATGACAAAAACGGTTAGCAGCGTGAAAAAGCCATAGACGAAGATGGAAAAAGCCAGCGTTTTGATCCGGCCAATTTTGTCGCCCACTATGCCCAGGCACAATCCTCCTAACATCCAGCCTACCAAAAAGGCGGTATTGAGGTAGGCGCCAATTTGACCCAGTTGGGCTTCGTCGACACTTTTACCCAATAATTCGGGTATGGCGACTGGAAGATACGTCGACATTAAGGTCGCCACCGTTCCTGCCAGCAAATAGGACAACATGCACAGTACAAAGGCCGGAAAGGCTTTATTTTTTAGCGAAAATGCTTGCATAGCTCAGTTGATTCGGACCGTGAAAAAAAGGAGTGCGGGTCTGGAAGGGAATTGCCGTTCCCGAAACCCGCAGCTCCATCCTAAATTCTGTAGCACAATTATAACAAAACACTAAAACGCTGCTGTTTTAGCGCAATAAATCATCAAAATTCAAACTCAGGTAGTACAAGCCACCCACTGCTGGTGAGCCATAGGCTTGTACCACGTAATTGTTGGTCAGGTTGGCCGCGCCGAGTTTGACCATGGTTTTGAGTTTGGGCACCTTGTAGCTGATTTGAGCATCAAACAGGCTATAGGCATCAATCCGTCCTGGCGTCAAACTGGTGAAGGTTCCGTACCAATCAAAGGCACTTTGCCAATGCCAGGCTACGCTGAAGCCCAATTGATCACTCAAACGGGGATTGCTAAACGTTACATTGCTTTTCCAGCTCGGTGTATTAAAAGCAGGGATGTTGTTTGGATTGGCATCCTGTAGGTTGAATTCGGTCCAGGTCGCATTGGTATGCAAGCGGTAACTTTTGGGCAAAATGAAGGACACTCCAGCGCTGATGCCTTGAATTGAAACCTGATCGGCGGCATTGGTGTACAACTGGAAAGCCTGAGTTTTGCCGCCCAAAATGTCAGTTGCAGCGGCGGCATTCACTTTTCCATCATCTAAAAGCACTTCGCTGTCGGGCCGGATGACTACCGTGTTGATTAAAAAGTCTTGGTATTGGCTCAGGTAATAATTGACATCAAAAAGAATTTTTTGGCCAAAGAAGCCTTTGTAACCGATCTCAAAACTTTGTACTTGTTCTGGCTGAATATAGGGCACATTGGATTTTACCAATTTGTCTTTGTTGTTGGCCACTGCCGTGGGAAAAGGTACACCTTGTGCAACTTGTGCACCAAAAGCACTGGCAAAAGCACCCACTGACGCAGCAGTAAAAGAGTTTTCATAGGCATTCAAACCTTGGGAATTCACTGGTGCACCGCCCAAAATGATGATCGGGCCTACGTTCAGCTTGATGTACTGGTCTCCAATGGTTGGGTTGCGAAATCCCGTTTGGTAAGAAGCGCGAAAATGGTGTTGCTCGCCGGGCGAAAATACCACGGAAGCCCGCGGGGTAAAACGACCCACGAAGTTTTCGTTTTTATCATAACGACCGGATACAGTAAGCTCAGTTTTCATTGAGCATGTCTTTGGAAACCTGCACAAAGGCACCGTATTCATCGTTGCTCAGGTTTTTGTCTTTGTCATCAAACAAGGTGCCCTGAGTATCCAGGGTGTACCTGCGGATGTTGCCGCCTACTTGTACGTTCAGCACCTTGAAAATTGAACTAAAATCATAAAGACCTTCTACGTGTTTCAGGCCACAATGGCTGTAAATCCCTGCGCCGCTCAAGCCCTGGGTAGTAATCAAACGCTCGCTGGCTGCGTCAAAAGCCTCGCTGCCCGGCAGCAAGCGACCTTGGTCAGCAAAGGATCTGGCCGTGAGGTGGTTTTGTGCGCTGACCCCATTGACATTGCCGTTGAAAGCCGCAGTGTAACGTTGAAACCAGGTGGCATCGGCTTTATCAGGCGTGACCTGGTTCCCGTTTAAGTCCTTGACCCAGGAGCGATTGATGAGCTGTCCCAGCGAACGGGAATTATAAGAATCTTGAGAATTTTCTTTGTTGGAATAGGCGCGTACATAAAAATTTGGCCTTTAACTCAACCCGGTGCTGAACCAAATTGAACCCATTGATCACAAAACGGCTACTCCCTGTATATTGGGCAATGCCTTGGTTGTAATTGGCCTGATACGTCAATTCCATCCCGTTGGAAAGCCGGTAATGCAGCGCGCCGTTGAGTTTGAGGCTGTACACGCCGTATTGCGCCAGGTCTTTTTCCTCGTAGCCCGTGCGCGAAACCCGACCAATGCCTTGGATCGTTTGGGCTACTTCATCGCCGTAAATGTTCAGGGCGTTGCGGCCCGGGTTGTTGGGGCCACGACTGGCTGCGGGAGTATTTGGATCAATATCGGTGTAATCGTTGGCGTACCAGTCGGTTCCAGTTAGGTACGCGGCATTGAGTTTGAAGGCAAAACGGTCGTTGAATGCTTTGGCATAACGGACGGCCAGGTCGTAGAAAGGTTTTGCTCCAAAATCGGTGCCATCGTTAAGGTGATTGACACCCACTTTGCTTTGTACACTCAAACCCTGGAAATCAAAAGGGTTTTTGGTGCGGGTTTGCAACATGCCATTGAAAGCAATGGGGCCGTACAGGGCCGAGGCTGCACCAGGGATGAGTTCTACACTGTGTACATCCAGATCGTGTGGCCCAAATAGGTTGCCCATAGCAAAACCCAAACCCGCCGATTGATTGTCCACGCCATCCACCAGTTGTAAAAAACGGCTGTTGCCCGTGGTATTGAAACCACGGGTATTGATCTGTTTGTAGGTCAAACTGCTGGTGACCAAATCTACAGATTTCATATTGAGCAGGGCATCGTAAAAATTTGCGGAAGGGCTTTGCTGAATGGCCTTGGCGTCCATTTTTTCAATGCTCACAGGCGAGCGCAAAATCCGCTCTTCTACCCGCGAAGCGGAAACCACCACCTGATCCAGCTCTTCGGCTTTGGCATTCAAGGTGATGTTGAGGGTGGTTACTGCGTTGATGGACAATTCTTGTGAAGCATAGCCCAATAAAGACACCACCAGCGTAAAAGGTGGTTTTGTTGAACTGTTCAGCACAAATTTTCCTTCGGCATCGGTAATCGTGCCTTCGTTTTTGCCCTGAATGCCGATGTTGACTCCGCTGAGTGGTTTTTGAGACGCAGCATCGCTGATGGTGCCACTAATGGTTTGGGCCATTCCAAAAATGGCTTGAAGCAAAAGTATAGTGAGTGTAACGATTTTTTCACGTCTTAAAAATTTGGGTGCAAAGACAGACCTACACCTGACGATCTAAAACCATCTTCAATTGATGATTTTGAGTAGTAAGGGTACCCGCCTTTCGGATGGATGAATAGGGTGTTACACTTCCTGATTTTTCAATTGGTCGTAGCCACCAGGCAGACGATTGTACCCATTAGAGGTGATCCGCTCGCCGAGTTTTTGATAAAATGCTCCTTCGTTGGGGGTCACGCTGGCCAGTCCGTCAACGTACTTGTTGTACAGGCAAAACAAGGCCGCAATGAGCACCGTGTCGTGGATTTCCCGATCACTGGCTCCGGCATTTTTGGCGCGTTCAATCGCGGTTGTGGTGACGTTTTTTCCACTTTGTTGTACCAGCGCAGCGATGGCCAAGAGGGCCTTCATTTTTCCCCCAAGGGCAGCATGTTCAAAATCATGAATGACCTGTGCACAGGTCTCCGATTCCCCCAATAGAATGTTTGCCGCCGCAGTGTGTGCGGCAGTACAAAACCGGCATTCATTGCGTGAAGACACCAACGAGGCGATCAGTTCGCGCTCTGCTTCCGACAAAGTGGATGGGCCACGCAAAATGATTTGTGTGAGTTCACGGATGGGTGCTGCGGTATCCTTGCGGTATTCCAGCAAACCCGTGATCCCCGGCAAGTGGGATTCCAAGGGAATATGAGGCATTGATGGTAAGTTGAACCAATGAAAAAAGGAAATGGAAAGTGAATAGCCCACTGGAAATGGAAATCAGGTGCAATAGCACAAATGTTCAACCAGTACAGAAATTGGGCCGATTAAACCATTGGTTCAGGAGGTGGAGCGTGGAGGCTCAGAAAGGCAGATGCTTTGAAAATGTGAGCGGTAGCATTGAGGACTAAAGGCTCGAAAGTTGTGGATTCTGTTGAGTTAAGCTCAAAAGCAAAATCTTCGTCGTGAATATAATCTTTCAAAAAGGATTTGAGCAAATGTTTGATGGGCTGATTGGAGCCAGTCTGGTCGTCTTGGGTCTGGCTAACCACAATGTCATTGAGGGTTTTGCGCAAGGCTTCCTGGTGGAAATCCCGGAAATAATACAATTCCGCAGTATCGTTTTTGATCCTTTTTTTGACGATTTGATAGGTCTTGTTTTCCACCGTCATTTCTTCATCCACGAATTCAAAGTCGGTGTCGGACACGGAGGTATACAGCGCTACTTTGATTTTGATGACGTCGAACAATGCTTCCGGTGTATTGACAATCGCCATGTCCCTGGCCTGTTGCCGCTCATAGGCAAAAAGCAGGTAATACCCGAAGGAATTGAATAGCATCAATCCCAAAAGTAATATGGCGACTAATCGTTTCATCGTGGCGAAAATAGAAAAAAATTTGTAGCTACAACGTTTTTGCAAAATTATTTCTCTTTTTTTGCGCACTATAAATCTTTACCTTTGGTTTATCAAACTTTTAGCAACAGCAGAATGAAGGCATTTCAGCACCGATTTTTGAGTTTTTCACAGCCACCGGCATTGCTGGTGCTGTTGGTGCTTAGTGGGTATTTCAACTGGGTTTGTCCAGAAGAAACTGCGCAGCAAACTCGATCTGATGGTACTGTTTTGGTGGATCTTGCTCCGAGCCAACCAGATCGGTATATCCCCTGTGCTGTTGAATTTGGTCTTCGTACCAGGCTTGTTTTTACTTATGGTACTTTTTCTTTTCAAGCCTATTTGCAAATTTACAACTACAGCCTTACTGCCAGATGGCAGCAATTAACCCGTGCGCAAGACCTGTTGCCCGCAGTACTTTCATCTCGCCTGCTCCTGATTCAGCTTCCCCGGAGCAAAGAACTTGTCTGCTAGTTTTCCTTCTTTCCTTCCGATTTCGCAGGGCTAATCTTTGATTTTCCTCCGTCTGGGCTAATCATTAATTTTTTCCATGAAAACGAAATTGTTCAAGGCAATCAGGCTATTGGGCCTGGCCTTGTTGATTGTATTGGCCGTATTGGGTGTGGGCCTAACGGGTGCTGCTGTGGCATTCCAGCCCAAACGTCGTCCGCTCGATCCAGAGGTGAAAATTGAGTTGATTGAAAAGAAACGCGATGAAACCAAGGATGCCAAAAAGCTGGACATTGTAAAGCGTTAAGAAAAGAAAATGGGTAGGGAGGTTAATTTTCCAATAATTTTTGCCTTCCTGCTCTTTTCTTCGCGGCGAAATGCTCATTTTGTGCACAATACCACAAGTTTAATCCGTGCAAATACACCCTAACCATGTCAATCACTCGTCGCGATTTTACCCTTACACTATGGGCCGCCATAGCGGCATTTGGCACCTACACTTGTATGTATGCTTTTCGCAAGGGCATTACTGCCGCCACTTTTGAAGGTATGGAATATTGGGGGATCAGTTATAAAATTTGGCTGGTCAATTTACAGGTGTTTGGTTATGCATTGTCGAAGTTGATTGGTATCAAAGTGGTTTCTGAAGTGGCTGTCCGGATGAGGGGCTGGTACATTTTGGTGTTGGTGAGTATTGCCGGTTTGAGCTTGGTGGGTTTTGCGTATGTACCGCCTCCGTACAACATGTTTTTCTTTTTCCTCAATGGCCTGCCCTTGGGCATGATATACGGCCTGGTGTTGGGCTTTTTGGAAGGCCGCAGACAGACCGATATTTTAGTGGCTTCCCTGACTGCTTCGTTTATTTTTGCGTCCGGATTTGTCAAAACCGTTGGCCTGTACGTGATGCAAAACTGGGGGATATCGGAGTTTCACATGCCTATGGTTACTGCGGCTTTGTTTATACCGGCCATTGCGGTATTTCTCACTTTACTCATGCGCTTGCCTGCTCCCGACGCGAAGGATGAGGAATTGCGCACGGTGCGGATTCCCATGAACCGCGACGAACGCCGACGTTTTGTACAAACCTTCTACCAGGGCATTGTGCTATTTATCATCGGGTTTGTCATGCTGACGGTGTTGCGCGATTTTCGCGACAATTTTGGAGTCGAGATTTTTAAAGAACAAGGCGTAAGCAATGCGGCGGTATTTTCACAGGTGGAAACCCCCATTGCCCTGGGCATTCTGGTCTTACTCAGCATGATGGCTCGGGTCAAAGATAATTTTCGCGCCTTCACCATCATCAACGGCATTACTTTTTTGGGGGTGCTCATCGCGGTAGCAGGTACCTTGTTGTTTCAAACCAAACAAATTGGGGTGGAATTGTGGATGTTGAGTGTAGGGGCAGGCATGTACATGGGTTATGTGCCGGTGAATGGCATTTATTTTGACCGGATTTTGGGGGCATTTCGTTATCCAGGAACAGTAGGTTTTATTGTCACTTTGGCGGATACCTGGGGGTATATGGGAAGTTTTGGGTTGCAGTTGTACAAAAACTTTGGCCAGGCCGATATCTCCTACACTACCTTTTTGATTTATGCAGTGTACGTGATGCTGGGCGGATACGGTGTTTTGGTTTTGTTTTCTTATCGGTATTTCCAAAAACGCTTCATTGAATTGGCCAAAACCTGAAGCTTTACCGCGGTTTTACTTCATAAATGGCACGGGCAATTTGTATAGAATGCCGCTCAAAATGCACCTTGAAAAATTGCAGCATACCCCCAATGGTCAGCATACCTCCACGGGGGTGGCGATAGGCTTCTTTTTCAAAAATTTCCAGAGGTAATTCAGATAGAAACTGACGCATTTCTTCCCGTTGTTTTTGCCATTGGCCGCTCAAGAGGGCAAAACTCTCCACGGGACTGAATACTTCAACGCCAGTACCTTTTGGGGTTTTGAACTTGAGTGGGGATTTGAGTATAACCGTTACCAGCCAACTGCGCAGAGCTGCCCTGAATCCGGCTTTTTTCATTTGGCTCAGGCCTTGTGATTTTTTTCGGAGGTAACGTAAAGACCCAGCTTCGGACAGCATCAGGTGCTGCAATACCTCATAGGCCGACCAGCGTTCCGGAGAAAGTTTATGCGCTAGAACCGAGTGTTGTTCCTGCATGAGTCTATCCAACAATTGGGCTAAATCAGCATCCAGTTGATCGAGTTGGGCGAGGACTTTTGGTGTCATGAAATGCGATTTTCTCTCAAAGATCACAAATTTTCTCTTAACCCATTCACACTGATTCGATGATGAGAGGTGTGGAAGGCCACTTTGCCGTCTTTGACCAAAAGTACCTGTGGCGATTGGTGGGTAATGTTGTAATCTTCGGCGATGCGATTGGAAATTGTACGAAACCTGAGTAAGTCCAGGTAATAAAAGTCCAATTCATGGCCCGCAAAGTCCCAATTGTTCATCAGGGTATGTTTGGCGCTTTCACTGGTACCACAGCGGGTGCTGTGTTTAAAAATGACGATTGGTTTGTGTTTGGATGCCTCCAAAATTTCCTCCAGTTGATGTTCGTCTTGC
>NZ_JADKCX010000069.1 GCF_016718685.1 Haliscomenobacter sp. | reverse complement strand
CAATTTCCCGCTGTGTGCTGGATAAACAGCTGGATCTTTGGCGAAGGTCGACTGCCTGCGGTCTTCCAGCAAAACAAAGTCAGGTTGAAAGAAAACCCTTGAAAGACCTCCGAAAATTCCTGCTGCGGATTGTTCATCCAGTCAGAAAAAGTCGGGCGATGTGCCCTAGAGCAGCGTGGAACTGGAGCCAAAGGGCAAAAACTTTTTCAACAGGTAAGTCTCAGGTACGGTATGATCAGTGTCAAAACACTCGGCGATGCCCGTTACGTCGATCAGGTGATCGGGTTCCACCACAAAGGCTTGCGGGCGGTAATATCCTTCCTGATCCACTTCCACCTCCAGCAAATTGAGTAAAATGGGAAACCCAAACACCTTGCGCAAGGCTTGGATGGTCGCTAAAGCCCTCGTTGCGCTCGGGAAGGTTGTAAAGGACCGGTGATGTTTTCATCGGGGCGGTTTCAGGCCCTTGTATTCACCAGGCATTGCACTTCCTTGCGGCTCTCCAGGGCCAGTACGCACCATGGTATTCTCGATTTCTACCGGCCGAAAAGCGCCAGCCAATCTCGCCAGGTACCTGATTGATCAGGGCATTTGGCGGGATAGTTTGCCCAGACTTCACGGATGGTTTCGCGGACCACTTCTTGAAGGCAAACCGGGTAAAAATGATGATCAGAACGCAGGTCGCCTTTGGGCGGTAATTTCGGGCGACTTTAAGAAATTGTGCTGGTAAATCCGGGAGTTTCCTGTCGAGGTAGCCTTAAAAAAGGCATAGCCATGCGCGAAAACAGGTTCGCTGAAACGTAATCGCTCTTGTTTGCGGCCTTCCATCAGCATGACCTACGAGCAATTTGGTAGCAGGCCTCGGTTTGGGCCAGGCGTCCAATTGGTCGTTTTCCACGATTTTTGAGTTCACGGTGCACCTGAGCGAGGCGGCATGTACAGTGTTTAATGGTCAAAAGGGGAATTGCTTTATTTTTTATTTTTAAAATTAAAAATTTTCCACTGTAATGCGAATACTCTATCAATCCGCAACGCCCTGTGTAGCAGCAATCTTCAACATCTTTGCCCGCCTTCATTGCTTCAGGTGATCACTGCGCCCCAGCCACCGCCTTTCCGAGCGGGTAGGAATAGTTGACGCCGATCTGTTTCCGCCTTTATCGCGCTCCACTTTCATTTCATCACTCCAGGCCTCCGCTTTTTGTCGTGGATTGGGGATGATGGTTTCACGGCTTTGCCTTTGATCGCCAGGGAAGAGTAGCTTGGGCGGAAACATTGAGGAGCAACTTGGCAATCAAAAAAGCTTTCCTGCCGTTTTCGGTACGAATATGACTTGAACTCTCCGAAGTCAAGTGTCGCCATAGTCCATGCAGGCGTTCTTCGTGTGCTACAAGACATCCGGCCGGTTCTTTCCACATACGTTTCCAGTTTGCAACGCCGGGGGTATTGATGCTCTGTTGGGGAGCAGGAATTGGGAGAGGTAGGTTAACAAAAAGCCACTTTGTCGCCGTATTTTGGGCTTTACACAGCTACGAGTTGATCAATTTATTAAGTTTTTTGTGGTGGGAGAAGAGAAGGCCACTTTTCTCCACCTGAGGGAACGAGGTCCAATTTGGCTGAGTAGCTCTATGTCTTTACGCAGGTTCAGGCCGTCAGTCAATACATAAATGTGGCTGTGCCTTCCATCCTTGCAAAACGGAAGGCAGTGAAGAGTGAAGCAAACAGGCAGCCAACTTCTGTGAGGATCAAGTGTTTTTGAGCGAATCATTAAGGTGCGGTGTTGTTTCTGAGTTTTTATGTAAAACAATATAGGGAATAAAGGTGTTGCTAGGTTGCTCTCTTTGGTGATTTTTATCATCACGCCATACCCCAATTTAAAACCAGTAAACAACCAGAATATTGATTTTATTTTTGTCATTCAGTTTTTTTACAAATATAGTAATCTGGGATATTTTTATCCAGAAGATCGCCAATTTGTACTTTAAATGCCTCAGGATGCAGCTTACGTTTGTATCAGCAAAAGGCACTCCACGATACTCCTCCTGTCTTCGGTGTGGCTTCACCCAATCAAGTATTCCATCTCACCTGACTCTACAACTGAGTTTGCTTTTATCAACGTGCTACGCTGGTAGCTCCCGCATCTTTTATTTTGTTAACCTTTATAAGTACTCCAACATGAATTTACTAACCTATCAAAAATTCCCTTTGGGCGCTCTTAGCCATCGGCTTCACGTACCTGAGCAGTTGTAACCGCGGCAAGGACGATGATCAACGCCGCGGACAAGTGTATCGCCAGCACTTACAGCGCCAAAGTCCCTGTTGAGCGGAGCTCAATCCTTGCTCGATATTGACCGATCTGCACCCGGCTATCGCCCACCTGCGGCGCACGATGTTGGCCTTATATTTTCACTTAGCTGCCATACCGTATGGTCTTGCGCCTGGTACCCGACAACAGTTCTCATGATAACATTTCACGGCATTGTCATTGCCAGTGACGGAAGTCAGCGATACCTCGCGAGCCACTAGCCGCTAATTCCGCTTACGCCACGATGTACAGGTTGTTTTATCCCTCACGTGACCAGTTGTTCTATGTCCGATTAGTATTTATCATTCTTGAAAAAGAGCTGGCGGTGAGTTACCAGTAACAGTTGTTCAGTGGAGTGTAGTACACGCCCATTGCTCTTGGCAAAACCGTTGCTGAAGCGGAAGGCGAGTGGAGCAAAACCGACACTCAGGGTCATGAGGCTTACAAAACCCCCGCCCCAGCACCTATACGCCACCAGACACGGGGCTACTGGGAAGGCAACCCATCAGCTCTTGGCCTTCCCGACTAGTACTCCTGCATTGTTCCCTCATTGGGGAAAGTGGAGAGTTTTCGGACTGAAAGAAAATGAAAACAGCCAAGCCACCACTGGCCTGGCAAGACCCCAAGTCCAAGTTCATACCTGCGAGCCAAAAGCAGTGCAAACCTGGGTAGACATGACGGTGGAGGAGACAAGTGGATTGCCGAGTCTGGGGCGACGATTTTGAATTGGACCTTTTGAGCCTGCTGCTCGTTTGATCTCCATTGCCAATCAAATGGTGAAGCAGAGGACCTGAAACTGATGAAACATTTGAGACTACGCTAAATTAGCCATGGCACTTAGTGACGTGGAGTAGGTCTGGAACTCGAAGTATGTTTATAATATGAACGTCCCATCTCCTATAGTCCGCCGGAGTTATGGATCCTAATTGGAAACCTTACTTAACAATCCTATGAACGGAGTCAAAGGTAACCCCGAATTCCCGCCACCTTCCGGTCACCTGGATCCGCAGGGGCGGGTATCCCGACCCATGTTTTGGTGCCTTATGAGATGACCGACGAGAGTCGCCGTAGACGTAGGAACCAGAGTTTTTCTCTTAAGTCTAGAAATTCATCTAATAATTTGCTTAACTTTGGAGTAGAAGATGCCTGGTACAGCTCGGCCTTAGTGCCACTCCTGGGTGATGACTTTCGCTACTATTGTGGCCGCACTGCGGTGGCCCAATTCCTGGAAGCGGCAATTACCTGTGATTATTTATGAGTGAAGAATTGAGAGAAGTATAGCGACGCAGGAGATTGACCTGGGGTGTCAAGTCTGCACTCACTTCAAACTCAAAAGTCGTGCGGTATGCGGAACTCTAAACTCAAATAAAGCCTTCTAAAACGGAAACCACTCTTAACAATCACCTGGTAACCAGGACTATTTAATCTGATAAAATCAAAACCATGTCTGTTCCACGTCTCCTGGCCATCAGCGCCTTTAGGTTCCCTTATCTGGGGCTGCCAAACTTCCACATCCGAGTCCTCTAGGCCCAACCTGCACCGAACTTCAACTAGCCCAGGCTACGACTCTTGCGCCATCTTCATCCCCTTGTGGCAACAAAAATGGATCGCCTTTCAAAGTCAATGATTAAGTCCCAAAATTCAAAACAACCTCAATATCCTGGAAGAAAACCAACAGACTTACAAAAACTCACTGCGCTCGATCTAAAGTCGCTTCGCAAAACCGGGGAGTTGAACAACCATTTGTGCAATTGAGTACCCAAACCCAGCACGTGCAAGCGCTACCGCCTCGGGAAAAGCCATCTATGAAGAACATTCGCAGTCATTTGGAAATGGAAAAAGAATAAGTATGGTAGCAAAAGCCCCTACAAGCACATCTTTGTGCAAAATCTGCATTAAAATCAGTAAAGAGTTGGTTTTGAAGTTACCTACAGATTGTTTTTTCAAATTTTGAAAAAAAAACCAAGCATTTACACCGCTTTCTCAGGTTTGACTGATTACAAATCGATAAAAAAATAGCTTTACGCCGATCTATAACACCTTCTCATTGAGATAACAGTCCGAAACGCCAACCATGTCAAACGCAATTGATGCACCAACCCGCCAGCGGATTCAAAGCTGGCTCCGATGGCAACGGTACGATACTAAACCATGGCAGCCATCCAGGCTTTATTGGATGCCAACAACGATACCGAACTCACCGATTCTTTTTACAAGGATCTGGAATTTGGCACCGGTGGATTGCGCGGGATCATTGGCGTAGGCTCCAACCGCATGAACCGCTATACCGTTGGTGCGGCTACCCAGGGCTTGGCCAATTACCTGAACCAGTGCTTTCCTGGACAGGAAATCAAAGTAGCCATTGCGCACGACAGCCGCAACATGTCGCCAGAGTTCGCGCGCATCGTTGCGGATATTTTTTCTGCTAATGGCATCAAAGTGTTTTTATTCAAGGAATTGCGCCCTACGCCGGAGTTGTCCTTTGCCATCCGGCATTTGGGCTGCAACAGTGGGGTTGTGATTACCGCTTCCCACAATCCCCGCGAATACAACGGCTATAAGGCCTACGGTTCGACCGATCACAGGTTGTGGCACCCCACGATGCCAATATTGTCGCCGAAGTCAGCCTAAATCCAATCGGAAGCCGACATTCACTTTGATGGAAATCCAACAACGCATGATTGGCAGAAGTGGATGCGAGTTCCTCAAAGCCATCCAGGCCAACAGCATCAATCCGGCGGTGATCAAGCGCCAGCATGAAACCTCAAAATTGTGCTTACTCCTTCACGGAACGGGGATCACCCCTGGTACCCAAAGCGCTGGAGTTACTGGGTTCACCAATGTCCACATTGTTAAAGAGCAAGCACCCCAGATGGCAATCTCCCTAACTGTGGTGTACCCCAACCCGGAAGAGCAAGAGGCCATGTCGATTGCCATGCAACAGGCCAAAGCCATGGATGCGGATCTGGTGATTGCCACGGACCCCGATGCCGACCGTGTTGGCGCTGCTGTAAAAAACCAGGCGGGTGAATGGCAATTGCTCAACGGCAACCAGATGGCGAGTTTGATTATTTATTACTTGTTGCAAGCCTGGAAAGACGCGGGTAAATTGCAGGGCAAAGAGTTTGTGGCCAAAACCATCGTAACCACAAACATCATCGACGCCATGTGCGCTGCTTATGGGGTGCCTTGCTACAATACCTTGACGGGTTTCAAATACATCGCACAGGTCATTCGGGAATTGGAAGGAAAATCCAAGTTCATCGCTGGAGGCGAAGAAAGTTATGGTTACCTCATCGGTGATGCCGTGCGCGACAAAGACGCGGTTGCTTCCTGCGCCATGATTGCCGAACTCACCGCTTACGCCAAAGATCAGGGCTTGAGTTTGATCGATTTCCTGACCCAGATGTACCAGAAGCACGGGTTTTATTACGAAGGCCTGATTTCCCTGACCAAAAAAGGTAAGGCTGGTGCCGAAGAAATCCAGAAAATGATGGCCGATATGCGCAGCAACCTGCCAAGTTCGGTAGCTGGATCGGCGCCAATTGAAGTCTTGGATTATAAAAACCTGACGAGTAAAAACCTGCGTACAGGTGAAGTGACCCCGATTCCGCAAGGCATGGGCATCGAGCCTTCCAATGTGATTCAACTGATTTTGGAAGATGGTACCAAAGTGTCGGCACGCCCAAGCGGTACAGAGCCCAAAATCAAGTTTTATGTATCAGTCAATACGCCTTTGGACAAGCCCGAGGATTTTGACGCTACGCTGGATCGTTTGAAGGAAAAAGTGAAGGCAATACAGACGGATTTGGGATTGATGTAGGTCAAATTTTATCATTGAATAGGGCATCCACAAAGGGATGCCCTTACGACTTTTATGAAAAAAATACTCTTTTTGGCCCTTGCATTGATGGCAACGGTACAAGCCAAAGCCTGGTGGGACCACGGCCATATGGTAACGGCAATGATCGCTTACCTCAACCTGAACAAAACTGCCCGCGCCAAGGTCGATTCCTTGACCGCAGTATTGAGGCGGGATTATCCGCAGGTCAACCATTTTATCGTCATGGGCCCTGGCCAGATGACCTCAAAGCGGATGGGGTGCATGCTTACGATACCTGGCATTACACCGATGTGCCCATCAATGTAGATGGCATTGCCTTACCTCAAATGCCGGAAGTGGACATCATTTGGGCCATCAACCAAAGTACAAGCATCCTCAAAGCAGCACAATCAAAACCGGTTGAAAAAGCACGGTTTTTGGCTTTTTTAACCCATTTTGTCAGCGATCTACACCAGCCACTGCACGCCACCTCCCGCTTCACCAATGATGTACCCGGCGGAGATGAAGGAGGCAACCTGTTCCCACTCAAGGGGAATTGGCGCAACCTGCACGCCATGTGGGATGATGGGTGTGGTTCTTTGAGCAAGTACAACGACATTCGCCCTTTTGGCAAACCCAAGGTGCCGCTTACCGAAGCTCAAATTGAAAGCGTTCGTGATCTGGCCAAAGACTTGATGAAGCAATATCCTGAAAAAAGCTTCTCCAATCTGGGCACGCTTGATCCCGACTTTTGGGCCCTGGAAAGCAACAAATTGGCGGCTAAATATGTCTACGGCGTAAAAGGCAAAGACGATCAGGGCCGCAATCAATACCTGCGCCCCAACGACGAACCTACTCCTTTTTACCTGGAACAAGCGCAGGAAGTAGCGCGCAAGCAGTTGGCCCTGAGTGGTTACCGCTTGGCGGCGATGCTCAATGACATGTTTTCAGAAAAGAAGTAAGTTGACCATTAACTGTTCACAGAGGCACTAAGGGCGTCATGTTCTTGGTGCCTTTGTGTCTTCGGGACAAAAAATAGCGTATTTATGGAAATATTGATCGACAAAAAAGAAGATTATACCCTTTCCTGTGCAACCAGTCAATATTATCTCAACGTCACTTGTGGCACCACCGCGGTATACACAATCACCTTTCAATTGGATGAAATGGAAACCGCAACATTCCTGGAGAGAGGGGAGGAGTTTTTAACCGACCTGGCCTGGCGCGTGCGGGATTATCCAGAGGAGTATTTGGAACGTAGGGTGTGAAGTGTACAGGAAACTACAGGTCACCCAAATCTCCTGTACTACTTAATTTTCCTGCCAAAGAAATGCCATGCATCAGCTTTTTGGTAAATTAAATGTATATACAACTAATTTTTGGCTGGTAGTGTTCTCTAACGATGTTAACATGACATCGCTTAAAATATGTATGAAACGCAAGCAATTCATAAAAACCATATCAGGAGCTGCCGTTATGATGACCATGGGATCTTTTCAAAACTTCCGGGAAGGGCTAGAAGAACAGGATGTAAAAATGCCACTGCTGTTCCTTGGGCATGGGTCGCCCATGAATGGCATCGAGGACAATACCTTCAGCCAAAGTTGGAAACAACTGGCCAGAGACATGCCTGTACCCAAGGCGGTATTGGTGGTTTCGGCGCACTGGCTCACCCGTGGCACCCACGTTACGGCCATGCCAATGCCGCGCACCATCCACGATTTTGGGGGCTTCCCCAAAGCACTATTTGACGTACAATACCCCGCCCCGGGTAACCCTGAACTGGCCGAAACTACCCAGAAACTCATCACCAAAACGCCGGTTGGACTCGATCACGAATGGGGTCTCGACCACGGTACCTGGACGGTCATCCGGCACATGTACCCGGAGGCCAATATACCCGTATTGCAATTGAGCATTGACTATTACAAGTCGCCACAATACCACTATGCCTTGATTCAGGAATTGGCGGAGCTGCGCAAAAAAGGAGTGCTCATTGTGGGTAGTGGCAATATGGTACACAACCTCGGCATGGTGGCCTGGGATCGGCTGAAAGATGACTCCTACGGTTTTGATTGGACTTTGGAAATGAACGACCTGTTCAAAAACACATTTCCGAAGGCAATCACCAACCTTTGATCCAATACGAAAGCCTGCACAAATCGGCAAAACTCGCCATTCCCACCCCCGATCACTATTACCCCTTATTGTATATTTTGGGTTTGCAGGACAAAAATGATCCTGTACATTTTTTCAATGACAAAGCGGTAGGTGGGTCTTTGACAATGACTTCGGTGAAATTGGGATAATTTTCTAAAAATACCGATATTGCGAGGGTAACCTATTCATAACCCAATGATTAACCCATGGAAAACACACAAAACCCATCACACCCTGCCGATGTGCAGTACAACAAAGTAGTAGAAATGGTACACTGCTATGCAGAATCCGTTGGCCTGGATCGGCATACGGTGTACAATGCCGAAAAATTGTACTGGACCTGGACCAAAGGTTCGGCAACCATTCAGATTGTGATCCACAAACTCAACTACGACAACGGAACCCGGCGGGATTTTATCCGCATTTTTGCGCCCATTATGGACGTGCCCGCCACCAATCAATTGCTGGGCTTTTACCGCCGTTTGTTGGAGCTGAACGACGAAAAATTTGGCATCAAATTTACCATTTTGCCCAACACCGATAAGGTTTGGGCCACCTTCGAACGCGACATCAAGGGCATTGATTTTAATGAACTCAGTACCTTCATCAGTGACTTTGAACATTGGGCTGATACGATGGACGATCAGCTCAAAGGGCAGTTTCCGAACTTGAACTAAGTTTTAGGTTTTAAGTTTTAAGTTGCACACAATTCTGCATATGATAGTAAGATTGTGTGCAACTTAAAACCTAAAACTTAAAACCTAAAAGCCACCTGCATTTCTCCGGTCTTAATATGGTAAGTACAAACAACACGGCCAGCAAAATTGCCCATGCAGCTGTCGTTTTTGGTTTCTTCAGTAGCTTGACAATAAGGAAAAAAATAACGGATTCTGTCCATGCTGCGCAAATCCCATTCTGTATTGACCATGGCTTGTAGCTCAACATGAAATTCCGTGGTTTGGGAAGCTAGTAAGAACTCATTGACTTTAGCGTATGCTTTTTTGCGGATTTCCATTTCCCGATTGCCACTCAAGCGCATACTGCCCAGCAAAAAATCCGCAGCACCAGGATCGGTCAAATCAGCACGAGCATCAGCGATGGTGTGGGCATAAATCCAGGGATCGTTGTAATTGATAAAGCGGGCATCGATGATTTCCTTTAAATTTTTGCCCCCAGGCTTTGGGATCCATGACGATCAAAGTGAGCTTGCAAGAAGGCATCTTGCGTTGAGCAGCCCAATCGGAACAGATTTTTTGGATCTGTTTGATTCTGGAGCTAAATGCGGAAGAGAATGGTTCTTCGTACAACTGCAGCACGATGGTGTTTTGGGGCATGTCCGCACCGACCAAGATATTTTTAAGGCCATTTTTTTCTAAAACTTTCAGCAATTCTCCTGCGGGTTTGGCATTGGTTTGAGCGGCTTTGAACGCGTTTTGCACGGCGTCTTTTTGTAGCCCGCCCTGGTCTTTCGCCGGGTAGTAATCAACGGTAAATTGCAGGTCAGGATTCGTTTTGGATTGCACTTGTACCAGAATAAGACTATCCGTTTTACTGGACTCTTTAACTCCAGCTACTACCTTGAACTGATTCGGGAACAATTCATCCAGTAAAGTTTGTGTATCTGAACTGGCCGGGTCGGATACACAAGAAAAAGCCACGAATGTTAAAACCGCCAATAGAAAAATATTGCTGCGCATAGGAGATTCTTTTTTGGAAGGCAAGAGTACAAAAACTCTGGTAATCAGCCTAACAACTGCACAGTCTTTTTACTCCTTCAATACCCGCGCTCCAAATACCCTGCCCGCAGTTTTGCCATAATTCGCTTCCACCCGAATGGTAACGGTTTCGCCAGTGCCGAGCATTTCTACTGGAATGGTGTATTCCCGATCGTAAAAACGTCCTACCTGGCCACCTTGTAAGGTTTCGGTGAGCAACAATTTGCCATTCACTTTGATGTCAAATTTACGGTCTTTGTCGTCACCGATGTAGGTGAAGAGCAGGCGGTTGTTGACCCCAGGGCGCACTTTCATCTCAAAAGCAAAGTAGTGTCCCGTCCGGGCCTCTCGGCCATTGACCCCCAAGGCGTCGCTGACGTAAGAGCGTTCACTGGCTTCCAGTTTGTGGTCGCGTTCGGGCTGCATTTCGCCAATGCGGAAGAAATCCAGGGTTTGGGCTTCAATCATTTGCAGGCGTTTTTTTTCGGCCTCGTACTCGGCCTGCCGGGCAGCCCATTGTTCTGGACTGAAGTAGTCCCAATACACGCTGTAGTATTCCTTGTTGCTGAGGTAAAAGGGAATGAGCGGGGGAGCGAGCGGTTTGGCCACCTCTGGGCGGATCTGAAATCTTAGCGTGGAGAGGTCTTGTGTTTGTACCAGTTGCTCGGCGCGCCGTTCTGCACTCAACAAAACGGGGGTGCCATAAACCGGATCGGGCATTTTATCGCCCAATTGCCCGGCCAAAACCAAGGGGCCATACAAAAATGCAATCCGATTGGGGTTGTCGGGCATACTTTCAGTGTACAGTTGCATGGGCATTTCCAGTTCCAGTTTATCGCCGTTTTTCCAGCGACGGTTGAGTACGTAATAGCCATTGGCACCGGCTACAGGCTGCACCTGTTTCCCGTTCACTTTAATTTTCCAATCGGCTTTCATCCACCAGGGGCGACGCAGATTGAGGGCCAATTTTTGGGATTTGGCCGTGGTGAAACTCAAGGTCACTTTACCATCTTGCGGGAAATTGGTTTCCTGGCGCAAGGTCAGCCCCCGCTCCTTCCAATTCAATTCAGAAGGGATAAACAGGTTGAGGTAAAGGCTGTTCCCATCTTGCCCGCGGTAATAAATGCTCTCAGTGTATTTGACGTGGTTTTCCATGCCGCTGCCTACACAGCAGGTAAAGGTGTGAAATTCGTTGCTGAACTCCTTTTTACTCCCCATCCTGAGTGGCACAAAATAAGTCATCATGCCCGTTCCGGGGTGTTGCGAAGCCAAAATGTGGTTGTACAAAGCCCGCTCGTAGTAGTCGGCCAATTCCGCATTGGGTTGCCAGCAAAACAGGTGCCGGGTCAACTTGAGCATGTTGTACGTATTGCAGGTTTCGCAGGTATTGTCGCTGAGGCGCTCGTTGAGTTTGCCTGCGTCGCCGCAGTATTCGTAGTTGCTGTTGCCACCGATGACGTAGGTGTGGTTGTGGACCATCGTTTCCCAAAAAAAAGAAGCAATGGTTTGGTCGCGGGCATTGCCCGTGAGTTCATACTGACGAGCGCTGCCAATGGCTTTGGGTACGTTGGTATTGGAGTGTTTGCCGGGGAGGGGGTCAATTTTTTTGGAAAGCGGCTCCATCACAAAATCATCGTAGAACTTGTAGGAGAGGTCCAGGTATTTTTTTTCTCCGGTAAAAGCGTACACGTTGGCCAAAATTTCGTTCATGCCACCGTATTCACATTTCAGCATTTTTTGGCGCTGGACATCGTCGAGTTTGTTCACAACAGAGGCTGTCCAGTCGGACATTCCTTTGAGCACTTGCAGGGCTTGATCGTTGTTGGTATAAAGGTAGGCATCGGCCAGTCCGGCCATTACTTTGTGGATGGTGTACCAAGGTGACCAGCCGCCGTTGAGGTCAAAGCCAGAAGAACGAATGTCTCCCCGGGCGACCTGGGCAAAGATGCTGTCTTCTTTGGGAATGGCACCCACATACCCCGTTTTGCGGGCCACCTGACAACGCGCCAGTTCCTGAACGAGGTAGTTCACCCGTTCGCGGTATTTTTCCTCTTTGCTGCCCGCATACATCAAGGCACAAGCTGAGAGGTAATGGCCCAGGGTATGACCAGACAAACCTTCACTTTCCCAGCCGCCATAAACGGGGGCTTTGGTAGGCAATCCGGCATTTGCATAAAAGCGGTGCAGCAGACGGTCGGACTCAATTTTTAACAAATAAGCAGCGTCCTTTTCCATGGCATTGTAAAACGCACTACCGGGAAGGAGCCTCAGATCTTCCAAGGGGAAGGCATAGGCTTGCAGCGGGACGACAGGTTTTATTTTGGCTTTGGGTTCGCGCGCGTCGGGTACATAAGATTGACTAAACAAGCTTGGGTTGAGCCCCAGCAAACAAATCATAAAAGCTAAAAGCGGTGTGGTCTTTTTCATACTTCCAATGGTTAATCCGCTTGAAAGGTAGAAAAAAGAAATAATTGTTCAGCTCACCTTTGATGCGTTCTTCAAAAAATCAAAAGGGAAGAACACGATGGAGCCTTGTGAAGATGGCAAGGCTTCATCATGGTCTACAGCGTTATTCCTTCGGCGGATCGGCTACAATTTTGACGGCGATGTTGTTGAGTTTACGTCCTGCTTCGTCTCCCGGGCATTTTGCCCGGATGTTGTCAAAGATCATTTGATCGCCGACTTTAGCTTGCTGAATAAAACTCAGAGATTTATCGTTAAAAATTGGACCTGGATTGGCGGATTGCCCTGGATTAGCATTCTGTTCAACATAAATGAAGTTGAAACCCAAGATGCTGCACTGCGCATCCATCTCAAACCCAAATAGTTTGAGGTCTAAACCTTTCATTTCTTTTACGGAGGAAAGAAATACTGAACCACCAGTAATTCCAATTTTTTCCAAAACAGCAACCGGATCAGGAATGGATTTTACCCTGAATTCAACTTCTTGCCGATAATTAGGTGCCTCTACAACAATAACCGCCTTACCAGGCCGACCTGCCCGAACGATGTATTTGCCTTTCCCCACAGCTTGCAGCCTTACATCGCGGCTGCTTGCGGTGACCTGCTCTGCTGGTACACCCGACAATGCCACGCTAATTGGGTTGTCAATGCCCATGTACAACACATTCATGCGGTCAGCGGCGACACTCAAAACGGCATCGCTAGCAACTGTCGGAATTGAATCAACAGTGAGTTCTTCGATCATTGTGATTGGCACTTCGCCGTTTGTTGCTTCAGCGGGTTTGTTTTCGATGATTAAAATAGGTTCACTTTTTTTAGCGGTATTGTGCGATGTCGCCGCCGTCCGGTTTTTTTGCTTTGGCACTTCATTTTTGATAACAGCACCCTGGACAGGTTTCTCCATTTGGACCTGGATGGGCGCCGTAAATGCCCCCAAGGCCACCACAAGCAGCAGCATGAGCAATAAAATGGATCCACTTATGGCACGAGAATACTTCCGGTTATTGACCGGGTTAGGGCGCAGCATGATCTGCCGCAGCCGCATGGCAAAATGGGAAGATGGATTTTGAGCTTGCATAACCAGCGGAATATTTTGGTGGTGATTTAATTTTTGGAGCTGCAAAAGGGCTTCGGCGTACAGCAGGTTGTTGCAACCGGAATCCAACACTTCAGCATCACAGGCCTCTTCGCGCAACTCCTGCACGCGGCGGGTGACGACCCAAATCAAGGGGTGATAGAAAAACAAAATCTGTAGGAAAGCCAAACCCAGGTTGATCAAAAAATCAGCCCGGCGGATGTGGATCAACTCATGGCGCAGCAGTGCCTCCAGTAACGCAGGCGGAGTTTGGGCTACCAAGGCAATTGGCAATAGTACAATCGGTACAAAGAAGCCAAAAGTAAGGGGCGATTGAACCTGAGTAGACAAACGTAAGCTCACTTGCCGCCGCAAACCAATGGCCGAGGCCACTTTGTGCAACAATTGATCCAACTGCGCATCTTTTATCTGGATGCTGCTGCGCCGTAAACGCGCCAAGGCCAGGTAATTCCACACCAGGCGCAAACTAAATACAGCGATGCCCAGTGCCCAGCACCACACCAAAAAGCTTAAGTGGGTTTCGAGCCATATTTTGCTGCGGAGGAAAAGTGAAGCTGGGGTTTGGATTGGACTTTGTTCCCGAAATTCCAGGTCATTTAAGGCCATACCTGCTGTAGTTTGCAAGGTGCGCCTTGTCGCTGTAAATTGCGGAATGCTGGCAAAGTAGCGCCATTCCTCCCAGAGGGTCAGGGCGCTGACCAACACCATTCCACCGAGCAGCAACAGCAAGAGGTTGTGCCGCAATTGCGCTGGATAGGGCCGCAAAAGGCGTTCCAGGCCGAGCGTAAAAAGGCCAATCAGCCCGATTTGCCAGACGGAATGCAGGAGGGTCCAACCCAAAGCCTGGATGAATGCATTACTCATGGGACTGGTTTTTTTTGAGTGCTTGCAAGAGTTTTTCCAGCTCAACCAATTCTGCGTTGCTCACTTTGCCCGAGCCCAGGGCCTGGATGGCCAGTTGGGTGCCTGAACCTTCAAAAAGCTGCTGAGCCAGTTTGTCGACCAGATTTTGCCTGGCTTGCTGTTGCGGTAGGGCGCAGCGGTAATGGTGGCCACCTTCTCGGTCTTCGCGGCTGAGCAGGTTTTTTTCCAACATGCGCTGCATTTGTTTCAAAGTAGTGGTATAGCCCACTGGTTTGGATGCGCTGAGCAATTCATGGACCTGCCGAACCGTGGCTGGCTCGATTTTCCAGAGCACTTGCAGGATGTCTAATTCCCCTTCGGAGGGTTGTGGAAATATTTCATTGGACATGATCTACGACATTTGTCGTAAATATAAGATAAACTAAAATGAGATGCAAATTTTTCTACGACATTTGTCGTAATTTTTTTCTGAATCAATAAAAATGAATATTACCCAAAGTTTAAAAAATTGCAAATTGAACGGTAAGTCACGGTGATTCCTCAAAAATTAACCTAAATTTCCCCCGAAAACACCTAAAACACTTTATACCACTGTTTTTTGTTCAAAAAATCTGTTGAAATGAGAAGCTATCTGGTCTTTTTAGTGCTAATCTTCACTTCGTTGTCTATCCATGCACAAACCCCTGCCGATCGGCCCAAACTGGTTGTAGGTATTGTAGTTGATCAAAT
Source organism: Haliscomenobacter sp. (assembly GCF_016718685.1). Classification (GTDB taxonomy): domain Bacteria; phylum Bacteroidota; class Bacteroidia; order Chitinophagales; family Saprospiraceae; genus Haliscomenobacter. The sequence continues at coordinate 16,184 of NZ_JADKCX010000069.1, read as the reverse complement.
GCGCTACGATTACCTCTATCGCTACTGGGACAAGTACTCCAGTGGCGGGTTCAAACGGATGATCAATGAGGGCTACAACTGTCGCAATACCCATTACCCGTATGCCTTCACCGAAACCGGGCCCGGGCATGCCACCATATACACCGGAACCACTCCTTCTGTACACGGAATCGTATCCAATGCCTGGTACGATAAGCGCCAGGATCGTGTGGTTTACTGCGCAGAAGACAAAACAGTGACAGCGGTGGGTGCAGCTTCACACGATGGCTTGCTGATGTCGCCCCGCAACATGATGGTGACCACCTTGGGGGATGAAATGAAACTGGCCACCAACCATCGTTCCAAAGTAATTGGGGTCGCCTTAAAAGACCGTTCATCCATTTTTCCTGCCGGGTACTTTTCTAATGGCTCCTATTGGATGGACTCCAAGACCGGAAATTTTGTGACCTCTACGTTTTATACCAAGAGTTTACCCGCCTGGGTGCAGCAATTCAACGAGCGCAAATTGCCCCAGGAATACCTCAAAAAGCCCTGGACAACCTTGTTGCCCATTGAGCAATATACAGAGAGCGATGGGGACGATAGCCCTTATGAGGGCAAGTACAGTCATGAGCAAAAACCGGTTTTCCCACACACTGCTCAGGAGCTCCGCAACCTGCCTTACTCCCCCTGGGGTAATGCCTACACCTTGGACATGGCCAAGGCCGCACTACTGAATGAGCAATTGGGCAAGGATCAGTTTACGGATCTTCTGGCGGTGAGTTTTTCATCTACGGATTATGTAGGACACTTGTTTGGCACCAGCTCCATTGAAGCGGAAGACATTTATCTGCGCCTGGATCTGGAACTGGCTAATTTTTTAAATTTTCTGGATGAGCAAGTGGGGAGAGGAGAATATTTGGTCTTCCTGAGCGCAGATCATGGTGCTCCCTACAACATCAACTACATGACGGAGCGCCGCTACCAAAAAGCGGTAGCCATGGGGCCGCCAATTCAGGATTCATTGAACCGGCATTTGGCCCGTATTTTTGGGGTACAAAAATTGGTCCCTGTTTACACGGATCAGGAATTGTTTTTTGATGAAGAGTTGATCCTCAAGAAGAAACTAAAGAAACCAGAAGTAGAGCGGGCTACCGTGGAGTTCTTGGTCATGCGCCCTGAAATCTCTTGTGCCTACGTTCCCTTGAATGCGGATGTGAGCACTTGTAACGGTTTTCGCCGCGATTTGATGCTGAACAACTACTTTGCGAAACGTTCAGGAGACATCATGTTTAGTTTGGAGCCCGGTTTCCTTAATGCAGATTACCCAAAAGGTGTTACCCACGGGGTAGCCTATGAATACGATACCCACGTGCCCCTGCTATTTTATGGTTGGAAAGTACAGCCAGGTAGCAGCAATGAACCCGTTTTTGTCAACGATATTGCGCCCACAGTGGCCGATTGGTTGAGCATCAATGCTCCGAATGGGGCTTCGGGAAAGCCTGTTTCTACGATTGGTGAAAAAGCGAAAAGTAGTGGTAAAAGCGAATAGCGAAAAGCAACACATAATTCTTGCTCTCTGAGCAAACATGTTGATACTATTCGCTATTCGCTTTTAGCTATTCGCTTTATACCGTTGGATCCGCCGGCGTATTCGCCTGATTGTTGTCCCTTTCTACGTTAGGATAAGGGAAAAAATTGCGGTTGCGCTCAAAGTTGGCATCGTTGGGGCCGGGTCGGCCAAAACGCCGGCAATCATCCAGCTTCAACCCAGACATAAACAACTCGATACAACGTTGCTTGTAGATTTCTTCCAGAACCGCAGGCTGGGTTTCGGCACCACTGTACGCCGCCAGTTTAGCCGTGACATTGAGTGGGTCGGTGGCTTTGGTGCGGATTTTATTCAACTCGACAATGGCCTCGGCAATTTTGTTTTGGCGCGCCAAAACCTCTGCTTTGATCAGGGTCATTTCGCTGGGTAAATACAGCGGAATCACATCCAGGTCACTTTTGAAAAAGCCAGTGGCTTTACTCAAGGTAGCACCACCCAGGTAAAAAGGGATGCGGGCATCGGCAGCTTCTGGGGCTAAAGCACCCGTCAGCCCAAAATTGGCTACGCCACCCACCACGTTGTTGCTCACCAAACCCGAGCGAAACACGGGGTTTTGATTCACCGCATCGTATTTGAACACCGAAAGCACCGTTGGACTTACCAGGTTTGCTGCGGCCAGGGCATCATCCAGTTTTCCATTCATCAAACTGAAACGGGCAATCATGGCCTGGATGGCATTGGGCAAACTGATGTCTGTCCCCACTTTGGTATTAAATGTTGCGGAAGGCGCATTGGCTTTGATGATTCCATCGGCCTGTTTCAAGATGGCAATTGCTTCATCCAGGGCGGCGGCCCGGGGCTTGAAATTCGGACGTTTGCCATCGATGTAGTCCGTAGAAGAAATGACTTCAGTGGGTACTTGTTCCCAAAACTGGGACATGGTTCCAATGGCTAAAGCTTTGAAAAATAAGCCATAAGCCTCCACGCCAGCTTTTGTGCCTGCATCACCGATGACCGACGAATTGTCGAGCAACTGCTGGGCATAAGCTTTGACCAGGTTGGCACTCGTCCACAAGTTGGCCATCGTCGAGTTGGCTCCGTTGAGCGAACCTTTGCCTGCTTCCAGGGAGGCCAGGGTGTTGTTACCGGTGTTCAATACCGTAAGTTCCTTGGTGGCCAGTCCGTTGCAAATGACGGTGTTGAAAAGTGCTCCGGTAGCACCAACCGACCATTCCCGGCGGATGCCCACGGCCAGTCCCATCAAGCCATCGGCAGAGCTGAGTACCTCGGCTTTGGTGGCGGCGTTGGGGTTGATGTATTCTTTCGTACAGCTGCTCGAATTCAGCAGTGCCGAAAGGGCAAGAAAGCTACAAATGATATGTTTTAATTTCATTGTTTACTTTTTTAATTGATTAAAACCGGCCATTCAAGCGCACCATCAGGGTACGTGGAATCGGCACCGCTCCAAAATCATCACCCCTGACCCGGTCACTTTGACCAGCAGAGTTGGCTTCTGGGTCAAAACCCTGGTAATTGTCAAAAGAAAACAGATTTCGGCCAATGACGCTGATGTTGAAATTGTCGAACAAGCCCTTCACTTTGCCCAGTTCATACGTCAAGGCTACCTCGCGGATTTTTACAAAAGAGCCATCTTCAACGTGTTCTTCCTGAATCCGGCCACCATTGATACCACCAGCTACTGAAGCTACGGTGCCACGAGGCACTTCACCGCGGATTTCTTGTTCGGCCAAAGGTCCCCAGCCTACGTTGTTGGAGGTAATGCGGTTCCAGTTGTATACGTCGCCGCCCATCACGGCATCAAAGAGTACATAGAAACTCAATTTTTTGTAAGCGATGCTGGTATTCAGTGAACCCGTCCAATCCGGTGTTGGGTCGCCGATTACCTTACGCAATTCGGTACTGCCTACCCCGGTCGTTTTGGGTTGTCCATCGGCACCCCGGTCAGTCGTTCCTTGTAAGGCCGTCGTTTGTACGCCGCGCTCAGGTTGCAACAAGCCTGTGGTGGTTTTGAGCAAATTGCCGGAATTGTCGCGGGCGTAGTAGGTACCATAAAAGGCACCAAAAGACTGTCCATTCAACACGGCCTGTGGGCCACCCGTACGTAGGAAAAAGAAGTCGCCATCAATGCCGTACACGCGGTTGCGGTTGCGGTTGTACAAGATCCCCAGGTCCCATTTGAAGTCTTTTTTGCGCACCAGCGCGGCGTTCAACATCAATTCAAAACCCTTGTTGTCCATGTAAGTATTGTCACCCACGTTGGTCACAATGCTGGTACCACCTACGGAAGGAGGAACTGGCTTGGTCAACAACAAGTCGGTGATTTTTTGGCTGTACACGTTTACACTCAAGCTCAGCCGGTTGTTCAGGAAAGCAAAGTCGCCACCAAATTCAAATTCAGTCATTTTTTCTGGCCGCACCGAAGGGTTGGCAAAGGTAGTGGAGGGGGTAATTGAAGCCAAACCACCGATGGAAGACAGCAAGTAGTTGTCGAAACGGTCGTAAGCGCCAATCCCGGTCAGGTTCCCCGCCTGCCCATAAGCCGCTCGCAACTTGGCGGAGGAGATCAGGGTTTTGTTTTTCAAATAATCGCTCAACACCCAGCTACCCGATATTTTTGGGTAAAAGTTGTTCTGATTGTCCTCGGCAAAAACCGAAGATTTGTCAATCCGTCCAGCCAAAGTCAGGAACACTTGCTCTTTGAACCCAAAAGTTTGCTGAATAAAAGCGCCGGAAATAAAGCGTTCGGACAAACTTTGTACGGGTCGGTTGAACAGGTTATTGGCCGCGGCGATGGTTTTGCCAAAAGGTGCCAAATCGCGCCCGTCCTGAGCAGCGTACTGCCGACGGTTGTACTGGATTTGGTAACCTGCCATCGTGGTCGAAGTCAGGGCCTTGGTCAGGTTGCGGTTGTAAGTGATGTTGAGGTCGTTGTTGAACAACATCAAGTTGTCGGTGGCCAAACTCACGTAACCGTCGGGGAAAAAGTCGGCACTAACCCCAGAATAAGGCAAACGAGGGTGGTATTCGTTTCCTTGCAGCGAATAAATATCGCCCCCACCGATCAGATCGATGTTCAAGCCTTTGACCGGGAACAAACTCAGCTTGACGTTGCCCATCGTGCGGTACGTTTGTTGGGTAATGTCGAAGGTTTCAATGATGCTGAGTGGATTGATCCGCACTTGTTCTACCTGACGCAGGTTGCCGTTGGCATCGCGGTCGTTCAGATTCCACACGTTGTCAATGATGAAAACGCCGGAAATCGGGTTGAAAAAGTTGTTGCCATTGGGCATGTCCCGGGAAGTAGACAAGTTAGATCCCAGGCCAAAAGATAGTTTTGCCCAGGAGGTAAGGGTTTGGTCGAGGTTGAGGCGGAAGTTATACCGTTTGAAGTTGGTGTTTTTCAGGATCCCCTCGTTGTCGTAGTAGCCCAAAGAGGCGTAGAACTGGGTCTTGTCATTTCCCCCACTGAAGGAAAGGTTGTTTTCTGTTCCGGTTGCGCTTTGGAAAATATCATCCCAGTAGTTGTAGCGTTGTACCGCGTATTTGTCGGTGACCAGGGTACGTGGTGTAGCCCGCTTTGACAAATTTTACGCCTTGCGTATTCAATTGCGCATCGGTCAAACCCACGGTAAGCAATACGGTGAGTCGATCCTGCGCGGTTTCCAGGCGTTCATTGCCTTTTTTGCCAAAACGTTCGCCAATTGTGGTCATCGGAATTTCTTTGCGCAGCTGACTGGTAATCAAGCTGGTTGAAAACTCTACGCGCAGTTTTTCTGATTTTCCTCTTTTTGTGAAAATCTGGATCACCCCGTTGGCTGCCCGGGCACCGTACAAGGCCGCCGCCGAGGCGCCGTTAAGTACTTCAATGCGCTCAATATCCGAGCTATTGAGGTCGACCAGACGGTTTTGTCCGGCCTGGAACCCGGTGGTTTGTGCGTCAGCATTGCGGTTGATGACGTTTTGGGAGGAGTTGTCTACAATGATCCCGTCAATGATGTACAGCGGGTCACTGGAACCATTGATCGAAGAGGCACCCCGCAGTCGGACACTGATCCCACCAGCGGGATCGCCAGAGTTTTGGGTGATTTGTGCGCCCATCACTTTTCCTTGTAGCGCACCCAGGGAGTTCGTCGTCCCCGAGTTTTTGATGTTGTCGGCCTTGAGCACAGAGATGTTGTTCCCCAATGATTTGCGGGTAGTGGTCGAAGTGTTACCCGTTACCACCACTTCATCGAGGTTGAGCATGTCGGGCGACATGTCAAAATTCAGGGTAAAGCTGGCATTGCTGGCCGAAACCTGCATGGTTTGGCTGCTGTTCGCATAACCGATGTAACTCGTCACGAGGGTGTACTCGCCTTCGGAACCCAACTCGCCATTTAAGGTGTAATTTCCATCAAGATCGGTGATGGTGGCCAAGGGGGTTCCTTTCAATTGGATGTTGACGCCAATCAAGGGCGACCCCGTTTCGTCTTTAACCATACCCTTTACATTGAGCATGATTTTGCCCTGAGCGAATCCAGCCCAGGGAAGTAGTAGCAGCAGAATTACACTGCTTATGTGCAAAAACGCGTACTTTTTGGTCATACGGTAAAGATTTTTTGTGAAGAAGTAAAACTGATTCAACATCAACTCTGGTAAAACCTTACCAGGCTTTGCAAGATTTAATGCTAATAATTGCAATAATTGCAGCTAATTTAGTGTGTTTTCCCTTGTATTCAATAATTTGCTACAATTTTTTCGACAATTTGCAAAATAATTTGCACTTGGGCATGAAAATCTTCATTGCATTAAGCTAAGGCGAGCTTTATGCATGGAGAGATTAAAAAGGATAGATCGAGCGTGGTATTAGAGGATGGTCGTACTCAAGTTCCAAATGCTATGGCCATTGCCCGTCACCTCCGGCAAATAGCGGCCATCAATTTTGTCTGGTCGAACATATTTGGCCAAAAATTCTACTTTCCCTTCCCGCTCAACGCGCCAAATGGCACCTTCAACGGGGTCTATTGCACCGTAGTGGCTTTCTTGCAACAAGTGCATGGCTTGCGCAATGGGCAAGGCTTGATGTCCTACATAAACGGTAGGTACAATGGCGACCTCAACCTGGCCTAGTCGACTTTGAAGTTCCTCAAAAACAACCCGCTCATGGCGATTGTACAACAAATCAAACGCCACGAAAGGTTCACGACCGCTTAAATCATAGCGGGTGCCGTGCGCCTGGAGCAACCATTCCCCACAAAGCCGTTCGCCTTCCAATAGAACGGATTCGAATAGTTTTTTGCGGCTTTGCACCCACTCGGCAAAATGGTGATGTTGTGCGTAAGGGGAGGTATTCGCATGATGGCCGGAGCGCACCAGTGGAATAATGTCGCCGTTCAACTTGGCGATGCCCACATTGGAGCCATCGAGTTTTTCTTGTACAATGATCAAATCATTGGCATCTCGCGCCTGTTCAAGCGCAATGCGCGCCTGACCCTCAGGGCAATGATGATCTCCGCTGCCCAGGCGGGAGCCGGGCAAGTGCGGGATAGAGCCATAAGATTTGTGACCGAGCGGCTTCATGCCATTAATATTAGCACATTAATAATACGGTTTACCTTCCATTTTTTCGACATACTGTACTTCACCCAAGCGGACTTTCACCGGAAATTTAATGGCCTTTTCCATTTTTACTTCCATTTTGCAAAAAAAAGGAAGTTGTTCTACGGAATACCATTGCGGAAAGCTGGTGGGTGATGTAAAGTTTTGGCGCTTTTGCCTGTCGGTAACAGCAATTAGAGACGTTCGGTTCCAGAAAGATAGGGTAGGAGCAAGGGAGATTTTTTGCTGGAGTGCAGGAACGGATTTTCCGGCAATGCGCCAGTCATTCTGCCCATCTAGCAGGCAAATGTTACCAAAAAACAGCAGAAAAAAGGCAATTGGTTTGATCATGTTGCAAGAATAACACCAAGCGGCACTTCGATGTTTAGATTTGGGTCGTGCAAAATGTCGTCATGACTGAATACCTGATAGCCATTTGGTGTTTTAAAAATATAAATGTAGTTTTTTACCGACAATAAAGCAAATGAATTGTTTGTCAAGCGCCTTGGAATTCACTCGTTTATTTGCTTAAATTGTGTGAAAAATCGCAGATTTCTATGTCTACCAATCGTCGCAAGTTTTTGAAAAAAGCCGCAGCTGCCACTACGCTGCTCACGGGGGTATCGCGCCAGGCCTTGGCGGGCTCAAGCCACCCCGTCCAACTATTGGAGCCCTACGCCAAACCTGTCGCTGCTACGGATAACATCCGCATTGGCCTCATTGGTTGTGGCATCATCGGACATTATGATACCGATACCGCATTAAAAGTACCCGGTGTCGAATTGGCGGCAGTCTGTGATCTGTACGATGACCGGCTGGTACGCGCCAAAGAAAAATGGGGCAAACAAATTTTCACCACCCGTGATTTCCGCGAAATCCTACAACGCAAAGACATCGATGCCGTGCTCATCTGTACGCCCGACCACTGGCATGATCACATCTCGATTGCAGCCCTCAACGCGGGCAAACACGTGTATTGTGAAAAACCCATGGTGCACCACATCGAAGAAGGTGCAGCGGTGATTGCTGCCGCCAAAAAAAGTGGCAAAGCTTTTCAGGTAGGCAGCCAACGCGCCAGTTCAGCGGGCATTCACAAAGCGCGCGAGTGGTACGAAAAAGGCCTCATCGGGGAAATCAATTACGTGGAGGCCGCCATGGATCGTTGCGATGCGCTCGGAGCCTGGAACTATACCATGCCTTTCGACATCGACCCCAAGGCCATTGATTGGGATCGTTTCCTGGGCGATGCCCCCAAACGCTCGTTTGATGCTACCCGCTTTTTCCGTTGGCGCAATTTTAAGGAATACGGCACGGGCGTAGCGGGCGACTTGTTTGTACACCTGATCACCGCTTTGCATACCATCACGGGATCATTGGGGCCCAACCGGATTTTTGCCACCGGCGACCTCAATTATTGGAGAGACGGTCGCGATGCCATGGATTTGGTCACAGGGCTGATGGATTATCCCAAAACAGACAAACATGCTTCGTTCACCTTCATGACGCGGGTCAACCTGGCCGACGGTGGTGGTGGTGGCGGCGTAACCCGCCTCGTGGGCTCCGATGGGGTGATTGAACTGGGCTGGAACGATGCCACGCTCAAAACCCTCAAACGACCAAGCGCACCAATGTACAGCCCGTATTATGATGCGCTCTTCACGTATTCAGAAGCCGAGCAGAAAAAATTTCTGAAACAATATGACGAAAAATACCCCAAGGATAAATTCACCCACGATGTAGAATTTGCCGAAAAAGTGAGTTTTATGCCCCCCGATGGCTACGACGATCGCTACGACCACATGGTGGTGTTTTTCAACGCGGTAAGAGGGGAAGGAAAAATTTTGGAGGATGCGGTGTTCGGTTTCCGCGCAGCCGGGCCTTCATTGGCTGCCAACATGAGTGCGGAGCAGAAGCGGGTGATCAATTGGGATCCGGTGAATATTAAGTTGAAGTAAGGTTTGGGGTTCGGGGTTCGAGGTTCTGGGGTTTCAGTTCGAGGGGTTCCAATAGCGGAGAACCATAACCCTCGAACCCCGAACCCTGAACCCCGAACCCTGAACCCTACTTCGTTTCCACCAACCTCAGCTTTACCTTTACTTCCCGTTGCTCCCGCAACAAGGTCAAGGTCACTTCATCCCCGGCCTGGTAGTTTTCCAATTCGAGGATCAATTCTTCTTTGGTGTTGATGCGTTTGTTGTTCATGGCGACGATGATGTCGCCCAGTACAATGCGGCCATACTCGTAGCGGCGGGTAGCGCGCAGACCTGCACTGGCAGCGGGGCCACCTTTTACCACATCCATCACCAGGGGACCTTCCAGTTCATTGCGTTTGATGTCGGAAGTTTCCAATAGCTCGACACCCAGCGATGGGCGCTTGATTTTGCCGTATTTGATCAATTCAGGAACGGCCCAACGGACTACGGCAACCGGAATAGAAAAGCCGATCCCCGCCGAAGCCCCGGAAGGGCTATAAATCGCGGTGTTTACCCCAATGAGTCTTCCCGACGAGTCGAGCAATGGCCCTCCAGAGTTACCAGGATTGATGGCGGCATCGGTTTGGATGGCATCGCGTACCGGGAACCCACTTTCGGTCTGAATTTCGCGGCCCAGCGCACTAACAATCCCCGTAGTGAGGGTTTGGTCCAAACCAAAGGGGTTGCCGATGGCGTATACCGATTGGCCAACGCGCAAATCTTCAGATGTACCCACCGGAATGGGAATCATTTTGTTGGTGGGTGCTTTGATTTTAAGTACCGCCAGGTCTTTTTCGGGAGCAGAACCAACCAATTCGGCATCCCAGGTGCTACGGTCAGCCAGCGTTACCTGGGCCTTGGAGGCACCCTGGATCACGTGGTAATTGGTGATGATGTGCCCACTGCGGTCCCAGACAAAGCCAGAACCAGAGCCTTGGGGAATTTCCATGACGTTGCGGCTCCAGAAATCGCGGCGCACCACCGAGGTGGTAATGTAACAAACGCTGGGCGCCGCCCGCTCAAATAGGCCAATGGTGTGCTCTTCTTCGGGAGTGCTGCCTTCGCGGTAGCTGGCGGCACGCGTGGGCAATGAGAGGTGCCCATGTTTGTCTTTGGCCACTACTTCGGTGGCGGGATCGTTGTTGTCTTTGTTTCTCCAGGCTGCGCCGGCAAAAAAAGCACCGACCAGGAGGAGGGCTGCGAGCAGGATGCGCATAAAGCCAGTTTTCATTTTTTGTAGTTGAAAAGTTTAGGGTTGAAAAGTTAAGGTTCAGGTTGAAAGTTGAAGCATGCGTGCTTTTAGCTCTTCAACTTTTCAACCCTAAACTCTTCAACTATTTTTACGTTTTGCGTTCTTTCTTCTTCGCTGCGGGGAACAAAATATTGTTCAAAATCAGCCGATATCCAGGTGAATTGGGGTGTAGGCTCAGGTCGGTTTCCGGGTCTTCAATCCGGTGTCGATAATCCTCGGGGTCGTGGCCACCATAGAACGTCCAAAAACCTTTGCCAAAAATGCTGTGAATGTACCGGGCTTCGCCGAAAGCTTTGTTTTCACCAAGGATCAATACATTGGTTTTTAGGTATTGTTTTCTAAAAGCGGTGGTTTGGCCCATAAAACCCTTGACTGTTCGGGTATGGCATTGGGTCAGGATGGTGGGTACGGGATCCCATTTTGCCGAAAAATCAAAAAGGCTAAAATAGTCCTGATCAGGCGATACATTCCGCCCCATACGACCCACGTCAATGTTAGAAAACGCACGTTCAAAAGGGCTTTCTGCCAAGGTGAAATTTTTGAAGGCAAACGTTTTATTAAAATCCAGTTTGGACTGAGCGTCGGGGTCTTCAGGATCTCCATCAAAAATTTCGGCACAAATATCCACTCCATCTGCGGCCAGGGCAATGTCGTAAGTATCTGTTGCCGAGCACATGGCAAACATAAAACCTCCCCCTCCTACAAAATCGCGGATTTTTTTGACCACCCCCAGTTTAAGTTCGGATACTTTGTTGAAACCCAGGCTATGGGCCAATTCTTCTGATTTTGCCTTGCTTTCCTCATACCAGGTATGGGATCTAAACCCACGATGATTGCGGCCATGCTGCCCGGTAAAGTCTTCGTGATGCAGGTGCAGCCAGTCGTACTCCGCCAGTTTATCCGCCATCACTTCCCGGTCGTACAGCATGGTATAAGGAATTTCTGCGTAGGTAAGCACCAGGGTCACGGCATCATCCCAGGGCTGTACGCTTAGGCCTTTGGCGTCCACTTCAGGGGAGTAGACCGCAATTTTGGGGGCCTTTTCCAGTTTCATGGCTTCCATATTGGCCTCTGGACTGGCAATTTGATTCAGGATGTTATTGAATTGGGCGTCGGGCAGTATTTCGTAGGTTACACCGCGGGTGAGGCATTCTTTTTCAAAAGCCTTATTGTGTTCAAAGGCAAAACTCCCTCCCCGATAGTTGAGCAACCACCAGGCTTCCACTCCCTTGTTGAGCACCCAATAGGTAATTCCATATGCCTTTAGGTGGTCTTTTTGCTCGTTGTGCTCCATCGGGAGCAGGATGTAGGCAGCCTTGAGTGGCCCGAGGATGGCTCCCATCAAGCCCAGCAGGAGTATATATTTTTTGATCATCTCTACTTTAGTTTAAGGAGTACATAAAAATAGAGAAAAGTTGAAAGGTTCGAAGTTCGGGGGTTCGAAGTTCGAGGGTTTCAAACTGATACCTCGGCGACCGCTTTGAACCCTCGAACCCCCGAACCCCCGAACCCTGTTTACGTTTTGCGTTCTTTTTTCTTCGCTGCTGGAAACAAGATATTGTTCAAAATCAGGCGGTATCCGGGAGAATTCGGGTGCAGGCTCAGGTCAGTTTCAGGATCGTTGACCAAGTGGCGGTAATCTTCAGGATCGTGGCCGCCGTAAAAAGTCCAGAATCCTTTGCCAAAAATGCCGTGAATGTAGCGCGCTTCCCCGTGTGCTTTGTTTTCACCCAAAATCAAAGCATTGGTTTTGAGGTATTGCTTGCGGAAGGCGGTGGTTTGGCCCATAAAACCCTTCACCGTACGGGTATGGCATTGAGTCAGCATGGTGGGCACCGGATCCCATTTGGCGGAAAAATCAAACAGAGAAAAATAATCTTGATCGGTAGGCACATCGCGGCCAGGGAACTGACATACATCGATGTTGGAAAATTCGTACTCCAATGGATTACGTACCAGGTTGAAGTTTTTAAAAGCAAAAGTTTTGCTGAAATCGAGCTTGGCCTGGGCATTGGGGTCTGCCGCATCCCCATCGTAAATCTCCGCACAAATATCGATACCATCGGCGGCCAAAGCGATATCGTAGGTGTCGGTTGCGGAACACATGGCAAACATAAATCCGCCTCCGCCAACAAACTCGCGAATTTTTTTGACCACCGCCAGTTTTGCTTCTGATACTTTGCTGAAACCCAGGCTACGCGCCAATTCCTCAGAGCGGCGTTGGTTCTCGCGGTACCAGGCATAAGAACTAAAGGAGCGGTAAAAACGTCCATACTGCCCCGTGAAATCTTCGTGGTGCAAGTGCAGCCAATCGTATTGCGCCAGCTTGTCGCCCATGACCTCGCGGTCGTAAATGACGTCGTATGGAATTTCAGCGTAGGTGAGCACCAGGGTTACGGCGTCATCCCAGGGTTGGATGCGTTCTCCTTTAGAGTCTGTATCCGGGGTGTACACCGCAATTTTGGGGGCTTTCTCCAGTTTCATGGCTTCCATATTGACTTCTGGATCGGCAATTTGGTTCAAAATGCCATTGAACTGGGCATCGGGAATGATCTCAAAGGATACTCCACGGGTCAGGCATTCGCGCTCAAAAGCCTTGCTGTGTTGAAAGGCAAAACTTCCACCCCGATAATTGAGCAGCCACCAGGCTTCCACACCGTTATTTAGAACCCAAAAGGTGATGCCGTAAGCTTTCAGGTGGTCTTTTTGCTTATCTGGCTCCATGGGCAGCAGCATGTATGCTGCTTTGAGGGGGCCTAATGCTACTCCAATCAGCCCCAGAACAACCAACCATTTTTTGATCATGTCCAACTATTTAGTTCTTGTGCGCGGAAAATGAAAAAGTTTGCTCCGATTTGATGCAAATCCGCAATTATTCAAACGTATTACCACGGCTTTGGGTTGCTTGGCGACAATAATATTTCGATTGCAACTATTGAAAAAGGTGGCTGTTCTTTAATATTGTGTTTAAGTACACTTCAGTAGATGCCAAAATCGTTTATATTTGCTGGCTTCGCGCTCGATAACCCGACAATTTGATTACAATTATGGATCGTTTGACTTTTTCTTACCCCGTTTGGTTTGTGTTGTTTTGCTTTTTGCTTGGCCTCGGCTATGCCTTGCTCTTGTATTACCGCGACACGAGTTTTAAGGATCAGGCACCCTGGACGCGCTGGTTGATGAGTGGGCTGCGCTTTTTAGTGGCGAGTTTTTTGGCCTTCTTTTTGCTTTCGCCCCTGCTGCGTTCCAAACAAACCGAAACCCGCAAACCCATTGTAGTCCTGGCACAAGACGTTTCAGAATCGGTGGCCAATGCCTTGGGTAAAAACCAGGAAGCATATCGGGAAAAACTGGATCAGTTGCAGCGTGAACTTGGCAAAGATTACGATGTCAAATCTTTCTCTTTTGGGAGTTCTGTGCGCGAAGGACTGGAAGCCAAATATGAAGATAAAATCAGCAACCTCGCCAATCTTTTTTCCAACACTTATGATTTATACGGTGGGGATAACCTCGGCGCAATCGTATTGGCTTCGGATGGTATCTACAACGAAGGCAACAACCCCCTTTACCTCAGTGAAAAATCGGCAGTGCCCGTATTCTCGGTGGCACTGGGCGATACCACTCCAAAAAAAGACTTGGTACTCAAGCGGGTTTTTCACAATAAAATCGTGTATCTGGGCGACCAGTTCAGTGTATTGGCGGATATATCGGCCATCAACTGTGCGGGGAATACCACCAGTTTGTCGGTGTACAAAGTAGACGGCGGCAAATCGCAGTTGTTGTCTTCACAACCCCTGGGCATCGACCGGAAGGACTTTTTTGCGACAAAGGAAATCATCCTTAATGCCGACAAAGCCGGCGTTCAGCGCTACCGGATTGTGGTCAATAAAGTACTGGGTGAAGCCTCCAATGCGAACAATAGTCAGGATATTTTTGTCGATGTATTGGATGCCCGCCAGAAAATTCTGCTCTTGTCTCAATCTCCCCACCCCGATATTTCGGCCATTCGCCAGAGCATTTCGGCCAATAAGAACTATCAAGTGGAAGTAGCCAATATCCGTGAGTTTAAAGGCAATGTTACCGCCTATGACTATGTAGTGCTGCACCAACTGCCTGGGAAAGGTGTGGATGTGGCGGCTATTTTGGCTACGCTGGATCGCGAGCGCATTCCACGCTTGTTCATCACAGGGAGTCAATCCGATTATGCCCAATTCAACCGGGTGCAAAACCTGGTAACCGTACAAACCGATGGCAAAAACACCAACGATGTACAGGGGCGTTTTGCCGGAGGTTTTGCTTTGTTTTTATTGGATGACAACCTCAAAACGGAATTTACCAATTACCCACCCATCCAGGCACCTTTTGGTGAATTCAGGGTGGGCGGCTCCGCCCAGGTCATGATGTACCAGCGGGTGCGCAAAATTGATACCCAATACCCCTTGTTTGTGTTTGGTGAACAAAATGGTGCACGTACCGGGGTACTGCTGGCCGAAGGGATCTGGCGCTGGCGTTTGTTCAACTACCTGAATGTTGACAACCACGAGCTGTTCGACGACTGGATGAGCAAAGTGACGCAATACCTGGGCGTCAAAGAAGACAAACGCAAATTTCGGGTGAGTGTGTCCAAAAACATCTACCGCGAAAACGAACAGGTATTTTTTGATGCGAGTTGTACAACAAAAGTTACGAACTCATCAACGAACCCGACGTGCGCCTGATCATCACCAGCGAAAAGGGCAAAGAATATACCTACACTTTCAACAAATCGGGTAAGGCTTACAGCCTCAATGCGGGAACTTTACCCGTGGGCAACTACAAATTCCTGGGCAAGGTGAGCAATGGGGGCGAGCAACTGACTTACAACGGTCAGTTCAGCGTGCAGCCCATCCAGTTGGAGCAATACGAAACCACCGCAGACCATCGCCTCCTGCGCTTGCTGAGCGAGCAATACGGTGGCAAAATGGTGAGTGAAGCAGAAATGGGAAGCCTCCCGGACATGATCAAAGCCATGGGTACGGTGAAGCCCGTGATTTACGAAAATGCAACGACTCGTTCATTGATCAACATCAAATGGTTGTTTGCGCTGTTGTTGGTGCTGATTGCTACGGAGTGGTTTTTGAGAAGGTACCTTGGAAGTTATTAAGAACACAAGTTTTTTTTAGCACAAAGGCCACAAGGAAAAGCACAAAGGCCACAAGGAGAATCTCCTCCTGGCCTTGCGCCTTTCTGTGCCTTTGTGCTAATTGTTTAGCTTAGCGATTAAGCTACCAGGCCATATCATCTTCCTTGAAACGGTATCCGACGTTTCCAGTTTTTTTTGCAGCAGGTTGGGCTGGAGTGGCTGGCCGTTCAGTGATTGTCTTTACCGGCTCATCATCAAACTCCTCATCTTCCCGGTCATCGCGCTCATCAAAATCCTGCGCATCGTATTCTTCATGACGGCGCGTAAATTCATCGTAATCATAGTCAGGCATCAACTCCGTTTTGATGTGCTCCACGACCTCCTGGAGGGAGTCCATAAAACGGTTAAAATCTTCTTTGTACAAGAAAATTTTATGGCGCTCATAACCATCACCATTGAATTTGCGGGTACTTTCGGTGAGGGTCAAATAGAAATCCTCACCCTTGGTTTTGCGAACATCAAAGAAGTAAGTTCTTCTTTTACCTGCGCGGATTTTCCTCGAATACACGCTCTCAAATCTCCTTTGGTTTCTCTCCTGATCCACAGCTATTGGTTGTTTTATTTACCGGATAATAGGATTACCACTGTACAAAAGTAAGTAATTGATTGAAAAATCAAAGAATTCGCAAAAAAAGTTCCCAGGATGTC
>NZ_JADKCX010000068.1 GCF_016718685.1 Haliscomenobacter sp. | reverse complement strand
CAACCGCATCCTTCAGGGTCGCTGGGAAGTCTGGGATTACAGTGCGGACAGCAGCGAGGTGTTTCCTTTTGAGGGGGTAAAAGTTGGGCTGAAGCTCAAGGTCGTTTTTCCCAAAAAAGTAGTGCCTTATCAAATGCCCGGCCCTGGGCACGAGAACGGCTGGACCTTGTACCCCCAAAAACTGGCTATTCCCGCCATTCAGCGCAATTACGAGACGAACAAATACGGGATGATTCCGATTGAGTTGGAGTCTTGCCCGGTAGAGGATAAGAAATAGGAGCAATGTTTTAAAATTTAACTCATCCTCTGTGCGGGGCGTTTGAGTGTTTAAAATCTCCTGCACCTCCTGCTTCAGAAATCCCCATCATCAGGGCGATTTGAGGGACATCCATTTGAGCCAGTTGATGGAGGTTGTGGATGGTTTGGGTGAGGAGGAGTTGGCGTTCCAGGTGTTCCAGTTCGGCCTTTTTTTGAAATTCTATTTCAGCTTTTTGGCGTTCTTTAGCCAATACAGCTTCCGCTTTCTGCTTTTGTTCAGCTAAAATCTTTGCTGGGCTATACCCAAAAACATGTTCGTATAACTTTTCAGTAAAATTTTTGGTGCCTTGCGAGATAATCATGGTTGGTTCATTTGGAAACACTAATGAAAACTGGTTTACTTCAAATTCGTTCTCCAATTTTTTCGGTAGATGGATCAAGTCGCGTACAAAGATAAACAATTTGACAGTGCGTTCAAAGTGGATATTGGAGTGATTGCGCAGCAAATTGAAGAGTTTGACCTTCAAGGCAAAGCGCAAGTGAGGATCATTTCGGCTGCGGTAAACATACTGGGCGGCCAGCATGGCTAAAGCAAAGGCATTGTCGATCGAGTTGAGTAGTTGTTCTTCGGGCAGGGTTACCGCAATGATGGACTGGAAGCGATAAGCCAGTTCGGTGCCGAAGGAGGGTTTCAGGTATAGGGTTTCTTCCTCAGGAGGGGGAGCTCCGGTAAACACTGCATAAGCGGAAATGTCTTCCAGTCCGTAACGCAGTTGGATGAGGGCGCGGTAGAGGAACATGCGAAGGGCAAAGCCTTTTTCAGCTTGGTGCTGAAATTCGATGTGAACGAAGATGAAATGTTGGTCGCCATTGAGGAGTTGCACTTTGACCAGTTTATCGGTATGCTTTCGTTTCCCTCGGAGTTTGAACTTTCCGCGAAGCGCGTTGATGAGCTCTTGTTCCAGAAAAACATATCCCTGCGCCCAATCGATTGCTGCATACAGCTCGGGATTGACAAAGGCGACAAAATCGGGGAAAAAGTCGCCAAGGAAGTCTTTGAACATGGCGTCATAATCGATGGCTTTGCGGCGCATAGCGTGGTGTTTATGCTGCCAAGGTAGAGGGATGTAGAAAAGCAGTCAAGGCACTTTTGGCGGGATTTGACCAGGGCAAATTACGGCTGTAGTGAATTGATCGTTATGTCTGAAGAAAAACAAAAAATAAGTTTAAAAATCACCATAAAATTTATTTTTGTTTTTTTATTTTGTGCCACCTTTTACCTTTAACACAACCACCATGAAAAAAATCAAGCTCCTCTACTGGATCGTCACCGGCCTTTTTGCTGCGTTTATGATTTTTTCCTCCGTTTCCAATGTACTTTTAGCGCCGGAAGCCGTCGAAATGTTGAGCAACCAGCTGGGGTATCCCAAGTACATCATTCCTTTTTTGGGGGTCGCCAAAATTTTGGGGGCCATTGCGATTTTGATTCCTTCGTTTCGGCGCATCAAGGAATGGGCGTATGCGGGGCTATGTTTTGATCTGGTGGGCGCGTTCTTTTCCTTGCTCCAAGTAGATGGCCCTCAGCCTGCTGTGTTTTTTATGCTGATTTTTATCGGCTTGTTGTTTGTGTCGTACTTTTGTGGCACAAAAAGATCGCTACGGCGGCGTAAATGGCTCTACGAACCCTATGGTGCTAAAGATGCTTAGGTGCTGAAAAAGAAGCTTGTCCGTTCACTTCCTTCATCACCCATTTTTCCAAGCTCCATCTCTATAAGCTCCACGTTGATCTACTTTTTTTGAAAGGCAATGGCTTCTGATCCAATTTTGTGGGATCAAATCCAAACAATGAATAAAAATTACCCGATTCTCGCCGCAATCATCCTCTTTTTTAGCACAATAGACCCGGTGATCGCGCAATTTCCCGTTTTAGGCAACACCAGCACCACTACGGTACAAAGCCCCAAAGGCAACGTAAAAATCAGTGGTACGCTCATCGATTCCAGTTCCCTCAAAGGAGTGGAATACGCCAGTATTGCCCTGTACAAATTGCCCGGAGACAAGGCGGTAGATGGAACCGTTTCGGACGAAAAAGGCAAGTTCAACTTCAATAAAATCGAAGCTGGAGAATACAAAGTGCTCATCTCCTTCATTGGCTACCAAACCAAAACCATTGATAAACTGAATTTTAGCAAAGGTCAGGAGTTTGATTTGGGCGCAATCAAACTCAGTCCGGAAGTGAAAAACCTCGATGAAGTGACCATCACAGGAAGTACCGCGCTCATCGAAGAAAAAGTGGATCGCCTGGTGTACAATGCCGAAAAAGACATTACCGCCAAAGGCGGGGACGCTACCGACGTACTCCGTAAAGTTCCATTACTAACCGTAGACCTGGATGGCAACGTCAGTCTACGCGGCAGCCAAAACGTCAAGGTGTTGATCAACAACAAACCCAGCACGATCATGGCCAGCAGCGTGGCGGACGCCATGAAACAAATTCCTGCCGATCAAATCAAAACCGTAGAAGTCATCACCAGTCCATCGGCCAAATACGACGCGGAAGGCTCGGCGGGCATCATCAACATCATCACCAAAAAGAACAGCCTGCAAGGAGTAAACCTCAATGTCGACGGCGGGGTGGGCAATCGTGGCTCCATCCTCTCGCTCAATGGCAACTACCGCAAGGGTAAGGCCGGCTTCACGCTCGGTGGTTTTGGTCGCGCCAATTACAACACGGTGACCAAATCCAGCCTGGAACAAAGCAGTACGACCCAAGGCTTGACTACCCTGGTGCGCCAAACTGGAGATGGCTACAGTCAGGGACTATTTGGCCAATACAATCTTGGTTTTGATTACGATTTGGCCAAAAACCAAAGCATCACCGCCGGTGCGCGTTACGGGGTGCGCAACATGAGCTTTCAGCAGGATTTCCTGACCCAGTTGTTGAGCAACGGCATGGAAACTGGGTCCTCTCGCCGGGATGTAGACAGCAAAAACCTTTCCGGGACTTTGGACCTCAACCTAGACTATGTCCATACCTACAAGCCCCAGCAGGAGTGGAGCATTTCCACTTTGTACAGCCGCAACGACCTGACCAACAATTTCGACGCCGACCTCCTGGACGGCAGTGGCTCCCTGGCCAGTCGCCAACGCAATGACAACGACAACCTGAACCAGGAATTTACGGTTCAAACGGATTATCAAACGCCCATCAAACGCAACCAAATGCTGGAATTTGGGGGCAAAGGTATCTTCCGCCAGGTCAACAGTGACTACCGGTTCCTGATTGCAGGCCCTACAGGGGAATTCAGCACCGATTTTGACCAGCCTTCCGGTGCCCTCACCTACCACCAAAACATCGCGGCAGGGTACACGTCCTACACCTATACCACCAAAAAACGGTATACCTTCAAAGGGGGACTGCGCTATGAACACACCATGATTGATGCCAGCACCCGCGAGAATGGGGTCGTCGGGATTGGGGATTACGGGGTTTTGGTGCCCAGTTTTAATGCCTCGAAAACGTTTCAAGGGAACGACGGTAAAACTGGCTTACAACCGCCGGATACAGCGCCCGGGTTTACAACAATTGAACCCCAACTTCAACAGCGTCAACCCCCAAAACATCACGGTTGGGAACCCTTCCCTACGCCCTGAGTTGACCAATAACTACGAGGTAAGTTTGAGCAAAACCATTAAAAAAACCTTTGTCACTGCGGCCTTTTTTGCCCGTACCACCAACAATGCGATTTTACAGATCACCAAACCTTCCGATACTTTGGCCGGTGCAGTGATTACGACTTATGAAAACATTGGCCACCAACAGACTTATGGGTCCAATATTTTTTCCAATGTGGCACTCAGTTCCAAAATCAATGTCGGCATCTTCCTGAACGTCCTGTATTCCAATCTGGAAGGTCAGATCACCAATCTGGATGGAATTTTGGAAAACAGCAGCAACGCCGGGTTCAACCTCAGTGGTGGGATGTTTGGTCAGGCTCAGTTCAAAAAAGGCTGGGGCGTCCAGGCATTTGGATTTATGCAAGGTGCTCAGGTGCAATTGCAAGGCCGTCAGGGTGGATTTGGCTTTTATACCATCGGGGTGAAAAAGGACTTTAAAGATAAAAAAGCCAGCTTGGGACTGGCTGCTGAAAACTTCCTCAGTGATCGCTTCAACATCCACACGGAGTTGAATTCCCCCCAATTCAATCAGGTGAGCGATGTCTACCTGTATAACCGGGGTTTCCGTTTGACTTTTAGCTATAAAATTGGCAAAATGAGCGCCATGGAAATGCCCCGAAAAAAGGGCAAATCCGTGAACAATGACGACGTAAAAACCGATGGCAATGGCCAAAATACCTCCGGGGGCGTGCCCGGAGGAGGCCAGAACCGACAATAAACGTTAATCCTTTTCAACATCAAAAATCAACATTACCATGAAAATGAAATTCCTCTGGCTGTTGGCTGTAGCCACTTTTACGTTTGTGAATGTTTATGCTCAAAGTGTAGATGAAATCGTAGCCAAACACGTGGAAGCCATGGGCGGCGCTGAGAAGTTAAAAACGGTAGCCTCCATCATGACCGAGCGAGTCCTCGCCGTACCAGGCATGGAAATTCCCAGCAAAAGTGTCATTGTGGTTGGCAAATCCATGCGCTCCGAATCTACCGTGATGGGCAATTCCATGGTGCAAGTACTGCATGGCGAAAAAGGCTGGAAAATCATGCCGTCGATGTTGGGTGGAACGGGTGAGCCCGAAGACATGTCTGCAGATGAAATCAAACCACTTTATGGGCAATTGGATCCCTTTGGAGCTTTGTACAATTACCAGGAAAAAGGCAACAAGGTGGAGTTGATAGGCAAAGAAAAAGTGGACAAAAAAGACATGTTCCATTTGAAAATCACGACCAAGGAAGGCGTGGCTATGGATGAATATCTGGATGCCAGTACTTATCTGGTTTACAAAGTGGTAAGCAATGTAGGTGGCCAGGAAGGGGAGTTGGTCTTTTCGGATTACGAAGTGATTGAGGGCATCAAAATGGCGAATACCATCGACATCACTTCGCCTATGGGCGCTTTCACTATGATCACCAATAAAACCATCATCAACGGCGCGGTTGACGAGCAGATTTTTGCTAAACCCGCGAAGTAATTTGGATTTGCTGGTTTCACGCACGCCGCAGGCGATTTATGACTTTCACAGATTTTCACAAAAGACTTTTCATGAACAAAGTGAATGTCTTGTTTGTGAAATCTGTGCACATTTGTGAAATAAAAACTGCCCAGCGAAGCAAAAATCCGAACCGCCCCCCCTTCCCCCTCCAAAATATTTACTTACCGGTTAACTAAGGCTTTTGCTATGTAGTCTATTGTTCGATCATAACTGCGATCATCATCAACCGCAACTCATTCGACTTCCCTTCCCGGTCAAATACCTGCTCCCAGGTATTCAGCGGCTCCCAAATGCAGGTGCCCTTGCCTTTCCCATTCGGCAATTCAAAGGCGATTTTATTCACCTCTCTTTTCAGTTGGGAGTATTCCACCACGATCACATCGCGGTTGTAGCGCCGCACCAGGTCATTCAGGTTGTGCTCCAAATCCTCCAGGGTGCCGTGCCATTTGGGGTAATACGATTCCCCAATCACGTCAAAATGTACCCCGCGCGCCAACATGTTGTCGATAAAAAAGACCGACTCGTGGTTTTGGCCACCCAGCGCCACGTGCAGCATCATGACGATGTTGGGATCAACGGCTTTTACCGCAGCAGTGCCCGCATTGAGCAATTGCGCCAATTGATCCAGGTTGCTGACCTTGCCTTCCGGCCAAATGATGCCGTGGTTGATTTCGTTGCCAATCTGCACCATGTCGGGGCTGGTACCTTGATCTTTGAGTTCCTGGATGACCTGTTTGGTATAATCATACATCGCTTTTTTCAACTCCGTAAAGGATAAACCCCGCCAGGCTGCCGGTTTGTATTGTTTGCCGGGATCGGCCCAATAGTCGCTGTAATGGAAATCGAGCAAGAGCTTCATGCCCGCTGCTTTGACCCGTTTGGCCATGGCTTTGGTGTAGCCAGGTCGCAAAATCCCTTTTGGGGCGAATAGCCGGAGTCACGGGCGGGGTTGTTGAAAATCCGCAGGCGCACGTAATTGAAGCCGTGTTTTTTCAGGCTTTCAATGGCATCTACGGGCGTTCCTTTTTCCGAAAATTTGATGCCACGTGCTTCCAGTTCGGGTAAAAAGGAAATATCCGCTCCCAACATTTGCCCAACCGGACGGGGTTTGGCCGCTTCGCCTTTCAACTCATACGTTTTATCGATGTTGATGCTCGCCACTTCACGAGGTGTAACGGTGATGATGTCGGTAGAACCTTTCCATAAACCCGCCGAAGTAGCTTCAATTTTGATGATGTCCGGTTTGATGCTGCCTTGTACAATGAATTGGGCTTTGCCATTGAATAGGCGGCGTTGCCAGGCACCCTCCACACATTGGTCGGGTTCATGGCTGCTGGGGTCGCCATTGCCTACGCCGATGATTTTGCCTTCCCCTGCAATGGAAAATCGGATGAGGTTGTCGGCATCGGGCACTTCGCGGCCTTCGCGGTCTACTACGGTGACATTGATGACGCTCACATCCTGGCCATCGGCCAACATGGTGGTTTTGTAGGGGGTGAGCACCACTTCGGTTGGGGTACCCGTGGTTTCAACTTTGGCGCTCAGTTTTTTGCCTTTTTTGTAGGCGATCGCTTCGAGTTTGCCGGGTTCGTAATTGACCGTCCATTGCAGGTGGCCGTTGCGTTTCATCTCTTGTTTGCCCAGGCTTTTGCCATTCAAAAACAGCTCCACGTCGTCGGCATTGGAATTGACCCACACATCGATGGGCTGGCCACGTTTGTCGCGCCAATTCCAGTGCGGAGAGATGTGCAACACGTCTTTATCAGTCCACCAACTTTGGTAGTAGTAATACAGGTTTTTGGGAAAACCACACATGTCCATCACCCCGAAGTGCGAGCTGATGTTGGGCCATTGGAAAGGAGTTGGTTCGCCCCGATAATCGAAGCCCGTCCAGATGAAGCCGCCGAGCCAATAGTCTTCAGTTGCCGCCAGATGCCACCACTCCTCGGCGCGGCTGGCCCACCAGGGCGCGTGGATGTCTTGATCGGGCAGATAGGCGCGGATGCTGTCTTTGCTGTATTCTCCCCGGGTGCTTACCGTACTACCCATCTCAGTGCCGATGATGGGTTGGTTGGGGTGTTCGGCGTGGTAATCGGCTACGGCAAACTGGCGGTAGTTGAAACTGCGTACGGGGATCACCTCGTTGATGCCTTTGTACACATTGGCCAGGTCGGCAGCGTAGGTGCAGGTGCGGGTGGGATCCAGTTGTTTGAGTTTGGCGATGTAGGTTTGGGCGATGCGTTTGCCGTGGCTGGTGGTATGGATCCAACCTTCTTCATTGCCAATCGACCACATGAAGACTGAGGCATGGTTGCGGTCGCGTTTCACCAGACGTTCGAACTGGCCCATGTATTCCGGTCCACTGTTGAGCAAGCGTTGCTCGTCCATCACCAACATGCCCAGGCTATCGCAGGCGTCGAGCAATTCGGGGGTGGGGGCGTTGTGGCTGCTGCGGTAGGCATTGGTGCCCATGTTTTTGAGCAGTGCAATCCGGTAGAATTGCAGGTGATCGGGCAGGGCACTGCCTACTCCCGCGTGGTCTTGATGGCAATTGACGCCGTAGAGTTTGATGGATTCGCCGTTGAGGAAGACGCCATCGGGTTTGATTTCAATCTTGCGGATGCCGTAGCGGATGCTTTGTTTGTCGAGCAATTTGCCATTTGAGCGGACTTCAACCACCAAACGGTGCAAGTAAGGGTCTTCCAAAGACCACAAGTGGGGGTTGCTGAGCGGGATGCTGTGTTTGAGGATTTGTTCGCTGTTTGCGCTCAGGGTAATGGTTTGTTCTTTCGGTACACCGACCAGCTTGCCCGCCCGATCCTGGAGGTAAGTTTTAAGGGTACAAATGCTGTTTTGGGTGTTTTCATTGGCCAGGGTGCTTTCTACCTGTACAGTCGTGGTATTGCCCTGGAAATTGGTGTAAGCAAAAATGCCATCGGTGGCAATGTGCGTGTTTTGGTACTTGTTGAGCCAAACGTGCCGATAGATGCCCGCGCCTTCATAAAACCAGCCTTCGTATTGGGTGGCGTCCACGCGGACGACGATGACATTGTCGCGGTGGTAATTGATGAAGTCGGTGATGTCGTAGGCCATGCCGATGTAGCCACTGGCGTTGGTGCCGAGGTAAAAGCCGTTGATCCAAACCTGGGCATTGCGGAAGACGCCATCAAACTGGAGTTGAAAACGTTGACTGGAATCGGCGGGGGATACCCGAAAGTGTTTGCGGTACCAACCGATGCTGGTTTCCGGGAAATGGCCGCCTACGGGTTTGTAGCCGTGGGCCATTACGTCAAAATTGTCTTTGTAGACAAAAGGTAGCTCTACGGCCCAATCGTGGGGCAGGTTCAGGCTGCGCCAGGTGCTGTCCTTGAAACGTGGGTCGATGGCGGTTTGGGCTGCGCCGCCGGATTTGGAAAAAATGGTGGTGATGCCGTAGTTGAAGTCTTTTTCGGGGTTGGCGGCGTGGCCAAAATGGAATTTCCAGTTGGCGTCGAAGTTGATGCGCTCGCGGGGGGAGCTTTGGGCGTGGTGCCCAGTAATGGCAAGAGTACAGGAGGCTGAAAGCAAAGGTATTTGAATGCTTGCATGAGTTGTTTTTGGTTTGTGATATTTGGAATTGAGGAATTGGATTTTAAGCGACATGAGGGAAGCTGATGTGCGAAACGGTTGAACGTTGAACGGATTCAAACGGATTTTTTCCGCCTGCGGCGGTATTATTTTATAATAAGATAAAAAAGGCGTTGCCGAAGGCAAAAGCCAGAATCCGTTTAAATCCGCTTAATCCGTTTCATCCGTTTTGCGATCATGTCGCTTTGGTTTTATTTAAAGGCGCTGAGCGCCGCTGTTGGCCGCCCGGAATTGTCAAAAGCGCCCAAAGTATAGCCCTTCCAATTGTTGTATGCCTGCGGTTCCCAGTACAAGACACCTAAACCTTTGTTTCCAGAAACCGACTTGACTTTACTGATCAGGTCGCTCAAGAACTGCCCAGATTCCGTGGCACTGTCCCAACTCATGCCCACTTCCACCACCATTACCTCTTTGCCGTAACGAGCGACCATGTCGTTCATGTTCGTGAGGCATTGTTGGTTGAGCGTGGCCCAATCAGTAGGCGAGGGGTACAGCGACATGCCGATCACATCGTACTTGGCACCATTGGCTTTGAGTCCATCGAACATCCAGCGAAACAAGGAATTGTTATACCCATTGGAAATATGGGCGATGACCTTTGTTTTGGGGAAAACCGACTTCACGGCATCCGCCCCGGCATTGAAGAGTTGGGCGAAGTTGCTCATGTTCTCAGAAGCTTTGCCATCGGGCCAAAGCATACCATTGTTGGTTTCATTGCCCACTTGAACCCACTCAGGTTCGACGCCACTGTTTTTCAAGGCGCTTAAAACTTCGACGGTATGGGCAGCCAGGGCCGTTTTTAAACCCGCCAAATCCATCCCTGCCCAGGCGGCAGGTTTGGTTTGTTTGCCCGGATCGGCCCAGGAATCGCTGTAATGAAAGTCGATCATGATGCGCAGGCCCAGTGCTTTGGCGCGGAGTGCTTTGGCCACTACATCGGCGGTATTGTTCCAGGCAGGGGAGGGGTTGACCCAAACCCGCAGGCGGATGCTGTTCATGCCCAGGGACTTCATCAGGGCCATGCCTTCTTGTTGGGTGCCCGCGGCATTGTAAAACTTGAGGCCAGCCGCTTCCATTTCGGTGATCCAACTGATGTCGGCACCTTTGGCAAATTTGGCTTTGGTGTCTGTGGGCGGATCAACTGTGATCGGCGCATTTTTTTTTGAACAAGTAAGGCTAAGTAAGATGGATAGAAATAGGATGATGCGTTTCATGCTTGCTTTTTAAAAATAAAGTCGGCCCTGGGTGATGGAATTTTCCAAACACCCAGGGATTGACGTAGCACAATGAATAGAACACTAATAAATACTTGGTATGATTACAACTTAGTCAACTTGTACGTTTTGTTGATGAACTCCACGCTGATGCGGTAAGTTCCCATTTCATCTGGAGCAGGAATGTCTACTCCAGAATCCGCCACGAATTTTCCACCCAGTTTTACACTTGGAGCGTCAGCATTCGCAATGGCAAATTTGTGGTCCCAACTGCCATTTTGGGGTAAAAGCAGGTATTTTTTCCCGGAAGAAAGTGCAACGTTCAATTCAAAAGCGCCGCTGGATACCTGGGTAAATTGTTGGGTTGGAACGGGCACGGGATTGTTCCATCCACCGTTCGTTGCATCGCCTACTATGAAGAGGTTACTGGGAGGCATATCGGCATTACTCACCGGGGTCACGGTGTATTTGCCTTTTACAAAATCGACAATGATTTTATAATTGCCACTGGCCAACGGGGCTGGAATGTCCTGACCCGAATCCACGATAAAATCACCTCCTTCACGCATGCCGGCAGCCCCAGCATTGGCCACAGCGTATTTGTGCCCCCAATCGCCATTGGTCGGTAGGAACAGGTATTTGTTGCCGCCCGTCAATTGAAAAACACCCCCGAAGGTGAATTTGTCCAATTTGGTGAATTTTTGGCCAGGCGTTGGAACCGGATTGTTCCACCCACCAACGGTTGCATCACCCACCAAGAACAGGTTGTCAGGCACAGGATACAAAGCCACGGGCTCGGTGGAGTAGGGGCTCACGGTTAGATTGATGGTATTCGAAATCAACTCTGTGCTGGGTAAATACAATGCGGCCTTTACCCGAATGGCCAGGCTGTAATTGCGCGCACTGTCGGCAATGTTCAGATTCGCCAACATGCGGTTGAACTCCTTGCCATTTATCGGATTGCTCAGCGCATTGGTGACGGTGATTCGTTGTGGTTTGGCAAAATTTTTCCCCAGTGAATCAATCTCCAGGGTGTAGGTCACATTATGGCTGGTTTTTTCCCCATCAATTTGATAATTGGGGTCCGACCAGTTGAAGCTGATGACGTTTCTGGAGGAATCGGCAGGCACCAGGTTGACCCGATTGACTGAACTGGACAAAGTTGGGGCCACCCCATCTTTGAATACGGCATTGATTTCTTCTTTGCTACAAGAGTTTAGAGCCAGACCTGCTAGGAAAAATATACTGATGAAACGAAGGTAGGTTTTCATGACTGTTTTTTTGATGTTAAAATAGTTGAAATGTTGAGGGGTTGAGAGGTTGAGGCTACCGCAGCGACCTATCCTAGGGCTTTGTCAAAATCGCTGCGGCAGCTTCTCTTCAACCCTTCAATTTTTCAACTTTTCAACTTCTTCAATTGTATCCCGGATTCTGCTGCAAATTTGGATTCGTGTTGATCTCTGGTGCAGGAATAGGGTAAATGTTGCGGAAACTTTCTACCCCTCGTCCATCCTTGACGTTGCCTTTCCAGGGCCAGAGATAGTCGCCAGTGGTGAATTGGTTGAAACGAATCAGGTCCGTCCGGCGTTTGGCTTCCCAATGGAATTCTCGGGCGCGTTCATCAATGATGTTTGGTAGGGTCAGGCTCCCCAGGTTATTGGTGCTGTTGCCAAAAGCCCGGCTACGTAGCGCATTTACATAGCCCAATGCTTCACTATTGCTGCCTCCTGTACCACCGCGCAAAACGGCTTCGGCATAAATCAGGTAGGCTTCAGAGAGGCGGAAAATGGGGAAATCATTGTCTACCCAAGTCAGATTGGAACCATTCGCTCCGGTAGTCGTTTTGTTGACCCATTTTTTGATGGAAAAACCGTCGCGGAAATTGCCGATGTCTTCAATGTCTTTTTTCTGACCAGCTTCCTGGAAATTGGCGCGTTGGTCGCCAGCACTGAATTTGTCCACCAGCGCACTGGTCGTCCGCAAACCACCCCAAGGGTTGTCGACGCCAAAATCAGCGGCCTGCATGTCGCCACCAATGGGTGCATGTACGATGTAGGTGGTGCCACCCCAGGTACGGGTTTTGACGCCATCAAAAGTGGCTGCAAAAATCATCTCTGTGGACTTGTGGTTGTCGGCCAAAAACAGGTGGCGATAATTGCCCTGCAAGGCATATCCCCCTTCGGCGATCACTTTTTTGCTGTAAGTAATGGCCTCGGTGTATTTGGCCTGCCCAGTATACACTTGGGCATTCAGGTACAAATTGGCCAAAAGCATCCACACGGCAGCTTTATCAGCACGACCGTATTCGTTCAGCTTGGGTGCGGGCAGTTCGGCTTCAATGGCTTTACATTCACTTTCAAGGTAGCTGAACAGATCAGCACGTGAGATTTGTTTGGGCAAAAACGCGCCAATCGCATCTTCTTCGGTCACAAAAGTCACATTGCCAAACAAATCCAGGGCATGCCAGTAGCTGAGGGCGCGCAAGAAACGAGCCTCCAGTTGGTAGGCCCGAATTTTATCTGCGTCGGTTCCACTGATCCCCCGGCTGCTCAAGACCCCATCTTCCGACTCGCGGATGAAAGAGTTCGCCAACGCAATTTGGTAAAACAATCGGCTGTACATGGCCCGCAGGAAGTTATCGGCAGGCGTCCAGTCCATTTCGTGAAAATCCTGATGGTTTGGTCGTTCCAACCAATCACGGCTTCATCGGTACACAATTCCTGGAGGTTCCAGTAATTGCGGAGGTAGGAGGAAAAACCTTCGTCGATGCCGCCCAGGTCGCCACTGCCATCGGGGCCATTGTTGCCAGTCAGGGACAGTCCACCGTAAATTTTGGCCAAAGAGCTGCGGTAACCCGCTTCGTTGGCAAAAAGTTTATCGGCGGTAAGGCCGTTCTCAGGGGTACGATCGAGGTCTTTGGTGCAGTCTACCAAAAAGACTGCACAAATTATGAGGATGCTAAATTTTAAAATTTTCATGTCGGTTTGATTTAGCGAGCTGATTAAAACTCAAGGTTTACGCCCAGTGCAAATACCCGTGGACGTGGATAAATCGCATTGTCAATACCTCCGGCGATTTCGGGATCCAGACCACTGTATTTGGTCACTACAAACACGTTTTGTACGCTGGCGTTGAGGCGTGCAGTCATACCCGATTTGCCTACTGTACCCAGGTCGTAGCCAAAGTAAAGGTTGTCCATGCGTAGGAAGGACGCATCTTCGAGGTAATAATCCGCCCAGGTTTGGCGGTTATCGAAGCGGGTATTCAGGATGTCCCGGTGGGCATTGCTCAGGTAACCCTGGTTGGGGAAGATGTTTTGGTAAATGCCTGAACCCGCTTTTACGGCATTGTACATGTAGTTGCCTACATTGGAGCGCATCACACAACCGAAGCTGAGTTTATCGTAAGTTCCACTGAGCGTAAAACCGAAGTAGGCATTAGGTTCCGGATTTTTGTACCAACGTTTGTCGGTTTCGCCCAGGGTACCACTGCCATCCAGGTCTTTGTACAGCCCTTCGATGGGATTGCCCTGCTCGTCGTATACGGTTTTATACAGGAAAAAAGTATTGGGGCGGTAACCCACGCTGTGTTTTTGTACAAAGTTGAAACCCGTACCGCCTACGTCTGCGCCCAGGAAATTGGGGTCGCTGATGAGTTGCAATTTGGTGATTTCATTTTGCAGAATAAAAGTGGCATTGACCCCCAGATCGAGGCTGAATTTGGCGCTGTTGACCACCTTGGTACTAAGGGCCAATTCCAGACCCTGGTTGCGGATGGAACCTACGTTGGTCAGCAGGTTATTGGTAAAGTTGGTACCCGCTGCTACGGGAACTACCGCCAACAAATCGCGGGTGTTTTTGACAAAAAAGTCGGCGCTGAAGCTGAGTTTACTGTCAAAAAGCCCCAGGTCCAAACCCAGGTTCTGGGTTTCGGTTTTTTCCCACTGCAGGTTGGCGTCGTAGCCTTGTGGCCGAACTACGGTCACAAATTCGTTGCCAAACTGGTATTGAGCTGCCGCGTCGCCGTAGAAGTAATTGGCTTGATAGCCGTAATCAGCGATACCATCCTGCTGGCCAATGGTACCCCAACCCAAGCGGAGTTTCAGGTCGGAAATTACTTTACTGCCCTTCAAAAATGCTTCATTGCTGATGCGCCAGGCCAGTGCTGCCGATGGGAAATTCCCCCAACGTGCATCCGGACTGAAACGGGAAGAGCCATCCCGGCGCAAAGTAAAGGTCAAGAGGTAACGATCCCAGGCGCTGTAGTTCAAACGGCCATAGAAAGAAACCAGGGTGTTTTGGGTAAAACCATCGATTCCAGCGGGTTCAAACTCGGTGCCATCGGCACGCAAGTCGGGGAAGCTGGGTGTCTCGGTTTTCCAGTCCTGCCAGGAATGCCCCGCGATGAAGTCCAGGCGGCCTTGAATGGCGTCGAATTCTTTGGCGTAATTGAGGTAAAACTCGAGCAATTTGTTGCTGCGGGTTTGTTTGTACTGGTTGTTGGTGCCTCCCCGGTTGGCTTGAGAAGCTGCTTCAGCGGGCACAAAAACCGTTCCGGAACCCCAGCTTTGATCCATACCCAGGTTCAAATTGGCGCGCAGTTCAGGCAAGAAGTGCAGTTTGTAATCCAACTGCACATTGCCGATCAAACGATCGGAGTTCCCCTTGTCTTCCCGCTGGTACAACAGCCCCAGTGGGTTGCGTGCGGCGTTGAAATTGGGTTGAGCGCCATTGAGCCACTCGAAGTAGCCACCAAAAGGCTGTTCACCAGAGTAGATGGGCTGGGTTGGATCGAAATAAACGGCTGCACCCACGGCGCCCTGGTTAGCAAAGAAGCTGTTGGTTTGGGCGTATTTGGAATTGACTTTGACCGAAAGGTGGTTGTCCAAAAAGTTGGGCGAGAGGTTCAAGGCTACCGAAGTCCGTTGCAGGTTGTCGCGCAGCAAAATCCCGTTTTGGTTCAAATAACCCACTGAAAGGCGATAAGGCAGGCGCTTGATGCCCCCGCTAAAGGAGATGTTGTTGTCAGTGGTAAAAGCGCCACGGAAAATTTCTTCCTGCCAGTTGGTATTGGCAGTGCCCACCAGTTGGCGGTCGGCCGAAGAAGCAATGGTTCCCGTGTAGCCGTTGACAACGGAACGGAACTCATCCCCATTCAGGACATCTACGGAACCTGTTTTGATGCCCACGGAATTGAGGCTGGAGAAGTTGACTTTGAACTGGCCCGCACTGCCGCTCTTGGTGGTGATCAGGATGACCCCATTGGCCGCGCGTGAACCATAAATGGCGGCTGCGGAGGCGTCTTTCAGGATGTTGAAACTTTCGATGTCGTTGGCATTGAGCAGGGCGAGTGGGTTTGCTACGCCAGAAATCCCGCCATTGTCTACAGGCACGCCGTCGATAACGATCAACGGTGAATTACTGGCATTGAGCGAGCTACCCCCCCGAATACGAATGCGGCTACCCGAGCCCGGTGCGCCACTTCCCGGGGTGATTTGTACCCCGGCCACTTTACCCGCAATCAATTGTTCGGGCGTAGAGATTTGCCCCTTTTGAAAGTTGTTGGCTGAAACGGTGGCTACTGAGCCCGTAAGGTCTTTTTTGCGTGCGGTACCATACCCCACCACGACCATTTCTTCCAGGTAATTGGTGGATGCAGTCAACACGATGGACAGGTTGGTGGCAGTTCCTACCTTTTCCTCGTGGGTGTTAAAACCCGTAAAGGAAAATTCAAGGATGTCTCCGATTTCGGCATTGAGGCTGAATTCTCCTTTTTCATCGGTAACTGTTCCGGTTTGTTTGGCTTTGATGAAGACCGTTGCGCCAGGCAAGGCTTCGTTGTTGGTGTCGACGACTCGACCGGTGAGTGTGGTTTGCTGGGCAAAGCCAACGATGCTGAATAGCAAAGCCAGCACGAGCAAGCCGTAGTGATGCGATCTGATTTTCATAATGCGACTAGTTAAGTGCGTTCACGCTGAACTAGTCACAAATTTAGGCTAGCCGAACCGCAGCATTTTATCCGTATGATCATACTTTTGGTGCAATTCGTCAAAAACAAGTTTACGCTGTTAAACTTTTACTCACCTTTTTTTTGATGGTTTCAAATAAGACATACGGATTAAACGGTTTGGCGATAAAATCATCCATGCCACAATTTTTAATGTCGATTTGGGTCTCGAAAGAAGAAGAGGCGGTGAGCGCAACGATGGGGATTTCGGTATTGAAGTCCCGAATTTTTAAGGTTGCGGTAATGCCATCCATTACGGGCATTTGTAAATCCATTAAAATAATGTCGTAGGTATTCTGCTTACACATTTCGATGGCAATTTGGCCATTTTCGGCCAAATCCACATCGGCTTTCCAATTGATCAACATCGATCTGGCCATCACGCTGTTGATGTATACATCTTCCACCAACAAGACTTTTATACCCGACAAATCGTGGTTGATTTTGGCTTTGCTACCGGTTTGGATTTGCTCTGCTTCAGCACATTTGGCAAAATCGAGTGAAAAAGTAAAGCAGGAGCCCTTACCTGGCGTACTTTCTACGGTAATACTTTTGCCCTGTAATTCGAGTAGTTTTTTTACAATGGACAGCCCTAATCCAGATCCACCATACTGGCGGTCGATTTCAGAATTGGCTTGTGTAAATCTTTCGAAAATGATGGCTGTGGCTTCAGAAGGAATGCCTACACCGGTATCTTTTATTACAAACTGGATGGTATGGTATTCGGCGCTTTCGCTGCACTTGGTGATTTCGATCAGCACCTGTCCGCGGTGGGTGAATTTGATGGCGTTGGAAATCAGGTTATTGAGGATTTGGCTCAAACGCACTTCATCGCCCATGACCAAAGAGGGTAAATCCTCATCCAGCATAACCGTGATCTTGTTTTCCCGTTCATTGGCCTTGAACATATTGGCCAGTTTGATCTCGTGGATCAGGTTTTTGATGTTGATTTTGGTGTACAGAAACTCAATTTTGCCTTCTTCAATTTTGGAAAAATCAAGGATGTCGTTGACCAGATTTAATAAATTTTGGGAAGATATGTTGATGGCCTTGAGGTAATCCTCCTGGGTTTGCAGGTACGGATCGGTGGAAAGCAAGTGAATGAAACCAATGATGGCATTCAATGGAGTCCGAATTTCGTGGCTCATCACAGACAGAAAATTACTCTTGGCTTTAGACGAAGACTCGGCAATTTCTTTGGCTTTCAACAACTCTTCTTCCAGAATTTTGGTTTTGATGATCTGTCGCTCCAAAAACTGAATGACATCCAATAGTTCTTCACCGTGATTTTCAGATTGGGAATTGGCATCCAAAGCCAGTATAACTGCTTTGATTTTGGAAATCGACTGTTGTTTGAGGTCATTTTCCCGGCGCAGGTCGCTTAACAAGTCCTGGTATTCTTTTTCGCTGACTTCAAAAGCATGTTCAGTCAACCTTTTGTCACGTTCCATCGAGTAATAATGGCTCGATACGGACTGTAAAAAAGTATCAAGAACTGGGCCTGGCAAGCCGGGCTCACTGAGGTGTTTTTTGACTTGCGCGGCTAGCGTGTGATGAATCTCCATATTACCAAAAAAGCAGTTAAATGTTTTCGAAAAACCCAGTAATCGTCATGGTCTGATTGTGCAATTCACAAGATCCACTTGGATTGAAGGGAGACAATTCGCCATAGGAATAAAATCCCGTGATGGCGGTGTCCTCACCCAAAATATCCCTGACTGCCCATACCTCTTCTTCGGTACGGGATTGTAAGACCAATTTGCGCCCGACACAACTGACCAAAATGGCCAGTTCAATTTTATGTTGAGCAGCTTTGCAGATGATTTGGCGTGCCGATTCTGCCGAAGCTGCCGTTAGTTTATCAAAATTCGCTTTCATCAAGCGTACAATGGCTCCTTCAGGCATGTTGCCCGCAAACGTCATGCTTTTTTGCTCTTCATCGATGGTCAGGATGGTGCGTACCAGTTTTTGCTCAAGCTCTGGAGTTTTTAGGGAAATAGGAAACAAGAGTGCTGAACCAGGGAGTTCATCAGAAAATGGGCCCAGGTATTCTTTGTACAGATCGAGTGCGTTTTCCATCAATTTCGTACAGTACATTTTTATGTGAACGCGTGATGGTGCGGTCTCGCCCAAATTCGTCCCAGCCCCCCAGGGAACTGTGATAGACTTCCAACGCATCGCCATAAAAACCAGTCGCCACTACATTCCCTGTGCCTACCTGTTCATTGAGTCCAGCCAGTGTACTTTCAAAATGGTTGCCATCACCGGCCAAGCCTCCACTGATGGGAATACCTGTGCTGTTTGCGGCATTCAGCCCGGCAATCAAGTCACTTCCATTGACCAGGGTGCCATCAGAAACGATGAAGATGCTTTTGAGGTTGGCTTGGTTCAGACATTGAAACAAATATTGACCCGTAGCAAAACTGCTGCTGTGTTGTTGAATATTGGTCAAGGAACTTTGGGTACGGGTCGCGGCAAAATAAATGGCGGTTATGCTCAAGGTATCATCCAAAACCTGATTGCTCATGATTTCACCTGCTGTTGAAGCAAACACCAGGTCGGCAGCAGGGTATCTTTGCTGAATTTTGACACGATTACGCTCATCGGCAAGCAAGTGTTTGGCACCAAAGACCAACACCAATTGAGCTGCAATAAAAGGTGCATTTACATCTTTAGATACGGGAGTCCAGTCATTGGCAGTAAGGATGAATTGTTGAACGTTCATAACTTCCTAAAAATGTAAAAAATACAATTTAAGTTGTAATGAAGCAAATATAAGAATAGTTTGATGAATGTGGATGATTAGAATTTGATCTCCTCGCGGCCATCAGCATGTATGGCAAATCGCCCCTTATCCCGCGGATGCACATGCGCCGAACTCGGCCAGGGCCAACCACCAAATTCGGTGCGCTGGTAATCGCTCATGGCCTGCTGCAACTCCGCCTGCGTATTCATCACAAAGGGACCGTACTGGGCCACAGGTTCATTGATGGGACGGCCTTGCAGCATCAGCAATTGACTCTCTTCCGGGCCATTGACCAATTCCAGCGCCTGATCGGATTTGACCTCGATGGCGTTTTGCACTTTCACCGGTTGTCCATCTATGCTGAGGGTACTGCCTTTGAAAAAATACAAGGAGCGGTTGAGTCCGGCTGCGGCTGCGGGCAGGGTATAGGTAGCACCAGCCTCCAATTTGAGGGTCCAAATGGCTACTTCATTTTGGGGATCAGCGGCCCAGGAATCGGGTGGGGGAGCAGGGGCTTGTAAATCAGCCAACTTACCGGCTACGATGCGCAAGTTGGTCTTTTTGCCATTGGCGTCATTGTGCTCCAGGCTCGGAATGGTATCGGCCCACAACATTCCAAAATAGGGGGGCACGAGTTTGTTCTTGCCCGGCAGATTGAGCCAGATTTGAAACAACTCAAAGGGATTTTCGGCTTCTTGGTTCAACAGGGAAACATCTCGGAATGCTGCACGCCTTTCCCGGCGGTCATCCATTGCACATCACCATTGCCAAAACGGGCGGTAGCACCCAGGGAGTCAGAATGGTCGACAAATCCCTTGCGCGCGATGGTCACCGTTTCAAACCCGCGGTGCGGGTGGGAGGGAAAACCGGGAACGGTACGCCCATGGTACATGCGCCAGCCATCCTTAACCGTAAAATCCTGACCCAGGTTGCGGCCACTGAGGGATGCGGCAGGCCCCATTTGGGCGTTGCCGAGGGGGTAGAAGTCTTCGTGGTAGACGCAGAAGATGAAGGGGTCGCGGGTCTCCCAAGGAAAACCGAGTGGGCGGATGCGGAGGATGTTGGACATTGGTGTGGTGTTTTGGTGATGGATATTAAGTACAAATTAGGGGGGTAAAATGTTCTGTTTTTTTTGGATCCTTTTATCCTTTCATCAATCCCCGTATCTTCACCCCATCACAACAAAAAAACACATCATGCAAGGAAGATCATTCAGCCTGGCAATCGCACTCCTGTGCAGCCTCCTCAGTCAGGCTCAAAATCAGTCCATTCGACTCAATCAAATTGGGTTTTACCCACATGGTCCTAAAATAGCCGTCATTGCGCAAGCGAGCAGTCAAAACGCCTTTAGCATCCTCGATGCGGCCAAAGGCGACACGGTGTATCGCGGCACATTGGGTAGTTCGCGCAAGAATTCCCTTTCCGGCAAAAACACCCAGATTGCCGATTTTTCAGGCCTACAAAAACCCGGAAAATACCAATTGGCCCTCGCGGATGGCACCCGTTCTTATCCCTTTGAGATCAAACCCCTCGTTCACCGGGCCGTAGCCATTGGGGCGTTGCGGGGATTTTACTTCCAACGCATGTCTACCGCTTTACCCACAAGTTTTGCCGGATCATGGGCCCGTGCGACGGGTCATCCGGATACCAAAGTTTTGGTGCATGCTTCCGCTGCCTCAAGTCAACGTCCCGTCGGGTTCGAAATTTCTTCTCCCGGTGGATGGTACGATGCGGGCGACTACAACAAGTACATCGTCAATTCGGGGATTACCACGGCCACCCTTTTGTCTTTGTACGAAGATTTTCCGCAGTATTGCCGCAATTTTAACACCAATATCCCCGAAAGCAACAATCAAGTTCCTGACCTCCTGGATGAAGTGCTCTGGAACCTGCGCTGGATGCTCACGATGCAAGACCCCAACGATGGCGGGGTGTACCACAAGTTGACCAACCCCTCGTTCGACCCGATGGACCTCATGCCGCATCAAGCGACCAAACCGCGGTACGTGGTGCAAAAGACGACCGCAGCGGCTTTGAATCTGGCCGCTGTAGCGGCACAAGCAGCGCGGGTGTTGCGGCCTTTTCAACAACAGTTGCCAGGTTTGGCGGATTCCTGCCCGCTGGTAGCCCGTCACGCTTGCGACTGGGCTGTGCAGAACCCCAAAGTCCTGTATGAGCAAAATGAATTGAACAAGTCCTTCGATCCCGACATCGTTACCGGCGCTTATGGCGACCGCAATGTGGAAGACGAGCGGGTATGGGCGGCTACCGAATTGTACCTCAGCACGCAGGAGGCACAATACCTGAGCCCCATTCAGTTCAACAATGATTTGAGTGTGCCTACCTGGAACCAGGTTGCGGCTTTGGCCGCCTATTCCTTGTTGCGCTTGAAAAAACAGTCAGTCGGAGCGGCCACTCCACTGCGCGAGCGGGCAATTGCTCAAATTCTAAAGCTATCCGATCAACTTGTAGCGGATCTGGATAGCCGACCCTACCACACGGTGATGGGCAAAACCGCCAGAGACTTTGTGTGGGGCAGTTCAGCCGTGGCTGCCAACCAGGCGATTGTGCTTTTACAGGCTTATCGTTTGAACAAAAAAAGGGAGTACCTGCAAGGTGCGCTCCATAATTTGGATTACTTGTTGGGGCGTAACGCGACTGGATACAGTTTTGTCACCGGGTTTGGCAGCAAATACCCGCTGCACATCCACCACCGTTTGTCGGAAGCAGATGGGGTGGTGGAACCCGTGCCAGGTCTACTCTCCGGCGGTCCCAACCCCGGCAAACAAGACAAATGCCCCGGGTATCTCTCCGACGCTCCGGATGAGTGTTTTGTGGATGATGCTTGCTCTTATGCCTCCAACGAAATTGCCATCAACTGGAATGCGCCTTTGGTGTATCTGGCTGTGGCCATGGAGGCTTTGGCACAGCAAAATGCGCTGAAAAAGAAAAATAAGCGTGCCAATTAAAACGCAACAAGAAGAGCTTTGCAATGTGTTAAAAATGTGTTGCTTTGTGGCACTAATATTAGGATTCATGTTTGCCGCAGGCGGGCTACCAAAATAACCCAAAATCAATGGCGATGAACACAAGACTGTATAGCTTATTGTGGTTGCTCGGGACAACCCTAGTATTTTTTGCGGGCTGTAAAACGAGTGAGGGCACTGCCGTAAATACCGACAATTCCCTGCTCTGGAAAATTGAAGGCAAGGCCCTCAAACAGCCTTCGTACCTGCTGGGTACCATTCACATTTTGCCCCAAAAGGACTTTTTCCTCAGCGATGCCATGAAACAAGCGCTGGCCAGCAGCCAACAAGTCGTACTGGAGTTGGATATGGATGACCCCAACATGAGTATGGAGATGTTCAAGTACGCCAGCATGAATGAAGGCAGTGCCCTTGACAAGCTGCTTTCTCCTGCGGACTACGCAAAACTGGACTCGCTGGTGAAAAAAGCAACCGGGGTGGGGGTAGGCATGTTCAACAAGTGGCAACCCATGTTGGTGGCCTCAGTGGTGATGCAGCAGATGCTGGACAATCAACCCGCTTCTTATGAGCTGACTTTGGTAAAACTGGCCAAAGAAGGACAAAAAGAAGTCTTAGGCCTGGAAACCATCAAAGAACAAATCGATGCAATGGCAACTATCCCTTTACCTCAACAAGCCCAATACCTGAGCGAAATGCTCAATGATTTTGACCAACAAAAAGCCTTGTTTGGGAAAATGGTGGACTTGTACAAAGCGCAAAAAATCGAAGAGCTATTGGCATATATCATAGAAGAGTCCGGCGGCATCGATTTCAGTACGGTATTGCTCAACCAACGCAACCAAAACTGGATTCCTAAAATTGGCGAAATTGCCGCAGGAAAGCCTACGTTTTTTGCGGTAGGTGCCGGGCATCTGGCCGGGAAGGATGGGGTCTTGGCGTTGTTGCGGAAGGCGGGGTATCGGGTGACGGCGGTGTTGTAGGGGTTACGTGAAGGTGAGAAACGACAAACATTCGTCATCCCGAATTTTTTTGAAAATCACCAAAGTGGCCTTTGTGCTACTTTTTTGAATCGCTTTGGTCTTTTTCAAAATTCGGGATGACGAACTGTTTGTTTCCACGCATGTACCTCCAAAAGGAAGGCTGTTCCCTACACGCTCTTCAAAACTTCCACGGGGTTACTCCTCGCCGCCTTCAGCGTCTGCGACCCGATCATCAGGAATGCGATGAGCAATACCGCCAACAAACCCACCAACAGCTCGGCGATTTGCACAGGGGTATGATAGGGGAATTTCCTCAGTACCACGCTTTCAAAGAAGACATACGTTATCTGCAGGGCAATGAGTGCAGAAATGGACAGCAGCATTAAAAAACCGCGACTCAACAAGAATACCAGGCTTCCTGAACTGGCGCCCATCACCTTGCGGATGCCGATCTCTTTTAGTCTGGTCTCCGTGGTGAATACCACCATGCCAAACAAGCCCATCGAGGCGATAGAAATGGCGAGGAAGGCAAGGAATCCAATGATCTTGATCATGGCCGAGAATTCGCTATAGGCCTCTTCTATTGCTTCGTCATAAAATTTAGCCTCAAATGGATGGACCCGATCGATTTTCTTCCAGGTGGACTCGATCTTGGCCAGGGTCGCCAGCAGGTCAGCGCTTTGTATTTTGGCGTTGATGATGGTCCTGTCTTCGGGAGTCCAGGGCATGAATGCGGTCGGCCCGATCAGGTTATCGACTTTGCCATAGTGAAAGATCTTGCATGACGCCAACGATGGTCATCTTGCGTCCGTGTAGCTGAAATTGCTAAAGGTAATCTCTTCTCCGATTGCTTTCTCGGGGTCGCCCTTGGCGATGTTAAAGCGTTTCAACACCTGCTCATTAACAATCACCTCGTTGATTGCCTGGGATGTAGTCGGTCGTGCAATAAAGTTTCCGCCAGCCAGGAGTGTATAGCCATGGAGGGGTAAATAGTTTTCATCGACGTGGTTGGTCAAAACCAGCGCTGAGTCCCGCGACCATTGCCGTATTTCATCATGCCGCCCCAGGCATTCCCAACCGCGGTGACAATCAGCGAGCGGGACCGGTACAGTTACTTCTGGCATTTCGCTGGGTTCCTCGGGCATTGCGTCGGGTTGGTTGCCTTGCGGGTTGATGTTCAGGATGTTTTCGGTGTTGAAACCGGGGTTGAAGCCAGGGATGTTTTTATACTGCACATAGCCGATAGCGGTGGTGGTGATAAAGATCAGGGTGTCGTGTATTGAATCAACACCCACGCACTCCTGAACAGGTGTTTAGAATCAATTCACTGAGGAAGCATTCCCGAAAGACGCATAGATTGGCCTAATCTTGAAAAAAAAATAGGGCGGGTAAAAACCGGCAACCTCTACATGACTGAAAAGGGGATAAAAACTGCGACCATCGCCGGGTAGCTGGAGCTTCACCATGTGCTGCATCTCCGGAGCTATGTTGAGCGGGCAATTGTGGCCCGCAATATGAGAAACAGCAAAAATGAAAGCGGCAGCGGAAGTGCTGCCAGGGAGATCATGACCGCCTCGGCGAGGGCTGCACCTGCACCTGGCTCTTCCTGAGCATAAATGGCTTTCGCAGGCCAATTTCCTAAAGCGGCGCATGGCCCGCAAGCTATCGAAAGGTTAGTATAGTTGAAACACAAAACAAAAAAACTACGAAGGCCAGTCCGTCGATATCCACAGTGCAAGCGGTAGCATGTGAGGCCCACGAGGCCGCTGGGACTGAGATCACGGAGATTCTCTCCGACCACGATCTTGTGTAAAGAAGGAGTTCCAATTGGATCTTGGTGTTTGCTTCAGCGGATTTTCCTGCTTGGCAATGGCGTCGAGTTGCGCCTGGATGGAAGCTTGGTTGGCATTTTCCGGCAGTAGGAGGTACACGTAGATTTCGACCCCGTGTTGAGTTCATGCCTCAAACTGTTGATCGGCATGTTGCTTTACTCAGCTACAGAAAACGAGACCGGGCTTCGAAACTGAGGATTTGTGAAAAGAGGGAACGTCCTTCACTTGATACCCGTCACCTGGTAATCGAGGGTATCGGACCTGATTACTTGCCAAGCGCAGATGGGTTTGCCGAATACGTTCTTGGCCACAGTCTCCGTGGGCACGATCGAAAGGGTCTCTCAGGAGCGATTTTCGGGATTGCCTTCCAGCATCAGGCTAAGGCCCCTGGAGAACTGGCGAGGGCTCTGCCCAGAATCCTTTGATGGGAAGTATCTTTGTCGTCAACTGCACGCTCCCCACGAAAAAGTCCTTGCGCAGCATCACCCGCTTCTTCAATGTCGGCTACTTGTTCCCGAGATCAGTTTTCCAGACTTGATGGATGCGGATGCAAAC
>NZ_JADKCX010000067.1 GCF_016718685.1 Haliscomenobacter sp. | reverse complement strand
TTCCTCCGCCGGGACATGGGACTTTCAACCTTATTTTTCAAAACAAAACCATCCCTTGCTAATGCCTCGCCATGGGATTTATTCACCAGATACGAACGATGGCTCCTGAAAAACTTTTGTCAAGAATGTATGTCTTCAAAGTAGGCTAAATTCTTTGAGGACAACTCGCGCGAGCCGTTTGATAAATGAATATAACTGTAATTGCGCTCCCTTCAATATGGGTAATTTGTTTTATAGGGCAATCTCAATGTCCCATTTTGCTTTGGCAATACCAGTTTTGATTTTCAACTGATTGCGCTTCAAGTTTGACAAAGCCTGCTTCACTTCCATCCCATATTGGCAGACTTCAACAAACGTTTTATCGCTTCGTCCAATTCACTTTCCTCAACTGGCTTAACCAA
The DNA here is from genome assembly GCF_016718685.1 of Haliscomenobacter sp. Classification (GTDB taxonomy): domain Bacteria; phylum Bacteroidota; class Bacteroidia; order Chitinophagales; family Saprospiraceae; genus Haliscomenobacter. Next base: position 17,612 of record NZ_JADKCX010000067.1, on the reverse strand, counting down.
ATAGTCCAAGGCGTTGAATCGAAATGCCTTGATCGCATAGTGGCTGTGCGAGGTGGTGAAGATGGTTTGAAAATTGATGGTATCCAACTGCTGAAGCAGTTCAAAACCCGTCATATCGGGCAATTCAACATCCAAAAAAACAACATTGGGCTTTTTGGAAGCAATTAACTGTAATGCTCAGCTCCGGTAATGAATAGCTAAAACAGCGTTAGCGCTGGCATGTTGCACGAGCAAATCATGCAAAACCGTTGCCATAAAGGCATTGTCTTCTACGATGAGGGCTTTTAATGGTTTTTGTGAGATCATAGTTGTCAGCAAAGATATGCTGAATTATTTTGGTATGGCCAGCAAACCGTTCGATAATTATACTTACCTTCTGATAACTCAAATGCAGTGCTTACCAATCGGATACCCTACTTTTAGTCAACAAATTGACCAGCGATGAATTTAAGTAAAATTTTATTACCTCTTTTGTTGCTTTTGGTGGGGGCACATTTATGCCCAGCTCAAAAGAACGTAAAGGATAGGACTGACATAGATTCTATAGCTGAAAAAAGGACCCTGCCACCAGGTTTTGAAACCCGGCAACAAGACCTTGTTTAATCAGGATGCGTGTATTGGGTTAAGTTGAAAGTAGTGGGCAGCAATACAAAGCAGGTCATTATTTGTTTCTGATCGGAGAACCTGGGAGCAAGCTGGGACAAAGTAGATTTATACGTATCATCAAAAAAGCAAAAAAAAGGAGCATTATAAATTTGGGCTGGCACTTTCGCCAAAAGAAAAGATTTTAAATATGGTGAAATTACTTTGAATTGGCATTAGAAAAAGACGAGATTAAAACGCTGTATCTTAGACTGGAAGGCGCAAGAAAAAACAACAATGACGTTTGGCGCCCAGATCATGTTTGCCTGAAGTTGGAAGATTCCCGATACTTTCTGGAATTTGGAGGGTACTACCACATCCCGGACTCCATAACGCATACGCACAACTATCTTCAACCACGCAGACTAAACCATATCATTCATTCCTTGAACTTTATCGAAGACCCCAAACAGCAGTACAACCTGAAGGATGTAGTGAAGAACTGGGGACAAGTTAGCCCCCATGTATCCTTACCAAATAATGGACCGAAAACCATCGATCGGTTATTGGGCGCAATTGAAGGTGGTGAATACGGCGAAAAACACCATAAACACTCATTATGCTACCCGAACAATGGGATGATGTGGAGGTTTATGTGCCAGACGTTCAAGAATTACAAAAGTATCGACGGGAACGAACCTGGCGGATGACCAAAAAATGGTTCCCGGCATACAACATCATCCGCATCAATGCCCCCTACAATGACAGCCTGACCATTTTTATTAAGTTCAAATCCAATAAGTTATTTCCCAATGCATCTACAACGCTTACTAAATTTGAGATCGCCCATTTTGAAGAGTCCCAACTATGGTACGACCACAACCAACAATACTGCCGCATTACATCATGACAGGCGTTGCACTGATCCTGATGCTGTATTATTTCATTCTTTCCTGATCAACAAAGAGCGTTCCTACCTTTATCTGCTGTTGATGTTTACAGGACTTTTCATCCTCATGTTTAACAATTCAAATATTTTAGTCAATTTCAATACAATACGGCTATTAGTGCTTTTGCTGGATCCATCATCATATTGGGCTTGTTTAAATACGCCGAAACCATATTGAATATCAAACAGTGGTCTAGTTGGTTTACAAAGCCAACCGGATAATATTTATCACCTTGCTGATCATCCTTCTTGTTGCTTTGGGAACACTGTCCTATCATTATTTTTTTTGCACCACTTTCAGCTGCTGCTGATTCGCCGGTAATCGACCGCGTATTGAGTTATTTATCCCGTTTGTAGCGATAATACTGTTCATTCAGGCCATTTATGCGGCTATAAAGCGGGTTAAATTTGCGAATTTGTTCTTGTTGTTTTCTGTGCTGTGTATCAGTCCTTTTATCCTTGCTTTTGTAATCACGTTTTCGGGCTCTGATGGCATGATACGCATTGCATATGTTTTATGGACTTTATCCACACTGGGATTGATGCTGATTACCGCCTATTACATCAAACAATTGCGAGAAGATCAGGCCGAAAAAGAAAAAGCGCAAGCCAGCGAACGCGCCAAACACCAATTTCTGGCCAACATGAGCCACGAGATACGAACGCCGATGAATGCCATCAAAGGCATGACGGACATATTATTAAGGCGCAACCCCAAAGACGACCAGAAAGAATACCTGGAAGGCATCAAACAATCTTCCTGATTCCTGCTGGTCATCATCAATGATATTCTGGACATTTCAAAATTGAAGCCGGTAAAGTTGAACTGGAGAACGAACCTTTTCTGTAGTTGAGTTGGTGAATAACGTGCATACCATCATGCAGTTTAAAGCCGAAGAAAAAGGCTTGGAGCTGCTGAAAGATATTCCGGCAGAAAACCTGACAGTTCAGGGCGATGCCACCCGCTTGCGCCAGATTCTCCTCAATTTGATTGGCAACGCCATTAAGTTCACCGAAAAAGGCTTGGTTACTACTTCCTGTAAAATCGGAACAGACGGGGAGAAAGTGAATGTACATTTCATCATTTCCGATACGGGCATTGGTATTGACCAGGATCGGATGGAAAAATCTTTAAATCTTTTGAGCAGGCATACAGCGACACTTCCCGGAAGTTCGGCGGCACTGGCCTGGGCTTGAGCATTTCCAAAAAGTTAGTTGAACTACACGGTGGAAAAATCTGGGTAGAGAGTGAAAAAGGCAAAGGCAGTCAGTTTCATTTTACCATCGCTTATGATCATAGCCGGACACTGCCGTTGATACACCCCAGCCGGAAGATGCAAACGCCAATGTAGCCGAGGCGCTCAAAGGCGCCCGCATTCTCCTGGTGGAAGACAATCAATTCAACGCGGTAGTGGCGCAGGAAGAATTGGAAGACGCCATTGAAGGGGTTCAAGTGGAGCTGGCTGAAAATGGATTAATTGCAGTGGAAAAACTAAAGTCATCCACATTTGATGTGATTTTAATGGATGTACAAATGCCGACGATGAATGGATTTGAAGCCACCAAAGCCATCCGGAACTTCGGCAATGAAAAAGCCCATACGCCCATCATTGCCATGACCGCCAACGTACTCAAAGAGGAAGTCGATTTGTGTTACGAGATGGGCATGAACGATTTTATCGGGAAACCCTTTGATACGACAGAGCTGCTCCAAAAAATTCACCAGTTGATAAAAAGATAATTATGAAAAATTCACATATACTTCCAACATTTATTCTGATGGTTATCGGAATACTTTTTACCACCATTGGTTACGGGCAATCCAAAACGGATGCGGAGCTGTATGCCATCTGGAAAGATAAATCGAAACCGGATGGAGACAGGATAAAAGCATACTTTGACCGGCTTAACGTTTGGGAAATATTTGAAAATGGAGCCAAATTAGATAACAAGTGGTTTGTTGCGTCAGATAAAGCGATTGAATTGGCTTTAAAACTCGATAAGAAGGAGTATTTGCCATTATTTTATCTCGCTTCATCATATAATTATGCTATGATTCAAACTGACTTTGCCCGTGGCTGTATTGAAATCAACAAGGTAATAGAAAGTGCCAAGGTGGCAAATGCATCCAAATTTCCGGTTTTTATAGCATATACGATTTCATCTTCTGCATGCCAGGCAGATATTAAAGAGGAAGATATTATCAATGAATTCAATAAAATAAAAAACACTTTGTCAGATAGCCGTAAAGATATTACATTGCTACGGGAGTTAATGTTTGGTCTAGGAGAATACTATGGGACAAAGAACAAATATCCAAAAGCCTTGGCTTATCTCCGGGAAAGCCAACGTATATCTGAAAAATTAAAATTACTTGACGGGTCATACACACGAAACATTGAAATGCTTTCTATTATTCATACCAATATAGGTAATTACAAAGAATCAGAAAAGTACGTTCAGAAAAGTTTTGAGTTGGCTCATCAACAAAAAGATACGCTTCTATTGGGTAGTTCATATATAACCATGTCAATGTTAAAATTAAAGTCAAAAGATGAGGTTCAGGCAAAAGTCTATGTGGATTCTGCTATGTACTTTATGAAAAATATTAAGAAATGTGAACCGTGTTACAATATCGCAAAAATAGTAAGTGCTGGCATTAAGAATTTATCCGGCAACTATGTGGAAGCCTTAACAGATCTGAACGAAGTTGAAAAGTTTTCAAAAGATAATGGTGGTATAAAACTGGAAGTTGATTTTTTTATTGCAAAAGCCAATGCCTTGATGGGTTTGAAAAGATATGATGAAGCTATCAGCACAATCAAGCCTTCAAAAGATATGCAAGTAAGCTGGTTTAGAACAGTATCAGATCAATACGACATTCTTGTCAAAGCATACGAAGCAAAAGGAGACTATAAAAAGGCATTAGAGAATTACAAACTATATGTAGAGGTAGAAGATTCATTGGCTGTATGGAGAAATGGCAGTGAAGTAACCCGTTTGGAACTGGAGAATCAATTTACCCAACAACAACTGAAATCTGAACTCGATTTTCAAACCCAATTGAACACACAAAAGTCCACCAGAAACTGGATTCTGTTTTTAGGTATTTCAGCCTTGTTGCTTGCTTTGGGATTGTATTACAGGCTTCGCTATACCCGAAAAACCCAGAAATTATTGCAACAAAAAAACGAGATCATCGAAGCCGAAAAGGAAAAAGCCGAAAACAGCGAGCGCGCCAAACACCAATTCCTGGCCAACATGAGCCACGAGATCCGCACCCCCATGAATGCCATCAAAGGCATGACCGATATTTTGATCCGGCGCAACCCCAAAGAAGATCAAAAAGAATACCTGGATGGTATTAAACAATCTTCCGATTCCTTGTTGGTGATCATCAATGATATTTTGGACATTTCAAAAATTGAAGCCGGCAAAGTTGAACTGGAACAGGAACCTTTTTTGGTCCATGAATTGGTGAATAATGTGCATACCATCATGCAGTTTAGAGCCGAAGAAAAGGGCCTGGAACTGCTAAAAGATATTCCGGCAGAAAACCTGACCGTTCAGGGCGATGCCAATCGGTTGCGCCAGATTCTCATCAATTTGATCGGAAATGCCATTAAATTTACGGAAAAGGTTTGGTTGCTACCTCAGTAAAATCAGAACAGGACGGAGAAAAATGAATGTACACTTCACCGTTTCTGATACCGGCATTGGCATTGACCAGGATAGGATGGAAAAATCTTCCAATCTTTTGAGCAGGCTTACAGTGACACTTCCCGGAAGTTTGGCGGCACCGGTTTGGGTTTAAGTATTTCCAAAAATTAGTAAATTGCATGGCGGAAAAATCTGGGTGGAAAGTGAAAAAGGCAAAGGCAGTCAGTTTCATTTCATCATCCCCTATGTCATAGCTGAATCTGCTGCTGGGGTACCTCAGGCGGAAGATGGGAATGCCAACATAGCGGATGAGCTCAAAGGCATCCGCGTCCTGCTGGTGGAAGACAACCAATTCAACGCAGTGGTAGCCCAGGAAGAATTGGAAGACGCCATCGAAGGGATAAGCGTGACGCTAGCTGAAAATGGATTGATAGCAGTGGAGAAATTGAAATCATCCACATTTGATGTGATCCTGATGGACGTACAAATGCCGATCATGAATGGATTTGAAGCCACCAAAGCCATTCGGAACATGGGCAATAAAAAAGCAAACACGCCCATCATTGCCATGACCGCCAATGTGCTCAAAGAAGAAGTTGATCTCTGCTATCAGGCCGGAATGAATGACTTTATTGGAAAGCCATTTGATACCGATGAATTGCTACACAAAATTTATAACCTAAAAAACAAAAACGCATGATCAAAAGCAATCCAAAGATTTTCATCGTAGACGATGAACTCTTGTTATCCGAAATGTTGACGGATTATTTGAAGGACCAATACGAGGGGTTCCAAATAACATCCTTTTCAACTGGAGAAGCCTGTTTACAAAGTTTGGATGAACAACCAGATGTTGTCGTTTTGGATTATTATCTAAACTCAAAAGAAAGAGATGCCGCAAATGGGATCGATATCCTGAAGCAAATCAAAAAGCGCAAAAAAGCTTTACCCGTCATCATGCTGTCCAGTCAGGAAAGTTATGGAACCGCCGCACAAACCATCATGTATGGGGCTGTCCACTACGTGATTAAGGGGCAAGATGCCTTCAAGGAGATTTTCGAACTGAGGAAAGCCAATGTGGAAAGGGTCGACTTAAGTTTTTAAAAAATTCACCAAAGACGATCCCAAAAAGATGAAGCGCTACATTTCCTTGTACCTGGATGTAGCGCCAAAAACCTTTGAGAAATGCAGCGCAACCTCAAAGCTGGAGATTGGGAGCAGCTGCGCATCAATGCACATTCCTTAAAACCGCAGGCGGATTTTATGGGAATTAGTAGTTTAAAAGAAGAACTCATTAAAATAGAAGAAGCGGTAAAGTTGGGAAACTACGATGTGATTGAAAAACTATTCAATGAGTCGCTGGCAATTTCCACCAATTCGGAGGAGGCACTTAGGGAGATGTTGGGGGAGTTGTAAAAAACGCCGCAAGACCATAGTGTTGCTGCGGGAGCTCTGTGAATCTAGAGTGAAGAATCCTATTATTAGTGTGAAAAAACTTACGGACGCCTTTAAAGTAAAGGAACTAAAAGGTTGTTTAACGTGTAGAGCAACTATAAATTCAGATAGTTTGATCAATGAAAGATTCAATACCAGTTTTTGATCCCGCAGTTGAAGGTGCAATAGGTCATTTTGATCTTGACTTCGTCCAGCGAATTGGAGAGCACTCAGCGTTTCTTAAAGCGCTGTCTGATCTTTGGACTATGGCATTATACAAACTCCGAAAGGCACAGGGTTTACAGGAACAAGGAGATGGGCCAATTCTTTTTTCGACAGATGGCGCGGTTCAAGTCCTTAAGGAGTTGTGTGCCAAGGACCCGACCCTAAAACAAGCTGTTTTCCAAGAGCCTTTTGGTTTTGCACAATCAGGCGAAATTGAGCGTGCATTCGTTCAGGTGTTTGGAGATGGCGTGTATCTTTTATGGCGCGATGCATTTGAGAAAGAACAATTTGGCAAGTGCCTGGTAATGCTAAAAAAACTGGTGTAGGAGAAATTAAGCTCAATATAAACTTGCCCACCTTCCTAAAAAAATGAACTTTGTCCCCCATTCCCGGGGTGGGTTTTGCCCATGTCCTTAAGGACCTGTTTTGCAACCAAGACGTTATTGCAATGCCTCCACAACCCAACTGGATCACCCGCGACCGTGCCCACATCTGGCACCCCTACACCCAAATGAAAACCGCCGATGCCCCAATCGCCATCGTGGCGGGCAAAGGCGCCGAACTGTACGACGAAACGGGCAAGGTCTACATCGACGCTGTAGCCTCCTGGTGGACCAATATCCACGGCCACGCCCATCCCTATATGGCCGAAAAACTGGCGGTGCAAGCCCGCAAACTAGAACACGTCATCTTTGCGGGTTTCACCCACCCAAGCGCGATTGAACTGGCTGAACGTTTGTTGCCTTTACTGCCAGCCGGACAAAGCAAGGTTTTTTTCTCTGACAATGGCTCTACCGCCGTGGAAGTCGGCATCAAAATGGCCATCCAGTATTTTTACAACCAGGGCATCCCGCGCAAAAAAGTCATCGCTTTTGATTTGGCTTACCACGGGGGATACCTTTGGCACCATGTCGGTGGGAGGGCGATTTGTCCTTTTACGACGCCTTTCAGGACTTTTTGTACCAGGTCGAACGCATTCCTACGCCAGTACCCGGTCAAGAAGCGGCCTGTTTGCAAGCTCTGGAAGCCCATTTGCAAAAAGGTGACGTAGCCGCTTTTGTGTTTGAACCCCTGGTTTTGGGGGCAGGGGGAATGCTGATGTATTCGCCGGAGGTGTTGGATCAATTGATGGCCTTGTGTAAAAAATATGGTGCGCTGTGTATTGCGGATGAGGTGATGACCGGATTTGGGCGGACCGGGAAACTATTTGCCACCTTGCACTGCACCGAAAAACCGGACATCATCGCCCTCTCAAAAGGATTAACGGGGGGTATGTTGCCGATGGCCCTGACCACCTGTACCGAAGCAGTGTATCAGGCTTTTTATTCGGACGATAAAATGAAGGCGCTATTTCACGGCCATTCTTTTACGGGCAATCCCCTGGGTTGTGCGGTGGCCCTGGCTAGTTTAGACCTTTTACTCGCCGAAGAAACCCAGTACAATATCCAGCGCATCGTCCAGCGACAAGCGGATTTTATGGCCAAAATCAAGGGTCATCCGCTGCTTGAGGATTGCCGCCAAACCGGAACCATTCTGGCGCTAGAATTCAAGACCGACAAGCAAAGTGGATATTTTAACAATTTAAGAGACCGTTTGTACCGTTTTTTCCTCCAGCGTGGCTTAATTTTGCGCCCGCTAGGAAACGTGGTGTACGTTCTGCCGCCTTACTGCATAACCGATCCACAGTTGGATCAGGTGTACGAGGGGATAGAAGCAGCACTCATGGGGATTTAACGATGATGGGAAAAAATAAAATCGGCATAACGGGTTGGGGCAGTATCTCGGCCTTGGGCTTTGACCCTTGGAGCAGCTACCAGCAACAGGAACGGCATTACCTGGTGCAGGATGCTTACGGGCACTGGATGGGCCGTTTGCCCATTGCCGCAGAATCCAGGATCATCAAGCTTTGTTCCAGTGACAAGCACTACTTTCAGGTAGATCGTACGGTATTATTGGCCATTACAGCAGCAGAGCAGGCCATTGCGCGGGCGGGTTGGTCAGCCGGACCAGGACTCGGAATTCAAATTGGCTCATCCCGCGGGGCCACCAATACCTGGGAACATTACCACCAGCAATGGGAAGGGGGCATCGAAGGCGGACTTTCTCCGATGACTTCACCCTTGACTACGCTGGGCAATTTGTCTTCCTGGGTGGGCTATCACTTGCGCTCGGGCGACATGGTGGCCGAGCATTCGGTGACCTGTAGCACCGCTTTGCACGCCATCCTCAGCGGGGTAACCTGGCTCGAAAGTGGGCGGGTCAGCCGCTATTTGGCAGGAGGAACCGAAGCGCCACTGACTCCTTTTACCATCGCCCAAATGAAAGCCCTGCGGATCATGGCTGGCGTGGAAGATTACGATTACCCAGTACGGTCTTTGGACCTGACTAAAACGTCCAATAGCATGGCCCTCGGTGAAGGCGCGGCCTGTTTTTGTATGGAAAAAGACTCAACTGAAGCCCTGGCCTGGATCGAAGGCATCGGGTTCTCTACCGAATGGGGCGGTACGCCTACCAATGTTACCAAAGACGCAGATGGATTACAAAGGTCGATGCGCATGGCCTGGGAAGAGGGCGGCTGCCCAAAGGTGGATGTGGTGGTAACGCATGCTCCCGGTACCAAGCAGGGCGATGCTACCGAGATGCAGGCCATTCAGGCGGTTTTTGGAAAAAACCTACCCTTGGTCACCAACAACAAATGGAAAATCGGCCACACCTTGGGGGCATCCGGAGGCTTGAGTTTGGAATTTGCCTTGTTGATGCTAATTCATGGTCAATTTATTGGAATTCCCTATCTTGCCGCCGCTAAAGCAGAAAATCGCCCCCCCGAAACCATCCTGGTCAATGCCCAGGGATTTGGAGGAAATTCAGTCAGTATTCTGCTCAAAAAAGGCAATAAAATTTAGACAAGCACCAAAGCGACAATGACACTGAAGTTGTATGTTGTTGGCTCAAAATCTGAATAATGACAGAGACACAAAAACAGTGGACTTTAGAAGAAATCCTGGAAGTTTATCATACTCCTTTGTTGGAACTGGTTTTTCAAGCTGCAACAGTACACCGCCAGTACCACAACCCGCGTGAAGTACAGATCAGCACCCTGGTTTCGGTGAAAACGGGCGGTTGCCCCGAGGATTGTGGGTATTGTCCACAGGCAGCGCGTTACCACACCGGAGTAGAAAACGAACCCATGATGAGTGTGGACTCCGTGCGTTCTGCGGCTTTACAAGCGCAGGCCATTGGTGCTTCTCGCCTTTGTATGGGCGCTGCTTGGCGCTCGGTGAAAGATGACGCCGATTTTGACCATGTCATTGATCTGGTAAAAACCGTGCGCGAACTGGATATGGAAGTGTGTTGCACCCTGGGCATGCTCAACGAGCACCAGGCCAAACGCCTCGCCAATGCAGGCCTGTACGCCTACAACCACAACCTCGATACCTCCGAAGAATACTACGACGACATCATTTCTACCCGCAGCTACGACGACCGCCTCAAAACCCTCTCCAATGTGCGTAAAGCCAACCTCTCGGTTTGTTCCGGTGGCATCATCGGCATGGGTGAATCGGTGGAAGACCGCTGCAAGATGTTGTTGACCTTGTCGCAACTGAACCCCATCCCGGAGTCGATCCCCATCAATGCCCTGGTTGCAGTGGAAGGCACTCCGATGGAAAACATTGAGCCTATCCCGATGTGGGACATCATCAGAATGGTGGCCACCACCCGCATCATTATGCCCCAAACTACGGTGCGCCTGTCGGCAGGTCGGACCGAAATGAGCCAGGAAGGCCAGGCTTTGTGTTTTATGGCGGGAGCTGGCTCTATTTTTGCCGGCGAAAAACTGCTCACTACGCCCAACCCCGATGCTTACGAGGACATGGACATGTTCAACGCCCTAGGTTTGTTGCCCAAACGCCCATTTGCCGATGGGTTTGTGCCCGAAATCAAAGAGGAAGAGATCGTAGCAGGTGAAGAAATCAAGTGGTCGCGCCCTGGTCACCGCATCGAAGCGAATGTGCAGTACGCGGAATTGGGGAAAGAAAAACGCAAAGCGGAAAAAGTATAAAAAGGGTTCGGGGGTTCGAAGTTCGAGGGTTAGCTCCGAACCCTCGAACCTCGAACCCCCGAACCTTCAAACCCAAACAGACATGAAAACACGTCAACAAATCGTTGCTGGCAACTGGAAAATGAACAAAAACTACGGCGAAGGCCGTGAGTTGGCAACCGAAATTGTAGCACGCCTGAAACCTTCCGATACGAAGGTGGTGCTTTGTACCCCCTTTATTCACTTGGCCCTGGTACAGGAACTGATCAACGGGGTAAGCAACTTGTACACTGGTGCCCAAAACTGCCACCAGGAGGACAAGGGTGCTTACACTGGCGAAATTTCAGTGGAAATGCTGAAATCAGTAGGCGTGGGCTACGTCATCCTGGGCCACTCCGAGCGCCGCGAATATTTTGCAGAGTCGGATGAACTGCTGGCCAAAAAAGTAGACAAAGTACTCGCAGGTGGTTTGTTGCCCATCTTTTGCTGCGGCGAAAGCCTGGATATTCGCGATGCGGGCACCCATATCGCCCATGTAGAGGCACAAATCAAAGCTGGCTTGTTCCACCTGAGTGCGGAAGATTTCGCCAAGGTTGTAATCGCCTACGAACCCATTTGGGCCATCGGCACTGGTCGTACCGCTTCTCCTGAACAAGCTCAGGACATGCATGCTGCAATTCGTGCCTTGCTGGCCAGTAAATATGGTGCGGAAGCTGCCGATGCTACTACCATCCTTGTACGGTGGTAGTGTCAATGGTGGCAATGCAGCCGTACTTTTTGCTCAACCTGATGTGGATGGCGGCCTGGTAGGCGGCGCTTCCTTGAAGGCGGAGGAATTTATTACGATTGTGGAGGCGACGAAGTAAGGAAAAGTTGAGGAGTTGAGAGGTTTAGGTTTAGGCTACCGCAGCGATCCGGTCACCGAGCGTAGTCGAGGTCAGGATCGCTGCGTAACGCCTCCAACTCTACTTCAACTACACTCACTTCACCTTCCGATTCAACGCAAAACTAAAATTCTCATCTCCCACCATCAGCCGCTGCTGCTTATCCACAAAGAACAGCACATTGTCATCTCCCACCAAAATTGTAAGGCCTCATCCTTTTGTCATCTGGATGGAGCTGGTAAATCACGGTTTCCCCTTTTTGTTCAATGGACCAAGTGCCCGTGATTGGCTGGGCCCGGCGGAAAATCCTGATCGCGGATAAGTTGTCGGTTTCAAGGTCACGGAATCGCGGTACAGGGTGAACCGCCATTTCAATTTGATGCATTCATCGTTTACTGGAATGGCGTATTCATTGGCCAATTCAGTACAAGGGGTTCTCCCATCAAAAACAGCCACGTATGATGTCGCTTTGGTCAGGGTAGCTGTAGCCAAAGTAGGGAGGGTTGCTTTTGACGAGTCGGATTTTGCGGTTCAGCGAATAGCTCCAACCACCATTGCCTACCATCAGTTGTTGATCGGGATCAAGTAGGTGATAGAGGTTTTCATTAAGTTTAAGCAGCGAAAGTCGAAGGTCGGAATTCGCGGCACTCAATTGATAGATGTCTCCTTTGGGTGCCGAGCTTTTTTGTGTGCTAAAGGTCCCTTTGATCTCCTGATGGTATTCTATCACAAATCCCATTGTATTGGGCTTGCTTTCACCATATTTGATGCTCAATTCAAAGGAGTGATTTGGTGCCAAAACCAAATTCCAGCGGATAAAATCAATGACTCCGCTTTCCTTGATGTGGAGCATGGACTTCATCACAACATCGCAAGGGGTGCTTGCCTGGAGCTCAATGGCGGTGTCGTTTTTGTGCGAATCTTGGGCATTTGCGTCCAACATTCCAACACTGCATAACAGTAACAACAATAAGACTCTCATAGGCCTGACTTTAAGCTGATTTACACCAAAAGTAGGTGTTTTTGATCATCCCCAGTGAATTGGAGATCAACAACCAAATCCGGGATAGCAACAACAATTTACCAGTCAAACTTCAACAATGAAACACCCTGCCTCGGCAATTCAATCTCCATTTTTATAGCTCCATTGTTCGTTTTTACATAAGCGGGCGAACTCAACAGTGTCAATTGTCCAGCTTTTTCCAATATTGCAATTTGCTCCGCAGTAGGATTTTCCGGCGAGCCCATTTTTTTCCACACCTCATAGGAGTTGCTGTTTTCATCGTCAATGCGGTAATGGTGGAGGTTGAGGGTTTTGGCCGTGAAACCCTTCAGGTTGAGTTCGATGCTCGCCTTGCCCGTTTTCACATCATCATCGTGGTAATGCCAGAGCATTACCGCTGCCGAGCGCAGGTCTTTGCTGGCTATGCCATCGATATCGGCTTTGGGGCCACGTACGCTGGAATCCCTTATGGCGGTATAGCTGTAGTTTTGGTTGCCTTTGACCTCCACACGTTTGCCTTTCATCAGGGCGAACATGCGGAAGACGTTCAGCACGGGTTTGTCGATGCCATTGGTGGCCAAATCGCGAAAACCATAGAAATAAGGCTGGTTTTCAAACTCGAATGACCAACTCACTGCCCCCTTCATGTTTACCTTGAAATGATCGGCCAAAGCGTATTTGCGGGCAAAAGAAGCAGCGGTATAGCTGGAATACATGGTGCCATTGCGGTAGGCATTGGAAGGATTGGTTTTCATGCCACAGGCGGCGCAACCCTCTGGGTCGGACTCGCCAATGATGATGGGCAAACTTTTGAGGGTAGGGTAGGAGGCCACAATGCGGAAACCTTCCGAGATGTCGCGCAGTTGGGTGCCCATGTTCATTTGTACGTGCCCATCCACAATTTTGGGCGCACCTTTGGCGTGAAAAGTGATGAAATCGAGCGGTGATCCAATTTTCCCAGTCGCATAATTTTTCCCCGAAACGCAATGCGTGAGGAAGGTTTTTAAAAAATCAGCCGCCTTGTTCCAGCTTGGCCCGGTTGTTTCTGGGCCACCCATGCGGATGGTCGGTAGAGCTCTTTTGGCGGCATCGGCGGTGTAGTCGTACAGTTTGCAATATTCCTCCACGGTGCCTTTCCAGTAGCCGATGTTGGGTTCGTTCCAGAGCTCCCAGTACCAAGTTTCTACCTCCGCTTTACCGTAACGTTCCACCGCGTGTTTGACCCAAGTATAGACCAGATCGGCCCATTTTTTGTAGTCTTTGGGTGGATAAGCCCAGCCAGTGTAGACTTTATCGTAAGGCATTCCCGGCTGCCAGTGGTGCTCATAAGGTTGAGGGTTGGTGGACAGGGCTTCGGGCATGAAGCTGAATTGCGCCATCGGTTTGATGCCCCGCTGGAGGTAGGTATCAAAAATTTTGTCCAGGATGGTAAAATCGTAAATGGGCTTGCCATTGGCATCTTCGGTGTAAACGTTGGTGGAGCCCCATTTGAGGTTCATGGTGTCGTGCCCGGAAGTGAGCAGGTTGTGGGCGCGAAAATAAACGGGCACCGGGCTCATCGCGCTGAGTTCGCTCAGGAATTTTTCCGTCGCGCATGTAGGCATAATTGGGCTCGTCGGCACCAAACCAGGCCCAAAACGGGTGCATCTCCCCAATTTCTTTACTGAGGTCGACGTTGATGATGGTTTTTTGAGCAAAAACAAATTGGGTAGCTCCAAGGAGCAGGCAGCAAAGGATAAATTTTTTCATCCCGAAAATTTAAAGGGCTAATGAATTTTGTTTGTAGCCCTCAAAATAACTCTTTACCAGGACATTGATGAAACGTTTGAGGTAGGCTTCATTAAAAAAGCTGTTGGACCAGTTTTCAAAACGTTGACTTTGAATGCCCAGATAGAAAAAATAAAGGCAAACGCCCAGCATCGGGAGCACCCGTTTTTCTTCGGCACTGAGGGGCGTAACTGATTCGTAGCCACGGATGAAACTTTGTACTTTGGGCAAACATTCGGGCTTGTCCCTTTCCACACTGTGCACCTGTAAAACGTAATAGGCCACATCCAGGCACAACCAGCCATTGCCACAAAAATCAAAATCAAAAATGGTGATCTCGCCCGTTTTGCTGACGTTGAGGTTGTCGAACCAGATGTCCAGGTGGACGGCTCCTGTTCGCAATTCCTGCACCTGAATATCAGCCAGGTAATCGAGCAGGTATTTTTGGGTGTTTTTTATGAAATCCGTTTCGGTGCAGTCAGCGGGTAAAAAGGGCAGGAACTGGGCCATGGAATTGACCAGTAAAACCTCGGCATTGTAAGTAACCCGCTCCAACTTGAAACTTTGCGTCACCTGATGCTGACGAGCCATGATGGCCCCAATCTCATAATGGGTTTCGGCTGAAAAGTTGTGCAACTTATCCCCCTCCGCGTAGGAAAAAAGTACGCCAAATCTTTCCCCTTCGGGAGCGTGCAAGGTTTGGATGTATTCCCCTTTCGCATCGGGTATTGGATGAGAAACGGGGATTTGGGCACTGCGTAGAGCATTCAGCAAACGAATTTCCTCAAGGATTTCCAGACGGGAGCGCCAGTTCAAACTGTACACCCGAAAAATCCATTTGAGGCTTTGATCCTTTACAAAATAAGTGTGATTGATGCCAGCTTTGATCAATTGACAGGTGCAGGCTGGACTCAAATCATATTTTTTACACAAAAAAAGACCAAGTGCCTCGCAGTTGAGGATGGAACTCGAAACGGGAAATGTTTGCATAAGTGCGGGTTAATTGGAACGCGTAAACTCCATCCCTTCGTAAGTCAATTTCTCCACTTTACCCTCTACATTCAAGCTAAATGTCCCCATGGCCTTACCATACCAGTCTTGGGTGTAAGGACCACGGAAGGTATCGTAGTGCCAGTGCCCCAATTTTGCACTGACAAATTGATTGAGGGTGACGACCAACTTGTTGTCATCCAGCACAACCACTGCCTCGCCGTACAAGGGATGAGTGTATTTTCCAACATATTCAGTCAGGCGTTTGGTCGGTTGGGTGTAGGGGATTTGTTTGGCTTTGAAGGCAGCCTCTTCCTTGTCCGCTTGATCCTGAATTCCTTTGTAGAGGGTCAAAAACTCCGCATTCCAGTCGCGGTTGCCACCCAGGGCAAAGAGGTCAAAAGCTTTGTATACCAGGGCGTGGCGCACTTCAGCGTGGTCAAAATTCCCAAAAACATAAATACCCAGTTTTGCTTCTGGCAATTGGGCGTGCATGGCAATTTCCCCGGCCAGGCTCCCGGTATGGTAATTGATTTTTTTGCCTTTGTAATCGTGCTGAAACCAGCCCAGGCACTGGCTAGCCGGAACCAGCACCTGCGGGCGAAACAACTCTACCCAGGTATGGGGCTCTACGAGGCGGCCACCGGCGTATTTGCTGCTGTCCAACATACAGATCATCCATTTGCTCATGTCGTCGATGCAGGAATGGACGCTGCCGGCTGGGCCAATCTGGTCTGCACTAGTGGCTTCAATTACCTTGATGGTGCCATTGACACGGAAATGGGGTTTAGACAAATTACTGGTGGGTGTACTTTTGAGGATAGGATAAGTATTGCTCATACCCAGTGGTTTGAAGATCCGCGCCTGGATGAAGGCCTCCCATTTTTGCCCACTGAGTTTTTCAATCACTTTACCTGCGGCCAGGTAAAAAATGTTCTGGTAAATGAAACTGGCCCGCAGGGGGTAGCTAGGCACTACTTGCTGCATTTTGCGCAGCACTTCATCGCTCGACACATCCATGATGCTCCACAAAAAATCGGCATTGCCTACGCCACTGTTGTGGGTGAACAAGGTCGCGGATTTTGAGGTCGCGGGTCACATAAGGATCGTAAAGCAGGAATTCGGGCAGGTGTTTGACTGACAGGGTCATCCCAATTGGCTTTTCCTTCGTCGATCAGGATGGCCATACACACCGCAGTCATGGCTTTGGTGGTGGACGCGCAGGCGAACTGGGTTTGGGTGTTGACGGCATTGGTAGTGCCCAATTCTCGCAGGCCGTACCCTTTTTTGAAGATGACTTTGCCGTCTTTGACAATGGCTACAGCCATACCCGGCATTTGCCAGGCGGCCATCGCTTTGGAGGCATATGCGTCAAATTCCTGAATTTGTGCATTGAGATTTTGGGCAAAAAGGGCACGACAACAAAGGCTGATGACGAGCAGTAAGAAGGTGTGTTTCATTGTTCAGGTTGATTTTATTGGCTATTTGAAAGTATGGTAAACTTAGAGATGTAAACGAACCGAAAGCCAGTGGGAAACGTATCGCTACTTTCTTGCCTCCCAAATTGCCTGCAACAAACCTGTGCCCGGCTTATCATCGGTCAATTGCCAAAACATGATCCCGCCCAGCTTTTGCTTCATCACGTATTGCGTTTTGAGCTTTACGGAACTGTAGTCGTCAAAAGTAGCAAATTCCTTGCGCTGCGGACTATAGGCCCAAGGTGCCTGTGAGACCGAATCGCGGTAAAACACAAAACCCTCTTCGGCCGTAAAGTGCTGGAAATGCGGTGGTAGGGCACAAAGGATTTGAATTTGCCCGACTGGTACAAGCCCCGATTGACGTTTTCAACCTCCACCCAGCTGCGGGCGTAAAAAGCGGCACCTAGAATGATCTTTTCTGCGGGCACACCAATTTTCAGCAACTGTTGCACACCATCTGCGCCGGAAGCCTGTTGCTTTTCATTGGAAAACAAGGGAGTATGGTGCCCGGTAACCGTGCTATACCCACTCACCAGATCGTAACTCATCAAATTCACATAGTTAACCAGGGGCATCACTTTGTCCCATTCGATGGATTTTT
>NZ_JADKCX010000066.1 GCF_016718685.1 Haliscomenobacter sp. | reverse complement strand
GCAGCGGTACTTCAAGAGACGGGCATTCGCTGAGGTTGATCCCCTTGAATTTTATGGAGGATGGTAAAGAACCCGTTTTCACCATTCTCCATTCGCAGGATTATGCGGGTCGCAAGGATCGGCATCATTTTGATGTGCAGCGTTACCACACCACCCGGAGTAATCCGCAGTATTTTTGAGCCTTATTTCCAAACTGCGGACATCATGATCAACGGTATTTTTTGGGACAATCGCGCACCGGCTTTTTTCAGCAAAGCGGACATGCGACGTGCTGATTTTCGCATTCGGGTCATTGCCGACATTACTTGTGACCTAGCCCCTATCTCTTCAATTCCCTCTACACTTAAAGCGTCCAGTATCGCCGATCCGGTATTTGGTTACGACCCCTTCAGCGAAACAGAATGTGCGCCTTATCAACAGCATTGCATCGATATGATGACCATCGACAACCTGCCGAATGAGTTGCCACGGGATGCATCTACGGCCTTTGGGTCAATGTTTATCCACCGCATTTTGCCGGAGTTCTTTAATGATGAAAGTCATGTCTTGGAGCGTGCCACGATTGCCGAGGAGGGGCATTTGACAGCGAGGTATACGTATTTGCAGGGGTATGTAGAAGGAAACATTTCTTAGGTGGTTCCTTGAGTGTCTCAGGTTTCTTAGGTGGTGAAAGAATATCCTGCTACGCAGCTTTTTTCTTTTTTACCACCTAAGAAACCTGAGAAACCTTAGTGTCACCTCAGATTTTGCATCAAAGGTATAATTGGCATTATGGTAGAATGCGAGGAGGCTCACTTTTCCATCCATGCCAAAATATTCTGATAAATCCGCTCCGCAATATTCGCCGTATCCGCCTTCACAAAAGCCGTCCCGGTGATGCGCTCATACAACTCGATGTAGCGATTGGAGATCTCCCACACAAACTCATCCGACATCGTGGGAATCGTCTGCCCGGCTTTGCCTTGAAATCCATTTTCAATCAGCCATTCGCGTACAAATTCTTTGGAGAGTTGTTTTTGGCGTTCTCCTTTGGCCTGGCGTTCGGCATAGCCTTCCAGGTAAAAATAACGTGAACTATCGGGGGTATGGATTTCGTCGATGACATAAATTTGGCCGTCTTTTTTGCCAAATTCATACTTGGTATCCACCAAAATCAAGCCTTGTTTGGCCGCCATTTCGGTGCCTCGCTGAAACAGGGCGCGGGTATAAGCCTCCAGTTGCACATAATCTGCTTCGGCGACGATGCCTTTGGCGATGATGTCTTCCCGACTGATGTCTTCATCATGCCCTTCTTCGGCCTTGGTCGCGGGGGTAATGATGGGGCTTGGGAAAAGGATCGTTTTCACGCAAACCTTCCGGCAAGGTAATGCCACAAAGAATGCGCTCACCGCTAGCGTATACGCGGGCAGAATGCCCAACCAGATACGCCCGAATGACCATCTCCACCCGAAAAGGTTCACAAGCGTGGCCTATGGCCACATTCGGGTCGGGAGTAGCCTGCAACCAGTTGGGGACGATGTCTGCGGTAGCCTTTAAAAGTGGGCGGCAATTTGATTCAACACTTGTCCTTTAAAAGGGATGGGGCGTGGCAGGACGTAATCAAAAGCCGAAATGCGGTCGGAAGCAACCATCAGGAGTTGCTCACCCAGGGTGTAGACATCGCGTACTTTACCACGGTAAAAAGCGGTTTGCCCAGGTAGTTGAAAATTGCTTTCGCGTATGGCGTGTTGTTCAGGAAGCATCATTTGAAAGTTCGAAGGTTCGAGGGTTCGAATGTTTGGAGGTCGGGACAAAAGTAATATATCTGACTTGATTTAGCCAAAATAAATCCTTAAACCCATCTATAAAATATAGACTTACCCAAACCTTCGAACCTTCGAACTACCGAACCCTCGAACTGGTTAAAGCGAAGTTACTGCTTTAGTCGTTTTAGCTGGTGCTTTGGCCATAGAAGCCTTCATCGCCCAGATTTTGGGCATTTACTTGGGTCACAATTGCTTGGGTCACACTTAGTCAGGTCACATTTGGTGAGGTCACAAGTGCTTGGATCACAAGCTTTGGCAGAAGTAGGTACTACGCCTCCACTTACAAATACAGTAAGTGAGGAGACTACCTGAGCCGTGCTGGCTGTTTCAGTGCAATTGGTGCTCGCAACGCTGGCGGTAGATTTGCTCATGTCGCATTTCTTTTCAGAAACACTAGCAGCGGCAGTGCTGGCTTTGGAGCAACAAGATTGGGCGTTCATCGTGTTTAAGCCTAAGCACATCAGGCCAAACAGCAATAGGAATGTGTAACGCATGAGATTAATTGGTTAAATTGATTCACTCAGTTCCGCTGAGCTACCGGTGTTATGGTTATTTAACATTGCAAAGGTAGTATGACAAGTGCCTCCAAGGTGTTTCTCGGCTGTTATTCACTTGTTAAACGCCTGTTAAAATACCCTTTTGCTGGAGTATTTGGTGTTTTTTTGCAAAAGATTTTTGCTTCAACGATATGAGAACGAATCGAATAAAAATTGTAATCGCCGCCGCATGTCTGGCCTTGCTGGCTTTGATCGGCATCCAGGTGCGTTGGATGAACTATTCGCGACAATTGCTGGATGAGCAATTTGAGCACCGTGTCGACATGGCACTTTGCAACGCTGTGCAGACCACTGCAGAAGAACCCCAAAGCACGGTGGTCATGACTTGCGCCAACAACAAAGGGTCTTGTTGTGCAGACATAGTGCCCGAAAGTATGATTTTGAGTGATTCCCAATTGCGCAAAAACCTGGATCGCTCCCTGGCTTTTTACAACATCAACTTGCCTTATTCGGTCAATGTGGTCAAACCAAGTCCGTTCGGTACAACAGAGGCTACGGCATTTTCCTGTGCCTTGGATCCATTGGTAACCGATGATACCCGCCGCCTGACACTCAATTTTCCAACCAAACAAAATTACATCCTACAGCGCATGAATGTGATGATTGGTAGTTCGGCATTAATTTTGGGCGCCATCTTGCTGGTCTTTTTTGCCGCCAGTTACTACCTCTTGAAGCAAAAACGCCTGGCAGATCAAAACCTCGATTTTTTCAACCATATGGCGCATGAATTCAAAACGCCACTGACCAACATTAAATTGGCTGCCGGATTATTGGGCCGCAAAAAACCGGAATTAAAAGACGATCAGGTTTTACAAGTCATCACCAAGGAAAGCAATCAGTTGATTCAACAGATTGAGCGGTTTTTGCAAATGGCCAGTTTGGAGTTCAATAAAAACCCCTTACAACGCCAAAGCCTAGATTTGGAAAATTTCATCCGTGAAATCATCGAAGACCTCACGCCCTCCATCCGCGAAAAAGAAGCAGTAGTGGAACTGGAAGTGCGGGGCAGTTTGCCCCCCATGTACGGCGATGCACTGCACCTGCGCAACGCGTTCCGCAACCTCATCGATAATGCCCTGAAGTACTGTGATACGACCCCCAACATCCATATTTTGCTGGAGACCAGTAAAGACAACCAAATCCAGGTGGCCATTCGCGACAATGGTTTGGGCATTTGTGAACATGAACTCAGCAGCGTTTTTAAAGAGTTCAATCGGGGTGAAGAAGCTACCGCAAAACGTTTTAGCGGATTTGGCCTGGGGTTGGCTTATGTCAAAAAAATTGTCGATTTGCACCAGGGCAACATTGCAGTAGCCAGTGAACACAAGCACGGCACCTGTTTTTCCCTCAGTTTTCCTTTAAAATAAGCACCGATGGCCAACAAAGGGAATATCCTGGTAGTAGAAGATGACCTGAGTCTGGGTTTTTTGCTCATGGAATTGCTGGAATCGGAAGGCTACAGCGTCAAATTGGCCCGCAATGGCCAAACGGGGCTGGAACAATTCAAAAAACAAGCCTTCGATTTGTGTATTCTGGATGTAATGTTGGGCGACACCGATGGTTTTCAAGTGGCCAAACAAATTCGACTGGAAAATACCACCATCCCTTTTCTTTTTCCTCACTGCCCGGGTTTTGAAGGAAGATCGCCTCAAAGGCTATGCATTGGGAGCAGAAGACTACATTACCAAACCCTTTGAAGAAGAAGAATTGTTGTGCAAAATTGCGGTGATTTTGCGGCGCAATCAACACCAGATCGTAGCAGAACCCCCGGCTCAGTTCAGCATCGGAGATTATTACTTTGATTACACCAAACAAGAGTTGGTGTACCAAAATCAGATCGAACGCATTACCGAAAAAGAAAATGAAGTACTCCGTTTGCTGTGTTTGCACCAAAACAACATCCTGCGCCGCGATGACGCCGTAGAGCGGATTTATGGCGAAAAAGACTATTTCCTGGGGCGGAGTTTTGACGTATTTATTTCGCGCTTGCGCAAAATGCTGCGCAATGACCCCAGGATTAGCATTGAAAATGTGTTCAAGGTGGGCTTTATTTTGAAGATCAAAGAATAGAATCATCACTTCCGTAGCTCTTCCTCAATACCAATGCCTTTACAAATAATACCGATGGGTTTCAATTGCAGGGTTTTCCCCCTGGGGCTATCCGCGATTTGTATTCTGGGGCTTTGAGCGTTTGCGGGAATGTTGTGCACCGGAACCGTCAGGGTTTTCCAAACTTTACCATTTGCCAAAATGTACTTCACTTCCACCCGAATGAATTCGACATCAAACTCCATGTGGTTGCGTACTTTGATCACCACATCGTTGATGCCTCCAAAATCACGGGGCTTGTAACTCACCAGGTCTACCCGCAGCATTTTATCCCAAAATTCGCGCAAATACTCCTTTCGTTTTTCAATCTCATCCACAGTATCTATCGGCATGGTCGTGTTGCCAAGCTCTGGAATGGCTTGATCGTTGATGGCAGGAACTGGCTGATTCGGAGGAGCTTCCTGCTTCTCCCCAAAACGCCAAAATGCCACAAAAAGCAATAAAATAAAGGTGGATATGGCGGCGAACCTCCAAAAGACAAGCCAGCTTCTCATTGCGTAACATGTTTGTAGGTTTATACGCTGAAAAGCGTGAAAAAATTATGGGCGATTGAATGTGTTGTTTCGCTGAGCACAAAGAATAAGTGCCAAAGGACGATACCTCTGGCACTATCGATCAAACCAGTATGAAAAACAACCCCTATTAATGGCTTTGGAAAAGACCCGGCCGAAGCCGGGCCAAATGATTGCTAAACCTTTATTACAATTTCCATTTCCCAATTCGATCAGCATTGCTGCTGTTTGATGATGTAAAAATGGACTGTTTATTGCTGGCAAGCGAGGCACAAAGACCAAAGATTGACTACCCCAAATTCCGGTTTTTGCACTTTTCCCCAATTCAATAATTTTGCCAGGTAGCTGGCAGTTTTTTTGTACGTGCAACCTAAATAGCAATTAAGCTTAATTACTTTTCGCTATTCACTATTCGCTTTTCGCTTTTCACTTAGAAAGCGCATCGTACACAACCACCCGCTCCCAAAGATGACTTTTCTCTTCCACAAACTTCAGGTGGATGGGATGGATTTGATACGCATCCTGATCCTTCGTATTTTTGAACACCCAGGTGATGGATAGGTCATAAGAGCCGTCGATCACCGGGCGGTCTTTCGTATCCGCAGGAGTACCGATGTAGGCGGTTTGGATTTCCTTGATTGGAACCAGGGTTTTTATGCCCTGATAGAGCGCTTCCAGGTCTTGCTGGTTACCCTTGTTTTTGAGCCAAAAATAAACGGTATGCACCACTACACCCGCCTTGAGTTTCTTGGATGTGGCCTGGGCATATCCGCCTACGAACCCAATTACCAGAAACAAAAAAAGCAAAAGAAATTTCATTGGATTAGATTTTAATGTTTGTTTGCAAATTTATTGGGAAACAAGGTAAAAAATTATCCCTATTTGGAGAAAATCTCTATTTTACTGCCGTATTCAGAACCCAAAAAAAATAACAATGAGCCAATTCGATGACTTGCTGGTAAAATACAAGCAAGAACTAGGTGGAACCCGCGATGTAAGCGGAATTGATGAAACCTTACTGACTGCCGTAACCAAAGCTTTGGGCCCATCAATCTACAATGATGACTCCTCCAGAGTTTCATGCTCTGACAAAACCGAGCTGGATCGTGTAAAAAACAATTTCCTGATTGGGAAAATGGGACTTGCTGATGGCCCAAACCTCGACGCTGCACTACAAGAGGTGTGCGAACAAATGGGGAGCAGTAACCGCAACAAGTACCGGGCTATTTTTCACTACTTGTTGGTTAAAAAATTAGGCTTGGAATCCAAGTTTGCTTAAGTTTTTAATGATGCAAGGAAAGGCATTGAGTGTACACTCGATGCCTTTTTTTTTGACCATTTTACTCGATCATTTATGTTACGCACCATCATCCTGTTGATTATCACCCTCATTGCGCTGCCCATAATTGCTTTCAAATATGACACACCACTCAATGATGCGCAGTGGGCCGCCTTACAAAGTTCTTTTTACCTCATGTTAGGGGTCGCGCTCACTTGCTTTTTAGTGAGTGAATTGACCAAAAATTACAGCCAGGTTGACAAAATCTGGAGCATAGTGCCGATGGCTTATGCCTGGTTTTTTGCGCAACAAAGCGCCTGGAACCTACGGATGGTCATCATGGCCGTTTTGGTCAGCCTCTGGGCCCTCCGGCTCACCTATAATTTTGCCCGACGGGGTGGCTACCACTGGATTCCCTGGAAAGGAGAAGAAGATTACCGCTGGGGCATTTTGCGTCAAAATCCACTTTTCCAACGCCGCATCAACTGGGTGTTGTTTGGGCTATTTTTCATTTCTCTTTACCAAAACACGCTCATCTGGCTATTCAATCTACCGATCGTGATGGCTTGGGAAGGTGCAAACCAGCCGCTAAATGGTATCGACTACCTGGCCATCGGGTTATTTTTGGCCTTGTTGGTTATTGAATTCATTGCTGATCAGCAACAATACGACTTTCAAACGGAGAAGTACCGGCGCATCCATGCTGGAGAACCTTTGGATGGCGAATACGCCCAGGGCTTTTGCAGCACAGGGCTCTGGCGTTTGGTGCGGCATCCCAATTACGCTGCCGAACAGGGCATTTGGTTGAGTTATTATTTGTTCAGTGTGGCGGCAACGGGGCGCTGGCTCAATTGGTCGCTCACCGGGGGAATTTTGCTGGTTTTGCTCTTTTTGGGCAGTTCAGATTTCAGCGAAAAAATTTCCAGCGAGAAATATCCGGGATACCGGGATTATCAGAAAAAGACGCCGCGGTTTATACCGATCAAGTTTTAGGTTTTAGGTTGCACACAATCTCTCAACGATTCCGGAGAACCTAAAACCAAAAAACTTAAAACTTAAAACCTATTTAACGATGGTTACACTCCCTGTAAACATCTTTGTCTCTCCGTCGATAAACTCGATCACCGCTTTGTATACTACAACTTCGTTCATCAGGGTTTTACCCCGGAAACTACCGTCCCAGCGTGGGGAATCCTGGCTTTGATCGGCATCATAAGCAAAAGCGATTTCGCCCCAACGGGTGAATATTTCCAATGATTTAATGCGCAAGGTACTCGTGCCTGGGTAAATTTCAAAAAAGTCATTCGACTTATCCCCATTGGGACTGAAAGCATTGGGAATGTAAACCTTATAGTTTTTTTGCACCAAAATCCGCATCATGGCCGTAGCCAAACAGCCATTTTCGTCTTTGGCCTCCAGGTTTACTGTACCGTTGGCGGTTACGCGTGGAATGTCCAATTCGGTACAGGCCGGGCAAAAATCGGGGTAAGTGCTTTTCCAAAGGAAGCTGGCGATCGGGGAACTGCCCATGGGACGCAAAAACAGCGCTGCCCCAAGATCAACCGTAGTGTCTTTGGGCAAACTCACTTGAAACCTCGCTGGCTCTGGCAATTCGATCGTGCGGGCAATTTTACAACCACTTTGATCGGCGGCCAACAGCATGTACCGGCCGGGTGAAAGGTTTCCAAATACCGAATCCCGGCCCATTGGCCGGTTGCCCAATTGGTACTGGTATTCGGGACTACCACCCATTGCCCGTACGCTGATCAAGCCATTTTTATCCCCAAAACATTTGCTGGGTATGGCCGAAGTGACAATTTCCATTTTTTGTACCTCCACACTGTCCAAACGACGACAACCTTGGGCATCGGTAATACTCACACTGAACCGTCCGGCTCGGTCTATTTGGATGGTTCGAGTGGTATCCCCGTTGCTCCAGCGCACCGCATACGGGGCCGTTCCGCCTTGAATATTGATTTGAGCACGCCCCTGTTGAAGTTCGCCACAAGGTTGGGCGAGGGTTTGTGCGGATGCTTGAAATGCTGGCGCAGCAGGCAAGTCAAAACTGCGTTCAAAACGGCAGCCCAGGTTTGGCTCGGTTACCGTTACGAAATATTTTCCACCCGAAAGTTGGTTGATACTGGCCGCTGAATCTCCGGTACTCCAGGCGTATTGCAAGTTGGACGAGCCTTGCAGCGCAATGCGGCCACTGGGCGTTCCATCACATTTGGGTGCATCCAATTGGGCGCTAAGTTGTGGTTCAGGGAAAGTTCGGGAAAGCACCGAATCCTGAAACACACAAGATCGATCCTTAGCCTCCAGGTAATATATGCCCGATTGGGTGAGGTTGACCTGTTTTTCATTGGACACAATGGGGCCATTTTTGCCCAGACGCCAGGTAAAGCTTTCAAAATTATCGTCAATTGGGGTTACAATTTGTGGGTTGTTGCCGCAAAATTTGACCGAATCCTCGGCCAATAAATCACGGGTAAACCGTTCCGGAATCTCAAATTCAAAGGTAAAACGGCAATCTTCGGCCAAACTGTTGAAGGGCGTTACTGTTAAAAAAACCTTACTGCCCGCCTGGGGCTTGTTTAAGGTGATGTTACGGGTGGTTTGCCCGGTGCTCCAACGGTAAGAAGAAAAACCATCCGGAGCACTTAGCGTAATGGTGGAATCCAAACCAGGACAAAAATAAGAGGGATAAATTTTGGCACTCAAACATTCCGCATCCAGATAAGCATACCCGAAATGCAACCCTTCGGTACAATCATTCACAGTAAAACGTAAAGTAATCACCTGACCGATGTAATCGCGCAGGTCGATGGCCGCAGCCGTCCAATTGCGGATGCGCAACTGACTCTGGTTTTTAAAGCCAGGAATGTTCTCTGCAGCAGCCACTTCATACAAACCACAGGGAGTCCGTACATTGCGTTGATTGAGTACTTCTACAGTAAAACGGGGCTGTTGTTTCGGTTTGTGGTCAGGATCTTCCATGACTACTGCAAACTTGTATAAAAAAAGGGAGTTCTCCTGGGTAACCCGAAAAGACGTGATGAGGCGATCAAACTCTTTTCCATTGCGGGAATTCCCCAGTCGGGCGGCATAATTGCCGATCGAAACAAAGGGCAGGGTTTCTATTTTGACCAAAAAATCATTGCCCATTGTTTTGCGCATGATGGTGTGGCGCTGAGGGATCAGTCCGGTTTTGACGTCCTCTTCCTTTGGCCTATTGCCGAAGGTTGGGTCTTTGACCAGGCCATACTCACCACGCCAGCCTTCAAAAGTGCCTTTTTCAAAACCAAGGTTGGAACAATCGTTAAGTGGTGTCTGCTGTGCAAACAAATTGGATAGGAAACCAATAAATACAACGGCCGCCGTGTTGCGGATTACGTAGATGTTGAGTCTCATAGTAGATCGTAGCGGTTTGAGAGTGTATTTGGGATTCTACTTCGCAAGCGAAAAGGAGCTAGAAATTACTCCAAAGAGGCACGAAAAGCGGAGTTTAGCAGCGCTAAATGAGCATTTTCGGAACGAAGTTGGAGTAATTTCTAGCCATTTGGAGCGCGAAGTAGAACTCCAAATACACTCTGGAGGTTTCGCTTTTAGGCCGTCGTTGAAGTAAAAATAGAAAATTTTGGCAAAAAGAAGTATCGGGATTCAATTAACACGAAATTAACGCTTGTTAAAGTTTTTGGCCAAAGGGTTAAAGTGATTCCAGGTGATAGGGGTCAACGCCTGAAATCCTTATCATTGAAGTATGATTTTACAATGAAATCCGCTAAAAAATGGTCATGAAATACACATTCAAGCTCCTGTTTTTTTCTGCAATGATTGTACTGTGCTCTGCTTGTACCGACGAGTACCGCCTCGAACGCAAAGAAGATCGGCTCTACGGCGCCTGGATTTTTGAAAGTGCGGCTTTTAAAGAAAACGGCGATCTATTTCGCGAGAACCGCGACTCAGAGTTTGTCGGGGACATCATTGAGTTTTACCGTGATTATACCGCTTCTTTTGACGATCGCCGCGATCGAATCATCTATCCAGGTAATTGGGAACTAATCCTCGATCGGGCTACTTTTGATGGCGAAAACGACAACGAATTTTTCCTGGACATGGACTTCTTCGACCGGGGCCGTCCGGTGATGACTTACCTCTGCGGCGTCAACAACCTGACTTGGGAACGGATGAATTTGCGGGCCAATGTGCGGGGAGGGGTGTATTATTGTAGGTTAAGGAGGATTTGAAACGTTTTAGGTTTTACGTTTTAGGTTTTACGTTGCCCATAATTCTGCCATTAAAGCGAAAGTTGTGTGCAACTTAAAACCTAAAACCTAAAACTTAAAACGTAAAACGTTTCTCTTTTCCACAAAACATTCCAATTTTTGAGCTACACTTCGCAAAAAATAATTTGGAATGTTGAACATTCAAAAAAGGTTGGCGCCGTCCTTCTATGCGCTGCTCAGCTTACCCTCCACTGCGATGGGTTTTGCGCTATCCGTCCAAATCTCGGCACTCAGCTGGATTTTGAGCACCAAGTACGGGCTGGCCATCCACGAAATCGGGCTGGTCTGGGCAGCGGGCCCAATTGCTGGTATTTTTGGACAAGTGATCATTGGCCTCATCAGCGACAACGTATGGTTTTGGGGCGGTCGACGGCGGCCATTTATCCTCGTCGGCGGGACGCTGGCCGCGTTGATGCTCCTGGCCTTGCCCAATATCGGGGTCATTTCCTCGGCGTTGGGCGGAGACGCTGTATTGGGGGTCGCCATCACCATCGCTTTAACGCTGGATTTGGCCATCAACATCAGCTTTAATCCTACCCGCTCCATCATTGCCGACGTGACCCCTCCCGGGGATGAACGCACCAAAGGTTACACCTGGATGCAAACCATTTCCGGAACTTTCGGCGTTGCAGCGTACGCCATTGGGGCGATTTGGGGCAATTATGCCTTGATTTATTTTGGGGCAATTTTGGTGTTGCTAATTTCGGTGATTCCGCCATTTTTTATCGAAGAACCCCGAATTTTACAAAGTGAAAATACCGATGCAGATACGCCCCAACAAAAAACTTCTTTTGTACAAATCCTGATGGCCATTAGTCCCTTTGGGGATATCTGTTTTATGCCATTTTGGCATGGTCTGTCGGTTGTGGCTGGACGATGAACAGCTTGTTGGTTTGCAAGGGCTTGCATGGGTTTGACTGTTGCCAGTATTCTGCTCATTTTTATTATGAAAAGATCGGCCTTTGGAGTCCGATTTGCCCATTTGATCCCCTTCCAAAAAATCCTCGCCGCACATTCCTTTACCTGGCTGGGTATTCAAACCATGTTTGTCTACATGTTTGCGTACGTGCAGCAAAAAATTGAAGGTTTAAGCGCCAACCAGATGGGGCAGGTGGTTTCCATTTCATTTTTGTTGTTCAATGCGATAGCTGCCATTTTACCAGCAACAGTGCTGCAACCACTCGCTCTCAAAATTGGTCGGGTCAAAACACACCTGCTGTGTATCGGCATCATGGCCATCGGGTATGCGGGCATTTGGTTGTTTGGGCACTCCGTCAATATTATCTACCTGCTGATGTGTGTGGTTGGGATTGGCTGGGCGGCTACCGTCAGTTTGCCATTTGCCATCATGTCTCAAACCATTGATCAATCCCGCATGGGCATGTTCATGGGTTTGTTCAATTTATCGGTGGTATTGCCACAATTGGTGGCCAGCCTTGGCGTTGGAGAAGCAATCAGCGCGGCACAGGACAAGGGCTTAATTTTCATCATTTGTGCCATAAGTTTGGCAATTTCTGCCATCTTGTGGCTGTTTATTAAAGACAGTCAGGCAGAAGTCGATACCAAAGGCGTTACGCCTTCCGGACATTAAAGTTGAAAACCCGGTCGCCTCGACTTCTCTCGGCGATGGGGTTTTCAACTTTTCAACCATAAACTTTTCAACTTCTTTTCAATGAAGTCATTAAAACCACTACTACTTTCTATTGCCATCCTGAGTGTTGTGACGGGCTGGGCGCAAAAATTCCCACTCAAACCCCTCCCACTTGAGGACATGAGCAATTTCAAAACTACCGGCAGCAATTGGCAAATTGTTGGTGATGTGGTCATGGATCGCACTGGCGGCATGAAAACCACTGCGGGTAAGGGGATTCTGCTCAACAATGTGGGCGACAAAGACCACGACATCCTGGAAAAAGCCGGAAAAGACAATAACCAGGCTACCATCGAAGGCTACAAAGTGTTGACCGCCTGGGAACACGGAGATTTGGAACTCGAGCTCGAATTCATGATGCCCAAAGGCTCCAACTCTGGCATCTACCTGCAAGGCCGCTACGAAGTACAATTGTTCGATAGTTGGGGGGTAAAATCACCCAAATATGGCGATTTGGGCGGGATTTACCGCAACTGGGAAAGTGCTCCTGGTAAAATTTACATGGGCAAGGCTCCCATTGCCAACGCGGCCAAGGCACCCGGTCTTTGGCAACACATGAGAATTTCTTTCCAGGCACCCCGTTTTGATGCCCAGGGCAAAAAAACCGAAAATGCCCGGCTCCACTATGTGATCATCAACGGCGTTACGGTGCACCAAAACCTGGAAATTCCCTTGCCGACCGGTGGTCCGCTTGATCAAAAAGAAGTGCCGCTTGGCCCTATTTTAACTTTGAAGGAAAATTCAAAGAGGCCAAAGAGCTGGATGGCAAAACCCCTAAAGCGAGCGGTAAAATTGCTGCGGTGACAACCGAAGTATTGGAATTGGAAGATGTTTCCGGCGCTCGTTTCGATGGCATGTTGAACGTTCCCGATGATGGAGAGTACCTTATGACCCTCAACTCCACTGGAGGTGTAAAACTCCTGATCGACAACCAGGAATTGATGAACAATGAACGCCCGGATAGTTGGTGGGATTCCAAACAAAGCAACCTCCAACTCAAAGCTGGAGCACATCCTTTTACCATCTACTACTACAAAGACGCCGGGTACATGCCGCCGCGACTGGCCTGGATCATTGAAGGTTCGGCCATCCAGCGTTCTACTTTAACGGCATTTGGGTCTTATCCACCCAATCCCAATCCTTCTTCTTCCATCTATGTACCCGTAGGTAGCAAACCGCGATTGTTGCGAGCATTCCTCGATTTTAACAGAGACCGCAGTCGCCGCCTGACCCACACCATTGGTGTAGGTGATCCCGGAGGTTTGCATTACATCTACGACCTGAAGGCGGGCAACGTGGCCTGTGCCTGGCGCGGCGATTTTGTAGATGCGACCCCCATGTGGGATGACCGTGGCGATGGCAGTTTCCGTCCGATGGGCGTGACTCAATTTACCTACATGGGCCAAACACTCGGCATCATCAACAGTGCCAGCGACGGGTTTCCCGCAGACTACAAGGAAGAAGATTTTAAAACCAAAGGTTATGCCATCGAAGAAGCTACGGGTCGCCCCATCTTCCGCTATTCCTATAAAGGAATCGAAGTGGAAGAGCGCTGCTATCCCAGCCTGGATCAAAACAGTCTGGTACGCGAGATTGCCCTGAATGGCACGATTCCAGCCGGTACACACCTGAAATTGGGTGAAGGTAAAGACATCATCCCTATGCCCGACGGCTCCTTTGCCATCGACGAGCGCAAGTACTACATTGCCCTAGCGGGTGATGCCAAAGCCAGCATCCGCGATTTTAATGGCAAAAAAGAACTGGTGCTGCCCGTATCAGCTGGCATCGTGAAGTATTCGATCATTTGGTAAGCTGATTAAAGCTAGACGACTCAGTAGCCGCACGTCTCTGACGTGCACGACAACCATCAAGCGTCGGGCTCAGGGGGGGGCGGAAACCGGTAAGTCTGGAGACTTTTACCAGCAACACAAAAAAAGCACACATGAAATA
The DNA here is from genome assembly GCF_016718685.1 of Haliscomenobacter sp. Classification (GTDB taxonomy): domain Bacteria; phylum Bacteroidota; class Bacteroidia; order Chitinophagales; family Saprospiraceae; genus Haliscomenobacter. The sequence goes on along the minus strand of NZ_JADKCX010000066.1, from coordinate 5,292 downwards.
TTTTATCCAAACCGGACTCATTCTCTCCGGTTTATGCATCATACAACTATTGGCCAGTTTCAGCTGGGCTGCACCCAATCCACCGGCCAAGACCCCCACTGAAGATGATTATTACAAAATTGTCACCTTGCCCACGCCCGAAGGGATGTTGTTGGAAGTGGGCGGCATGACCACGCTACAGGACGGCCGCATTGCCATTTGTACCCGCCGTGGCGACGTATACCTGGTGGAAAATCCGGACATGGCCAATGACGCGCCACCCCGGTTCAAGTTGTTCGCTTCAGGACTGCACGAACCATTGGGTTTGGCGTACAAAGACAACGCACTTTTCGCCGCTCAGCGTGGTGAATTGACCAAACTGAAAGATACCAATGGCGACGACGTAGCCGATGTATACGAAACCGTTTATGCCTGGCCCATTTCCGGCCATTACCACGAATATTCTTATGGCCCCAAATTTGCGCCCGACGGCAGCATGTTTGTTACTGGCAACGTAGCATTTGGCGATCAGGAATGGTGGCGGGGTGAAAGCCGCGTGTTTGGCCGTGGCTGGACCATGCGCATTACCCCCGATGGCAAAATGGAGCCTTGGGCAACGGGCATGCGCTCACCTTGTGGCTTGGGCATGATTGACGGCGAGTTGTTTTACGACGACAACCAGGGCGATTACATGGGTTCCGGCGCCATTTTCCACCTCAAAAAAGGTGCTTTCACTGGCCACCCTGCTGGATTGGTTTGGACCGATAAAATTCCCAATTCTCCGGTAAAACTGACGGCCGATCAGTTCAACGCAGTGGTCGATCCTCGTAAAGTTAAAAATGGGACGGGTGGTTACAACAAACCCGAAAACATCGACAACGAACCCAATGCCAATACCCTTTTTGCCATAAAAAGCAAATTGCCGGAAGTAACCCTGCCAGCAGTTTGGTTGCCCCACGGCATCCTCGGCATTTCCAACTCCGAAATTATCCCCGATCAAACCAATGGCGCTTTTGGGCCTTTTGCCGGGCAGGTCTTTGTCGGTGACCAGGGCCAAAGCCGCATCATGCGGGTGGTGATGGAAAAAGTGAAAGGTGAATACCAAGGGGTAGCCTTTGATTTTCGCAGCGGTTTCCAGTCGGGAATCCTGCGCATGACCTGGGGTCACGATGGTTCATTGTACGTGGGGGAAACCAACCGCGGTTGGGGTTCAGCGGGTAATACTACTTCCGGTTTGCAGCGTTTGGCCTGGACGGGTAAAGTGCCCATGGAAATGAAAACGGTGCGTGCAATGCCCGATGGATTTGAGATTGAATTTACATTGCCGGTAGACAAGGCCAGTGCTGAAAACCTGGCTTCTTACGGTGGCAAAAACTTCATTTACAAATTTCACCCGGTGTACGGCAGTCCTCCCATCAATGATTCCCCACTGAACATCAAAGGGGCGAAGGTATCGGAAGATGGCCTGAAAGTGCGGCTGCTCATCGACAACATCAAACAATACTACCTGCACGAAATCAAGGTGGATGGTGTAAAGTCTCGCGATGGTTTGCCCGTTTTACACCCAACAGCTTACTACACGCTCAACAACATTCCAGATGGAGCTAAATTGAGCATGTCGGAAGTAAGTACCAAACGGGCAATGCAACGCCGGCTAAAGACCGCAGACGCGGAAAGTAAAAGTCCCCAAGCCAAAAAGGCAAAAGAAAGCCGCCAAAACAACAGCGCCTACTTACGACAAAGTGCAACCCCTGCTGGCCAAATGGACTTGTTTGGGTTGCCACAATACCACTACCCGGCAGGTAGGGCCTTCTTTTACCGATATTGCCAAGCGCAAGTACAGCAACGAACGTATTGTTGCTTTAATCCACAAGCCTGAGCCCAAAAAACTGGCCAGAGTATGCCACCGAAATGGCACCCATGCCCCAGGTACCGAAGGCGGATGCGCTGAAGATGGCGGCGTGGATTAATTCTCTGGTGAAGGAGAACCCATAATAGAAAGCGAAAGCGAAAGCGAAAGCGAAAAATAAATAGCACACGGTGAAGAAACCAATTGTGTTTGCTTGGCCTTTTTCTTTCGCAAAATCCATTTAAACTCCGGCATAACCTTCCCCCAGGTCGTCTGGTCATGACGGCCACCTTCCACTTCGCGGTACACGATCTCACCGTCCCGCCGATAGCCCTTCTTTTCCAATTCTTCGATCAAGCCCAGGGTATCGTCTATTGAGTCAATGATGCCGTTGTTGTTGCGGTCCGACACTTCGTCTTCAGTACCTGTATGTAGCCAAAATTCCAGTGCTGGCTTTTGATCATTTCGCGGATCAGCGCGTGCGCCCATGATGCGGTCGGTAGCCTCGTTGTATCCCTGATCAGGGCTTTTGAACGCCACCAAAGGAACCAGAAAACACCCCAACTTTGGAAAAACATGCGGATGGTACCAGACGATATCTATTGCAGATAAGCCTCCCCAGAAAAGCGCAAAATAATTGTACTCAGGCGATGATTTAGCCCGGTAGTGTTGCTCGATATACGGTTTGAGTTCTGTCAGCACAAAATGGGTATGTTTTCCCGCTTTGCTGCCCCTTCCGGCATAATCGGGTATTTTAGCCGTTCCATACTCCTGAATGCGCTGTTCATTGGCATGAATCCCCACCAAAATAAAAGGAGGAATTTCATGCGCAGCATAGAGTTGATGGAGCGTTTCCTCCATGCGCAAGCTCAATAAATCCTGGCCATCGTTGAGGTATAAAACCGAATAATGACGAAAACTTAGGGCATAATGGGGAGGCAAAATAAGGCTTACCTTGACCTTGCGTTCCAAATGAATTGAGGATAAAACGAGTTCTTTTTTGTGCATACGAATATTAATCTTATTTAGTCGCAAGCAAATGTAATCGCTTTGCGATTTTTACGCTTTCCTACATGTAAACCAAATTACCTTGCAAAAACTTACCACAAATTCTGGTCGCATTGCCTGGGAAGAGAATCGAAATGTTGATTTTGGGAATTGGGGTATCCCATCCTCTGTTTCCAACCTCAGTGGGGCGTTATTATGAGAAACAAGGACTTCAGAAATTGGTTGAATCCGTCGGTGGTTCATCAGAATCCGGCAAAATCAAAATTTATTGTATCGATGGCATTGACAGCGATGGTTGGTACGCAAAGTTTGCATCCGCTTCCTGCATCTACAACTATCCTGTTACGACCGCATGTTGAACGAGGACTTGTACCTTCCATCCGCCAGGAGGTGCAATGTGAAAAAATTGGCGTTGCCGGTTGCAGTTTGGTGGGTACCACGCGCTAAACTTTGCCTTCAAACATCCCGATAAAGTATTTTCTATTTCAGTATGGGTGGTGCTTTTGACATCAAACGCTCCTGAGAGTCTAATACGATGACAACTCTTTTTCAATAATCCTCCCGATTATATCGGATGCGCAAATTCTTTTTACGACATGAAGGTGGTTTGGGTACCTCGAACACGATTTCTACAAAGGAGAAACAGTGGATGTCCCAAATTTTGCAGCAAGGGCATCAACCATTGGTTGGATATTCTTCCGTTTGCCAACCACGATTGGCCCATCTGGCACAAATGTGTTCCTGATTATTTGTCAAGGAGATTTTAAAGAAGCGCATAAATCAAGTACCGGCCTTCTTTAACCAAAAACATTTTACATATGAAAAATCAGGCATTTATTTGTGAAAGCACATTCCCTTAGGGCTTTCATCGAACGGGTCAATCAAAAAGGCGAAGGACATCATTGCTGAGCCTGTTTCAGTGGATAAGTCATTCAAGGAGAAGCTAGCGGTTATGCGGTGATTGTTGACCGCGTTTCCCAAGATGTCCCTTTTATCGGGCCTTTTCTGAGGGATGCCGCCATGTCTGCCACACACGGTGGTCAACAACCCCTTTTGGTGGAGCGCGGACGAGAAGTTTTTCAACAATTGTTTGTGCCTACAAGTTGGTGTACCCAGTGCTCAGTACGGCTTTACCTCCTTCTTTTGGGTTTGCCTACGACACTAGTGAGAAGAATCCTTCCACGACCTCAAAATGCCCCTGGACTTGAACTACATTTTTGATTACATCAAGTTTCCTCTTGTGAAACCCCACACTGGTAGCGTGGAAAAGTGTATCGGGTTGACGATGTAAGAAGACCTCTGGAAAAACACACGCTGAGCCGGGCCAAGTTGGTGTTGATGTTGCGGGAAAGAGGAATTGTGTTCGACGAATTGTTTCCGTTGCTACTGCATTTAGAAAAACATGTGCGCATCATGCCCTACGAGCCCCGCAATCCCGCACCATTTGCGCTATGATTCACAAATTAAAGCCCAAGGCCTTGCGGCAGAAAAATTGCTGGATCGGTTTTACGATTCGTAATGCGCCTCAATTTGGCCTTGGGATGTGACTTCCGAGACCGTAGGTTGCGGTGCGCGATGCGTTCCTTACGCCATCGACTGCAATCAGCTCCTGTGCGATGTCAATTCAGGTTGGCGGAAAATTTTGACTGGGTAGTTGAAGCGGCTGCCACCGCGCAGCGATCGATCGAACCGGCAGCCAAACGGTTCGCAAATCAACCTCACCTGGGGCACTTTTATTGGTTTTAGGAACAGCCGGCGGCATGGCGACGCTTGCTGGATTTCCCACGCGGCAAAAAAGCCAGCGAAGAAGAAATAGGGTTCGACGTTCGGGGGTTCGAAGGTTCGGGGGTTGGGTTACCGCCTTGAATTTTGGAACTCCGAACCTGAACCGCAGCTGAACCCCGGCGTCAGCTTTACAACAAATCTTTCAAACATATGGATCTTTCGACTTTCACCCTTGGCGGCAGGAAGATTTCAAGCCATCGACTCGGTTACCCACGGGACTGCGTTCGCACATGTCGCATCGTTGACGGCGAGGCAAGTAAAAGCTCCGGAAGGAACAAGTGAAAGCGGAAACCGCGAGCGGTGGTTGAAAGTTGGCACGGTCATTAGCAAAAGCATGTCGGGAAAACACGTGAGGGACGTGATCAGTCTGCGGCGCTACGTCATTGCGAGATCCGCCGACAGGGTTGACCTCAGAAGATTGCTTCTTCTGGTACCCATCCTTTCCACTGGGCAGGACTAAGCAGTCACTCCCAATCACTGCGGACCAGATCTTAGAGGAATTTGCTGAAGCTGCCACTCCCTTCCTCTTTGGGGTTTGCGTACGTATTAGGCGTTCCCAGCCGTGAAGTGGGTGTTCAAATCATCGGTAACGCTAACGCGGTATTTTTGCCCCGCATTTTTGCCCTTTCTGCAATTCTCCATTTTTGGGAAGGCCGCAATACGGGATATAA
>NZ_JADKCX010000065.1 GCF_016718685.1 Haliscomenobacter sp. | reverse complement strand
AACCAATTTAGCCGTTTTGTTGGTCATGTTCATCACAGGAATAACCAGGTTTTCTGGTTTGTTGCGAATGAACATCGGTAGGGTTACACCGTTTTCGTCGTCACCGGCATCGTAATCATTAGGGCCGTCTGCTTCGGTGTCGTCACCGGTAGCGGTAGCGTTGGGATTGCCGTTGCTATCGTAGTCCACACTGGCTCCCAGTTTCAATACCGAACCGAGGTGGTGAAGGGCCATTGTTAGCAACCGTAGTGTGATATAATGGCTCAGGCAAATCACCATAATCGACCGGGATAAAACCAAAGTCGTAGGTATGGTTGTTTTCGCCATAGTCTTTGGTAGTTACAGCGATTTGCGCAATCCCAGGGTTGGTGATTGTTTCAGCATCGTTGTCGCTGTAATCCGCAAAACCTTCACCTACCGCATCGGTCGTAGTCAGCAACATACGCTGCAAGGGCGTATTATTTACACCAATGCCACTGTACTGCGTGCTGCTGATGCGGACAATGTAATTGGCTTGTGGCAGCAGCCCCCCAGGTACATTGTCGTCATTGAAGGCGTAGTTACCCGTAGCGTTAGTGACATCGGTAGCGATAAGCGTATAAGTATCATCAATATTACGGCGCAGCAGCTCTATCTCTACGCCCGCAATGCATCTTTCATCGCCATCCTGAACGCCGTCGCCGTCTTTATCGGCCCATACCACGTTACCGATTTCGAGGTCGGATACGTCCCCGCTGAGTTCCACGTCACCGAGGGCATTGGCTTTACTGGGCGTAGCTTCATTGTTGAAGTCTGCGTCGGTAGTAAAGCGGTCATCGGTTACCTCGTATGCCGAGTTAGGAACCCTGTCTCCTGTGATATTGTTGAGTCGGATGGTACCACCAGAACGGATCTTAATGGGGTCCAACCATACTGCAATCGCATCTCCTCCACCAGGAAGAACGGCTAAAGGGCCTTGTACCGACTCATCATGGATCAAGTTATCTGCGTAATAATCGGCAGTACCTGATCGGGCCACAATGGAATAGGTACATCCATTGTTTCCAAAAGATACGTTCGCCCGCAGCAATTCTCCTGCGGTGGAGTATTCGTAATCTTGTAAATTACCAGCATAATCATGGTTGTTAATCGCGTATTGGTGGCCTTTACGGTCCAACATACCGATCAACATACTGCCTGAATCATCAAATTCGATGTCGGCAAGGATGGGCTCGGCTATTTCTCGCTCTCTACCCGTAAAATATCGATCTCGATTGGTTGGGCGCTGTACCCCTTATGGAATCCAGGGGCGCTCCCGTCCATAGTTGAAGTCAAAATCAATGGCGGGTGTACCCGAAAAAGCTTCGGTAATGTGGTCAAAAACAACAACATAACCGCGCAAATCTGCACCATTGCCATTGGCAGTAATGCTACTCACCCGATGTCCGTTGGCATCTTGTCCGGACAATATAACCCCGACATATAATTTGCCGCGGTAAAATTTCAAACCCCAGGGGCGGTGTTCGCCATCTCCATCTGTATTGGAGATGGTACCTAAATCAGGTATTTCAAAACGTTCCACTTCATTTGATGTAGGAACTTGTGGGTCTAAAGGGTCTTGTAGATCAATTTTATACAGGTGTCGATCATATAAGTTTACAATGTACAGGTAACGACCATCATCAGAAATATCGATATCCCCGAGAGATACCTTACCGACCTGATCTCCCGCAGCATGGTCAGTATTGGGCTCGAATAGGTTAATGCTAAGACCTCGATCTGCATTGCTTCCTACGTAGTCCGTTACCGGGCTGGTATTGTTTGCTGTCGCGCAGGATAGGGTCCATTCCAACGGTACTGTGTTTTTAAATATCCCAGATCATCCAAACTAAAAAAGCCTTTAGCATCATTGGTGAGTGGATTTTGATCTACAAGGTAGATCCCCCCAGGCCCCAGCGGGCCAAAACCACTGTGCCGGCGCATTACGGCTGAAACGAAGGATTTTTTAGCTTGCCGCGAATACGCTACGCCATAAGTGGCGCCCAATTCTTTGTAGGAGGCCAGCATAGTTGGATCAGGCACGCCAGGAGTACCACCACTGTGAGAAGCAGGTACCCCGTTGGTATTGAATTTATAGGTGATCAGCGCTGGCAAATTTGCTATCGCACTACCCGGAGCTAGAGGATCGCCTAAAACATAACAAGGCAGAATCACATCCGGGTTGGGGTTTTCCACCCACTGCCCGGGATAGTTTACTGCGAAATTGATATTGGCTTGTTGCCCGGTGATGAATTGTACCGCCGAGCCGTAGGTTTCTGCTTGTACGCTGGAAAAGTCAACGTTATTGACCAAGTCACAGCGACCTGTAACTGGGTCAGGAATTTCAAATTCAACCCGCAGTTTTTCGCCTGCATTGGCCGCACGGCCACTTTGCACGGAAACCGCAAAATTGAAGGAGCCATCGGCAGCGGTCGTCGTCGTACCGATCAATACGTCGCCTGCTAGTGGAGCAGCATTGGCGTAGAGTTTGACAGTGATGCCCATTACCCCGGGTTCTGCACCCGTTTGCAGACCATCGCCGTTAAAGTCGCGAAAGGCCGTACCCGACTGGGCCTGGAGGCCTCCGGCGAAGAGACTGAATAAAACGACAAAAGCCCCACCCAGCAAAGTCAGTCGAGACTTTAATGTGGTGAAGCGGTGCAACAATGCTGGGTTAACAGCAAAATCGTGCTCGTTTTTTTCACTAGAACCGTATTGTCGTCTTTGTTCCGTCAAGTGGCGTGAACTGCTCCGAGGAGCCTCACCCAGCCACAATGGATGGAACCACTGATCATTGGTAACCCCGCGCACAGCAGTGTTCATGGTCCGACTTTGCGGCACATGCCCAGGGTTCCAGGGGGAAAAAGTGCGCAGCAAAAAGTGGAGTACTTCCACCATTTGTCTTGCTGCCCACTCAACAAGTTTTGTAGATTTTTTCATGAGAAACAATTAGTTAAAAATTATAAGGAACTTAATGCTTATACACATTTTGGACTGGTAGTAAGGCTACATCTGCTGCATGCCAGCACCTACTCAAGAGTAGGACTGGAAGCCAGGCAAGCCAGTTTGCAACAGGGTCGCAAATGAAGCCCTTGACAATGGTTTACACCACGGTGGTATCTACGGTAATTACTTTTGCAGCAATAGCATGCAGGGTGTGTTGAGTTGTTAGTGTTTGCATAGTGTGGTCGTCTTAACGGAACAAATAAGAAATATATCGATGTAAAAATGCGCCTACTTGCAAGAAGTCGCTAAAAAAAAAACGTCAAATGCTACCTGCTGTGGAGAACAACTGAGTAAAAAATAATAATATAAAAAACAGTTAATCAATATATTAAAGGCATATTTTTTTTGAGCATTTGTTACATCTTGCCTTGGAATTAGCCTATCCTTTAATCTTAATTTTTTCGTCTAAAATAGTAATTATAATGTTATAAATCGGGCAAAAAATTTCTGCTCCATCATCGACAAAGCAGAAATTTCTAAACGCTATTTCTAAAAAACGATATGCAACCAATTTCCCCTCCGCACGAGAGGATACTCCCCGGCAGGGATAAGATATGTTAGAATACCCAATTTCCGTGCAAAATACTTTGGCAAAACAAAAGCTTCTTCCAGGGTGAAAACATCTCTGTTGAATACCTCTGAGGCTAAAATACCCGAAACATCTCCCTGGTTGAGCCGAATTCCCAAGCGGCCTTGGGCATTCAGAAACAGGATCACCGGAATGCGGCGTGGATGCGCCTGCAATCGCTTGGCTCCAGTTACTGTGTAAATTCTGCACAATCCAGATCCTTCACAGCGCTTTCCCGGAGTGCCAAAAATGACCTCGCTAAACAATATTTTTACATTCTTCAACAGCTTAATCCTAGCTGTGAAGTTGCCCTTCATCAATGTCTTTGTCATGGAATAGTGAATTATACAACCGTAACATCAACAGTAATAATGATCGCGTGTTGAAACAATGGTCCATATTGTTTACAGGCTCCATTACGGATCCACAAATGAATTCGCAGGCTCGATTCGTTATTACTGCACCTCAGCATAAAGTGTTTTTTTGACAATATAAAGTTACGGCAATCCCGGCGGGGGAGGGCTAAAAAAAGAACAGCGTTCATTACCTTTAAAAGAGGGAAAAAGAGGGAGTAAAAAAGAGGGAAAAAACTGAATATCAACAACAAAAACATTTTTTTTTTGCACAAAACATTACGAAACCAGGCTATCAATTAGCCCAATTGGCGTTCCAACAATTGGTAAAGTTCTTCAAAAGGAATGATTTCAATTTCGTTGGTTTGGTTTGCCGCTTCCGTAGGAACAGCGCTCATTTTTTCCAGATATGAGCGGGTTTTGGCCACAAAAGTAGTTCGGTCAAACCCAGACAAAGGGATCTGCAACAAAATTTTGATGAAGTAATGACTACGCAAGGTATGATCGTTACGCAGGTATTTGTAGGTGTACTGCTCCAGCGATTCTACTTTATCGATAAAGCTGGATTTTTTGCCCTCCGAGAGCAACATCAACAATTGCGCCACCAAAATGGCAATATTCATGCCTTTTTTGTCTTTGGAAAAAACTGGCGTCTCATTTTGAAACCGGCTCAATTTGAACTGTTTAAGACTATCATTGTAGGAAGCTTGTATTTTTTCCAGGCGAATCAAATAAGCCAGATAGGCGGCAAAAATTTTCCAGATCTCTTTTACATTATCTGGCAGCAGGTTGAAGCGTTTGTTTTTGATGACACTGGTATAGATGTCATAAGCGGCCTGATATTCGTCGGTATGCATGGCCAGCAAAAAAATAGACTCCTGGTACTTAAACCAGTTGTAACTGCCTTCTGCCAGCAACTTGCAGCAGTTTTCGGCAGCTTCACGGCCCTCCTTAAAATTCTTCAACTGAACATGACAAAGCAACTCCTGGTAATAAAGGATTTGCAGGGGCACATGGGCTTCGTAGTCTTTTTGCAAAAAGAACTGGATATACCGCTTGCACACTTTCAGTGCCTCAAGATAATTGTTGACGGAAGTATGGCAAGCCAACTCAATCAATGCACCATAAAAATGCAAGCGGTGCGAATTGTATTTCTCCAGAGCGGGTTGCAACTGATCGTGGAAAAGCTTTGCTTTATCGCGAATGTCTTCCTTGGTAGATTTGTTGTTGACAAATCCAGAGCTTAAAATAATGTAAAATTCTTCGGCCCGATTTTCAAACTGATAAATCTCCTGATATTCTCCGAAGAGTTTATTGAATTCTTCGAAGCGGGCCATGTCCCCCATCCGGGCACCGTAATACAAGCGCAGTACACTACATATATCCATGGCCAATCCACTAAAATCAAACTGCCGGGCTTGTCGGAATAACTTGGTAGCCAAGTCTGCCGCAGCATCATTGGCATTTTGACCCAACAATATTTTGGCAGCTGCCCATTCACGGTGGCTCCGATAATACGCTTTCTGGTAACTATTGTACTTGTTGCTGTTGAACTTCAGCGTCAGAATGGTATCGACCAAACGTTCTTTTAAATCGGATTTCAATTTGCGGTAAGAAGAGTGTGAAGGTTCGCCCGGATAAAGGGCCTTGGCGGCATTGTCGTCGGACGTCCAACTGTTCTGCGAGATTCCCTTGTAAAAAATGGAGAGTTTTGATGTGGTGCTAGCATTCCCGTTGAACATTGAGGTAGCCCCACAACCATTGTTCTCCATTACAAGAACCAGTTCTCGTAATTCTTTCATGAGATTCAAATTGTTATTAGCAAAGACACAAGATTACGCATCAAATGTACTGTCGAATCGTTACAATTCATTGGACAATCATGCAGCAATTTTTTCTTAAAAAAAGCATGATTTTTTCGAGTAAAAATTGATTAAAAAACTGATAACCAATTTTTTAAAGAATCTTTTTTTTACCTGAAATAAATTGAAAAATTAGCGCCAAATTGTAGGGCACTGATTTTTAATCAACAGGTACAGTAACGTGATAAAAGGTAAATTTTTGTGAATTTGATGGGCAGGATATGAAAGTTGAGATGAGGAAATCAAGCGAGCCGGGGTCATTCCCCGGCATAAGTTTCAACCGCTTGAAAAAAAGAAACACACCAAAATATAATAACAAGATCTTTAATGGATAGACTCAAAAGCTCTTTTTGCGAAAGACCGGTTAGATGCCTGACCACAGTCAAATGACTGTGGTATCAACGGTAATCACTCTGTTGAGGAACCGTTGATGGGCTCGATTAGTAGACGGTGTTTGCATAGTGTGGGCTTCATAAAACTCAATAGCTGTTTTCCTCTTGATACAAAGGTGCTTCATATAGGCTTTTTATTCCTTAAAAAAAAAGCACTATTTGTAACCCAAGCAAATGACAATAACGCGATAAAAAAATTCATAAATACCTGTCTATAAATATATTAAATTTTGACCAAACACTTAAATCGTTACGAAATATGGAAGTTTATTTTCATGAATAAATCTCTTTTTTTCGAGATTTACCGTCATACCGATTGATGGTTTGCAACAAAAAAAGGGTTCCCCGGTGTACAGGGAACCCTTTTTCATGGGCACAATACCCATCAAACAATGGATGGATCAATCCACCAAAACCAGTCGTGAAATGATCCGTTGGTCTTTAAAATGTATGATGACCGAGTACGTTCCTGCACTGGGCAGGTTACTCCGCAAATACGTGTATGAATTCGTTCCAACAACCATGTGTACCTGATCCTGACGTATCACTCTCCCAAAAGCATCGATCAACTGTAGGGATCCTTCTCCATAAGAAGCTGAACTCCAATTGATTTGAACCTGATCTCTAAATGGGTTTGGTTGTATAGAAAGCAACTTGAATGAGTTGTTTTTAAGTTCATTTTTCAGCGGGGCAATTTTTTGCTGTAGAATTTCAGCATGCTCTACCAATTCACTCACCGCATAGGTCCCATTGACATCACCCAATTTGACCCCCAGGAAGCCCGCATCGGCAACCGACTGGTTCAGGTCATTGAATTGAATGTATTTGGGCACACCATCGGCCCAGGGGTTTTCGGGATTTCTGAAACGATACTTGGCATCCAAAAACAGCCAGGTTTTTCCACCATCAAAAGTCTGGTCGAGATTCAAAATAACCTTGCGGATTTTGATGATATCGATGGTAGAAATCGAGCCGGATTGGTTCACATCTGCGGCCAGTAGCTGATAAGGTGAGCTTAAACGTTTTTTCCCCAAAATATGCTGCGAAATGAGAAACAGATCGTAAGTAGTAACCCCATTACGCGGGTCATCCACTTTATCCGCAGTAAGGGTGTAATCATAACCTTGTGCCAGTCCCTGCATGCGGTAATTGCCCGCTTGGTTGCTATTCGCTTCCAAACGTTTGGCCCCACTGCTGTTGACAACTACCCCGCTCAAGGCCAGTCCTTGCTCAGTTCGGGCATTGCCTTCAATGATCAGGGTATCTCCCGGGTCCTTGCACAAGTTGAATTTATTGTCCTGCACTTTGATGTAAGTCTGGCAGAAATCGTGATTTGGGCCAGGAGGGCTTAGTTTGGGATTGATGGCAGCGTCCCAGGCGTGCAACTCTACTTCCGTCAAGCCCAGGTCATCGCAGGTGAGGATCAGGAAATCCTTGTTGATGTTGGCTTTTTCTCCTTTGCGGTTGATGGAATAGCGCACCGGACCAGAGCAAGAATCGATGCTTGGGCTTGCCACTAGTTCCTTGGCCCAGATGATCGTAGAAGCACGGTCAACATCTCCGTCTCCATCTACATCCGTATTGGGTGGGAGTTCACTTAATTCGGCGGAAAGACCATAAATACAGGTAACAGTTGGGGGTTTACAGTCCACCACTTTGAATTTGACAAAAGCCCTGGCTACATTGCCACAAGCATCTTGTACTTTGATTTCCAGCTCGTATTCTCCTTTGGGCACTACCCCCTGGAATAAATACTTGGGGTAGCGGCCAAACCTTCTCCAATTGGTTTGACTGTTGCTGGAACTTTCGATAACTTCCAGTTTAAGATCGGTTTCAACATCTACAAAATCGGGGTTACAAGCTTCTTCTATGCCTACCGATAAGACCACATCGGCTTCGCAATTGTTTTTATTGGAGCAAAATTCCAGGTTGGATTCGGTGAAAACCAATGGTGGTATATTGTCTACCACTTTAATGACTTGGGTGTAAGACCAATGTCCGGTTGAACGAATGCTTGGGTCTTGGAGACTACTTTTCCAATAACCTTCTGGATTGGCGATGCCATCACATGACAAGCCCCTGGTATTTGCTTTGGGAAACTTATTGCGTTCATGGTTGTCTGCATCGTAAAAGGTTGTATCCTGGCGTACAATGACCCAAACGTCCTCATCTCCTGGAATGCCATCACAGTCTACATCGCGAGAGACGGTGACAATTTCATCCCCATCCTCGTATTCACACCAGTTGATCACGCTATAGGTTCTAAACACTTTATAACATTCCACACCATCTCCCCCATAACGTTTGTTCTGTACATTTACCGCCAGAATATCGCAGCCCAACTCAAAAACGCCAATCGTATCGGGGGTAGGTTCTTTGCAGTATTCCGTGTAGTCTTTGGGGAATTTGATCATGTAATTGTGCGAGGGTTTGATGGTAATGATTTGGGTACAGATGTCTGACTCGTTCCCCGCTTCATCTTTTGCCCTAAAAAACCTTTTGATGGTACCGACTCCGCAATTGTTGAGTTTGATCTCGGGAGCCAATTCAAACCATTCGGCGTTGCCGCAATTGTCTGTAACCATCGGAATCCCGAAATATTTCGCATAAGTGCTCGGATCTTTAGGGGTTCCCCTTTGGCAAACGGTCGCAGAGGAAATCAGCGGAAGGAGGTGCCTTGCAGTACGGAGGCAGCTTATCGTCCACCCAGATGGTTGACCAGCAATAATCGGTATTGCCGGAGATGTCCGTCACCCGGAGCTCCACTTTCACAAATTCTTTGAGGTCACAACAAAAGAAATCGATGGCATCCTGTTGCGGCGTCATTATTTTGCCCTCTTTGGTGGCAAAAAATTCACCCTGATCTTTGATGTCGCCATCGCCATTGTTGTCGATACCATCCACAACATACTTGCCATCCACGATCCATTTCCAATCCGGAAGCGTATCTCTTGGATCATCAAATGGTGCAGCATCCAGTTTGCCATTGCCATTGGTGTCGTATTTCTTGGTAATGAAGCTGGCTTCGCAAAAAGCTGGAACCATACGGCGAACCGCAATCCGTGCCAGCTTGCAATTGTCCTGACTGCCTTCGTCTACTTCAGCGGCAGTAATGCTGCCTTGTCCCCATTCATTGAGGCTGACGTTGATTCGGTCGTCACATATCGCCCGGGGACTGATTTTATCTTGTACCTGTATCGTGATGGTGTCTTTTATGTGATTGTGGCAAGCATCCCGTACCTCGTACACCAGGCGGTGGAAACCAATGGGCAGGTTGTTGATGTACCTTTTGGTCAACTTACTATTTACCGAGCCAATCAGCACCTGGCCATTGCTGCTTATTGGTGGTTTTTGTCCGGTATAATTGTAGGTTGAGGGGTCTGTCCAGATGTCTGCACTCCACTCAAAAGTAGAGCAAAGATCGGTCACAATCGGCGGCAAAACTTCTAATCCAGCCGTACAATCAAATGGGCCGGTAGAAACCAACAAAAGATCGTTGGGGTAAGGAATTTTGATTTTTGGTGCATCCACATCACCAACCTTGATGACCTGGGTAAGTTCAATGGATGTTTTTTTGCACCAGTCTTTGATGATCCAGCGACGCAGTAATTTATAGGTCGTCAGACAAACTTCAAAGCGGGTATCAATATAGGTAGAGCTAAAGCCACAGGAAGAATCTACCGTAATTTGATCCTTCAAGCCCAAATGATTGATCACATAAGGGTATCCGCTGACGTCGGGGTGAACGTTGCCCAAGCCATCCGTTTTGCGGTTTTTGGTCTCCGTACAAGTATTGACGGCCACACTATCTTCCAGTTTGACAAAATCCAGCGGGGCAGGCACCAGGTAAATGAATTGGAAATCCGAACCCGTGTTGCCTTTTTTATCGGTAGCAAAAAAAGAACGTCGAATGACCACTGAACCACACCCGTTGTCGAGATAAATGGCATCATGAAATTTCTTGAGTACTTCGGTTCGCTTCTGGCAATTGTCAGTAAAGGTTGCCGCCCCCGTAATATTAATGCTTTCGAGGTTGCGGTAAATCAGGTTGAAGTCGTCACAATATAGGTAAAAAGTAGCATCTTCAGGAGCTACTACTACTGGCGCGTTTTTGTCCTCCGCCGCGATGATGCCCCAACAATGGGAGAAAGTAGGACAAGTTGCAGGATTTTTTACGCTTACTAAAAAACGGAAGTACCCACACCCGTCAACGATGTTTTGGTTGAGCGGGTTTTCATCGTCTACAATGATTTCATAATCACTCGGACTCAGCAGGCAGCCGCTAAATCCTTCCAGTACCAAATTCGGTGTAAGGACAAACTGACAATTGGCGTTGAGCGTCACCCTTACGGTATCTAAACATCCTTGGCTTACAGTAGGCTGTACGGATGGTGCAGTTTGTACCCCAGGTACAAGGCTTGAAGGTAACTTATGGCCTAAGCTACCGAGGAGCAGAAAAGCTTTTAAAGCTACTGCAACGGGAAATAGTTGTAAAAAACTGCGCATGCCGATCTTATTCTTTCAATCGATTCCTAGATCAATAGCAAAATGCTTATTGCTCTTCATCAAATGAGATTATGACAAAATTTCGTTCAAAGGATTGTTACCGAGCTTCTTAATAGAATGGCCAAAACAACGGCTAGGAATGCGACCACGAAACCTGTGAATATTCCCACAGGATTCCAATGTCAAAGGAATTATTGTTCATCAACCTATAAAACAATGCTATAGGTGCTGATTTTCATTGGGTGTTTCCGGCAATCACACCATGGTGATCCAAAAGGGGGTAGGACCGGATGTTACTTTGGGGGTAAATATAGCCAAATAATTTTTATTCGTAAAAGAAAAAATATGATCTTAACACTTGTATTTTATCCATCTAACCTAAAAGAGTTAGTTAATGTTATAGTTGAGAAAGTTGAGGAGGTTGAGAAAGTTGAGGCTACCGCGAGCGACAAAACCAACTGCATGTTGTCGCTCGCGCAATCCAATCATTTGATCAAACCCTGCCCATCTTAATTACCGGAGGTTCAGGCTATTTGGCTTCCTGGATCGTCAAATACCTCGTAGAAGCGGGTTACTACGTACGTACTACCGTGCGCAGCCTCAAAGACGAGCGAAAAATTGGGCACTTGCGGCGCATTGCTGCCGCTGGCCCAGGGCGCCTGGAATTTTACGAAGCCGACCTGATGCGCCATGGAGACTTTAATACGCCCATGCGCGGCTGCGAGATCGTCATCCATACGGCTTCGCCTTTTTTATTGGGAAAAGTCAACAATCCCCAGCAGCAGTTGATCGATCCAGCACTGGAAGGCACCAAAAATGTCCTGTATTCAGCGAGCGAAATCAAAAGTGTACGCAGAGTGGTCTACACCTCCAGTGCCGTAGCCATTTACGCCGAAGCCCGCGAAATTCTGGATCAGGCCAAGGGTACTTTTACCGAGCAAAACTGGAACCTCATTTCAGACCTTCAGTACGATCCCTACGGTTATTCCAAAACCCTGGCCGAAAAGGAGGCCTGGGTCATTGCCCAAAGCCAAAAGCAATGGGACCTGGTCACGATCAACCCCACTTTTTTGCTCGGCCCTACCCTATCCGGACGTACCGACAATGTGAGCATTTCGACCATCCAACAGCTGATGAATGGCGAATTGCGCCAGGGTGCCCCGCAATTGTACTTTGGTGTAGCCGATGTACGCGATGCCGCGCAGGCGCATCTCCTCGCGGCCTTCACCCCCGAAGCCAGCGGGCGCTACCTGATCAGCGCCCAAACGATGAGCATCCTGGACATGGCCGAGGTCATACGCGATCATTTTGGGGAAGCGTTCGATTTGCCCAAAAAGCCGCTTCCCAATTGGTTGCTGTACCTGATCGGCCCCTGGCTGGGCTTCAATCACCGCTTCTTGCGGGGCAATTTGGGGTATGTGCCCCAATTCGACGCCTCCCGCAGCATCGAGGAACTGGGCTTGAGTTACCGCCCGGTGGAGGAAACGATTGTGGATACGGTGGAGGGCTTGGCGGAATGAGCGTTCGTCGATCTTTTGGCGAAAGACACCCATGAACATCCTACAACTCACTCCGTGAGCGCTCGTGGATCTTTTTTCACCGCTCCTGGCGGCAAGCTCGACGATCGCGGATTCCAACCTACCTGTTGACCATTTCTCCCCAAAATTAAGGCAGAATGGATGCCAGACCCGCGATCGTCGAGCCCGCTCGCGCCAGCGAGCATAAAGGGATCGAAGAGCGCCCACGGAGTGGCGGGTAAAATGTCACCTTGATCCGCAGCTCAAAAGTCCCTTCATAAGCCGACTCTTTTGGCGAAAGACAGCCATAACCATCCTACAACTCACTTCGTGAGCGCTCGTCGATCTTCTCTCGCCGCCCCTGGCGGCAAGCTCGACGATCGCGGATTCCCACAGCCTACGCATGTTGACCATTTCTCCCCAAAATTAAAGGCCAGGTAGGATGCCAGACCCGCGATCGTCGAGCCCGCTCGCGCCAGCGAGCATAAAGGGATCGAAGAGCGCCCACGGAGTGGCGGGTAAAATGTCACATTCATCCTCCGCTCAAAACCCCATTGATAAGTCGACTCTTTTTGACGAAGGCACTCATAAGCATCCTACAACTCACTCCGTGAGCGCTCGTCGATCTTCTCTCGCCGCTCCTCGCGGCAAGCTCGACGATCGCGGATTCCTACAGCCTACGTACGTTGACCATTTCTCCCCAAATTAAAGGCCAGGTGGGATGCCAGACCTGCGATCGTCGAGCCGCTCGCGCCCAGCGAGCAAAGGATCGAAGAGCGCCCACAGATGGCCGGGTGAATGTCGCATTCATCCTCCGCTCAAAACCCCATTGATAATCCATTCTTTTTGACGAAAGGCACTCATAAGCATCCTGCAACTCCTCCGTGGGCGCTCGTCGATCTTCTCTCGCCGCCCCTGGCGGCAAGCTCGACGATCGCGGATTCCTACAGCCTACGTACGTTGACCATTTCTCCCCAAAATTAAAGGCCAGGTAGGATGCAGGACCCGCAGTCGTCGAGCCCGCTCGCGCCAGCGAGCAAAAAGGGATCGAAGAGCGCCCACGGAGTGGCGGGTAAAATGTGAATGTTGAATTTCGATGCTGGGTGGAGACCCTCAGCGCAACTTTAGGTGTACATGCACCGCCTCTCTTCCTCAGCACCGCTACGGTTAGGACACAATTTTGCATTATGCACAAGATCGTGCTGGGTTTCCCAACCTCAACCCTGTGAGAAGGTACATCCTACCTTAGGTCAATATGCCATTTTCTCGAACAAAAGGTAGCGTTTTCCCTACCTGAAATGTACGCCCCTCACAGGGGTCGAGAATCCCGCAACGTAACCCGTTCAATATCAATCGTAATATTCTGCGCCCTAATCATAGACCTTACACAGATTATGGTGAAAAGGTAAAAAAATGACAAAAGGCTACTGCTGCCTGGCAAGACGGAAACCGATATCATCACGGGGGATATCGGGATGGCTGAAGTCGCGAAACGCAACCCGTGTGAAGATCGCGTCTCTGAGCCGCGATCCGCCACGGCGAACACGGTATGAGCCTGTAATTGGGCCTTGGGGATTTTTGGCGTGGCTTTTTTGATAGTATTTATCATTGTACCAATCCTGGCACCATTCATCGACATTACCGCTCATGTAGAGCCCAAGTTCATTGGCTTTCTGACCAACCGGGTGTGTTTTCTTCCCTGAGTTTGAACTGCCAGGCCACTTCATCCGGTTATTCTTCCTGCGTGGTAAAAAGCCTGGCTTTTCGCGCCACCGCGGGCGGCATATTCCCATTCGGCTTCGGTAGGTAGGCGGTACTTTTTGTTCGTTTTGGCGTTCAATTTTTGGATGAATGCTTGCACATCATTCCAGCTTACCTGTTCCACCGGGCATTGGTCACAATCTTTAAAGTCAGATGGATTGTTGCCCATCACGGCACGCCACATAGCCTGGGTAACTTCCGTTTTGGCGATGTAGAAATCACTTAGGGTCACAGCATGTGCAGGTTTTTCGTCCACTATTTTCACTCTTGTCATCCCCCATGTTGAAGGTGCCCCCTTTCACCAGTACCATGGCGGGCTGGAGGAGATTACTTTCCGTAGCTGCCTCGGCCAGGCGTTTTTCCTCGGCCTCTCGCGCCAGTCGCTCCTGCTCAGGTTTTTCGCGAGCGCCTTTTTGCTGGCGTCGGTCTTCGGCTTCGCTGTCCAGGCGCGCTTGCTCGGCGCGTTCGGCAGCTTCTTGTTCGCGACGGGTTTGAGCAGCTTGTCTGTGGCCTCTTGCTGGATTTTGACTTGAGCAAGACTGTCTTGTTTGGCTTTTTCGGCGGCGGCGCGTCTTTGGCGCTCTTCTTCAGCGCGTTGTACCTCAGCCGCAGCGCTTGTTTGGGTTGCCTCGGCGATTTCAGCTTGCAACTCCTGGCGTAGGGCTGGATTTTTTTGTACCAGTTTTTCCACTTTGCGCAGTGCCTCGGGTCGCCCCAGGGTTTCGAGGGCGGGCAATACCAGCCTTACCTCCTCTGGTTTGGTGGCATTTTTCACCCGCGCAATCACAATTTTTTCCAAGACAGGCTGGATACTGGGCACGCTCTCCGGCTGGCTGGCGGCTGTGGCCAACCGTTCAGGCGCGTCAGTTGGGGAAATCCCGGCTGTATTGCAGCAGTTTGCGGGCAGTGGGTTTTGCCTCCATTGACTGCACGTAGGCCTGTTCCACTTGGGGCAATAAGTCCGACTGTTGTGCTGCGGGCAACTTTGTGATGGCTTTGGCCACTTCAGGCAAACGGGTAGCATCCGGGAAATTGGCCAGGTATTTTTGGATCTTGAGCGGACGAGGGTCTTTTTGAATGCTTTCCACTTCTTTCCACCCCAGGTGGCGATTTTTTCCAGTACTTTTCGCGGAATTCGCCACTCGGGTAATGCTTTGGTTTCCCGCAAGTCGCCCAGGGAATTGCTGCGATCGGCTTTGCGGAAATAGGCTTTTTCGATCAAGGGATTTTGGGCCTCCCCTTCCGCATCGGTTTGGTGATCGGCAATAAACCCAGCGTAAGCCTCGGGACTGTTGCGCAGGGTAGCCAGTAACCAGTCGCGCTGATTTCGAGGGTAACTGCCCGGTGGTGGTAGCCGAGGCAAAAATCAGGAAGGCCAGGAACAGGGCGGTACTGCGCTGGCCGATGTTTTTCCACCGGGGATTTTAGTTTGTTTGTCCTCCACCCCCGCATTTGGCCCCATCACAAAAAGACTGCCCCGTTGATTTTAGGGGGCTTCTTCTGCATCGCTGTGCTGGGTGGCGGTCACCACGGTTACGGTTTCGAGTACCGATACTTCGCGGGGAGGTATTCTTTGGTGTTTGGGTCAAATTCAGCAGGGATACTTTGACCAACAGTTGGTGTTCGCCTTCCAGCAGCGGCGTCGCGCGGAATAGCCACTGGGTGTAGCCCGTGGGACGTACCTTTGGTCTTTGGCACTCAGCGCAGCAATGTCGAATACCTTGCCCTCAATATCCAGCAATTCGGCGCTCATGCGTTCGGATACCTCCACTCGTTCGCGCAGGCGCACATCGCTGTCGATGACGATGTCTTCCAGAATGGCGTCTTCATCAATGGCTACGCGGATGGTGCAGATGCTGGCTTTGGCCAGGGGCATGTGGTGCGGTACGCGGTAGAGTACGCTGCCGAGTTGGGCGCTTTTTGCCGGGCGTGTTGGCGGTTTGGGCACTGGTTATTTTCAAAATCGATTTCCTCCAAAGCAGAAACAAACTCCAGGAAAGCCTGATTGAGTCGCGCCAGTCGGATGCTGTATTTTCCTGATCGATGGTGCCATTGATCAGTTCCTTGTTGAGTTGTTTGAGGTTGGCCTGCAGGGCCAGGATATCGTTGAGCTTTTCGGCGTTTTCGGGGAGCAATTCCTTGCACAGGTCAGCGCGCCGGGAGTTGTTGTACAACCAACAGCGCTTGGAGTTCTTTGCGTAGGGAAGGTATGGATTGTGCCAAAGCCATAGCTGTTTTAGTTTTACCCGCTTGATGATGGGTTGGGTGTAAGGCAATGTATGCTTACACATTGCAACTTTGTAAAGATATGATTTTTTGAATTGAGCCCAAAACAAAAAAGCCCTCGATTCCATTCCGAAACCGAGGGCTTATGTCACATTTCTCAACAAAAGAACTTACGCTCTCTTGATGAAAAACGCCTTAGGAAGAAAAAGTACAAGTTCTTGATTGATGACGATTTTACCTTCACGAATGTCATTCCATTTTACCAGGTTCTCCACAGTCGTATTGAACAGGGTAGCGATTTTTGCCAAATCATCCCCTTTAGCCGCTACGTAAGGCGTTTTCATGGTGCCTTCCGGGTTCTTTTGGCCGTTGTCGATGAAATTGCGCAGCAGGGCTGAGCTTTCGCCGTTGGGCAGCATCAGCAGGTTACCTTTGACACTGCGCGGAATGATCCCTCCCGTAAAGCTGGGATTGAGTGCTGCGAGCATCGAAGTTTTCACCCCGGTAATCCGGGCAATTTGGCCAAAAGACAAACTGCGGTAAATGCGGATCACCCGCGCATCAGCGGAATAGTAGAAAGGAATGATCGGTCGCAGGCCATGCTGCTGGTAATAGCTCATCACGTAAGCGGTAGCAAGGTAGGCAGGAACGTAGCGGCGCGTTTCGTGAGGCAAAAAATTGCTCACTTTGCTGTAGTTGCGGGTACCCGCCTTGCGCACTGCGGATTTGATGGTGCCGATGCCAGAATTGTAAGCGGCCAACACCAAAGTCCAATCGCCTAGTTCATCGTACAGGTATTTCAGCATTTTTACTGCTGCTTCGGTGGAACGGTGGAGGTCAAGTCTTTCGTCTACACCACCGCCCATTTGCAGGCCGTAATGGCGCGCAGCCACTGGCATCAATTGCCAGATGCCGGATGCACCTACAGCCGAGCGTACTTGCGGTTGCAAGCCGGATTCGATGACAGACAAATACTTGAGTTCTTCAGGTAATCCGTAGGCATTGAGGTAGTGCTCAAATACGGAAAAGTACAGGTTGGAGCGACCAATGACCAGCTCTGTCTCCTTCTTGCCCGTCACAACGTACTGGCGAATACGGGACATGACCGCTTCATTGGTTTTGGTTTCGATCGGAAGGCTCAATTTACTAAGCCGTTCTTTCACGAGTGTTTCGGTAAGTGTAGTTTTGCTGGAATGAATACTTACCTCGGTTTTGTGTGCTTTGGCGCTGACACCCACTGTTGAAACGGTCGAACCGATCAGCAGTGCCGCAGCAACTGTCCATGGGAAATTCATCAAAAAGAAATTTGGTGATACTGAATCAACATTTTTTGAATAAATCCATTACTTTGACCTAGTCAATTCAGTTGGGCAATATGCCCCAGCAACTGTAAGTGTCTCAAGGACACCATTTCGTTACCGCCTGAGGCAAAGTTAAGCCCGATTATCGGTTTACACAATGCATTGTAAATCAATCGCGATTTGAATGCCTTTGGTAAACGATTGAAGGAATTGGAAAATTATTTGGCATTTTTTGCCACTTCAAGGGGCATTTTGGGGCAATTGTTAAAAAAATCCAAATAAATGCTAAGGTTTCGGCGGAACGAGCGTACCCAAAAAGCGGTATATTTTTTTGCAAATTTAACGTTTTTATGACCTTTTCATGACAGACACTAGGGTTTTCCACAGGTATTTTTGCCCTATAACAAGTCTTTTGGGAGGAAATATATGTATACTAAAACAAATGTAATGACGATAAAAATTTTGGCTTTTGGCATCACCAGGGATATTTTAGGTGGCAGTAGCCTCGAAATGCAAATTCCGGGTCATACACGAGTGGCTGATTTGCGGGCAACTTTATATGCACAATATCCCGCTTTGCAAAAGCTAAGCACCTTGGCCATTGCCTTGAATACCGAATACGCCAGCGATGAGGAATTGATTGGAGAGAAGGATGAGGTGGTGTTGATTCCACCGGTGAGCGGGGGGTGAAACGGTTTTAAGTTTTAGGTTTTAGGTTCGGCGCTTCGACTTCGCTCAGCGACCAAACCTAAAACTTAAAACTTAAAACTTAAAATCGTTTACTGTCCTTCCGGAGCATTCGGAAACATCGAATTCTCCGTAGGCGTTGTCTGGTATGGCGCAAAATTCTTGGTCAATTCTGCCAGGAATTTCTCGTCTTTGTTTTCAGTAGCATCGCGGATGAGGGTCTGGATGGTTTGTTCCGCCAGGCGCTTTTGTAAGTCGTAGCTGGAAGCAATCACCTCCGGATCCTGCGAGCTGATGAACTTCAGCTGCGCGAACGTTTCCCGAGCCAGGATTTCCATATGTGGTTTGGCCTTTTTGTAGGCACCTGCCCTTACGTAGATTTCCAGCATGTAGTTCGTGCGGTAATCGTAAGGGAAGTTGAAGTGGGGGAAAGACTTGAAGTATTGATCCGTGAGGGCAATGGCTTTGTCTTTCTTATCTTCAGCCAAATAGGCACCTGCCGCCCGGCGCATCACCAATTGCATGCTCTGCAAGCTGGGTGCGTAGCTGTTGTCCACAAAGGTAGGTTTCTTGTCAAAGTTACCCCAACGCCATTTTTTCATCACGTTCTCGTACACCTTGTCTTTGTCCACTTTACCACTGCCAATGAGGCCGAAGTTGGGATCACTTTGGGTACGGGTAGGCACGATGCGCAGCGCCAAACCCTCCAATTGCATGTAGTCATCCAAACCAAAGAACTTACTGGCCTGGGTCGTTACCGCAAAATAGATTGGGCGCTCCCAAAGATTGGAAACGATGACGTCCAATATTGCGATATCGTCTTTGGTCATGTAGGATTCGGTAGGCATACGCAGCGGAATGCGGTCGACCAAAGTGGTGTCGGTAGCTTTTGCCAGCCCCATTTCGATGACCTTTGCCTTGGGTACGGGCAAATACACATTGCGCGTAGGCAGGTATGACTCCGTAGAGCCGCCGTTGCTCAACTGCTGAGGGTGGTCTTCGCCCAAAAACTTCATGAAACTTTGCGCACTCATTTCGCCTTGACTACCCTGCTCTACGAAGAAAACCTGGTTGCGGCGATCTCCCTGGTAAGCTGAGCTGCTCAAGGTGAGTTTCAATGCGGGTGATTCGTTGATTTTGCGGCGCAGCAGATCGATGTACCAATCTACGGCAATCAAACTGAGGTTGACTACCCGTACGTCGCGGCGAATGCCTTCTACCTCCTGGGCGTACCAGAGCGGATAGGTATCGTTGTCGCCATACGTGAAGATCACCGCATTTTTTTCAACCGAATTCAAGAAGTTGGAGGCGTAATCGCGGGAAGCATAGTGGCCATTGCGGCTATGGTCGTCGAAGTTTTGGGTACCCATCAGGATGGGCGCAATCAGCACCAGGGCGCCAGCCAAACCCGCTCCAACCGGACCACTGAGTTTGACCCGATCGCGCAACAACTCATAGATGGCCAAAACCGCCATGCCCATCCAAATACAGAATACAAAGAACGAACCCGCCAAAACGTAATCCCGTTCGCGCGGCTCATTCGGTGGTTGATTCGAATAGACGATGATACCCACACCCGTAATGACAAACAAGGCCAACAGACCTAAAAAGTCGTTGCGGCGCTTGCCAAAGTGGTACACGACCCCCAAAAGGCCGAATATGAAGGGCAACAGATAATATTTGTTGCGCGCTGGATTGTTCTTTTGTACTTCAGGCAACAAGGCCTGGTTGCCCAAACGCATGTTGTCTAGCGCCGAAATACCGGAAAACCAATGGCCCGCAGATTTATCCCAGGGATAAAAACCTTGCTCGCCGTTTTGACGGCCCGCGAAGTTCCACATGAAATAACGCCAGTACATCCACTTGATCTGATAATTCCAGAAAAACCGATGTTTTGACCTTGAGTAGGTTTCCAACCTTCGAGCAATTGTTGATTCGGATCCATGCCCATCCACTGCATGTACAAGGAAGGACGCCCTTGTGAGGGGTCAGCCATGCGGGGGAACAACATTTTATCGGCGTCGTTGTACACGTAGTCTACTTTGTCAGACACGTGCTCGTAACGGTTGCCTACTCTTCCATAGCGCTTTTCGGTCTCCACATTGACGGGTTGAGCCGCAAAGTGTGGGCCACGCAACAATGGACGGTCGCCGTACTGCTCCCGGTTGAGGTAGGGCAGCAAGCTCAAGGCGTCCTTGGGCGCGTTCATGTTGATCGGCGGATTCGAATTGGCACGGGTGATTACCATCCCGTAAGTCGACATGGCCAAGACCATCAAAGCAAAAGCCACCGCTACGTTTTGGATGGTTGACTCCTGATTTTTCTGCGCATACCGAATCCCGAAATAGATAGCGGCGAGGATGATCAGTACCGTAGGAATGATCCCGGCGTGGAAGGGCAAACCCAGGGTATTGACAAAAAACAATTCAAAGTTGGCCCACAAACGGGGCAAACCCGTAATGACGATCATTTGCACCAAACCCACCATGACCACCCCGACAAAAGCAGCAATGCCCGTGCCGACAAAGGTGACATTTTGGGAACGTTTGAAGTAAAAAAACATCGCCAAAACCGGGAAGGTCAGGATGCTCAACAAGTGCACCCCGATGGACAAACCCACCATGTAAACCGCAAAGATCAACCAGCGGTCGTTTTGGTGGTCATCTGGCAAGGCATACCATTTTACGGTAGCCCACAGGGTGAGTGCCGTGAAAAAGGTCGACATGGCGTAAACTTCACCTTCTACGGCTGAAAACCAGATCGAGGTACAAAATGCAGTACCCAAGCCAGCTACTAAACCAGCCGCAGCCAGGGCAAGTTGATCACCAGTACTCGGTTCGCCATCGCGCCCAACCAGAGCCAGTTTACCCAAAATAATGGTCACCCAAGCCACAAACATGGCCGCGAATGCCGTACATAAGCCCGACATCAGGTTGACGGCAAAGGCAATGTTTTCCGGGTTATCCGAAAATATACTCGCTACCCAGGCAAACATGCGGCCAACGAGCAAAAACAGTGGTGCGCCGGGTGGGTGCACGACCTGGAGTTTATAAGCTCCAAGGATGAATTCGCCGCAATCCCACAAGCTACCTGTGCGCTCGGCGGAAAGATAATAGACGACTGTCGCCACCGCGAACACCAGCCATCCAACAATGTTTGTTGTACGCTTAAAAGAACCCATGCGTTCGTTATGATTTTTCACAATTTAGTAATACCCCATCAACCCGAGATCAATAGCTTATCAACCAAAGGTTTAGATTTTTTTTCATAATTGACCTGCAAAACTAATAAAATATTGAGCATTACAGCGGAAGCCAGGAAAGGTAATGTGGAAAAAAATCTGCGATTTTGTCCACATTTGCCACTTTCTTACCGCTTAGATGCCCAGATTAGGCAAAAAGTTTCCTGCAACATCCAATATTAGCGTTTACCTTTGCAGCAAAATTTTACCGCCATGCTGAAAATGATTTTCATGCTTGCCGTGATCT
This sequence comes from Haliscomenobacter sp., assembly GCF_016718685.1. GTDB lineage: Bacteria > Bacteroidota > Bacteroidia > Chitinophagales > Saprospiraceae > Haliscomenobacter. The sequence continues at coordinate 33,656 of NZ_JADKCX010000065.1, read as the reverse complement.
ATATCGCTTATCGCCTCTTTACCTACAAACCAGGTCTCCCTGGGCGAAAACCGCAGGATCACATCCGCAATTCAACCCAGAATGAACCACAAAAGCAGGGTAAAAAGGCCAATTCTACTTACGACGACGATTACATCGACTATGAAGAACTCAAATGAAACCCCGGAATCTGTCAATCCTCAAGAACGCATTGGCGACTGGGTACTGTATAAAAACAACCAGTTAATTGCGTTTAACAAACCGGCAGGTATTCCGACCCAAACCGACAAAACGGGCGATAAATCACTGTTGCAACTGGCCGAGATTTTCACCAAATCCGCCGTACAACTGGTGCACCGCCTCGATCGGCCCGCTAGCGGCATCGTGTTGGTATCTAAAACGGCCAAAGCCCTGGCCAACCTCAATGAGCAATTCCGCAATCGGCAAATCCAAAAAACCTATCTGGCGGTGGTAGAAGCCCTACCCGCTGAGCCCAAAGGCCGCCTGGAGCACTGGATCTGGAAAAACGGCCAAACCAACCGCTCAGTGATCAGCACCGAAAAAGGCCACGCCAATGCGCAGGAAGCCATCCTGGAGTACCAGCTGCTGGGCAGCAGCGACCGGTACCATTTGTTGGAGGTGAAACTCCTTACTGGGCGGCACCACCAAATTCGGGCCCAATTGGCCGCCATGGGTTGCATCATCAAAGGAGACGTAAAGTACGGCGCTCGCCGCAGCAATAAAGACCGCTCAATCCATCTTCATGCCTGGAAATTGAGCTTTCAACACCCGGTGTCCCATGAAACAGTGGTGCTGACCGCTCCGCTACCCGTGGATTCGGTTTGGGACGCGATGGGGGCGTTTTTGGGAAGTTGAAAAGTTTTGGGTTGAAGGGTTGAAGAGAAGTTTAAAAGTTGGGGAGTTTGTAAGACCATGCCCTATTGCTTGGCTAAAGCACACGCGACTGATCCACAACCAGGATTCAGAAATGGCGCTACCCATCTCTTCATCTCTTCAACCCTAAACTCTTCAACTTCTTTTCATCTCTTCAACTATAAACTTTTCAACTTTTTAGCTATTTTTCCAAAAAAATACCTAACCAGTGCCCTTTGGCGCGTATTCACAGAAAACCTTATCGCATGGATTTCAAATCATTGTTTCGCCAAAAACCCATACAATCCGTTCTCCACGATCCTGAAAGTAGCCCACATGGCGCCATGAACCGCACCCTTACCGTGCGCGACCTTACCTTTATGGGGGTTGCTGCCGTGATTGGCGCGGGAATTTTTTCGACCATTGGCAGCGCGGCATTTAAAGGCGGGCCAGGCGTGAGTATTCTTTTCCTGATTACCGCGGTCACCTGTGGTTTTACCGCCTTGTGCTATGCGGAGTTTGCTGCCCGTGTTCCTGTTTCGGGTAGTGCGTATACGTATTCTTATGTCACTTTTGGCGAGGTCATTGCCTGGATCATCGGCTGGGCGCTCATCCTTGAATACGCCATTGGCAACATTGTAGTGGCCATTTCCTGGAGTGCTTATTTCAACAATATCCTGCAAGCCATCGGCATTCATTTACCGGAATGGCTGACCATTGGTTACCAATCGGCAGCGATGGAATACCGAGATGCGTTAGAAACCGGAAAGGCCGTAGAAGAGTTGGCCTACACCCTGGCGCCCGGCATAGGAGACTTTAAATTCATCGTCAATCTGCCCGCATTTGTCATCGTTATTTTGGTGACCTGGCTGGTGTTGATTGGCATTAAAGAAAGCAAAAGTACCGCCAATGGCATGGTAATCCTCAAAATAGTCATCTTGATCTTGGTGGCTTTGATTGGCATTTGGTACATTTTTTCTGAAGGAACTACGTCCAACTGGACGCCCTTTTTGCCCAATGGCATGAAAGGGGTACTGGCGGGTGTTTCAGGGGTGTTTTTTGCCTACATTGGTTTTGATGCCATTTCTACCACGGCGGAAGAATGTAAAGACCCTCAACGTGATTTGCCGCGAGGGATGATTTACTCCCTGATTTTATGTACGGTTATTTACATCGTGACCACGCTGGTGATCACGGGTATGGTCAATTATTCCGAGTTTCAAAATGTTACCGATCCCCTGGCCTATGTTTTTGACAAAATCAACATGCCCATGGTTGGTTTCATTGTTTCGGTCAGCGCAGTAGTGGCGGCAACCAGTGTTTTGCTGGTGTTCCAATTGGGGCAACCCCGTATCTGGATGAGCATGAGCCGCGACGGTCTGTTGCCCAAACGTTTTTCGAACATTCACCCACGGTACCGCACCCCCAGCTTTGCAACCTTTGTAACGGGTTTACTGGTGGGTATCCCGGTATTGGTCATCGATGATGGTTTGGTGACGGATTTGACCAGTATTGGTACCCTTTTTGCCTTCGTATTGGTTTGTGGTGGCGTGTTGATTTTACCCAGAAGACCGAAAGAGCCAGGAAAATTCAACTTGCCGTACATCAATGGCAAATTCATTGTCCCGCTTTTGGTAGTAGCGGCGATTGTAGGTTTCCGGAATCGCCTGGGCGCAGCCTTCAGCAACCTTGGCCATGAAGGTTACCAGGAAGTACTCTTCATCCTTTTTATCGTACTTGCTGTTTACATCGCCGTGATGTCCTTCATCCGCAATTATTCGTTGATTCCGGTACTGGGGATGTTGTGTTGTTCCTACTTGATGATTGAAATCCCATCCCAAAGTTGGCTGGTATTTTTCGGCTGGATGGCTTTTGGGTTGATTATTTACTTCTTGTATGGTGTGAAAAACAGTAAATTGAGTAAAGGATAAGGTAAGAAGGGGGTTCGAAGGTTCGGGAGTTCGTGGGTTTAGGGCCACTTCTCCGAACCCACGAACTCCCGAACTTTCGACCCCCCAAAAACATGAAAAATACTTTCCTGACCCTTATTTTTTTCTTAAACTTCTGCTTACAAAGAAGCACGGCCCAGAAATTCCGTTGCAAATTCAGGATTTCCTAAGCCGATCGGGGGTAGAGCTTCTTTATCCCGTTGATTCCGATTACAAACCCGCTTATATCCCGGAGCACCTGTTCCAGCGGTATGATTATGCCATTCGTTCAAACAAGGAAGCGGTAGAAATTCGCATTTTGTTCCTGCCCGATATGGGCAACGCACCCCATGCCCAGGTCAACAGCTACCGCATGGCCTTGCACATTGGCGACAATGAAACCAATACCAGTTTCACTGCCCGCGAGTTGACCGAACGAGAATTAACCGAAGTTTTCAACGCTGATTGGGGTCGGGTGTACATCCTCAAGCCCAAGGCTTCATTCTCTATGCAGCAACATTGCCGTTTTTTGGTTTTGCACAAAGAAAACAAGGGAATGGTCTGTGTTTTTTACCTTTTTGACAAACCTAGCGCAGCGATTGATCAGCGGCTGCATTTGTTGAAATACCAATGAAAGTTGAGAAGTTGAGGTTGAAGAGTTGAAGAGAAAGTTGAAGAGTTTGGAAGACCATTCTACCTATGTCAAAACTATGCAGCCTTTCAAAATAAATTTGCAAATCTCGTGCTATCCAACCCTTCAACCTAAACTCTTCAACTTTTCAACTCCACAAAGTACATATCAATAATATCCTTGTCCCGATCCGTAAACTCGCCATGTTTTTGGCCAGTAAACTCGCCGTTTAACAATTGATAGGTGGTTTCAGATACATTTACTTTCCCGGCTGCGCCTTCGGATTCCATGCGCGACGCGATGTTGACGGTATCGCCCCAGATGTCGTAGGCAAATTTTTTGGTGCCTACCACACCCGCCACCACTGGCCCTGAATGGATGCCAATGCGGGCTTCGAACGCGGGTTGCCCTGTAATTTTCCGTTTTTCTGCCGTTTGTTGCAAAAACTGTTGAATCTCCAGAGCGGCCATCACCACTCTGCTTGCGCTTTCACTGGGAGTGCCATCAATGCCTTCTTCCATACACATGTAGGCATCGCCAATGGTTTTGATTTTTTCCAGACCATGACGGTCGATGATGGCGTCAAAGGCCCCAAAACAGTAGTCTATTTCCCGCACCAGTTCTTCGGGTTCCATCTGCTCAGCAATACTGGAAAAACCTTTGAAATCAGTGAACATCACCGTGACATTGTCGTAACGTCGGGCGCTGGCTTTGCCGGTGGTTTTGAGTTCTTCGGCGGTTTCGGCGGGTAGAATATTGAGCAAGAGCTGATCCGATTTTTGTTTTTCCACTTCCAGCTCGTTGGTGCGCATGCGGACCAAACGCTCCAGCGCCTTTTCTCGTTTGCGGATGGTGTAAATGCGGTAGCGCAAAAAACCATAAATGCCTCCCAAAAACAAAAAACCACAAAAGATGATAAAGGGCCAGGACTTGTAAAAAGCCTGCTCGATGATCATCTCGATACCCATTTCATTGGTTTTGTCCAGGCTTCCCGCAGTGATCGCCTTTACCCGAAAGGTGTATGTACCTGCCGGAATATTGCTGTACATCACGGTGTGTACATTGTCGAAGGGCGACCACTTGCCTTCGTAGCCATCCAGCATATACGCAAAACGGTTTTGATTGGGTTCCCGATAATTGGCCACGGCAAAACTCAAGGTAAAATAACGATCCTTATGGCGCAAAAAAACGGAACGTTGCTTGTTGATGCCCGCGGTACGGGTAAAAATGGTGTCACGATCCCCACTGTAATGGGTAAACCGGGTAAAAAGCAGGGGTGCTTCGTAAGCTTTGGTTTCTTTTTTCCAGAACTGAGGCCCAGGAAAAAAAGCGTTCACCCCGTCGAGGCCGCCAAAATAGAGGCGGCCATTGCGGGTTCGCAAGGCCGAAATGCGGTTGAATTCATTGTTGGACAATCCATCCTGCTCCATAAAATGGACAAAACGTTCCCCTTTGATGCTCAAGCGGTTTAAACCCAGGTAAGTGCTCACCCATAAACAGGAATCACCCTCCGGTAGCAGTGCAGTCACGATATCGTTGGACAGGCCTGAACTTTGTCCATAAGTGGTATTCTGGAAATTTTTCAGGTTGATTTTTTGTAAGCCCTTGTCTGTACCCAGCCACAAGTTCCCCCGGCGGTCTTCGTACATACAATTGATGCGCTGGGGATAAACTTCTACCGGACTCCCTTTTCCGGTATAAAAATGTTTGTGCTTGCCCGTTTTTGCATTCAGCTGGTACAAACCCTGATCCATCGTGCCCAACCACATGATGTCTGGGTTGCGCCCGGGGTGCAAAAAACTGATTTCGCCCAGTCGTTCTGACCAAGCACCTTGTTTGTTGCGAAAACCTTGGATGGTTTGCTTTTTGGTGTCATATTGGTACAATCGGTGGCCATAACCAAACCAGATGACACCTTTGGCGTCAAGGCTTACTACCCCGCCTATTTCCCGATCAGCGTCTGGGAAAAGTTTTTGTCGGCTTAAATTTTTGGTATTGATTCTCCAACCATTGCCCGTGTACAAAAACCCCTGATGATAAACCAATCCAAAAGGCAGGTTGGAAAAACTATGGTCAGGAAACAACAAGCGCAGCGAATTGGAATTGGGGTCTAAAACATGGATGGAGTTGTAATAAGAGAGATATACACGCCCCTGCTCATCTTCGGCCATTCCCCGGATACTGCACTGGATGTCTCGACAGTTCTCATTGCCGCCCGTCAAGTATTGGGTAAACAATTTCTCCGATTCTACAATTTTGATCACCCCATAATCGCTGGCTACCCAAATTACGCCCGATTGATCCCGAAAAACTTGCCGGTAATTGGGCATCGATTTGAGTAAAAAACGCACCCGTTCGTCGTAGTTTTCCAATAGGTTGGATTGGGTGACGTAATGCCATAGTTTACCCTGTCCAGCCAGCCAAATATTCCCCAGTGGATCGATCAGCAAGGAGTTGTACAGGCCACCTTCGGGCAAATATTGATTGATGGGGTGCAGTATCACTTCCCCCTCTGGGTCATTCAGGGTATACACTTTGCCCGCAGAAGTCAGGATCCACAAACGTCCTTCGGTAGCATGCAAATGCACGACTCGGTTGCTTTCAACTGCTGGCCCGGGCAAGCGTATTTTTTTCTCCAATTTACCCGTATGTGGCGACAGTAACCACAATTCATTGTTTTGGGCACCTACAAAAATAAAGCCGTTAAACTGGATGATGGGTCGGCGCGGAGATTTTCCCTGCAAATCTGCAACTTTGGTCAATTTGCCTTTTTCGTCCAGGCGTTGTAAGGAGATTTCCCCGGTTTTGTCATTGAGGGTAACCATCCAGAGTGCCCCCTGGGTATCCTGAAACAGATTGTGTGGCGTAAGTGATACCTGCTTGCTGGCGTGCTTTTGCTCCGAACCACGGTGCAAGTGATGCGTTTGAATTTGGTGAAACTCGGTATAAAAAGCACTGACATGGTTTTGTCCAGCCAGCCAGAGTTCATTGTTGCGGCCAATACTCATGTCGGAAATGGCATCCAGGGGCGCAGATCGTTTGGCGTCGGCACGACTGCTGTACCGTTCAAATTCGTAGCCATCGAAACGGTTCAGCCCATCCATGGTCGCCACCCAAATGAATCCACTGTTGTCTTGCGCTATTTTGAATACATCGCGGTGGCTGAGTCCGTCTTCAAGGTTGTAGACCTTGAACTGGTATTGGGCAGATTGAGCCATAAGCATGCCCGAGGTTCCGGTGAACCATAAGATCAATCCCAGCCATAAAAGACGCATCAAACTATGCATAGTATACAATCCTCAAAGCTGCCAAGCTAATGATTTTTTTTAGTAACGCCGTTTAGCTCATTTGCTTTTTGTGAATATGTCCCAAAAGAGCAAAAAAGGCAACCCATTCAGTACAACAAAACAACAAGCCAAATGCCAATACTTTCTTTTTTCCAAAAAATTTAATACTTTGGGCGAAGCAAGCGCCGCAATATGGAAACGACACAATCTCCTCCTCAAAACCTTGCAATAGTTGCCGAAAAATACGTCAAACAGTATTTTCGCGACCACATTGATGAAAAATACTTTTACCACAACTTCCAGCATACTTGTGATGTGATCGAAGCCGCCCGGCGTTTGGGGGCGGGGTACAATTTATCCGTTACAGACACTGAAGCACTGATCTTGGCCGCCTGGTTTCACGATACCGGTTATGACCAGGGGGCTGCGGGGCATGAAGCCCGCGGGGCAACCAACGCCCGACGCTTTTTAGAGTCCCATGGCTATCCGGAAGTGGGCATTCAAAAAGTGGAACACTTGATTGAGGCAACCCAGATCAAATTTCAACCACGAAACTTGTTGGAAGAAATCATGAGCGATGCCGATTATAGCCATCTGGGGTCAGAATTGTACTGGGATCGCTGCAGCCGGGTACGCCAGGAATTGCTCATGACCCGCCAAAGTTTTTTGACCGAAGAGGAATGGGTCCAATTTGAACTGGATTTCATCACCAATCACCACTACCATACGGAATTGGCCCGCCAGTATTTTGACAATGGCAAGTTCAAAAACATCAAACAACTCAAAAAATACCAACAGCGCATCACTCCTTCTGAAGATAGCCAGGAAGAACGCAAGTGGAAAAAACAAAAGAAAAAAACGGAAAAAGAACTCAAGGAGTTAAACCTGGGTCGTGGGGTTGAAACCATGTACCGCAACACTTACCGTACCCACCTCAACCTCAGCGCCATTGCCGACAACAAGGCCAATATCATGCTCAGTATCAATGCCATCATCATTTCGATTGTCATTTCGAGTTTGATTCCCAACTTCACGGCGCACCCTGAGTACATTATGCCCACCTTTTTGCTGCTTGCCGTTTGTTTGGGGGCTTTAATTTTTGCCATCCTTTCCACTCGCCCTAAAGTGACCAAAGGGGAGACTTCACGAGAAGATATCACGAACAAAAAGACCAACCTGTTGTTCTTTGGCAATTTCTACAACATGACCCTCGATGATTTCGACTGGGGAATGGCCGAAATGATTAAAGACCGAAATTTTTTGTACAGCTCCATGACGCGGGATATTTATTTTTTGGGCAAGGTTCTCGCCCAGAAGTACCGCTATTTGCGCATTTGTTATGGCATCTTCATGTACGGCCTGATCTTGGTTGTCTTGGCGTTTGGGGTGGCATTATGGCTGAAAAGGTAGGGCATTGATTATGAAATGGACATTTTACTTTTTATTCGGTATCGATGATGTTTTGCATGGCCATATCCAGATTAAATGGCCAAAATGCTGAAAATTACTTGATCGTTCCTGCCCGGATTTTTGATGGACAAACCATTCATGAAGCCTGGGCAGTGTTGGTTGAAAAAGGCAAGATCAAAGCTGTTGGCCCATTGGCACAACTGGTCATTCCCAATCCTGTCAAACGCCTCAACTTACCAGGCACTACCCTACTCCCCGGACTCATCGAGGGGCACTCCCATCTTTTATTGCATCCTTACAACGAAACGTCCTGGAACGACCAGGTTCTGGTTGAATCGGAAGCGGAACGGGTGGTTCGAGCGACCATCCACGCCCGCAAAACCATCGAAGCAGGTTTCACTACGGTTCGCGACCTCGGTTCTGAGGGGCAGGATACGCCGATGTGGGTGTAAAACAAGCGATAGAAAAAGGCATCATCCCCGGGCCACGCATGTTGGTTGCGGGTCCGGCCATCGTAGCCACAGGCAGTTATGGCCCCAAGGGCTTTGCGCCACACGTTGATGTGCCCCAGGGTGCTGACGAAGCGGACGGACACGACAACCTGATCAAAGTGGTACGCGAACAAATGGGCAAAGGTGCCGATGTAGTCAAAGTATATGCCGATTACCGCTGGGGTTTGCGCGGAGAAGCGAGGGCGACCTTTTCCCTGGAGGAATTGCAATTGATGGTCAAAACTGCAGCCAGCAGCGGGCGTAGCGTAGTGGCTCATGCTGGCACTGCCGAAGGCATGCGCAGGGCCATTTTGGCCGGGGTGGTCAGTATCGAACACGGCGATGCGGGTACACCTGAAATATTTAAACTGATGGCCGAAAAAGGGGTGGCCCTTTGTCCGACTCTCGCCGCTGGAGACGCCATTCTGCAATACCGGGGTTGGCGAAAAGGGGTTGATCCCGACCCGGAACGCATTGTGCAAAAACGGCAGAGTTTTCGGCAAGCCCTGGATGCAGGGGTCATCATCGTAGCCGGAGGTGATGTTGGGGTATTCACCCACGGTGACAATGCGCGTGAACTGGAAATGATGGTGGAGTATGGCATGAAACCAGTGGAGGTGCTCAAATCGGCTACCTCAGTGAACGCCAGGGTTTTTGGTTTAGACAGCCAGTTGGGTGCCATCCGTCCGGGATTGCTCGCCGATTTGATTGTGGTAGACGGGAAACCCGATCAAAACATCAGCGATTTGCGCAACATCCGCCTGGTGATGAAAGAAGGAACCATTGTGATTGAAAAAAAAACGTTTACCGCCTGGCGCTGGTTTTATTGATTAAGCCCGCATGACGCGACGCAGTAAGTCTGCTGAAAAACGCAAAAGCGGGAAGCGCACAAGTAATTTGAAAATAATAACCTACAGATGGACAATAGCAAATTGTGGATCAAACGCCTGCTGCACACCGCAGCCATTTTGGCGGCTACTTCAATGGCGGTGAAATTAGCGGGGGCAAATCCGCATTTTTCGCCCACTTCGCGGGAAGCCTTTTTGTTGGTGAATCTTTCCTGGGGCTTCGGGGTCAGTATTTTGCTGGTTTACTTGCTGAGTACCTTTGCGCTCAAGCGCCCGGTAGCCATGATTGCGCTGATGGGTTGTGTGATGATGTTGATTTTGGGCGGTTTTTTGTATTGGGTAGGATAAAAAATTGTGGTATTTCCCGTTTTGCAAAGCGCTGCGATATTTTTTATTCCACTTCCTTATCAAAATAGGCCTTAACCACTTTGGCCTTGGCCATACCCAGCACTTCGATTAGCTCCGAAGCCAGCGCTTCGCGTATTTTTCTGACCGAACCAAAATGGGTCAATAACTTCTGTGCCGTTTTTTCACCAATCCCGGGGATGTTGTTCAGTTCGGTATCGATGAAATTTTTGGAACGTTGATCGCGGTGAAAGGTAATGGCAAAACGGTGGGCTTCGTTGCGTGCCTGTTGGATCAGTTTGAGTGATTCCGATTTTTTGTTGATGTACAATGGCACCGAATCGCCGGGAAAAAAGATCTCCTCTAGCCGTTTGGCAATGCCGATGATGGTCATTTTGCCAGTCAGGCCCAATTCGACGATGCTTTCCATGGCCGCACTCAATTGCCCTTTACCTCCATCGATGATCACCAGTTGGGGCAGCGGCTGATTTTCATCCAACAAACGGCGGTACCGGCGGAACACCACTTCTTTCATGGTATCAAAATCGTTCGGACCAATGACCGTTTTGACCTTAAAGTGGCGATAATCCTGCTTCGAAGGTTTGGCGTTTTTGAAGACCACACAAGAGGATACCGGGTTGCTGCCCTGAATGTTGGAGTTGTCAAAACACTCAATGTGCATCGGCACCTCACTCATTTGCAAATCGGCCTGGAGGGTGCGTAAGATGCGTTCAGCCGGCGACTGCCTTTTGGTTTTGCTGGCATCGTCGCGTTTTTTCTGCGCGCGATAATATTGTACGTTCTTGAGTGAAAGTTCGAGCAGTTTGCGCTTTTCGCCAATTTTGGGTACTGTGGTGGTCAGGTTTTTATCCGTCATTTGCACTTCAAATGGCAAAATCAGCTCGGGCGCAATGCTGTTGAAGCGATCGCGGATGAGGGGGATGGTGTAAGCCAAAAGGTCGGCTTCTTCTTCCTCCAGGTTGACCACCAACTCCTGCGTGTGGGTATGGATGATCACGCCGTTGACCACCCGGAGGTAATTGATGTAGGCCTCTTTTTCGTCGCTGGCAATGGAAAACACGTCCACATCCCGGATGCTGGAGCTCACCACCGTGCTTTTGGCCTGGTAATCTTCAAAAGCGGTGAGCTTTTCCTTGATGGCCTGGGCTTTTTCAAATTCCATTTTTTCGGCATGGGCATTCATCAAGCCTTTAAAATGCTGGATTACCGCGCCAAAATTGCCTTTAAGGATGTTTTTGATTTGTTCAATTTTGGCATTGTAACTGGCCAGGTCTTCGAAGCCTTCACAAGGCCCCTGGCAATTTTTGATGTGGTACTCCAAACAGACTTTAAACTTGCCCGCCGCGATGTTTTCGGGTGCCAGGTTAAGCTGACACGTGCGCAAAGGGAAGAGTTGCCGCAGCAACTCCCAAATGATTTGGGTACGCACTTTTGACGTATAAGGTCCAAAATAGATAGAGCCGTCGCGAATGACACGCCGGGTAAAAAAAACGCGGGGGAAAGGTTCTTTTTTGATGCAGATATAAGAATAAGTACGATCGTCTTTGAGCATCACGTTGTAGCGCGGCTGGTATTCCTTGATCAGGGAGCTTTCCAGCAAAAGGGCATCGGTTTCGGTTTCTACAATCGTAAATTCAATGCGCTCTGCATTTTTGACCATGAGTTGGGTGCGGAAAAGCCGGTCTTTGCGCTCCCCAAAATAACTCGACAGCCGGTTCTTCAAGTTTTTGGCCTTGCCTACATACAAGATCGTATCGTCTTCATTGATGAAGCGGTACACACCCGGATCTTTCGGGATGGTATTATAGATTTTATTGAAGTCCTCGGTGGTCATTATTGCAAGATAATTTGTTTGGCACTCACCTTTCTCTCCTCATCCACGATCCTCAAAACATAAGTCCCCCTCGGAACATTTCCACACTGCACCTGCATACTTAGCGCATCAAATTGCAGCCCACTTACTCGCTGCCCCATGAGGTTGTACAGCTCTATTTGGGTGATGCGCCCGCCGTTGCTCAGTTCCAGGCGAAAGGTCTGTTGTGCGGGATTGGGAATGATGCTGAGGATATAATCCTGCTGATGCAGGTCATCCGTGCCCACGGTAAAGTTGCAAGCCTGGATGTTGCTGACCACTTTACTCCGCACAGCGGCCAGTTTGCTGTATACATTTTCCCCCGGGCACAACGTTGAGCAGCCATCGCGGTGGCCACAAACGTGGTTCAAATCCAGGTTGCTACGGGAATGTACCGACTTCAAAAGCGGATCAATGTTCGAATTGCAACTTTTCCAGGCCAAAAGATCGGCCAGTTTGTTCAGCATGGCATCAGTAGGCTGCACTTCTTCAAAGTTTCCCAAAAGGCACACCCCCATGGTGCCGGTATTGGTGGCACAAAAGTGGGCTCCAACCACATTATTCCCCCCGCTGCGGCCTTCGTACAACACGCCGTTGGGATCGATGAGGTAATTGTAGGCCACATCGCAATATTCGCGGGTATTGACGTGAAAATCCCAGATACTGAGCACGACCTGCGCCCAATTGGTAGCCGTGTTTACCCCGGCGGAATGGTGTACCACCAGGTGGGTAACCGTAGCATATCCCGGTGAAGCGCAAGGCCGCGGAGCACCCCAGGTCGTACGAGACACCATGCCGGGTAAGGGACAAGGGCAGGAGCGCAGCTCGGGTTTTAGTGGGCCCAAAGTAGCCGGATCTTTTTGAAGCATAGCTCCATCCTGGTTTTGGGGCAAAACGGGGTTGAACAAGTTGATGTTGACTCCTGCGGGGAGGCTATTCCCCGATGAATGGATCATTTTGACTTGTACGCAGCGCACTTTGGCATCCAGTTGCCGCATTTCGGTGGCTTCTACCTAGGAAGATGGTTTTTTTCATGGATAGGCTTTATGGTTAGGTTCAAAAGAATGCTAAATATAAAACGTATTCAAATAATCCTTCAGTTTATTCAATTGCCGTTTGTCGCCCAAAACGATAAAACTGGTTTGGGGCGACAATACCGTATCCGGGCCAGGGTTGATGTGGTAATACCCCACCGCGTCGCGAAAACCAATGATGTTGGCACCTGTGTTTTGCCTAATGTGTAGTTCACCCAGTTTACGTCCCTGGCAACTGGCAGGTACGTTTTCATAGGCCAGTTCTTCAAAACCAATATCAGAGCTGTGCTCATTGGTGATGAAGGAAAAAAACTCCACCGCGCCGGGTTTGGAGACTAGTGTGGCCATGTAAAAGCCGCCAATTTGTTCGGGCATGACCACGTGATTGGCCCCCGCCAGGGCAAGCTTTTTTTTGCGATTTCGGGTCTTTGGCCCTGCTGATGATGTCCAACTGAGGATTGAGCTGGCGTGCGGTCAGAACGATGAATACATTGTCGGAATCCTCCGGCAAGGCCGCGATCAGGGAACGAGCTCGGCCAACCCCCGCCGCAATCAGGGCTTCATCATGCGTGGCATCGTCTTGAATGTACAATATATCGGATTCAGAACCCTGAATGGATTCAATCCGTTCGGGGTTGATGTCAATGACTACAAAGGGAATCTTGTGTTGTAAAAAATGTTTGGTGATCTCTCGACCGTATTTACCAAAACCACAGACGATGACGTGATTTGATAAACTTTCAATGGAACTTTTGACGTAATTGAGGTGCATGGTTTTAAAAATTTCACCTTGAATGATGTAGTAGGAAAACACCGATAAGATGTAGGCAAAAACGCCGATGTTGAACAAAATATAAAAGGAAACAAAGATTTTTCCCTGATCGTCCAAACGTTTGACCTCGGTAAACCCCACCGTAGATATGGTAATCACCGTTTGATAAAAGGCATCGATGAGTTCGAATTGTTCCAACCACATGAACCCTGCAATCCCTACCAACAGGTCGATGAAGAAAATTGCCACCGCAAGGTTCACATCGAGAATGGTACCTGGGATGAGCTGGGATTTCCAGGTCGTCAACTTTCGTGTTTTTTCGATAATGGTATGTACCAAGGGCATGCGTTCGTTTGGGTTGTACCGTAATTTACTAATTTGCCGACACAATAGCGCTAAAAAGTTCGGGATTATTTTGTAGTCTTGATCAGGTTCTTGAAATTGGAACTGTTTAATTCCTGAGTAATATAACATCAATGAAGCAACTATCTAACCTATTTTTATTCGTGGCCTTTTTGCCACTGTGTGCATTGGCGCAACAAACCATGGATTTTGAAAAATACGATCCACCTTCATCCCTGGTTGTACCCGAGCACAAAATCACCCGTTCCAAATTCCCTTTTCTGGATGTACACAGCCACCACTGGAACATGGCAACCCAAGACCTCACCATATTGGTGCGGGAGATGGATTCACTCAATATGGGGATTTGTATGAACCTGAGTGGACGGGGCGGAGCTGCCCTGAAAGCCATTACGGATAACGTCAAAAAATATGGCCTGGAGCACCGGATTGCCGTATTTACCAACCTTAGTTTCAAAGGTATCGACGAGCCGGATTGGACCAGCAACGCGGTCAAACAAATCGAATTTGACGTTAAAAATGGTGCAAAAGGCCTGAAAATTTTCAAAAGCCTGGGCTTATCAGAAAAAGACGCCCAAGGCAATTACATCCACATTGACGATCCACGCATCGATCCCGTTTGGGCCAAATGTGGAGAATTGGGCATCCCTGTTCTCATCCACACCGCCGACCCCAAGCAATTTTGGGAACCACTGGATGAAAACAACGAGCGTTGGCTGGAACTCAAACTCAATCCGGGGCGCAAGCGCACCGATACCACTCCGGCCCCCTTTGACACGCTCATCAAGCAGCAACATAACATTTTTAAAAAGCATCCCAAAACCACGTTCATCAACGCCCACTTTGGCTGGTACGCCAACGACCTGACCAAACTAGGACAGCTCATGGACATGTACCCCAACATGTACGTGGAGTGTGGGGCCATCATTGCGGAATTGGGACGCCAACCCCGGGCTTCGGCTGCTTTTTTTGAAAAATACCAGAATCGGGTTGTCTTTCGGCAAAGACGCGTACCATCCCGAGGAATACCCTACCTATTTCCGGGTATTGGAAACGGCTGATGAGTACTTCCCTTATCACAAGCGCTATCATGCTTTCTGGCGCATGTACGGGATGGCACTGCCCGACAAAATTCTGAAAAAAGTATATTACGAGAACGCATTGCGGATCATTCCGGGCTTGTCGCGGAAGGCGTTTGAGAAGTAGGGTTCGATGTTCGAGGGTTCGAGGGTTCGGGGTTAGGCGCCACAGTCTGGAACTCCGAACCCCCGAACCCCCGAACCCCCGAACCCTTACTCCAGATGAAACTTCACCGGCAAATTCATCTGCACTTTCACCGGCACGCCCCGTTGTTTGCCCGGGAGCCATTCAGGCATGGAACGCACTACCCGGAGGGCTTCCTCACCGCACCCACCACCGATATCTTTGAGGATATGGGGGTTGGAAATTTGTCCTTTTTCATTCACCAGGAATTGAATCACCACCGTACCCTGGATGCCGTTTTCTTTAGCGATGTCGGGATACCTGATCTCGCGCGATAGGAACTGATTTAGACTGCCTCGAAAAGCGGGCATTTGCTCCACAACGATAAAATAGTCGGGCTGTTTGACCTGCTTTTTTTCTTCCTCAATCACTGCTGGAGGCGCTTCAATTTCAATGGGTTCTTCAGGAAGGTAATCCCTTCCATTGGGGTCACCAGCCGTCGTAACCGTGCCGGGGTTTTTGTTGAGCAAATCTTCTTGGGTAGGCGGTTCGTATTCTTCCACCAGTTCATTTTCCTCTATCACCTTGGGCGTGAGAAATGCAATGGTTGGGCGAACGGGTGGAGGAGGCGTAAACACCGGAGGCGGTGGGGTGACTGGCTCTTCTTTAGCAGGTGGAGTAGTGATCTCTGGTAACTCATAAACGGTCATCAAGGTCATTTTTTCTCGTAAGGCATTGGCCAGTAGCGTGCCACCATACAACAATCCGATCAAGGCCATCGACAGTAAGCCTCCCCACATCATGTGGCGCGGATATTGTTGGCGAAGCTGGTAAGCGCCGTATTCCTGGTTGCGGTAACGAAACACCTCCAGCAGCCAGGAAAGCTGAAACAGCGGGCTAGCGCCGGGTAGTGCTGTAGCAATGGGGCTAGCGCCCAAATTTTTTCCATCCTGATTCCCCTGCATGGGGTCAGTTGCTTGACGATTTGCCATCTTGTTTTAATTTTGACAAAATCCTCCCAGGATTGCTTCGGGGCGCCTCCGAAGCAATTACCTGAGTGGCTAATTGGCTTTGTTGTGGAAAAAGATGTTGAATTAAAATCTAATTAGGTAGATGCAGGAGAAAGGAAAAATGGTGTGTAAGGGAAAAAAAATGACGAATGGTTCGAATGACGAGTGACGAATTTGTCGGCACTGCTACGCTGGCCCGACAAGGGTTCTGTTACTTGTCATTCGAATTATTCTCACTTTTCCCTCCCTGAGGCTTTATACACCCCCAGTTCCGCAACCTGCGCCGGAGCCAGTGCACGCAGGACAGTCAGGCGCAGTTTTGTGGCAGTGACTGGGTCAAAACGCAAGAGGCGTTTATAGCCTACAGTGGTGAATTTTTTAATCAATTTCCAGGTCGTTCCATCCCAATACTCGAGTTGAGCTTCGGCGATACGCTGGCCTTCGGCTATGTTTTCCTGTAGCATAAAGCGATCAAAAGTCGCAGATTTGGGCAGTTTGATTTCTAGTGGGCTGTTTTCGGGAGCAGCAATCCAGGTTTCCAGTTTATTGTCAACCAGTTTTTTATTTTTCCCCGACTTGGCCAGGTTGGTTTTGAACGTTTCGTTCAGAATGCTGCGGTACGCTTTGATGGCTGCTACATCCTGGGGGCAAAGCAGGCCCTCACGATTGGGGGGCACATTGAGCAACAATAAACTGTTGCGCCCGACAGACTGGTAGTAGAGGTTGACCAGATTTTGAGGAGAACGTACTTTATCGTCTTCTTTAGGGTGATAAAACCAGCCCGGACGGATAGAAACGTCGGTTTCGGCAGGAATCCACTCCGTACCTTGTTCATCTCCAGTATTCAAATATTTGGAATCGGCGACGCCGGGTGCCATGCCCAGCGTGATGATCGGTGACCAGCAGGTTTCGCCCGCGTTGCCCGACTCATTGCCCACCCAACGCACGCCAGGGCCTACGTCCGAAAAACAAACGGCCTGGGGTTGGTGCTGTTTGACCAAATCCCAATACCCTTTGAAGTCGTATTGCATGTCTTTGGCATTTGGCCCGCGAGCACCATCAAACCACACTTCGTGAACTATGCCGTAATTCGTCAGCAATTCTTTCAACTGGTTTTTGTAAAAATCGTTGTATTGATCGGTGCCATAACTTTTTTCATGCTGATCCCAAGGTGAGAGGTAAAATCCAAATTTTAAGCCAAATTCCCGGCAGGCATCGGCTACATCCTTGACCACGTCGCCTTGCCCATTTTTCCAGGGGCTGCTTTTTACGGAGTGATCGGTATATTTGGAAGGCCAGAGGCAAAACCCATCGTGGTGCTTGGCGGTAATGATGCACATTTTGAAGCCACCTTCCTTTAGGGCAGCTACCCATTGACGGGCATCCAATTTGACGGGATTAAAAATGCTCGGGCTTTCGGTGCCATCGCCCCATTCCTTATCGGTGAAGGTATTGACCGTGAAGTGCAGAAAGGCCGTGGTCTCCAGTTTTTGCCAGGCGAGCTGAGCGGCGCTGGGTTTGGGCAGGTTTTGGGCGAATAGGTTGCTGCAACCTAGACAAAATGCGAGAAAAAGGACTTTGCGCATCATGATGATTTTTTAAACACAAAGAAAACACAAAACAAAAAGAAAGCACTTTTTCTCGCTCCTTAGATGTAATAAAATTCATCTTAATATACTAGGATAAATTTCATTAAATTTATCATGCCATACTGAGATAAATCGCTTGTGCTGGTTTTTGATGTAAAAAGCTATTTATATTTTTATCTACAATTTTCCCAAACTTTCCTGCTGAAAATGGGTGTGAATGCTTTAAATTTATCGCTCCTTGATCATCACCACAACGCACAAAACAGTCCAAACTATGGCATTCAAACCAAACATTGGTAAAAAACTACCGCTGCTGGCCTTCCTCATGCTGCTGATCTACTCCTGTATGAAGTTGCCGCAAACCATTTCCATCCAGGAAAGCTCGGAAAAATCCGCCCAAAAGGCCAAAGACCTCCAGGGCAAAACCTCGATCAAACTCGCCGATGGCCTCCAGCTGAACCTCTGGGCGACCGACTCCCTGGCCCCCGACCCTGTGGCCATGGACATCGACCACCTCGGCCGCGTGTACCTCACCCGCACCAATCGCCAAAAAAATTCGGAATTCGACATCCGTGGACACCGCGATTGGATGACCGAATCCATCGGCTTGCAAAGTGTAGAAGACCGTCGGGCTTTTTTGCGCAAAACCTTTGCTCCTGAGCGCAGCAAAGTGAATGAGTGGTTGGAAGACCTCAACGGTGATGGTTCACACGATTGGCGCGACCTGGCCGTTGAGCGGGATGAAATCTGGCGCCTCGAAGACCAAAATGGCGACGGCATGGCCGATAAATCGACCCGCATCCTAAACGACTTTTTTACCGAAGTGACCGATGTAGCGGGTGGCCTTTTGGTAACTGCCAAGAACATCTTCGTCGCCATTGCACCTGACCTCTGGAAAATCAATTATAAAAAAGGGGAAGTGGGTAAAAAAACCTCCATCGCCAATGGATACGCGGTACACATCGGATTCAGTGGACACGGGATGTCGGGGGTGACCGAAGGCCCTGATGGCCGGATTTATTGGAACATTGGCGACATTGGCGCCAACGTCACCACCGTGGATGGGAGAAATCTTCCTAACCCCAACTCTGGCATCATTTCCCGGGCCAATCCCGACGGCAGCGATTTTGAAATTTTCGCCACCGGCCTGCGCAATACCCACGAATTTGCTTTTGACGAATACGGAAACCTCATCTCCTCCGACAACGACGGCGACCACCCCGGCGAAAGTGAGCGCCTGGTACACGTCGTAGAAGGCTCGGACGCCGGCTGGCGCTCCAACTGGCAGTACGGCAAATACACCGACCCCAAAAACAACCGCTACAACGTGTGGATGGAAGAAAAACTGTTCAAGCCCCGCTGGGAAGGCCAGGCCGCCTACATCATCCCGCCGATCATGAACTACCACAACGGCCCTACGGGAATGGTATACAATCCGGGTACCGCTCTGGGATCAGCCTGGAAAAACAAGTTCTTCCTGGTGGAGTTTGTGGGTACGCCCGCGCGTTCTCCGATCTGGGCTTTTGACCTGAAACCCAAAGGAGCCACGTTTGAGCTAAAAAGTGAAACCAACGTTGTGACTGGTATTCTGCCTACGGGCATCGAATTTGGCCCCGACGGTGCTTTGTACATTGCCGACTGGGTCAATGGCTGGGGTACCAAAAACTATGGCCGGGTTTGGAAACTGGACGTTACCGCAGAAAAAAATGACCTCGCCGCCGAACGCCGCGAGACCAAACGCCTGATGGAGCTAGACTACGAAGCGCAAAGCAACGAACAGTTGGGAGAACTACTGAAGTATGCGGATATGCGCATTCGCCAAAAATCCCAGTTTGAGTTGGTGCGCCGGGGTGGCAAAGGTTTGGGCATTTTGACCCAGGCGATCTCCCAACGCGAGCACCAACTGGCGCGTATTCACGGCATTTGGGGGGTAGGACAACTCACACGGAGCAATCCAAAATACGGCAGCATTCTTTTGCCTTTGTTGAAAGATGCCGATACCGAAATCATCGTACAAGCGGCCAAAATGTTGGGCGACGCCAATATCACTGCGGCGGGGCCGGAGTTGATTCCGTTTTTACAGCACGAAAGTCCACGCTTGCGCTTTTATGCGGCAGAAGCCCTGGGCCAACTCAAACACGCTCCAGCCCTGGAACCACTGATTGCCTTACTGAAAGCCAACAACGACGAAGACCTCTACATCCGCCACGCGGCGGTATTGGCGTTGTCCAGAATTGGCCAAGCTGAGCCGCTCATTGCCCTGGCCAACAATTCCAGCAAAGCCTTGCGCACTGCGGCGGTATTGGTCTTGAGAAAATTGAAGCACGAAAAAATCGCGCTGTTCCTAAACGATGCTGATGAGTACATCGTAACCGAAGCGGCTCCGGGCCATCAACGACGATTTGTCCATCCCGGCAGCACTGCCTGCTTTGGCCGCTACGCTGAAGGAAAAGAGATTTACCGCCGATCCGCTGTTGCGTAGGGCCATCAATGCCGCACTACGGGTTGGTGGAGCCGCCGAACTGGATCTCCTGGTCGCTTATGCAACGCGCACCGACATCTCCGATATCTTGAAGGCGGAGGCATTGGCTACCCTCGGTTCCTGGGCAAGTCCATCGCTTACCGACCGGGTGGATGGCCGTTACCGGGGCAAACTGGACCGTGATGCTGCTCTGGCTCGAACCAAGGTCAAACCTTTTGTGGCTGACTTTTTGAAAGAAAGTAATCCTGAAACGCTGATCGCCGTGGCGGGTCTGTTGGCCAATTTGGAACTCACGGACAACAATGAGACTCTGGCCAAAATTTACAACGAAAATAGCAATGTCAAGGTAAAAGCCGCTGTACTTACCGCACTGAACCGCCTGAAATACCAAGGCATCGAAGCGGTAATCAAAAGCGGTATGGAAGACAAGGACGAAAGCCTGCGCACCGTTGCCTTGGGTTTGTTGAACAATTCGAACGTCACCAAAGCGACCTTGCCGGGTATTGTCCAATCCGTATTTGGAAAAGGAACTACCCGCGAGCAACAACAATTGCTGGTGGTCATGGGCAAACTTGAATTGGACAAAACCCAAACCATTCTGGAAGACCTGGTGCAGCAATTGGCGGATAAAAAACTCTCCCCCAACTTGCGCCTGGAACTCAAAGAAGCCATCGATGCTTCTGGTTCTGCCAGCCTGAAAGCCAAAATGGATGCGCTGAAGCCGGGCACATCGCCATTGGATGCCTTTGCCGATGTGCTTTACGGAGGAAACCGAAATGAAGGGCGAAATATTTTTAACAATAATTCTGCTGCCCAATGTACCCGTTGCCACGCCATTCGTGGAGTGGGTGGAACTGCCGGGCCATCACTCACGGATATTGCCAACACCCTGAGTCGCGAACAGCTTTTGCAATCACTGATCGAACCCAGTGCCCGCCTGGCACCAGGTTTTGGGACGGTTACCCTCAAGCTGAAGGACGGGCAAGAAGTTTTTGGCGTACTCGACAAAGAAACCGAGACTACACTGACGCTTAAAACTTCGGATGCAGAGCCATTGGTGATTCCGATTGCCAGGATTGCCAGCCGGGACAATACACCTTCAAGTATGCCCCCCATGGGAGAGGTGCTCTCCAAGCGGGAGATCCGGGATTTGGTGGAGTATTTGTCGTTTTTGAAAAACTAGAACACGGGTTCAGGAGTTCGAGGGTTCGGGGGTTCGGAGGTTTCCAGTAGCACCCCGAACCCCCGAACCCTCTTTTACATATGCTTTGGTCATTCATCTGACAAAAGGTTCCTTCTCATTTATCCCCCAAAATGGGTGAGTTGATTTTTGTATTTTTTCGCCGTTTTTAGGGCGTTTTTGCCAAAAACCTGCATTTTATCATTCAATTCTTGCATTTCGTCGCCAAAAAAATCCCCCAATTTGCAGGATTTCCCCCGCGCAGTGTCCCGCCTATCTTTAGCGAGTGTTTTTTGAGTTCTTGTTAAAAAACTCAATACTGTAATAAATCACTCACTAACCTATGTAAGGATGAAGCCAAATTTGTACTTGCTGGCCATTGGGTTGCTGCTCTGTGCATGCCCAATGTTTGCCCAGGATGTTTCGGTAACCGGAACCGTGCTGTCCAAAGACGACAGTGAAGCGCTACCCGGCGTCAGTATTCTAGTAAAGGGAACCACCCGCGGAACAGTATCGGATATTGAGGGCAAATATGCCCTCGTTGTCCCTTCTGACGCGGTACTTGTATTTAGTTATACTGGCTTTTCACAAGTTGAAGAAGCCGTTAATGGCCGTACCGTAATTGACCTGCAAATGGAAACCGATGTGCTCAAACTCAATGAGGTGATCGTAACCGCAGTAGGGATTTCGCGGGCACAAAAGGCCTTGGGATACTCGGTTGAGCGAGTGGACGGAGACAAAGTTCAACAAACCAGCGAACCCGACATGCTGCGGAGCCTTTCTGGCAAAGTGCCGGGCGTCAACATCATCGGTTCCAGTGGGGTGCCGGGTAGTGCCACCCGGATTACCTTACGGGGCAACCGGTCTTTTTTTGGCAACAATCAGCCCTTGATTGTAGTGGACGGTATTCCCTACAACAACGAAACCAACGGCGTCAACTCCGGGGCCAACCGCCAGCTCTCTGGTGGCGGTGCGTTCGCTAGCCGGATTGCCGATTTAGACCCCAACAACATTGAGTCGATCAATGTACTCAAAGGAGGGGCTGCGGCGGCCTTGTATGGAATTCGCGCGGCCAATGGGGTGCTGCTCATCACGACCAAAACAGGAAGTTCTAGGACATCTAAAAAGGCCTGGAGGTTACCTATTCTTCTTCGGTTTCTTTGGAAAACATTGCCAATGTGCCCGATTATCAAAATTCTTACGGAACAGGTACGGGGTTTGTTTTTGCAGCTTCCAACGGATCCTGGGGCGCTCCATTTAAAAGTGCAGTTCCTTATCCAACAATCGATTCGATTCCTGTTTGGGCTGCATACGCCAATGCATTTTCGACCTTAAGGGGTAAAAAAACACCTTACCAGGCTTATCCCAACAACGTAAAGGACTTTTTTGAAACGGGCGTAGTGACTGAGAATTCCTTGACCCTGTCGGGCGGCACCAGCAAAAGCAGCCTGATTGCTACGGTGTCCAAATTGGATCAAACCGGGTACATCCCCAACTCAACTTTCAAACGTTTTAACTTGAGTTTAGGCGGGAGCACTACGCTTGACAACGGCTTGATCATCAATGGCAACCTTGCTTACACCAACAGCCAACAATTTGGCCCAGCGGGTGGTGCCAACAATGCTACTGGCAACGCCTCGGCCTTTGGCCGTACCATGTTCATCGGTCGCAACTGGCCGTTACAAGAATTTCCATTTGAAGACCCAACTACGCGAGCAAGCGTATTTTTCGTCCCCGTTGGCTCTTCAACCAACCCTTATTGGAGTACCAAATACGATGGGTTTAGCGCCGATGTCAATCGTTTTGTCGCCAGTCTGGGGGCTAGTTACAACCTAAATTCCTGGTTGAGCGCCGCTTATAAAATTGGCATCAACAACTATTCCCAAAACGACAAAGAGTGGTTCCGTCCTGGATCGCGTGGTGCGGGGGGAATTGGACAGATTGCTGAGGGGAATACGGTGTTCACGGAGATTGAATCCAACTTTATTTTGACGGCCACGACCCAACTCAATCCAGATTTCAACCTGCGGGCAGTAGTGGGCCATAACCTCAACCAACGCACAATGAACGAACAAAGGGTCAGGGGACAAGGCATGATCAATTTTGACATTCTGGATCTAGACAATACTTCGAATGTCATTCCTTTCGGTGGCGATTATGAGCGCCGCAGGCTGTATGGGATGTTTAGTGATTTAACCCTCGATTACCGCGGGTTCGCTTTCCTCAATTTTACGGGCCGCAATGATTGGTCTTCTACCTTGCCTTCCGAAAACCGCAGTTTTTTCTATCCGGGAGTTAATGGGTCTTTGGTTTTTACCGATGCCTTGAAAATCAAGTCCTCGATTCTGAATTACGGCAAAATTCGCGCCAGTTGGGCCACTGTGGGCAACGACGCACCTGCCTATGCATTACAACCCATCTATTTGATCAACTTGGGTGCCAACTCCAACTTGGTAGGCGCTATCCGTCAAAATGATTTTCCTTTCCGGGGCTTACCAGCAGCTACGCTATCCAATACCGCTACCGACCCAAACCTGAAGCCCGAGTTTACGCGCAGTGTTGAGGTAGGCACGGAATTGAAGCTCTTTAACGGGCGTATCGGTTTGGATTTTACCTATTATAAAACCCGTACTACTGATCAAATTGGACAACTTTCACTGCCTGCTGCCTCTGGCTTCAGCAATTTGTTGACCAATTTTGGGGTACTGGACAACGAAGGGGTAGAAGTGGGGCTTAGTCTGGATCCATTGCGTTCCGAAAAAGGTTTCAACTGGAACATTTATGCCACCTTTACACGCAACCGCAACATCGTAAGAGAATTGGCACCTGGCCTGGAAGAAATTGAAATTCAAGGCTTGTTTGGGGGTAGTGTTACCCCAGTATTGCGCCCTGGACTGCCTTATGGGGTTATTCGGGGAACCGTTTCCCAACGTGATGAAGAAGGCAACCTGCTCATCGACCCCAGCAATGGCCAGTTGATCACGGCTTTGCAAGAAGACATCGTTGGTGACCCCAATCCTGATTTTTTGCTGGGTTTGACCAATACCTTTTCTTTCAAAGGACTCAGCCTGAATGTGGTATTGGATTACCGCAAAGGAGGAGATTTGTACTCGGGTACAGTCAATCAAATGCTCGGCCGTGGTGTACTCAAAGACACCGAAAAACGGGAAATGAACTACGTGATTCCCGGCTTTTTGGGCGATCCCAATACGGGTTTGGCGCTCCTGGATGAAAGGGGAAACAAAATTCCCAATAACATTCAGGTGGAGTTAAACGACATGTATTTTGGCAACACCTTCGCCGTGAATGGCAATGACGAATGGGGCGTATTTGACGCAACCACCATCCGCATTCGGGAAGTAAGCCTGGGATACACGCTACCCAAAAGTGTACTGCAAAAGACACCCATTGGTTCTTTGCGTCTCAGCATAACGGGCCGTAACCTTTGGTACAAAGCACCCAATTTTCCCAAATCGACCCGATTTGATCCAGAGACCAGCACTTTTGGTAGCCAAAACTTTATAGGTTTTGAATACCAGGCTGCACCTTCGGTACGTCGCGTGGGATTGAATTTGCAAGCCACATTTTAGAAGTTGGTAAAACATTAAAAGATGAAAACAAGATCTAAATACATCTTCAATATTTTGGCCATCGCGGTTGGGCTACTGGTATTTCCAGCCTGCGAAAAGGGTTTTTTGGACATCAACGTCGATCCCAATAACCCTACCGATGTGCCATTGACTCAATTGTTGCCTTACGCTGAATTGGGCTTGTCCAACGCATTGTCGATGCACAGTCAAGGTTTGGGTGAACCCCTTGCTTGCTTCACCCATTACATTGTCACCCGCAATAACTTCAACAATTATTTTGCGCAAGGCAACGATGGCGCAGTTGGTGATCCCTGGGATCAACTTTACGCCAATTCATTGACCGACCTGAGACAAATCATCGACATTGGTACTGAAGATGAAGCTTGGCATTTTGTGGGCGCTGCCCAGCTGATGACTGCTTTTGTGATGGGATCCATGGTCGATATTTGGGGAGATGTGCCCTTTAAAGAGGCCAATTTGGGTGCTACCAAACCTTATCCCGTTTATGACCAAGGGAGTGCGATTTACGCAGATTTGCTCAAACTGGCGGACGAAGCCCTGGCCAATTTCGCCAAAGCATCCAACGTCCGGATGGGCAACGCCGATCTTTACTTTGCTGGCGACGTGGCCAAATGGCAACGTTTTGGCAATACACTTAAACTGCGCTTGTACAATCAGGCCCGCCTTACACCATTGTACGACGATGCTGCGGTAAAAGCGCTCATCAGCGGCAACAAATTGATGGCAGCAGCGACCGATGATTTTGAAATGTTGTATGGAAATGGCGTTTCGCCGGATACGCGCCATCCTACATTTATCGATGAGTATACCCAGGGGAGTCCTCAGTACAACATCAGTCCTTATTTTTACCAAATTATGCAAGGCAAAAGCCAGTTGAATACCATTTTTAAGGACATTGTTGATCCACGGATTCCGTACTATTTCTACAATCAACTGACCCCGGCGCAGCCCGCTCAAAACCCAATATCCTATCGCGACGGTGGTTTCCTTTCGATTTGGTTTGGTTCCCTAAACATCGATCCCAATGAAGGTTTTGACCAAAACACCTCCAAAACGCTCCCCGGATTGTATCCTGCAGGTGGCAAATACGACGATGGTCGTGGAGGTGCAGGCAACCTCAACAGCGGTCTGCGGGGTGCTGGACTCAACCGCATGTTGACCTATTTTACCAGCCTGTACATTCGCGCCGAATTGGCCTTGACCCGCAGTACGGGTGAAAATGCCGAGGCACTGTTTAAGCAAGCGATGGAAGAATCTTTTGCAGAGGTCAACCGCATTGCGACTACCGCCAGTGTACCCACCATTGCCAAAGCCGACATCGATGGATATGTGGGCAAAATAATCGCACTTTATCAGGCTGCCGACAACAACCGCAAACTTGAGCTGATCCTGACCCAAAAGTGGATTGCCAATTTCGGTTTTGGCCTTGAAGCCTACAACGATGTGCGCCGTACGGGATATCCAGTTCCTTTTAATCCCAAAACGGACAACAATCCGAATACCGAGTTGATCCGCAATTTCATCGTGTCGTTTCCTTATCCGACCACTGACTTGCAGATCAACCCTAATGCGCCTAAAACCCAGCGGGTTATTGCACAGGATAAAGTGTTTTGGGACATCAATTAGTAGGGCGACCCTGCGTGGTCGCCCACCGGACAACGCCCTCGTCCGTATCATTTAAAAAATTGAAATTATGAAATCACTGCATAAATTTTTCTTACTCTCGATGCTGGTATTTTCGCTCTTTGCTTGTGAAGATGAAGATGCCATCCGCATTCCTGAATTCCTGGAGGGAGCAAACATGCGTATCGTAATTGATCAGGCTAAAAGTTCACTCAGGGTGTCATCTATCGGCAACAGCACGATTGAATTTGATGCCTATTCCATCAATACCAACCTCCAAAAGGTAGAATTCATTGGCGACTATGTGAATAAAACCGATACAGTGGAAAACGAAGTGCTTTACACCCTGTTGCCCGCGGCGTTTGTGGGGGGCAAAGCGCGGTGTGATTACCGCTGCGGATGTCGTAAAGGCATTTAAACTGGCGAGTACTTCCAGCCTCAGTGCAGGTGATCTGATCTTTTTGGAAACCCACGTCACCCTTACCGATGGGCGGGTATTTAGTGCCGAAAATTCGGCCCCAAGCATCCTGCAAGGAACTTACCCAAGCTTTACTCCGTTTTTGGATTTTGACATTAAGCCTTAATTATAACATGTTGGGAAGGGACAGCTTATCGCTGGGCTGTCCCAATTTTAAATTTGGTAATTTATCTGACAAAATCGCCCAGTTTTAACATTTATCCCAGTCAATTTTTGCAACCTTTTAAAAAAAATGATCACTTTGTTAAATAGTGGAACTGAATTCTGTCGATTAATTCGGTTCCACTACTTAATGGCAGGCTTGTTGAATTTTGCTGATGCCAGCGTGCAACAAGTTGATGTATCCAAACCCGACTGACTTATGATAGCCCAAGCTCGACCGATCAGAGTGGGTATCATTGATGGGCAATCGCCAATTGCCAAAGGCCTTTCTTTGCTCATCAACGGTACTGCTGGTCTGCAGGTTGCACATGTGTACGCCTCGGCCAAAGAGGCACAGGTAGCGTTGAACAAAGACCTGCCGGATGTCCTGTTGTTTCTGTTGGGGCAACCTGATGTGGAAGAACTATCGAGCATTAGCGCCATTCGCAAGATGCTGCCGCTCATCAAAATTATCGTTGTGTCAGAAAGGGAGGATGAAGACCTGGTGTTCCACATGTTGCGTGCCGGGGCAGGTGGTTTTTTAACCCGCGATGTATCTCCGCTCAAATTATTGGAAGCCATTCGGGAAATTCAGGACGGCGGTGCACCCATGACCATGAATGTGGCTCGCCTGGTGGTGGCCTCGTTTTTTAAAAATAACGACTCATTGCTGACGCCCCGCGAGCGCGAAGTGCTGAGCTGGATGGCCCGGGGCAAAAGTTATACCCAAATTGCGGAGATCCTTTTTGTAGACAAAGAAACGGTGCGTTCGCACATCAAAAACATCTACGGCAAACTGGAAGTGCATTCCAAAGCCGACGCCATCGAAAAAGCAACCTTGGAAAAATTGATCTAAAATTAAACCCCAGTAGCGTTTTGTGAAACGCCAAAGAATGAGAGTTTTTTCATACTAATTTTGATTGGCCACCTCCTTCTGACGGAGGTGGCTTTTTTATTTGTGCTGCTTCGCCGCATATACCGCTGCCCCCACAATGCCCGCATTGTTCAACAACTTCGCCGGACGCACGGGGGTATGTACCTTGAGCAAATGCCCAAAATCGGCAAACTCCTTGCTCACGCCACCGCCCAGGATGAACAAATCGGGGGTGAGCAGGCGCTCCAAATGGCGCAGGTATTCACTAAAGCGATGCGCCCAGTCGGCCCAGCTCAGGTTTTCTTCTTCCCTAACGCGGTTGGAGCAGTAGTGCTCGGCAATGCGACCATGCAGATAAAGGTGGCCAAACTCGGTATTGGGCACCAGGGTTCCATCTACAAACTGCGCCGTGCCCAGTCCGGTACCAATGGTAATGAGGATCACTACCCCAGCTACCTTTTTGCCTTCTCCAAAAGTCAATTCGGCGAGTCCAGCCGCATCGGCATCATTGAGGGCTTTAACGGGATTGCCAAAAGCGTCGCTCAATTCTTGTTCGATGTTGTGACCAATCCAGCCTTTGTCGATGTTAGCGGCTGATTTGGCTATGCCGTGTTGGACAATGGCCGGAAATCCGCAGCCAATGGGCCCTTCATAGCCAATTTTTTTCACCAAACCCGCAAAGGCTTCGGCAATGATATCGGGGCTACCGGCCGGGGTATCCACCCTGACTCGATTGCCAATGAGCTTGCCCGTTTTGATGTCCACCAAAGCGCCTTTGATTCCAGATCCACCGACATCTACGCCGAGTATTTGTTTAGACATTTTTTAGAGTTCGGGGGTTCGGGGGTTCGGGAGTTCGAACCTCGAACCCCCGAACCCCCGAACCCATTATTTAATCACCCTAACCTTCATCTTGACATCGCTACGAGGGCGATCGCCAGGCAAAGTAGGTTGAGCTGCAATTTTATCGATTACATCCAGGCCTTGAATGACCTGACCAAAAACGGTGTATTCCCTATCGAGCATGGGGGTGCCCCCCGATTTCGCATATGCATCCCGCTGGGCTTTGCTGTAACGGAAATTGTGGCTGCCCTCTTTCTGATTGAGCTGCGCATCACTAACCGGGCTGCCGTGTACAATGTAAAATTGAGAGCCCGAAGAGCGTTTTTGTGGATTGTTGGTACGTGCAGCAGCAATGGCCCCTTTGATGTGGGCCAAAGAGTCAACAAACTCGGCATCGATGGTGTAATCGGGTCCACCCATACCCAGTTGCTGGCCGGGTTTGGCATTTTTGGAGTTGGGGTCTCCACCCTGGATCATAAAACCACTGATGACGCGGTGAAACAAGGTGCCATCAAAATAACCTTGTTCGGCAAGTTTGAGAAAATTATCGCGGTGCTTGGGGGTAGCGTCCGATAAACGCACCAACATGTTGCCAAAATCGGTTTCAAACATGACCAGGCAAACTTTAGGTGCTTTGATCGAAATTTTATCTTCGTACGTTTTGCTTTTATTGCCTTTTTTAGCCGTCAGCTTAACCTCATAACTGCCGGAGGCAAAAGGTGTGTACTGGTGCCGCATCGGTGGAAGTATTGCCGTCTCCAAAATCCCAGATATAGCTATCCGCAGGCTTAGGCGAAGTATTTTTAAAGGAGATGGGCGAAGGAGCCTCCTCTGGACCAGCGTAGGTAAACGAAGGCTTGGGCACCGCACAGGCGCTCATGGCTGCCATCAGGAGCAGCATGGCATAGTTCAAAAAAACGTTCGATTTCATATTGATTGTTGGAGTTGAGGGGGATGGAAGAAGAAAATGTCGGCCGCCCGGGCCTACGTTGGCCCCCGCCCCCCCCGGGCCCCCGCTTTTCGGCGACCCCCCCACCCCCGGTCCCTCTCGGCCTTCTCAACTTTTTAATTATTCTAATCCCCCGTTTTCCGCTTCAATTTCCCGGAAATACTGGATGGCTTTGGTTTTTAGAAATGCTTCCTGGGCCTCTACCCCTTTGGTTTCAACGGGCATGACCATCTCGTAATGGGGCCATCCATCGGCGTCACGGCCAACAAAGCGATAGTAGCCATCGTAACTCAGGAGGCGACAAATCGCGATGTGCATTAAATCTTGTTTCTCTTCTTTGCTGTATTCTTTTTTCCATCGCCCCAGTTCCTGGATGCCGATGAGGAACAAAACAGCGTTGAGATCCGGCAATGCATCTTTGCCGAATGTTTTTTGCACCACATGCCTTACCCGCAACCACTCAAAATCCGTTTCCCAAATGTCCATCTTGAATTTTTTCAGCGGCGCAAAGATAAACCATTTTTGTCACTCTTCGCGAATGACAGTTGGAATTTGCCTGGCTCGCAGGGCTGGAGGAATAGAGGCCAGTCCGCCAATTGCTAAAACCGTGATGCATACCACCACAAAGTCAACCAAACGGATGCTGACCGGATAAGAATCAACGGCAAAAGTGCCCGGCATGGATACGATGCCAAATTGTTTTTGCAAAAAATAAATCAACAATGCCAATGCAAAGCCGAAGTACTACTCCTAGCGTGGTGAGCAACAAGCCCTCGGTCAGGAAAATATTGCGGATGGTATTGTCCCGCGCCCCCATCGATTTGAGGATGGAAATGTCTTTCTTTTTTTCCAGTACAATCATCCACAAGGCTCCGATCATGTTGAAGGCAACCATCAGTAGCATGAGGCTGACGATGGCAAAACTCATCCATTTTTCCAGGAGCATGAGTTTCATGAAGGCTTCCTGCTGTTGGTAGCGGTCTTTGACGGTATATTTCGGGCCTAAAACGGCAGACATGGCTTGCACTACACTGCGGGAGTTGACGTCGGGCTTGATTTTTACTTCCAGGGCGCTGATGGCATCAGGCATGTTGAGCAGTTCGCGCACAAACTCCAACGACGCGAGCACGTATTGGCCGTTGGATTCCTGTTGCACCACAAAGGTCCCGGAGGGATAGGCGATGCCTCGGCGGAATTGTTGATCCAATGCGCCCACTTCCTTGCGTTTGGGCATGTACACCACCAGGGGCGACACAAAATCATCGATGTTGATGGCCAATTGGTTGCGCATCTCCATACTCACCACGGCCATATCGATTTCGCCATCGCGGAGGATGTAACGGCCTTCGCGCACGGTGGAGTCCAGCGCGGTTACTTTGAGGAAAGTATCGTCTACCCCTTTGAGGGTGCCAAAATCTTGTTTGCCGTCGTATTCAAAAAAGGCCACTTCTTCCAGGCTTTGCGACACAAAAGCTACACCGGGAATTTTTTGCAACTTTTCCATCATGCCGTCCTCGATGGTAAAGGTCTTGCCTTGGGCCGGGGTAATTTTGATGTCGGGATTAAAACTGCTGTACAATGAGTCAATCACTTCTTCAAAGCCGTTAAACACCGACAAAATCAGCACCAGTGATGCAGCCCCCACCGCCAAACCAAACACCGCAATACCCGTGATGAGGTTGATGATGTTGGTAGATTTTTTGGCAAAAAGGTAGCGCCGGGCGACCCGCCAGATCAAACCACGGTTGTGGATACTGAATGAAAAGGGCATGTGTGGACTTGGATTTGTGGGGCAAAGGTAGTAAAAATGCTTTGCTCAATTGGTTTAAAAGAAATAGTAGAAATGAGTCCCATCGGTCCTTCCCACACTGCTCATGTCAAAGGCATCAACCGCGTTTTGTCCAAACTACTAGATGGTTTGGCCATTGTTGGGGTGCAAGACCCCATTGTATTGGATGACCTCTCCGAACCTGTTCCCGATATCTCTATCTTGAAATGGAGGGATGATGACTATTTGCAGGCACAGCCTACCCCTGAAAACGTATTGCTGGTGATTGAAGTAGCAGATAGCTCAGTTGGAATTGACTGGGAAGCGAAACGCCCTGCGTACGCTGCGGCGGGCATTCCGGAATATTGGAGTGAACATTCCCGAGAAAAAAATTGAAGTGTACAAAAATCCGAAGGAGGGTTTTTATCAAGAGGTGAAGGTGTGTCCCAACTGGATAGGACATCAACCCTTATCAACCTTTTATCAACCCCCATCAACCCTCATTCGGCCACCGCCGACACCTCCAGCCGATTGTTATCCGGATCCAGGGTTTCAAATTCGTAATATCCATCGCCCGTTTTGCGGGGACCACTGAGGATGGGGAAACCCGCAGCGCGCAATTCCTCGGCTTTGGCATCTACTTCGGCCATGGTATCTACCCCAAAAGCCAGGTGGATCAGGCCGAGATATTGTGCAGAAACGGGATCATTGGCATTGGCCGGAATGTCCGGCCTGCTCATCAGTTCAAGTCGTGCACCGGAGGCGAAACTCAGGAAATAGCTCTGGAATTGTTTTTGTACATTGGTGTATTTGTCGTTGGCTTGCGCCCCAAAATACTGGATGTAATAATCCTTCAAGGCTTCCAATTGTGCCGTCCAAACGGCTACGTGTTCGATGATCATCTTGAAATGGGTTTTATTTCGGCCAAAATATGGGTTACGGCCGAGCTTAATGATACATTACTGACAAATAAAATTTTCAGCTCATGCGGAACCTATCCCTTTTTCTCCTGACTGCATTGTTATTTTCAGCCTGTGCCGTACAAAAGATGCAAACTGGCATCGAAAAGTTGGCCTTTTACAAACCTGCTGAAAATCCCATCCTCAAAGCCGATACCAGCTTCACTTTTTTTGTCCGGTAAAAACAGACCGTAAGATGGCAGCGGGCGGATGTTTTCAACCCGGAGCCATTGTCAAAGATGAAAAGTATTTTGCTGTACCGTTGTGAAGACAATCCCGCCGCCATCCTCGGAGGCCGTACCTCGCGCCTGGGACTCGCCGAAAGCACCGATGGCATTCACTTTACGAAACATCCCAAGCCGGTATTGTACCCAGACAATGATGATCAAACCCAGTACGATTTTCCTGGTGGTTGCGAAGATCCACGACTGGTTCAAACCGAAGAAGGACTTTACGTCGTTGCCTATACTGCCTGGAATTACAAACTGCCGCGCCTCTGTATTGCTTTTTCCAAAGATTTAGAACATTGGGAAAAAAAAGGCCCCGCTTTTGCTAAAGCGTACAATGGGAAATTCCTGGACATGGCCTGTAAGTCGGGTTCCATGATCACCAAATGGTCAATGGCAAAAGCGGTATTGGCCAAAATCAATGGCAAATATTGGATGTATTGGGGTGAACTTTTTGTCAATCTGGCCTGGTCAGACAACCTGTACGATTGGTATCCCTCCGTGGATGCGCGAGAAGAATTGAAAGCCGTCATCCGCACCCGTTCGGGGATGTTCGACAGCAACCTTACGGAGTGTGGGCCACCCGCCATCATCATCAACAACGAGATCAACCTCTTCTACAATGGCCGCAATGCCACCGATGAAAAGGCCGATACCCGTTTGCCCAAAGGCATGTATTCGGTTGGACGCGTAACTTTTGCCGCTGACAATCCTGAAAAAGTACTGCGGCGTTTGGATCAACCTTTCCTTAAGCCGAGCCTGCCCCACGAAGTTACGGGGCAATACCAGGCCGGAACCACTTTTGCTGAAGGCCTGGTGTACTTTAAAAAGAAATGGTTTTTGTATTACGGTACGGCGGATTCATTTGTGGGAGTGGCGGTGTCG
>NZ_JADKCX010000064.1 GCF_016718685.1 Haliscomenobacter sp. | reverse complement strand
AAAAATGTGCTTCAGGCCAGTTTACCCTTTTGGAAACGAAATCTGACCCCTCGGGCAACGAATACAATTACCAGGTAGATTTGGGTAAAACCTATCTGGTTAAAGCCACAAAAACAGGGTACAGCGTTGATTCACTGGAAGTACCCATGAATGAAGAAACGGTTAAACAAATTGGCTATGATGTAACGTAGATTTATTACTGGCTCCGGTTAGACTGGCCATCAACCTGTTTTTTGATAACGCCAAACCTGGCCCTAACCCCCAAATCACTACTGCCGAAACCTACGTCACTCTGTACAATACCTACATCCAGCAAAGAAGAAAAATTCTTGGGTTTCTCAAGGTCAAGATCATGCGCTCACATTTTTCCAGAACACTGGGAAGCGAGGCTAGGATAGCTTGGAGTTGGTGTTGCCAGGAATCGTCAAAGATTTTGAAAAAGGCATGTATGTCAAAGTGTTTATGGCCGGATTCTTCCAGCCCACTTGGCAATGCTGATTACAATAAAAATTGGGTTACCGCCGGATGGAATCTGCGATCAACTATTTTAAACAGTTTGATAATGGGGTCATGAAAAATTACATCAGTTCTGGCCATCTTTCTTTCGATAAGGATGCGGTAGGTGAAGATCAATCTGGCCCCGACATCCCAACTGGCATTGGCCAATGTCAAGAATGAAATTTTGGCATTAAACCATCATTAGATCGAAAAGTACAGATCTATCGGATCATCACGGACACCAAGCAACCCAAGTAATCCCCATGCAATTAAATACTTATGAACATCAACAGACCTTTCGTCATTTTTCGCGGGCAGCAGTTCACTTTGTGGCGTTTGCTTTTGTTGCTGCTGTGTGCCTAAGTTTGAGTTATGCTACTCATATCGTTGGGGGTGAGTAGGATATCGTTGCCTGGGCAACGACAGCTATGAAATCACCGTCCGTGTTTATCGCGACTGTGCTCCCAGTACCGAGCCTTTTGACCGCGTAGCCTCGGTAGGAATTTTCGACCGCAATGGATTATTGCTCCGGGATGTACGCATTAACGCTACCTCGGCTACTCCTCTCGACAACAATCTCGACGCTTGTATTCAGGCGACGACCAAGGTCTGCGCAGAACCATGACTTACAAGGCAACGGTAAGCCTGCCATTTCGGGTAGGTGGATATCAAATAGTCTACCAGCGTTGTTGTCGCAACCAGGACATTTTTGGAACTTATCGTCAATCCTTTGGGAAACGGAGCAACCTATAGATATCTGGTTGACTGAGGCGGCCATGCGTCGGTGCAACAATAGTGCTACTTTCCGCCGTTGGCCAGATATTTACATTTGCAACAACCGCCCGCTGGATTTTGATCACTCTGCAATCGATGCTGACGGAGATTCACTGGTCTATCGTTTGTGCACACCCATGCAGGGTGCTACCTTTGCCAACCCTAAACCTCAACCACCAAATTTTCCACCTTACGATACTTTGCTTTGGTTAAAGCCACTTTACAATCTGCAAAATATGCTTGGTGTTGGAGAACCGCTCAGGATCAACTCCCAATCTGGATTGCTGACCGCTCGCCCTGGTTTATTGGGCCCGTTTGTAATTGGCATTTGTGTCGATGAATACGACCGTAGGACCAAAGGCCTTATTTCTTCAACGCGGCGGGATTTTCAGTACAATGTACAAAATTGCGAAAGTGTAACCGCCGCTTTTTTCGCGCCAGAAAGCCAGTGCGACTCGTTAAAAGTACAGTTCCGCAATGAGAGTATTGGTGCGAGTAACTACTTATGGCTTTTTGATGCGCCACGGACCAATTTGACTTCTACTGAAGTCAATCCATTGTTTACTTTTCCCGCCTTTAATCAATACAAAGTCAGCTTGATTGCTGAGCCAGGAACGGCCTGTGCAGATACGTTTTCCCGACAAGTTCGACTTCGAACTTCAGGCATCGAAGCAGACTTTAAGATTGAAGTATTGCCTTGTGCCGCAGAATCCATTGTCCGTTTGCAGGATTTATCTACTGATTCCACGGCGGCGATCGTCAAGCGTTTATGGAAAGTTACCTTTGGAGATGGTGGTGTAATCAATGCCACCGGAGCCGATACCCTGGTGCGATTGCCATTGAATGTTTCCGGAACGATCATGCTGACCGTGATCAACGCCAATGGCTGTGAAAAAACCATTTCCCGTAATTTTAGTACCGCTGGTGTCCAGAGTCCATGTGAAGGAATTCCTGACACGATTCGAGCCTGTATAGGATCAATCGTTCCACTCAACCCTACAGGTGTAACTACTACGGCTTATACCTATCGTTGGGAACCAGCGGGGTTGATGGACAATGCCAATGCCGTAAATCCGCGCTATACGGTCACTCAGAGTGGGGTCATCAATTTGACCATCACCGCGAATTCGGCACAGTCTGTACCTGTTCCAAAACCATCACGGTGATTGCTTTGCCTCGACCAGAGGCGGATTTTACCATCGATGCCGGGGTAGGGAACAACCCGATTGTGGTAAGCAGTTGTGATGGACGTTCTTTTAGTGTAAAAAACACGTCTACAAACGCCGGTTCGGTAAAATGGATCATTGGCGACATCAACAATCCAATTCAGGTTTCCACCGATAATAATCCCGTGTTTAACCTGCCGGATACGGGCACGTACACCCTGACCTTGATCGCTTTTGGCGAATGCAACGATACCATTCAAAAAACCATTCGCCTCACCAAACTGGATACCAACGTCGATTTTACCTTTAACTATACCAGTTGTATCTTCAATGGGTCTACGATCAAACTTTTAGACGTTTCGAATAATCCGGGTGTCCAGATCGCCAGTCGTACCTGGAAATTATCGGATGGCCGTACCTCGATAGAGGAGTCGCCTAGTTTCAGCTTTACTGATTCGGGGCGGGTAACAGTCACCTTGATCATTCGTACGGTACAAGGTTGTGTCGATTCTGCTTCGCAAAGCATTGTCAAAGCCCCGATTTCTGGCGTGGCAATTCCCGATACGGTCATCATTTGTCGAGGTGTACCGTTTCAGCTACCTGGAAACAATAACCCAAATTTGACCTATACCTGGTTGCCTGAAACGGGGCTGGACGATCCTACCGTGGGCAATCCGATATTCTCGCCCCAACAAAGCACAGCGTATACGGTCGACATTGCCGTACCCGGAATCCCGAGCTGTACAGTACGCGATTCCATGATGGCGGTAGTGCCAAATAATATGGCGGTAGTGGTGACTGGCCCTGGAGCAGATGGTACACCCGTCTGTACGCCACAAACTACTTTGACTGCCTCCGCCAATCGGCCCGTCACTTTCCGTTGGTTGGATGCCAATGGCAACCAATTGGCCACTGGTACTCAATTTACCGCCACGGTAGCCACCCAACGCAACTTGATCATTGAGGCTACCGATGAAGATGGTTGTATAGAAAAATTGGAAGTCAACCTGGTAGGCTCCCCGATTGTATTTAGCGCTCCCGATTCACTGATTGCTTGTACTGGGGAATCACTACAAATCAATACGACCCAGGGACCAGGCCAAAGCCTTACCTTTACCTGGACGCCATCCAATGCTTTTGCATCAGGCACCAATACCGCCAATCCAATTCTGGCAGCTTTGCCAGGCCTTAAAGAAGTGTTTGTAACGGTTAGCAACACCGCCGGTTGTAGCTTACAGGATTCGGTACAAGTGGCCATTGTGGATGTCAACCACAATCTTGATTTCACGCCAAAAGTTCAATGTGATGGAAATACTGTAGTTTTCCAAAACACTAGTACCAATGCCTTTGGCTACTTTTGGAATTTTGGAGATGGAACTTTCTCCACGGAAGAAAATCCGGAACACAAATATGCGCAGTCTGGCAATTATTCCGTTACGCTGACCCTGCAACTTGCGGTGTCTTGTCGCAAAACGGTGACCAAGGAAATCGAAATCACCACTGGAACCGCCATTTGGCCTCAAAGTGCCCAATAACCTGACTACTTGTGGGGAGGATGTAACCTTGACTGCGAGTGGCAACGAGGGCACCACCTTCCGTTGGACCACCCGTCAGGGGCAATTGTTGAGCTCAAACGCCTCCGTGACCGTTAATCCTCCTCCTGGGACTACCGTTTATTATGTCACTGCGGAAAATGAGTTGGGTTGCACCGAAACGGATAGTGTAAGTGTAACCGATAATGGGATAGATGTTACCTTGATTACACCGACTGGTGGCAACCGTATCGACCAATGTGATGCCGAAAGTGTACAAATCCAGGTACGCAACAATGCCGAAAACCAGCAACTTACCTACAACTGGACGCCAGTGTTTAACGTAGTGTCAGGTGGCAATACGGCTAACCCCGTTTTGCGTCCTACGGAAATTGGTATAACCACAATTACGGGCATCCTCAGCCATCAATTTGAATGTGAAGATACGCTTACCCTCATCATCAATTTGGGAACCCTTGATTCCGGTTTGCCCGACACGGTGCAGGTTTGTGCCGGGGTAGCTACGCCACTGGCGCCTAATGCCAATACGGAGTTTAGCTATCAATGGTCGCCAGCTACTGGCCTGTCTGCCACCAATGTACGCAATCCAACGTTCACCGGCGCAACTCCAGCTATATATCGAGTTACTGTAACCAAAACCAGTGGAGGGATTTCTTGCCAGGTTGTGGATACCGTGGTTGTACAAATCAGCCCTAAACCTACGCTTAGTGTATCGACGATGGATACCAGTGCCTGTGTAGGTACAACCTTGAGAATCTTTGCTTCTGGTGCTGCTGAATATATTTGGTATATCGCTGGATCACAGGGTGATAAACCTCCATTTAATGCAGAAGGAGGGCTCGCAATATCAGCTACCAGTGGGATTGACGCCACTTATGAGGTAATTGGCCGCAATGCTTTTGGCTGTACGGATACCATTACAGGCATCCGGGTTCGGTTTGTTGATTTTAATCCGGGTGCAATTGCATCACCTTTATCTTTGTGCAAAAATGGCAGCATTCCTCTGAATCCGAATGGCAACCGGGTGTATCAATACCAATGGTCGCCTACTACGGGCTTGGACTTGAGCAACCCCGCCAATCCTATCGCCACGGTTAGTCAGACTACCGAATTTAGGGTAACGATTACCGATCCGGCCTCGGGTTGTTTTAAAGAACGATCCGTAACGGTGAATGTAAATGTGATCGATGGGTTCAAAGTCAGTAATGATACCACGATTTGTAGCCCCGGCAATTTTACCCTACGGGCAAGCGCCAGTGGCAGTAATATTTTCTTCCGCTGGCTGGATGCCAATGGCCAACAAATTGGTACGGGAGCCAATCTTACCGTGACTCCGACTATTGGCCTGAACCTTTATGTAGTCGAGGCCAGCGATGGCACCTGTATAGAACGAGATACCGTAAAAGTTACTTTGGCTGACTTTAAGCCAGGTGATTTGACTTCGCCGCAGTCAGCTTGTGCAGGTGAACCCCTGGCTTTGAATCCCAATGGGAACCCTACTTATCAATACCAATGGTCGCCAACGACTGGGCTGAATTTGAGCAATCCAAGCAACCCAATTGCTACATTGAACACTTCTACAACGTATAAAGTGACGGTGATTGACACCGTCAGTGGTTGTCGTTTGGAAAAAGAAATTCAGGTCAATGTGATCGATCTGAGTGATCTGGCAATTGTACCTGCCGATACTACGGTTTGTCAAGCTGGTGGAGTAAACTTGCGCATCACCGGGGCAACAGGTGCTTCGATCCGCTGGTTGGATGCCAATGGGACCCAAATCGGAACTGGTCGCAGTATTTCGCCAAGTCCAAATATCGGGTTAAACTTGTACATCGCCGAAGCTACGGTAGGTACATGTAGCAAACGGGATACCAGCCGCGTCACCCGAGCTGACTTCCAGCCCGGCGATTTAACGTCGCCACAGTCGGCTTGCGCAGGTGAACCACTGGCTTTGAACCCAAATGGAAATCCAGCGTATCAATACCAATGGTCTCCAACGACTGGACTGGACTTGAGTAACCCACACAACCCAATTGCGACGCTTACAACTTCAACTACCTACACGGTAACGGTCACCGATCCAATCAGTGGCTGTCGTTTGGAAAAAGAAATTCAGGTCAATGTGACGGATGTGAGCAATCTGGCAATCGTGCCTTCAGATACCACCGTATGTCAGGCGGGCGGGGTGCCTTTGCGCGTTACTGGTGCAGAAGGTGCCAATGTTCGTTGGTTGGATGCCAATGGGACCCAAATCGGAACTGGTCGTAGCATTTCGCCAAGTCCAAATATTGGTTTGAACTTGTACATCGCCGAAGCTACGGCAGGTACTTGTAGCAAGCGGGATACCAGCCGTGTCACTCGGGCCGACTTCCAACCCGGCGATTTGGCTTCACCTCAAGCTGTTTGTGCAGGTCAGCCATTGGAGCTGAACCCGAATGGAAATCCTGCTTATCAATACCAATGGTCGCCAACGACTGGGCTGAATTTGAGTAATCTGCACAACCCCATTGCGACCATTACAACTTCCACAACGTATCGCGTAACCGTGACGGACCCATTGACTGGCTGTCGGTTGGAAAAAGAAATTCAGGTCAACGTGACGGATTTGGGTGATTTGGAAGCCATTCCATCTGATACCGCACTTTGTCAACCAGGCTTTATCTTTTTGACCGTACGTGGCGCACAAGGTGCGACCATCCGTTGGCTGGATGCCAACGGGCAAGTGCTGGTACTGGCCGTAGCCTTTCCGTTACTCCGGTATTGGGGCTCGAATTTGTACATTGTAGAAGCGACCTTGAGGACTTGTTCAAAACGGGATACCACTAGAGTACGCCTCCAGTGACTTTAAACCTGGCGATTTAAAATCGCCTCAAGAGGTTTGCGTGGGGACATCCATTGAGTTGAATCCGAATGGCAACCCCGCTTATACGTACAATTGGTCGCCTACGACTGGGCTTGATTTGAGCAAACCATACAATCCTGTTGCTACCGTTTCGCCCACTGCAACGTATACCGTGACCGTGACTGACCCTGCTACGGGTTGTAATGTGACCAAAACCATCGTTGTTCAGGTCAGCCAACCCATTACGGTCATCGCTTTACCTGATACCTCGCTCGGTGAGCCGGGTCGACTAACGTTAAGAGCCAGCACATCTCGTCCAACCACGATTACCTGGTTCAGTGACGCTGGATTAAAGAACCAAATTGGTACAGGTCCTCGGATCAAAGTGTTAATGTGGGTGGCCGGGCAAAAATGTGTTTATGCCGTGGCTACCGATACCAATGATGTGTGTATCCGGGCCCGAATTGACTCCGTGCGCAACAGTGGTGGTACGGGTGGTCCTGGTGGAGCTGGCACCGTAGGTGCTGGTGGGCCTTTTGCTGGTGCGCCTTTAGACTCTGCCGTAATCAATGTGGTTGATTTGCCTGCTGGTGCGCCGCCAAGCATGATCACCTCTTGTGGAGATCGGCCTACCCCAATCAATCCGAATGGCAATCCTGTTTTGGTTTACCGTTGGTCTCCTGCGGCGGGTTTGAACGATTCTACTTCTGCTACACCAACGGCAACCGTTGCAGTACCTACGACTTATACCGTCACCATTTCTGACCAATTTGGCGTATGCAGTATTGTACGGCAAGTTGTGGTAAGCCCGGCAGCACCCATCAATGCCGATGCAGGCAGAGATACGGTGCTTTGTAACCAAAACCCGTACAACCTGATGGCAAGAGGGAACGGTGGAGCGGTTTTCGAATGGTCAAACAACCGCAACATTACTCCAATTGTTGGCCAAGGTGAACAATTCAGCATCACCGGATACCGTTTCACGTACCTACTATGTACGCATCACCAATGGGGCAGGTTGCTCAGAAATTGATTCGGTAAGGGTAATTGCTCGTCCGCTCAAGGTTTCTTTGCCCGCTACCGTTAATGCTTGTGAAACCAATGATGAAATTTCACTTTTGGTCAACAATGCGGATCGTACTCAAATACTGAGTTACCTCTGGTCGCCTGCTAATTTGTTCATTAGTAATGTTCAGACCGGACCATCTGCCATCGCCAGGGCACAGGACGGCGCAAATCTGCAGGTACGGGTAACCAATCAATTTGGTTGTTCTACTACCTTAAGCACCCGCGTGATTGTGTTAAACCTGGCGAGTACCGTGCGGGTAACTGCCGACAAAACGACCATTAAGATCGGGGAGTCAGCTACCATTCGGATGGAGAACTGCCCTTCCTGTACTTATTCCTGGGCCCGGCAACCGGACTCAACAATACAACGGGCAGTACCGTAATTGCTTCACCAACCGAAACGACGGAGTATACGCTTAGTGTAACCAGCAATGGTTGTACGGCTGAATTCAAAATCACCATCACGGTTGAAGGTCCGTATTGCGTTGAACCGTACATTTTGTGCCAACCGCATTTACTCCCAAAAAAGACGGCGTGAATGATGTGCTCTACGTACGGGGTCGTGGCATCGAGAACATGACTTTCGTGATTTACAATCGTTGGAATCAAAGAATGTTTGAGACCACTGAATCCCAATGTGGGATGGGATGGTACTTTCAGGGGCAAACAACTGCCCTCAGATGTATATGGATTTTATTTGGTTGCCAATTGTATAGATGGTACGGTGTACCGCAAACAAGGCAACGTGACCCTGATTCGTTAAAGAAGCAGGGTTCTTGTTGGCCTCGTCAACATGATCATAATCCCCCTTGGTCGGAGTATTCTGGCCAGGGGGTTTCTTTCCCTCATATTCCCCTATTTTTGCGCTTCATCATCCCATTAAACTATGAAGCGATTGTTCATTGTATTCTTCCTTGGCCTTGGATTTTATGCCGGAACTGCCCAGTGTAATTTCGCCATCAACGAATTTGACGATTTTGACAGTACGCATACCATCGTCACCAAACCCATCAATGTTGGGTACATGATCCCGAGTAACTTTCAAACGGCTGATGGTTACAAGATGATTGAAGAGGGTAAAGTGATGTTCACATTTACCCAAAACGACACCCTCAATGCTTTTTTTCTGGTGATTGGTTTGGCTGAACGAGAATTCCTTACTGTAGAAGAAGGATTTAATGTCATTCTAAAAGTTGAATCGCTCAAAGACACAGTAGACTTAGGCGATGATGTGCCAAAAACGGAAGCATCGGAAGAAATGGCTGGAGCTGAGCTCATTGGCCTATATACCGTACCCGATCGGGGGGATTTTGACCGCAAAACCAACATGCGCATCTATACCCACACTTGTGTGGTGCCCTTGGATCAGGTTTTCAACTTGTCTTTTACCGGCATTGAAAAAATCCGCATCAACTACAAAACGAGTCGCCACACCATTACCCTGAGTAAAGAACAACGTGAGTCGATCAAAAAAGCTGTCCAATGTGTAGCGGAGGCCATGAAGCTGTTTCCCAGTAAACCCTAATCCATTTGTGGCAGTGATATTCATCATAGGGCAGCAAACGCTGAACCGCTATTTTTGCAAAAAAAGACCAATATGGAATCCTTAAAGTTTAAGACCAATATCAACTGTGGCAGTTGCATCAAAGCCGTTACAGGTTTTATCAACGAAGTTGAAGGTATTGAAAGTTGGGAGGTAGATACCCAGAATCCAGATAAAATTTTAAGCGTTGCAGGAGAAGCCATTCAAGCCGATCGCATTATGGCCGCGGTAAAAGACGCTGGCTTTGAGATTGTTGAATTGGTTGAATGTTGACTCTGCGTTTTTCGAATTGCTTGATTAGCTCCTCAAACTTCCAACTTAATTTTCACTCTACCACCTTCAACAAATCCGCCCTCCGCTTCAGTAAAAACTGAAACGACTCGTTCATCTGTTGCTCCAAGCGTACCAGATCGGTCTTTTTTTGCCGATCGTATTGCGACATTTCCAACACAGCTGGACGTTTAAAATAAGGATACAAATCCCGATAAATTTCGGCGAACATGCCCCGCAGTTTTTCTTCCGGGAAAAGCAACAGTAAGGCCTTCATTTTTTGGAGGTAAAAAGCATAAAGCAGGGGGTTGTTGGCGATGCTGCGATCGAGGCCAACTTCGGATGAAAACAACAACTTATCGCCCAAGGCAGCATTGCGGCGAGGCCAATCTTCGTGGGGCGCTGTGGCAAAAATATCGTCAAAATCCCAGGGAATGATGCCAAACTGAACCTCCTCTTTTCCTGGCTCCACATAAAAAAGCAGCTCATCGGTATAATCCCCATTTTGAAACCAGTGATTGAGCGCCAGCCAGGTACAATAAGCATCCAGATCGAGATGGGTACGAAAAAAATCAAATTGAGCCTGACCTTCCAGGTTTTTGGAAGCATCGATTAATGTTTCATAAACTTTATCGTAACGTATCTTTTTTCTAGGGGTTTGGTCTTTGGCTGATTTGTAATCCGCAATGACAAAGTCGACTGCCGAACGCCGCAGTACATACGGTGCGCCCAAATCCTTAATGGCATAATCTTCTGGCCGTTGAATCAACCCATACAGACCTTCGGATTGCCCATTGATTTTGAGTTCTGTATACGCGCGGTACAATTTGAAGACTCCCGCTTCTTCCAAACAATCAAAAGCCAGTCGGTTGCCAAAGTAACCCCGATCCATGGCCAAGCTTAAGAGGTGAAAATCTTTTAAGGGTTTGCTCCCGTAATTTGTTTCAAAATTGAAGTCATCATCCAGTTCCACCCGATAGCTTTTGCGCCGAAATTTGAGCGAGGTTTTTCCCCTCAACTTCATCGTCTCGGCAGTCAGCAGCTGCTTGTCAAAAGACATTTTTTTGGGGATGGTTCCCAGTTTAAGCCCGCGGG
This sequence comes from Haliscomenobacter sp., assembly GCF_016718685.1. GTDB lineage: Bacteria > Bacteroidota > Bacteroidia > Chitinophagales > Saprospiraceae > Haliscomenobacter. The sequence goes on along the minus strand of NZ_JADKCX010000064.1, from coordinate 16,113 downwards.
AAGTTTTAAAGGCTTTTAAATCTTTGGCGTTGATGTTCACCTCAAGTTCATGGTAAGTTTCCTTATCCGGAGGCAGAAGTCTTAAACTTGCTGGAGTGGTGACCTGGGCACAAAGCAAGGCGGGAAGCAATAAAGCAGCCCCAATGAGGCCGGGCAAAAACTGATTTTTCATACCGTATGATTATTTGAACTCCATCTTCTCTACCCCCGTCCAGTCATCGGGCACTCCTGTCTCGGCCAGATTTTGGGCTTTGGTCAGCAGAATTTTGGCGGCAATATCGCGTGGATTGCGACGCAACACTTTCTCTTTAAATACTTCCACTGCGCCTGCAAAATCACGTTCAAAATACAGGTTTACCCCTTTGGCAAAATCTTCTAAAGTCGCCTGTTTGTACCACAGCATTTCGGGTTCATCGCCATCAATACATTCATAAATGCCCAACTCGTGCTGTTTACCTTTGACCAAAACTTTGCCCAAAAAGCGCAGATTAAACGGGCTTTTATCGGCGATCCCTTTGAGTGAATCTTCGCTAATGAGGATATTCGCACCATAAAACTTGGTCAGGCTTTCAATACGCGAAGCCGTGTTTACGGTATCCGAAATGGTGGCCGCATCCATCCGTTTGTCGTCACCAATGATGCCCATGATGAGCGGCCCGGTGTGCATGCCCATTCCCGTTCGAATCAGCGAACGTCCCTTGGTGAGGCGGGTCAGGTTGTAAGCCCGGATGTTTTTTTGCATTAAAATACTGGCCTTGAGCGCATCTTCCGGTTTTTGGATAAAAATGGCCATGATGCCATCACCGAGATATTGATTGATGAAGCCGAAATTGGTCTGTACGATGGGGCCCAAACGCCCATGAAAGGCATTGACAAAGCGGAAGTTTTCCTCGGGGGTCATTTTTTCCGAAAGGCTGGTGAAGTCGCGAATATCGGAAAACAATACCGTCACTTCTTTTTCGATTTGATCTCCCAATTGGACATCGGTGATGCTTTCCCGCCCCAGTGCCCGGATGAATTCCACTGGCACAAAACGCCCCGTGGCAGCGTGAATTTGGTGCAAATTGAGGTGAGTTTTGACGCGGGCTAAAAACTCGTCTTTGGTAAACGGTTTGGTGATGTAATCGTTTGCTCCGGTATTGAGGCCATGTACCAGATCTTGCACCTGATTTTTCGCCGTAATCATGATCACGGGCAATTCTGAGGGCAAGAATTTTTTGCGAATCTGTTCACATACCTCGTAGCCACTCATGCGCGGCATCATTACATCCAGCAATACCAGATCGAAATGTTTGCCATTGCTCAAGGCTTTCAAGGCATCTTCACCATTCAGGGCAGACGTAATGTCATATTTCAGGGCACTGAGGTGGCTTTTGAGTACCTGTTGGTTGATGGGTTCATCGTCAACGACCAGGATGTGCACCGGAGCATCACTGGTGCGGATTTCAATTAGCGCTGCACCGTTTTTTAGTTGCTCTACGGCAAGCGGTTCCTTTTTTCCAATGAGTGTCGAAACCGTTTCTTCCTGCACTTTTTGCACCTCACTGAGCAAATTGCGCAGGGTTCCTTTACTCTCTTTGTTTTTGGATACCTCTACTTTTTGTACGGGAAGTTCTCCCTCATTGGTGGATTTGCGGAGGCTAAAGAAAAACTTGGATCCCTGACCAATTTCGGATTCCAGCCACATGGTTCCACCGTGCAATTCTACCAACCTTTTTGAGATGGATAGCCCTAAGCCAGTACCCGAAAATGCCCGAGTGGTCGAAGCGTCACCTTGGGTAAATTCCTGAAAAATAGCATCGCGTTTATCTGGCGGAATCCCCGGCCCAGTGTCCTCCACACACACCACCAGATCATTGTCCCGTTCGATGGCATCGATCTTGATGTAGCCTGATTCGGTGAATTTTACGGCATTGCCCAATAAGTTATACAAAATTTGCTGCAAGCGATTTTCATCGGCTGATGCGGCGGGGAAGTCTAACGATACACTGTTGAGCAGTTCGATGGGTTTTCCAGCTACCAAGGGTGAAATGTTTTTGAGCACCACATCGGCCATGCTGTGCAAACTGATCGGACGCAAGTCCAATTCAATGTCGGCATTTTTTAGTTTGGAAAAGTCGAGGATATCGTTGACCAAACTGTTCAAACGTTTGCCCGAAGAGACCACCATCGTGAGGTTGGCCTTGCGTTCGGGGTCGTGCTCTTCTTCAAGTAGTGCCTCCGACAAGCCAATGATTCCTTGCAGTGGCGTACGCAATTCGTGCGAGGTGTTGGCCAAAAACTGATCTTTGAGTTTGTCTACTTGCTGTAGCCGCTCGTTCATGCGGCGTTCTTTATCCAATTGTTCCCGTTCTTGCTGTAGTTCACGCTCGCGCTGCTGCAAGTTTTGCCGTTGAGTAGTCATGCGCCAGCGGTAAAACATCCCGGCAAAACCCGCAATGAGGAATGCAAACAAGAAAATTGCCCAAACTGTACGCCACCAGGGTGGGGTGATGATTACTTTTAGGGTGCGGGGTTGTAATGTCCACATCCCTTGGGCATTTGAGGCCCTGATTTTAAACGTGTAATGCCCCGAGGGAACATTCACATATTGAGCGGCTTGTTCTCCTTTTACCTCACGCCAATCAGGATCATAACCTTCGAGTAAAAACTGCACCCGGTTATGGATAGGATCGTCATAATGAAAAGTCGAAAAGCCAATGCTGAACACATTTGACCGATAATTGAGCTTCAAACGCTCCATTTGGGCAAGTGGCTGAGGTAGAATACCCTCGCTTCCCGGTGCGATAACCTCTCCACCTACACTTAATTCCGTAAATGCCAGTTCGGGAGGCGTCCCGCTTTTGCGCATTTGCACCGGATCAAAAATATAAAATCCGTTGTTGGTACCGATACCAAATTTGCCATGACTAAGTTTGGCCAACTGGTAAAGATTGCTTGCAGAGAGCCCATTGTTGCGGCTAAAAAAAGAAAATGCGCGCAAAAGGGGGTCATACTGAATCAATTCACTGGAGGTAGTCATCCAAATATGTCCTTCAGCATCTTCTTCCAAGTGATTGACCCGGCCCAAGGTGGCACCCATTGCCCCGGTAGGTTTGACGACTTCAAATTGTGCCGTTTTTGCATCAAATTTAAATATACCCACTTCGCGGATGGCCAACCAAAACTTTCCTTGCCGATCGAGGAGGAGGTCGCTGAGCATGTTGCGCGGGACGTTGTCGGGCCAATAAGAATTGATGTTTTGTGTCTTGGGGTCAAAGCTAAAAAAAGCACCGCCTTCGTTGACTTCTAATGCCCTTTGGGTAAAGTTAAGCCCCGCCGCCAGCCAAATTTTCCCGGATTTATCTTCGATGGGGGAAGTGACAAAAGTGCCTCTGGACAATTTCAGCGAATCCTCCAGCAACATCCGCTGTACCCGTTTCGACAGCGGGAAGGTTGGCAAATCAAAAAAAACCAGTGAATCGTTTTTGGGGAGATACCGAGCCAAACCCTGGAAGCCGGTGGTGATCCAGATTGAGCCATCTTTGGTCTGGAGCATGCCACTGGGAAAACGGATTTTGGTGGGGTTCTTGCTCGCCAATTCACTGAGAAATCTTCCCTCAGCAGAATATTTCAACAGGGCATTCCTCGCCAAAACCCAAACCTGGCCAGAGCGCTCTTTGAAGAGGCGCCGAACCTCCCGGTTGCGCAATCTTCGGGTTTCATTTTCCGGAGGCCAGGGCTTGTACTCTTTTTTATGGAGCAAATAGGTGTAAAACCCTTCTCCTGTAGCGGCTAAAACTTCATCTGGTCGGTTTTCCAGCAACTGAAAGACGTAATTGATTTTGACATCGGAATGCTGACTGAAGGTAAAATTCTGTAGCCTTTCAGTATTTGCCCGAATTTTAAATACAACTTTCCCTTGTCCGCCAGTGGAAACGAAAATGGTACCATCGCGGGTTTCACAAATGCGGAAGCAGTATTTATTGGGCAATTTTTGGTTGACCTCCGTGGCTTGTTGAAAAGCCACAATGCGCTTTGTAGCCGGATCGTACAAATTTAGCCCGCCACCAAAGGAGCCTATCCACAGTTTTTTGTGCTGGTCTTCATGGATGAAACTGATCTGAGCAAATAATCTGTCGGCTTGATCACCAGGTTTTTTTCCGGGCCAATTGATTGGATCGATAGCCTGTCGGGTAAATTTACTGCTGGTTCGATCAAAGGAATACAAACCATTGCCAAAAGTACCCACCCACAGTTGCCCTTTTGAATCTTCTTCCAAGGCCCAAACGGAATTCCTCCGGTCGCTTTCTTCACCAATCGAAAAGCGGGTAAAGGTGCTGTTACCAGGATTGTACCGATTCAGCCCCACACTTTCTTCAATGGGTTCAGGTTCAGACGTATGATTTCCTGTACCCACCCACAAAATGCCATTGTGGTCGATGAGCAGTGATTTGATGCTATTGGCATTGATACTTTTGGGGTTCTTGGGGTCGTGCAAAAAGCGGGTAAAACGTTTGGTGATAGGGTCTAGTCGATTGAGCCCATCCTCGGTACCCACCCAAATATTGCCCACATTGTCTTGCACCATACAGGTTACCTGGTCGTTGCTGAGGCTGGTGGTGCGGTTGGATTCGTGGACAAAGCGGGTGAACGTTTCGGTTTTGCGGTCAAAAAGATTAAGCCCTCCGTTATAAGAGCCTACCCAGATGTTGTTGTTTTTGTCTACCAAACACCATTCCACATAAGAATTGGAAAGTGATTTGGGATTTTGTGGATCGTGGTGCCAGCTTTTGAATTGAAATCCATCATAGCGATGCAGACCGTCCCTTGAAGCAAACCAAAGATATCCCTCCTGATCCTGCACCAGGTTGTTGACACTATTGCCAGCAATATCGCCTGGAAGTTCAATGGGTTCAATGCGATAACTTGGAATAGCTTGACCATACAACCCCGATGCGCATAAGCAAAGCAGGCAAATAAACAACAAATACAAAGCATGACAATAGCGGTTCTGCATATTCCTGGCTTATCGATAAAGAAGTCTAACAAACAAATATACCCATTTTAGGAATGAGCGCTTGGAATAATGTTATTTTTGATGCGTTCTTAACCAGCCCCGAAAGTGGAAAATAATGCGCTGTTACAATCTGGCTACGGCCCGTCAAAACCTCTCAAGCGTAACCGTGCTGATACTGGATCGACAGGGTTTAGCACAAATACCACCAGAAATATGGGAAATGCCTCAATTGGTAACCCTGGATTTACGGGGCAACACAATTCATTCATTGCCCGATAATTTCCATGAGCTAAAGTCGCTCAAAATCCTCCTTTTGGGCGACAATCAATTGAAAAAACTTCCTCAACAGTTGCCGGATTTGGTACAAATTGACCTTAGTAATAACTGCTTCTCCGAACCACAGGTTGCATTGAGCCACTTGAAGCAACTACATAAGCTCAATTTTAGTTCAAATCGATTGAAAAACTTACCGAACTGGTCTTTTCCGGCCCTCAAAGAACTGAACTTGGAGGGCAACAAATTTGCCCATTTTTGTTTGCAGCAAGCGCATTACCCTAAGCTTGAAAAACTCCATTTGGCCAAAAACCGCTTATTGGAATTTGACATTCAGGGAACCTTTCCTCACCTGGATACCCTCGATTTATCCGGAAACAAATTAAAACGTTTGCCGGATCATTTTGCGGACATTCCTTTTTGCGGGCGCTTCATTTGGGCAACAACCAAATCAGCACATTGCCTCCTAGTTTGGCCCAATGCCTTTGGCTCAAAGAATTCAACCTGGCCAAAAACGGATGTTCGGAACTCCCCCCTTATTTTTCTACACTTGACCGCTTAGAAGAAATAAATCTTGAACACAATGCTTTTAAACAATGGCCTCATCTACCGCCAAAATTGCGCAAGCTCAACCTAAAGCAGAACCATTTGGCCACAGCGCCCGCATCTTTTTTTCAAAATAAAACCCTGCGCAGCCTCGATCTTTCCTACAATCCCCTGGAGCGATTGCCTGGATTGTCGGCATGTGCGGGTTTGGAAAATTTAACGTTACCCAAAGTATGCCCTCCTGAGATCGTAGTTGAAGTGTTGAAGCTTCCTCGGCCAACAATCTTGCGTAGAGTCGCTGGATCTCCGTTGTGGAAAAAATTGTTACCTTTTGCCAAAGCTTGTGCCCGCAAAAAAATTCCTGAACAAGAACGACTTTTGTTGTGGCAAACGTTTTGAGGAAAAAACAAATTTGTCCAGGTTGCCCCTGCCATTGCTGCTCAAGGGCATTGGTTTGGGGATTCCGGCATTACAACAAGATTTGCGCCAGCATTTACTACAAAGGCGATCGCCTGATTTTGCTGTAAAAAACATCAGCGCCGGAGCTACCTTGGCGCTGGTTGGTCGGAGTACTCAATCCAGGCAGGACTTAAAATACAGGTTGGAACAAAAGGGATTAAAATTGTGCCCACCAGCGCAAGCACTTTTTTGGGTACTGGCCAATCCCCCTTTTCCCGACAAACTACCAGAGAATACGGGCATTACCTGGCTCGACGAAACCGAACTCGAACAATTGCTCGGCCCCGGAGTGCCTGTTTTTGATGCGCAAGCGCAAAAAAATCTTCAGCAATTGTTACTCCATGCCGACCCCATCAACGTGAGGCTTGCGGCGCAGTTGCTCAGTCACAATGGGGTTCCACCAGCTATGTTGCCCTATCTTTATCTGGCCTGGTGCTGGGCAAAGGAAGAAAAGTTGCGTCGCGAATTGCGGGCACTTTTGGGTCGCTATTGGCCTTCTGCACACCGAAATCTCTTGCGTGCTCGGGTGCAGTTCACGCGGGATACGCCTTGGGAAGCAATAGAAAAACAATTGGCGGAAATCCTAGCCCCATTGAAAATTTGATCAATTGTTCTTTTCTTTTCGTTTTTCACTTTTCACTTTATTTTGGTTTTTGAAAAAAGCCGATCAGCATTCAGGTTGCCAAAAATGACAAAAGCCCGCAGGCCAAGCGATACAAGCAATTCAATGCACTGGTTGATCACATCAATGCACTTAAAGAACAGTTGGAAACCTTGCAAGAGCAGATGAGTTCCGGTAGCGTTTTTTATCATGCTGAAATCAAACCTTTGCACAAAAAACAACATCATTTGATCGCAGAGGAGGTACGGGCGCTGCATCAGGCTTACCCCAATGCTATTTTGGACGAAAAGACCGTGAAAAAATCGCGCAACTGATTGTCTCCCGTTGTCGATACCTCTTCCAAATGCAGGGGCAGGGTTTTGAAGCATTGATCGAAATTTTCAACCATTACTCCGACCGTACCTGGGAAGAATTGGAAGCCCAAAAAAGACAACTCAAAGCCGAAAGAACCGAAGAGATGCTGCGTTCTTTTGGTCTGGATGTAGATCTGGATGAAGAGGACGATTTTGAGCAAATTCTGGAAAAAGCACAAGCCGCTGCTCAAAGCAAGGAACAGGAAAATGCCGAACGAGAAGCGACAAACGCGCATCAATCCAAAACGGAAAAACAAAAATTGAAAGTCGCACGCGAACGCCAAAAAGAAAAGGACGTCCAGAAAGTCAGCAAAAATATTTACAACGAATTGGTCAAATTACTGCACCCCGATCTCGAAAGTGATGAAGATAAAAAAGTAACCAAAACCGAAATCATTCAGCGGGTAAATGAAGCTTATGCCCGCAATGACTTTTTTGCCTTGCTCAACCTTCAGGCGGAATACCTCAACAGACAAAGTGGTGATTTGGCCCTAATGCCGGATAAGGAATTCAAATATTACCTGCAAGTTTTAAAAAACCAGGAAGAAGCGCTATTGTCTCAAATCGACTCCATGGGGATGGATACCGGTTTTGAGACTTATATACGCCAACACCTCTGCCATCCGAATCCAATCACCATGAAGATGTTTCGCCAAAAAGCAGTTCGGGAGGAAAAAGAGGCACTTAAAGCTTATCAACACAACCTAACCTTGAGTAAAAACGCCAAATCATTAAAAGAAGCCCTCCAGTTTTTCGAATAGAAATATAAAAACATTAGCATACACTTATGCAATTCTACCCCGAATTGCATCCTTTCCCTGTGCGATAAAAAAACATCACCATGAAACAACACATCATCATTACCCTATTCCTGATTTTAGGCATTTCGACTTTTGCTGAAACCCGTCTGCCCTCGCGCATCAGCGAAGTAACCGTGTACCGCAGCGGTGCCAAATTGACCAATATTGCCTCGGTGCGTTTGACGGCAGGTAGCAACCAGATTGTATTTGAAAAACTTCCGGTCGACATGAACCCCAACAGCGTTCAAGTGCGCATTGAGGGAAAAGCAGATCTTTTGTCCGCGTTTTTTCGCCGGGCGACGATTGAACTCAACCAACCCAATGGATCGGCCATCAAAGCGCTACAAGATTCTATTGAAACCGTCAACGACCGCATCCTCCGCCTTGTAGCCGAGAATGAAGTATTGAGCAAAGAAGAAAGTAGCTTGCAGGAGAATCAAAAACGGGTGGGTGCCGGAGAAAAGAGTACCCTGACGGTGAATGATTGGAAAGAAATGACCCAGTACTACCGGGATCGCCTAGCCGAGATCAAAAACCGCCAATTGGACATCAGCATCCTGCGTCGTAAAGAAGACCGCTTGATGACGGCCATGAACGTAAGGTTCAGCAAACTCAACCGCCGCGAGACCCAAACTTCGGGCGAAATTGTGCTGCAAATCGAGTCAGCCACTGCCCAAACCCTCAACATCAGCTGTATTTATTTCATCACCAAAGCGTACTGGACTCCTGCCTACGACCTGCGTGCTGAAGCCGTTGACAAACCCTTGCGCATGGTGTACAAAGCCGTGGTTAGCCAACAATCCGGCTTTGATTGGCAAGGGATCAAACTCAAACTATCCTCTGCCCGGCCCCTGAGTGACAACAATCGCCCCATTTTGACCCCACAAAGCATCGATTATTACGTGGCCCGTTACCAACCCAATTTGGATGATGGATTGGCCGCCGGAAGATCCAATTCCTATAACCTCTCCCAAGTACAAACCGAAAGCCGAAGGGATATGGCCAAACCTTCCGCTGGCCTTGGTGATGTGGGCGAAGTGACCGATGAAGAAATTAAGGAACAGCCCGAAGAAAGCACCAGCGGAGAAGAGTTTGAAATCACCGCGCCACAAACCATCGTTTCGGGTACCGAACCCCAAACGGTGCGCTACAAAGAGGAACAAATGGAAGCCATTTACCAGTATCACGCGGTACCTAAACTGGATCCTGGGGTCTTCCTTTTGGCCAAAATCCCCAACTATGGCCGTTACGGCTTGTTGTCGGGTACCGCCCAAATCTTCTTCAAAGATACTTACGTTGGACAATCTGAGATCGACACCAAAACGGTATCGGACACCTTGTTGCTCTCCCTGGGTCGCGACGAAGACATCAGCATCAAGCGGGTAAAACCAACCGATTTGGCCTATACGCCCAAGTTTTTGAACAACTACAAACGCGAATTGGTGGCCTACGACATTGTAGTAAAGAACAACAAAAAAGTCCCCATCAACATCGAAGTGCTGGATCAAATTCCTGTATCCAAACAAGCGGAGATTACCGTAGAGCTAGAAGAAAAGAGTGGTGCTCAGTACACCGCCGACTTTGGCAAATTGCTCTGGCGCCTGGAGATTCCAGCCTTTGGCAGCAAAACCCTGCGCTTTAAATATTGGTTGAAATATCCGAAGGATAAGACGGTAGCCAGGCCGTAAACGGTTTTAAGTTTTAGGTTTTAGGTTGCGGGGCTGAGCGCACCCGAACCTCTTCGACTGCCGCAACCCTAAAACCTAAAACCTTTCCCTTTAACAAAGTCACTGACCAAATAACTCAACAATTTCCCCGTACTCCGATTTTGCAAGCCATTTTCCAGTACCGTTGCGGCCTCACAAATGTGCAGGTAAGCCACGTTGCAACGCTGGGCGGTTTGGTACAAAAAATACCGGGCTTGTTGGGTGGATAGGCCCGTAGGAGTCATCGCGCTGGAGAGTACATTTTCGATGCAGTCTACGTCCAGTTCTATACCCAGCAGGCGCTCATGGCTTTGAGTAAAGGATATTGCCTGATCGACCGCTGCGGCAAAACTGAATTTTTCCCGCAAAAAAATATCCTCCCAGGTGGAAAAATGAATCCGGGGGTGGGCTTCTAAATCCTGAAGAATATTTTCTGGCGTATAATTTTCGTGCAAACCCACGATGGCGTATTTGTGCAAAAAACCTTCCTCTTGGGCGTAGCGAAAGCCGTTGCCACTGTGCCGCCCTTCCATGATCCGATAATCGGAATGAGCATCGAGATTGATACAATTGACGCTGGTTTTGGGCCAGTGCTTGCGTAAGCCTGTCGCGGTTCCGAGCAAATTGGCATAAGCCCCGGCATGGCTGCCGCCGATGATCAGCGGAATTTTACCCAAACTGACAATTCGCGACACCAGGGCAGCCACTTCAGCATCTACACGTTCAACTTGCTGGCGTAAATTGTTCACTTCAATCTGAGGTTCGAATGTACTAAAATCAAAATGTCCCAGTATTTGAATGCCCTCCCCACGCAAGAAGGGGGTATCCTGAATGTTGAGAAAAGCATCTAAAAAACTCTCCCAGGCCGAACCTGCACCACCTACACCATAATTGGCCTTGACACCCAGGTCTTCTTTTACCCCAAATAAAACAAACAGGGGGCTTTTTGCATCCAGTTCATGCCGGACAACTACCCGCTGTCCCAGCTTGGTTTCGTGCGCACGAATGCGCACTCGGCTGTGGAGATCGGAGGCGGAGAAGGGGTGGAAATTTTGCATAGCAATTGGTTTGGGAGGGTTCATGGGTTCGTAAGTTCGGGGTTCTACCGGCACCTCGGGTCCACTTGACTTCGCTCAGTGACCAGCTTGGCGACCGTTGGAACCCCCGAACTTACGAACCCACGAACCCTCCATTAATCATCACCCGCTCGATCAGATTGCTGCCAAACGCATACGGCAAATATGCCAGCGAAGGCATCGCTTTGGTCACGATCAGGTTGGCGCGTTTGCCGATGGCAATGCTCCCTACTTCGTTTTGCACTTCCATGGCACAAGCTCCGTTAAAGGTAGCGGCATTGATGGCTTCTTCAGGCAACATCCGCATTTGGATGCAACTCAGGGCAAGCAGTAGCGGCATGTTCCCACTCGGTGAAGATCCGGGGTTGAAATCGCTGGCAATGGAGACTGCCGCACCCGCTTCAATCAATTGTCGGGCGGGCGGATAGGGCAAACGCAGGAAAAATGCTGCCGATGGCAAAAGTGTCGCTATTATAGGATTTTGTGCCAACAGTTGGATTTCTGCTTCGCCAATGTTTTCCAAATGGTCTACCGAAACAGCTCCGGTTTGGATACCTACTTGTACCCCGCCTGAATTGTGGAGCTGGTTGGCGTGTAATTTGGGTTTTAAGCCATACTGTATGCCGGCTTCCAGAATTTGGGTGCTTTCCGAGGGCGAAAAAAATCCCTGTTCACAAAAGACATCGATATAATCGGCCAATTTTTCCTGGGCAATGCGGGGCAACATCTCTTCAACGATGAGGCGGATATACCCCTCCCGATTGTGCTGAAATTCTGGTGGGAAGGCATGTGCGCCTAAAAAAGTAGCTTTTATGGGGATGCCCGCTTCTTTTTTTAAGCGTTGAATCACCCGCAGCATTTTCAACTCCGCTTCGAGGGTAAGGCCATAGCCACTTTTGATTTCGACGGCTCCCGTACCCAGTTTTTTCAAGTCCTCCAGGCGATGGCTGGCTTGTTGGTAAAGGATTGCTTCGGGCGTATTTTGCAACAAGCGCGCAGAATTCAGGATTCCACCGCCTTTTTGCGCAATTTCGGCATAACTGAGGCCACGGATTTTGTCTACAAATTCTTGCTCACGGCTGCCCGCAAACACCAGATGGGTATGGGAGTCGCACCAGCAAGGCAACACGTAGCGGTCGCTGAGGTTGAGGGTTTGTTCCGGCTTTTCCATGACCCTTAGTGCACTCATGGGGCCAAATTCTACAATTTGTCTTCCTTCTATCCGTACAAAAGCCGGCTCAATGCGAGGCAATTGAGCCAGCTCAGAACCACGTAAGGGGCTAGTCCGCGCATGTGTACCCAGTAAACACTTGATGTTGGTCAACAGCATAGACGGCAAATTATGTATTTTTTTCACCACCTTAGACACTTAAGTTCACCTTAGAGCATATGAGCAAGGTCTAAGGTGAACTTAGGTGTCTAAGGTGGTAAATCACACTACTTCAGCTCCAGACGGTGTTTCCGCGCCATATCTTTGGCAATATCATACCCCGCGTCGGCATGCCGAATCACCCCCATCGCCGGGTCGTTGTGCAGTACCCGCTTGAGTCTACGCGCAGCCTCTTCGGTACCATCGGCCACAATGACCATCCCTGCGTGGATGGAATACCCCATGCCTACGCCGCCGCCGTGGTGCAGCGACACCCAACTGGCTCCGCCAGCGGTGTTGATCAGCGCATTCAAAATCGGCCAATCAGCCACGGCATCCGAACCATCCAGCATGGCTTCGGTTTCACGGTTGGGCGAGGCGACCGAACCCGCATCCAAATGATCGCGACCAATCACAATTGGTGCTTTTACCTTGCCCAGGCGCACCAGCTCATTAAAGGCCAGTCCGGCCTTTTTCCCTTTCGCCTAAACCAAGCCAACAAATGCGGGCAGGTAAACCCTGAAAGGCAATTTGTTCCTGTGCCTTGTGAATCCAGCGGTGCAGGGATTTATTTTCGGGAAAAAGTTCCAAAATCAATTCATCGGTTACCCGAATGTCTTCAGGGTCACCAGAAAGGGCCGCCCACCGGAAAGGGCCTTTGCCCTCACAAAACAAGGGACGAATATAGGCGGGTACAAAACCAGGGAAGTCAAACGCATTGCGCAGCCCTTTTTCGGCGGCACGGCCGCGCAAGTTGTTGCCGTAGTCAAAAGTAATGGCTCCACGTTTTTGCAGTTCGAGCATCAATTCTACATGCCGAACGATAGAGCGGTAAGCCAGGTCAAGGTATTGCTCCGGGTTTTCGGTACGTAGAATATTGGCCTGTTCCACACTGATTTCGTGGGGAAAATAGCCGATGATGGGGTCATGGGCCGAGGTTTGATCCGTGAGGATATCGGGGGTGATGTTGCGTTCCAACATCCGTTCCAGCAAGTCCACAATGTTGCAATGCACCCCGATGGAGCGTTTTTCACCTTGGCGGCGCAGTTCCAGTGCCCGATCGATGGCCGCGTCAATGGAGTCCATCTGCTCGTCGAGGTAATGGGTTTGTAGCCGTTTGTGGATGCGCCATGCTTCAGCTTCGGCCACGAGGCAAACGCCGTCGTTCATGGTGACGGCCATGGGTTGAGCGCCACCCATGCCACCCAAACCCGCAGTTACAGTAAGTGTTCCGCGCAAAGAGCCGCCAAAATGTTGATTGGCAATGGCTGAAAACGTCTCATATGTGCCTTGTACAATGCCCTGCGAACCAATGTAAATCCAGGAGCCCGCAGTCATTTGGCCGTACATCATCAGGCCTTTTTTCTCCAGCTCGTTGAAGTGTTCCCAGTTGGCCCAATTGGGTACCAGTTGAGAATTGGAGATGATGACCCGTGGCGCATCGGGGTGGGTGGGCAACACACCTACAGGTTTTCCCGACTGGATGAGCAGCGTTTCGTCGTTGTTGAGGTTTTTGAGGGCTTTGATGATGAGTTCAAGCGCCTCAAAGTTGCGGGCAGCTTTTCCCCGGCCGCCGTACACGATGAGTTCTTCGGGTTTTTCGGCAACTTCTGGATCGATGTTGTTGAGCAACATGCGCAGTGCCGCTTCTTGTACCCAACCTTTGCAGTTGAGGGTAGTGCCCGTAGGGGTGCGGTATTGGTTTATTTTTTCAGCAAGCATAAGACGGCTGTTTATAGCTGGTTAAAAAAGCGATGCTTTCTTGCAAGTCATCCGCCAAAATTCGGTCTTGTTCATTAAAAGAAACCACGCTGCGGAAAGCCGCATGTACATCTTCAATCACCGGGGAGCTATACAGCGGGCGTCGAAATTCCAAGGCCTGAGCAGCACTCAGCAATTCGATCGCCAGGATTTTGTCCACATTGTGCAGCACCCGGGCACATTTGACGGCCGCATTTGCCCCCATACTCACGTGATCCTCTTGCCCGTTGGACGAAACAATTGAATCCACCGAAGCCGGGGTACAGAGTTGTTTATTTTCGCTGACAATTCCCGCTGCGGTGTATTGCGGGATCATCAATCCAGAGTGCAGGCCGGGATTTTTGATTAAAAACAAGGGCAATCCCCGCTGACCGGACAACAATTGATAAGTACGACGTTCGGAAATACTGCCAATCTCCGCCATGGCAATGCTCAAAAAATCGAGCGCCATAGCCAGGGGTTGTCCGTGAAAATTCCCACCGGAAAGGATCAGGTCATCATCGGGGAACACATTGGGATTGTCCGTAACGGAATTCGCCTCGCGGGTCATCACGGCCAGGGTTTGGGCAAAAACATCCTTTGAAGCGCCGTGTACCTGCGGGATGCAGCGGAAAGAGTAGGGATCTTGTACTTGTTCTTTGGTTTTTTCCGCAATTGCACTACCCAACAAGTATTGACGAATTTTTGCAGCGGTGTCGATCTGACCCGGATGAGGGCGGATTTGGTGCAAACGCTCGTGAAAAGGTTGCATACTGCCGTCAAAAGCATCGATGCTCATGGCCGCAATCAGATCTGACCAGTGTAGTGCCCGTTCGGCCAGCATGAGGTTGTAAAAGCCGTAGGCCAACATGAACTGCGTGCCGTTGATCAGGGCAATGCCTTCTTTGGCTTGCAGCGCAATGGGTTCCCAATGAAACTGGGCGAGCACCTGGGCTGCGGGCATTTTTTTGCCTTTTACCCGCAGGGTTCCCAATCCAATCAGGGGTAGGCTGAGGTGTGACAATGGCGCCAAATCGCCGGAAGCCCCCAGTGAACCCTGGGTGTAAACGATGGGCAACAGGTCGTGGTTAAAAAAATCGATCAACCGTTCTACGGTGCTCAATTGAACGGCCGAATAGCCTTGTGATAAAGCCTCAATTTTGAACAACAGCATCAAACGCACTATGTCGGCGGGTACTTCCTCTCCCAACCCACAGGCGTGAGACTGGAGCAGGTTGTACTGCAAATCCGTGGTCTCGGTTCGGTTGATGCGCACGTTTTGCAAATAGCCAAAGCCAGTATTGATGCCGTAAAAAAGCTGTTCTGATGCCGCAAGTTTTTGGTCGAGATAGGCGCGGCAATGCAAAATCCGCGCCTTCGCAGTAGGGGATAACGCCAATTTCCGACGTTCTTTCAGGATGGTTTTCACCCGTTCCAGGTTCAATTCGGCTGATCCAATTTCGTGTACGGGCGATTTGACCGCTTTGTCCAGTACTACAGGCATAAATTTGGTTTTATTTGGCTCTTCAAAGTTATCGCCTTCTTTTAATTGCCGGAAATGGTATTTTTTTGCATCTTTAATCAAAAAAAGTGATTAATGGATCTACGTCAGTTGCGCTCTTTTTCCATTTTGGCGGAAGAATTGCATTTTGGCCGCGCCGCCAACAAACTCTTCATTGTACAACCAGCCTTGACCAAACAGATCCAGGAACTGGAAAAAGAGTTGAAGGTCTCCCTGTTTATACGCAACAAACGCAAGGTATCCCTGACGCCAGCGGGCATCTACCTGTGGAATGAAGCCAAACACTTGTTGGCCCAAGTGGAAGAAATCCGCAACCACTTGCCGATGATTGAACGGGGTGAGCAAGGCGAAATTCGCTTGGGTTACGTGGGCTCTTGTATTCATACTTTTTTGCCCGAAATCCTGGTGGAGTTGAACCAGCGCTACCCGGCCGTGCAGACTTATCTGTCAGAAATGACCACCGCCTCTCAATTGGAAGCCTTACAAAAAGGGATGTTGGATGTAGCATTCGTGCGCAATCCCCCTTTCGATGCGCGCTGGGATACCCGTTTGATGTATCGGGAAACTTTTGCGCTGGTTTTACCCGCAGATCATCCGGTGGAAGCCATCAATTTTCCGGGTTTGAGTGCTTTTGCCTCCGAAAAATTC